>NC_000961.1:600000-1200000 GCF_000011105.1 Pyrococcus horikoshii OT3
AGACCTATTATGAATATTAAAATGTAAAGGGATACTTCATAAGAGTTCCCAGGGTTAATTCCAAGCTTACCTAATATGAAACCTATGGAAAGGGATATCAATACTAGAATGGTGAACTTCACTTTATCCCCTCCCATGTAATTTTAGCAAATACTAAGCTACCTACAATCGTGAGTGTTGCAAGTAGGATGGAGTATATCGCTACTCTACCAGTGTTTATCTTAACGTTACCAATTTTCATTCCCATTAAGAATACCAGGATAATTATCGAAGCAGACATGAGAATTTCAGTATTCAGCCTTATCTTACCTCTGAGAAGGTATCCTACTACTATTCCAAAGGTTAGAGGAATAATAATATTCATGACTTCTCCCTCGTTATCCTTTCTATAACTTCTAGAGCTTTGGGAATTGCTTTTCTTGCTTCTTCGCTTAACTCTAAGTTTGGTTTAATATTTTCTTCTCTTATTGTAATCCCGATGAAGTGTAGCTCTGCTCTTCTCAATCTCTCATCTAATTCTATGAGCAACCTCAGCCCTTCTATAGCTCCCATAAAATGTGCACTTCTTATTTCGGCTTTTAACTTTTGAAATATCTCCTCCCCTTTTAAGTGAACGACTTTTCCTGACTCATCTGAAAGTATCGCATCGACTATTATTACCCTATCTTCTCCCTTATACCTTCGCTGAAGTAAAAATACATCCGTACCCAGCTCTTCTACCCTATATCCTCTTTCTTTTAGTATTTTACCTACTTTTATCCCTACACCATCATCTCCCATAACTTCGTTCCCGAGGGTTACAATCAGCACGCTCATCAAAAATTAATAAAAAAGGAAGGCTATTTTAAAATTGGTCTGAATTTGTAACCATAGAGTATTATGCCATCTTCGTTAAATTCAACTATCTTTCTCGTCACCATCTCTACTTCCATTCCTTCCTTTATTTCATCTGGCTCAACGTCAGTTAGCTGGGCTAAGACTATTGGGCCTTCTTCGAGCTGTATTAGTGCTATTGGGTAGGGTTTATAGTATTCAAATCCACTTGGTGGATTTCTAACTATCGTCCATGTTATAACCTTCCCCTTACCGCTGAATTCGAAATCCTCAACGTTTCTGCTGCCACAAATCGGGCAGACTGGTCTCTTGGGGAAGAAAACATGTCCGTTTTCACATTTACCTCCAATTAACCTATACTTCTCCTTAAAATGTCTCCAATATCGGGAAACCTGCATTGGTTTCCCCATTTCAAACCCTCCTGAAGATTGTGACGGTTATATTTGAACCCGTTCCACCTATGTTTTGGGTTAATCCTACTTCAGCGTCAGGAACCTGAATACCATTTGGAGCTTCTCCTCTGAGCTGTAAGGTAGCTTCAACTGCTTGGTAAACTCCCGTTGCTCCAACTGGGTGTCCTCTAGCTTTTAATCCTCCCATCGTTTGTATTGGATAATCGCCATCTATGGCTATTTGTCCCTCTTTAGCAAGCATAGCTCCCTTTCCCTTTTCGGCAACTCCAAGGGCTTCTAAGCTAAGGGCGGCCATAATTGTAAATGCATCGTGGACTTCAAAGAAGTCTATATCCTTCGGCTCGACGTGGGCCATTTTATAGGCCTTCTCAGCTGCAATTTTTGCGGCTTTTAGCGTTAACAGATCCTCCCTGTTTGCTAGGTTTATTGTATCTATAGCCCTTCCCATTCCTGCAACTTCTACCCACTTATCCTTTGGAACTCCCAGTTCTTTCGCCTTCTCTGGAGTTGTTATTATTACCGCCGCTGCCCCATCGCAAACTGGAGATGCATCAAATAGCTTTAGTGGATCTGCAATATAGGGGCTTTTCATGACTGTTTCAACAGTTATCGGCTTCTTAAACATTGCATATGGATTCTTAGCCCCATTAGCGTGAGCATTAACTGCAAATAGGGCTAAATCTTCCTCTGTATATCCATAAGTATTCATGTAATACCTCATTACTAATGCATTAAGTGCGACGAAGCTGACCCCATGGAAAAGCTCCCACTCTGCGTCACTTGCGTAAGCTAAATACCTTGTGGCATCGCTTGGCCAGGCATCGGTCATCTTCTCTACGCCGACTACTAGGACGACATCCTCTAATCCGCTTAGTACTGCTTTAACTCCCTCCTGAACCGCAGCTCCACCTGAGGCACAAGCTGCTTCAATTTTAACAGCGGGAATGTTTCCTAAACCTGCCCAGTCCGCTATGAGGGCTCCAAGATTTTCCTGCTCTATGAATGAGCCTGATGCCATGTTTCCTACATACAGAGAGTCAACTTTGTCTATTCCGGCATCATCCATGGCCTTTAAAATTGCTTCAACGGCCAGATCTCTAAGTGACGTCCTCCAGTGCTCCCCTACGGGAGTCATGCCAACGCCAACTATTATTACCTTATTATTCATTTAAACCACCCCTTCATATGATGTATTTCCTTCTCGCCTTAGCGTATAGGGCATAATCGATAACCTTCCTTCTCTTAATGTAATCTTCAACCTTCGGTGCAAGGTTTCTCTTCTCTTCAATAGCATCCTGGACTACTATGCTAAACGCATCGCTTCCAGCTCCAGAACCAAAGGAAACCCAAAGGATCCTATCTCCTGGCTTTGCAATATCTAATACGGCCGAGATTCCAACCATTGTTGCTCCACTGTAAGTATTTCCTATCCTCCCACTTAGAAGTCCAGGTAACACCTTCTCCTTTGGTATACCTAACATCCTTGCCGCAACGAGTGGGAATTTAACGTTCGGTTGGTGGAATACTGCGTAGTCAAAGTCCTCTGGAGTTAGCCCTAGCTCATCCATTAAGGTTTTTGCCGCGGTTACTACATGATGAAAGTATGCTGGTTCCCCCGTAAATCTGTTTCCATGCCTTGGATAATGCTCATGTTGTCTTCTCCAGAAGTCAGGGGTGTCGGTAACATAGGAGTAGCTACCTTCAAAGTATGCTACTGTTTCGGAACTCTTTTCACCGATTATAAAAGCTGCTCCCCCTGCTCCTGCTGTGAATTCGAGATGATCTCCTGGTCTTCCTTGGGCCGTGTCGGCCCCTATTGCCATTGCATACTTAGCCATTCCTGAAGCTACAAACCCTATTGCTGCTTGAAGAGCTTCAGTCCCAGCTTTGCACGCGAATTCAAAGTCTGCTGCTTCTAGATCTGGTGTTGCCCCGATGGCTTCGGCGATTACCGTTGATGAGGGTTTTACAGCATAAGGCTTACTTTCACTTCCAAACCAAATGGCCCTTATATCCTTTGGATCTATTTTAGCTCTTTTTAAAGCATTCCTTGCAGCCTCTATTCCAATTGTTATAGCATCTTCATCTAATCCTGGGACGGCTTTTTCTTCAATTGGGAAATTTGATATTCCCCAAACCCTCCCGATCTCTTCATTTCTTATTCTGTACATTGGTACGTAAGCTCCATAACCAACTATTCCCACGTCTTTAATGGGTTTTAGAAGTTTACCCATTCTTCATCACCTTTTCTTTTCTTCACCTATTAGCCTTTCAACCCTTTATAAAAGACTTTCGGTAATAGTACAATCTAAAATCGTTGATCGCCGAATATATGTAGGTAATGATAGCATTTGACAATTGTCGTAATGTCTTAGTACCTCCACCGAAAACTACATAAATCTAACTTAAAAACTCTAGATTGAACTCAGATTAATTGAAAGCTTAAGGGGGCAAAAAAGATGATAGAGATTCGTTTTCATGGTAGAGGTGGACAGGGTGCTGTTACCGCTGCAAACATCCTTGCAGAAGCAGCATTCTTAGAAGGAAAGTACGTTCAAGCGTTTCCATTCTTTGGTGTTGAAAGGAGAGGTGCTCCAGTCACTGCATTTACAAGGATCGATGAGAAGCCCATAAGGATAAAGACCCAAATTTATGAACCTGACATAGTTGTAGTCTTAGACCCATCACTTCTTGAGACTGTGGATGTAACCGCTGGTCTTAAAGAGGAAGGAATCGTTATAATAAACACAGAAAAGAGCAAGGATGAAATCCTTGAAAAGCTTAAGAAGAAGCCAAAGAAGTTAGCACTCGTAGATGCAACGACAATAGCCCTTGAAACCCTAGGGCTCCCAATTACGAATACCGCTATTCTTGGTGCAGTGGCAAAAGCCACGGGCCTGGTGAACATTGAAAGCGTCGAAAAGGCCATTAAAGACACGTTCTCTGGAGAACTTGGGGAGAAGAATGCAAAAGCTGCAAGGGAAGCCTTTGAGAAGACTGAGATATTTGAAGTTTGATTTTCTTAAACCTTTTTATATGGAGGGATACCTATGAATACGCTGTTTGGAAAGGCCAAAGAAGAAGCAAAGCCAATAACTCCTAAGTCAGTTGATGAGTATCCTGAAGCTCCAGTAAGCTTGGGAATAACTTTAGTAAACTTTACTGGAGACTGGAGAACTTTTATGCCTGTTATTGATGAATCAAAGTGTGTTAAATGCTATATTTGCTGGAAATACTGTCCAGAGCCTGCTATTTATATAAAGGAGGATGGTTTTGTTGCAATAGATTACGATTACTGTAAGGGTTGTGGTATATGCGCAAATGAGTGTCCTACTAAGGCGATAACCATGGTTAGAGAGGAGAAGTGAGGTGAATCGTATGGAGTATAATCCGATTAAAAAAGTTGTTAGTGGAAATTACGCTGCTGCATATGCAGCTTTACATGCTAGAGTTCAAGTCGTTGCCGCTTATCCAATCACGCCTCAAACGAGTATAATAGAGAAGATAGCTGAATTCATAGCTAATGGTGAAGCTGATATTCAATATATCCCAGTAGAGAGTGAACATTCAGCAATGGCCGCCTGTATAGGAGCTTCCGCGACGGGGGCTAGAGTATTCACGGCTACCTCGGCCCAAGGTTTAGCGCTTATGCATGAGATGCTTCACTGGGCCGCTGGTTCCAGGCTACCTATCGTGATGGTCAACGTTAATAGAGCCATGGCTCCCCCCTGGAGCGTTTGGGATGACCAGACTGATAGCCTATCACAAAGAGACACCGGCTGGATGCAATTCTATGCTGAAAACAATCAAGAGGTTTACGATGGTGTCTTGATGGCATACAAGGTTGCTGAAACCGTTAACATTCCAACAATGATCATTGAAAGTGCCTTTATCCTAAGCCACACTTACGAAGTAGTTAACATGATCCCCCAGGAGCTTGTTGACGAGTTCTTACCTCCAAGGAAGCCACTCTATACGCTAACTGACTTCGAGAATCCAATAGCTGTTGGAGCCTTGGCCACTCCTGCAGATTATTATGAGTTCAGGTATAAGATAGCAAAAGCTCATGAAGAAGCTAAAAAAGTTATTAAATCCGTGGGAAAGGAATTCGGGGAGCGCTTTGGAAGGGATTACAGCAAGATGATAGAAACGGGCTACATAGAAGATGCGGATTTCGTGTTCATGGGAATGGGTTCCCTAATGGGAACCGTGAAAGAAGCTGTTGACCTACTCAGAAAGGAAGGTTACAAGGTTGGTTATGCAAAGGTTAGGTGGTTCAGGCCATTCCCCAAGGAAGAGCTACTAGAGATCGCTGAGAGCGTTAAGGGGATAGCAGTTCTTGATAGAAACTTCTCCTTTGGACAGGAGGGGATCCTATTCACGGAAGCCAAGGGGGCATTGTACAATACGGGGGTAAGGCCGATAATGAAGGATTACATAGTTGGACTTGGAGGAAGAGACTTCACGGTTAGGGATGTTAAGGCCATAGCCGAGGATATGAAGAAGGTTGTTGAATCTGGAAAGCTCGATAAAGAAATTGAATGGTATCACCTTAAGAGGTGAGAATTATGGAAATTCCAGAAGAAGTTAAGAAGAGACTTACAATTCCATTTGAAGAGAATTTCTTTGCTGGACATACTGCATGTCAAGGATGCGGTGCATCTCTTGGTTTAAGGTATGTGTTAAAGGCGTATGGAAGGAAAACTATCGTTGTAATTCCTGCATGTTGTTCAACAATAATTGCCGGCCCCTGGCCATACTCGGCTTTGAACGCTAACTTATTCCACACAGCATTTGCAACAACGGGAGCAGTCATTAGTGGAATTGAGGCAGGATTAAAAGCTTTGGGATACAAGGTTAAAGGAGAAGACGGAATAATGGTCGTTGGATGGGCTGGTGATGGAGGTACCGCAGATATAGGATTGCAAGCTTTAAGTGGCTTCATTGAAAGAGGCCATGATGCGGTCTACATAATGTATGATAATGAGGCTTACATGAATACTGGAATTCAGAGGTCTTCATCAACACCCTACGGAGCATGGACTACTAATACCCCAGGAGGAAAGAGACATCTCCTTGAGAAGAGGCACAAGAAAAAGGTTATTGATATTGTAATAGCCCATAGGATTCCATATGCAGCGACTGCAAGCGTTGCATATCCCGAAGACTTCATAAGGAAGTTGAAGAAGGCCCAAAAGATCCCTGGGCCGAGCTTTATTCAGCTCTTTGCTCCATGTCCCACCGGTTGGAGGGCCCCAACTGATAAGTCAATAGAGATAGCTAGGTTAGCTGTTCAAACAGCTTACTTCCCACTCTTTGAGTATGAAAACGGGAAATATAAGATAAACATGCCGAATCCAAAGAAAGAACCTAAACCAATTGAAGAGTTCCTTAAGCTCCAGGGTAGGTTTAAGTACATGACAAAGGAGGATGTTGAAGCTCTACAAAAGTGGGTGCTCGAAGAATGGGAAAGGTTAAAGAAGCTTGCTGAGGTATTTGGTTGAATTTATTACCCTTTTTGAGAGGTGATGGATATGGCCGAAAGCCCATTTAAAGCCGATATTGAGAGGGCGCAAAAAGAATTAACGGAAAAAATGACTCCTGGAGCAATAGCCTACATCCCAGGAAGTAGCGTAATTAACAAGACAGGCTCTTGGAGAGTCTTCAAGCCGGAATTCCATAAGGACAAATGTGTAAGATGCTTCCTATGCTACATATATTGTCCTGAACCGGCAATATACCTAGACGAGGAGGGTTACCCAGTCTTCGACTATGATTATTGTAAGGGTTGTGGTATATGTGCAAATGAGTGTCCAACAAAAGCAATTGAAATGGTTAGGGAAGTTAAGTGAAAGGGGGTGTTTTTTATGCCAATTAGAACTGTTATGAAGGCTAACGAGGCCGCCGCATGGGCGGCTAAGCTTGCAAAGCCTAAGGTAATAGCTGCATTCCCAATTACACCATCAACTCTAGTTCCCGAAAAGATTAGTGAATTCGTCGCAAATGGAGAACTCGATGCTGAATTCATAAAGGTTGAAAGTGAACACTCAGCAATCTCCGCAGTGGTGGGGGCTAGTGCGGCTGGAGTTAGAACCTTCACGGCTACAGCTTCTCAAGGTTTAGCCCTTATGCATGAAGTCCTATTCATAGCGGCTGGAATGAGGTTACCTATCGTAATGGCAATTGGTAACAGATCGTTAAGTGCTCCAATTAACATTTGGAACGACTGGCAGGACTCAATAAGTCAGAGAGATACCGGTTGGATCCAATTCTATGCTGAGAACAACCAAGAGGCCTTAGACTTAATCCTCCTAGCCTATAAGGTTGCCGAGGATGAAAGAGTTCTCCTTCCAGCAATGGTAGGCTTTGATGCATTCATCCTAACGCACACCGTCGAGCCGGTTGAGATTCCAGATCAGGAAGTCGTAGATGAATTCCTGGGAGAATATGAGCCCAAGCATGCATACCTTGATCCAAAGAGGCCCATAACCCAGGGTACACTAGCCTTCCCGGCCCACTATATGGAGGCCAAATACCTAGTCTGGGATGCTATGGAGAAGGCTAGGAAGGTAATAGATGAGGCCTTTGCAGAGTTCGAGAAGAGGTTCGGAAGGAAGTACCAGAAGATAGAGGAATACAAAACTGATGATGCCGAGATAATTTTCGTCACAATGGGTTCACTAGCCGGAACCCTTAAAGACTGGGTAGATAAGAAGAGGGAAGAGGGATACAAGGTTGGAGCAGCTAAAATGACAGTTTACAGGCCCTTCCCAGTTGAGGAAATAAGGGCCCTCGCTAAGAAGGCGAAGGTTCTTGGATTCATAGAGAAGGATATAAGCATAGGTCTCTACGGTGCAGTCTTCATAGATGCCTCCGCGGCTTTAGTAAATGAAAGCGAGAGGCCACTAATGCTGGACTTCATAGCTGGCCTTGGTGGAAGGGATGTCACCTTCGGCCAGTTAGACGATGCACTAAGGATTGCAGAAGAGGCCCTTGAGAAGGGTGAAGTTGAGAAGCCAATTCACTGGATCGGATTGAGGAAGGAATTATTGTGAGGTGATTAATATGGCCGTTAGAAAGCCTCCCATTACTACTCGTGAATATTGGGCTCCTGGTCATGCTGCATGTGCTGGTTGTGGATGTGCTATAGCCCTAAAGTTGGCAACCAAAGCATTCAGCGAAGCTATGGAAGAGAAGTATGGTGATCCAAATGCATTCGCAATCGCTCAAGCCACTGGTTGTATGGAAGTCGTCTCAGCTGTATTCCCATACACCGCTTGGAAAGTTCCATGGATTCATGTTGCATTTGAAAATGCCGCTGCAGCAGCTTCTGGAGTTGAAGCTGCATGGAAAAAGCTTGGTATAAAGGGTAAGATACTAGCCATAGGTGGAGACGGAGGTACCGCAGATATAGGATTGCAGGCACTTTCCGGAATGCTTGAGAGAGGCCACAACGTCGTTTACCTCATGTACGATAATGAGGCTTACATGAATACTGGAATTCAGAGGTCTTCATCAACACCCTACGGAGCATGGACAACGACTTCACCCCCAGGAAAGTATTCCATTGGTGAGGATAGACCAAAGAAGTGGGTTGCGTTAATAGCTGCGGCCCACCAGATACCTTATGCTGCAACTGCTAGCATTGGTAATCCATTCGATCTAGTGAAGAAAGTTAAAAAAGCTGCTAAGGTTGACGGTCCAGCCTTTATACAAGTTCACTGTACCTGTCCAACAGGATGGAGAACCCCACTTGAGAAGGGAGTTGAGATAGCTAGGTTAGCTATTGAAACCGGAATGTGGCCACTCTTTGAGATTGAAAACGGAGATATATGGAACATAAAGATACAGCCCCCAGGAGGAGGGGCCAAGGTTTACAAGGAAGGAGGAAGGGTTGTAAGGATAGAGTTCAAGAAACCCATAGAGGAGTACCTCAAGTACCAGGGAAGATTCAAGCACCTCTTCAAGAGACCGGAAGCAATTGAAGAACTCAGGAATCAAATAAAGGCCATGTGGAAAGTCCTTGGAGTTGAGGCCATTCTCCCAAGGCCTGAGGAGTGAGGTTTTTAATCTTTCTCCTTCTTTTCTCCTATGATGCGAGTGGCTATAGTAACTAGCGATCCTAGGGTATATTACATAGCTGCAAAGGTGCTAAAAGAAAATAAGATTCCATTTTATAGCCTGAGATTAGGTGATGAGATACCCTTTGATGTTGAGGTAGTTTTGACGTCTGAGAAAGACTTTGACAAGGTTAGCTTCCCCAATAAGATAATAGTTAGAGATGAAACGTTCATAGATGAACTCCTTCTAAAGCTTGAGGGCCGCTCAAAGTTCAAGAACGTCTTTATAGCAATAGACCCAGGGGAAAGGCCGGGAGTAAGTGTTGTCGCAGACAATAGGGTTCTAGAAGTTTATCATTTAAAGAGTCCGAGAGATATCAACGTTATCCTGCAACTCCTTGAGAAGTATCCTGGGGCTAAGATAAAAATAGGTCACGGTGCGAAGAGGCACAGGGTATTAATGCTTAAGAGCTTAGCAAAGATCCTTGGTGAAGATTATCCAATCATAATAGTTAATGAAAGGGGTACTACCCCTAGGGTTGGAGGAGTTGAAGCATGGGCAATCCAGGATATAGTAGCTTCGATAAATATAGGGCTTAGGGAAGGTAGGGAAACAACGATAAGGGAACTAGTTCGTGGAGACAAAGTTACTAAAGGAGAGATAGAAAACATTAAAGCCAGAAGTAGAATACTTAGTGGGGGTAAAATTACCATATCATCCGAGCTCGCTAGAGAGGTAGCCCTTGGTAATCTCACAATTGAGGAGGCCATTGAGATTCAAAAAAGAAAGGAGAGGTGGAAAGATGATACTCGGGAGGAGTGAGCCTCAAAAGGAGGAGATCAAGCTTAGGGTAGCTGAGGCCCTTAAGCGTGACGTTGGTAGGGGGATTGTTAGATTTGATAGACGCTATCAGAAGATGATAGGCGTTGAGCCGGGGGATATAGTTGAGATAGAGGGAGAGAGGGTAACAGCAGCTATCGTTGCGAACTCCCATCCGGATGATAAAGGGCTCGACATAATAAGGATGGATGGTTATATAAGAAAAAACGCTGGAGTTAGCATTGGAGATTACGTTACCATTAGGAGAGCTCAAGTTAAAGAGGCCAAAAAGGTTGTCCTTGCTCCTGCGCAGAAGGGAGTTATAGTCCAGATTCCTGGAGATATTATAAAGAATAACCTTCTCGGGAGGCCTGTAGTTAAGGGTGACATCGTAGTTGCTAGTGGTCGTGGGGATTTATACTATTCTAGCGGAACTCCATTCGATGAGATCTTCAGGGGATTCTTTGAGGCCATGTCGGTCGGCTTTGGAGAGCTTAAATTCATGGTTGTAAATACCATTCCAAAAGGGATAGTCCAGATAACATATAACACCGAAGTCGAGGTTCTTCCTCAGGCCGTTGAGGTCAGGGAAGAGAAGATCCCGGAAGTTACCTATGAGGATATTGGTGGCCTTAAGGAGGCAATACAGAAGATAAGGGAAATGGTCGAGCTACCCCTAAAGCATCCTGAGCTCTTTGAAAGACTGGGTATTGAGCCTCCTAAGGGTGTTCTTCTTTATGGTCCTCCTGGGACTGGTAAGACTCTCTTAGCTAAGGCCGTTGCTAATGAGGCTAACGCTTACTTTATCGCAATAAACGGGCCAGAGATAATGAGCAAATACTACGGAGAAAGCGAAGAAAGATTAAGGGAGATATTTAAGGAAGCTGAGGAAAATGCTCCTGCAATAATCTTCATTGACGAGATTGATGCAATAGCTCCGAAGAGGGAGGAGGTTGTTGGTGAGGTAGAAAAGAGGGTTGTCTCTCAATTGTTAACTTTGATGGATGGTTTGAAGGGTAGGGGTAAGGTTATTGTTATTGGGGCTACTAATAGGCCTGATGCTTTGGATCCTGCTTTGAGGAGGCCTGGGCGTTTTGATAGGGAGATTGAGGTTGGAGTGCCAGACAAGCAAGGAAGAAAAGAAATACTACAAATCCACACAAGAGGAATGCCAATAGAACCAGACTTCGAGAAGGATGCAGTAATAAAAGTCCTCAAAGATTTGGAGAAGGATGAGAGGTTTGAGAAGGAGAAGATTGAGAAGATAATCGAGAAGGTTTCAAAGGCCAACAGCGAGGATGAAATAAAGGAGATACTCAAGGAGGACGGGAACGTATATGTAGAGGTTAGAAACAGGCTAATAGATAAGTTGCTTGAGGAATTGGCTGAGGTTACTCATGGTTTCGTTGGCGCTGACCTAGCAGCACTAGCCAGAGAAGCAGCAATGGTCGTGCTTAGAAGGCTCATAAATGAGGGTAAGATAAATCCAGAGGCCGAAAGTATTCCAAGGGAGGTTCTCGAAGAGTTGAAGGTTACAAAGAGAGATTTCTATGAGGCTTTGAAGATGGTTGAGCCTTCTGCTTTGAGGGAGGTCCTCATCGAAGTCCCAAACGTCCACTGGGATGACATAGGCGGATTAGAAGAAGTAAAACAAGAACTAAGAGAAGCAGTAGAATGGCCACTAAAATACCCCAAGGCGTTTAAGAAACTCGGTATAACTCCTCCTAAGGGTGTTTTGTTGTATGGTCCTCCTGGGACTGGTAAGACTCTCTTAGCTAAGGCCGTTGCTACTGAGAGTGAAGCCAACTTCATAGCCGTTAGAGGCCCAGAAGTATTAAGCAAGTGGGTTGGCGAAAGCGAGAAGAGAATTAGGGAAATCTTTAGGAAAGCAAGGCAAGCTGCACCCGCAATAATCTTTATTGATGAGATTGATGCAATAGCTCCGGCTAGGGGAACTTCTGAGGGTGAAAAGGTTACTGATAGGATCATTAATCAGTTGCTTACGGAAATGGATGGACTAGTTGAGAACAGTGGTGTCGTCGTTATTGCTGCTACTAATAGGCCTGATATTTTGGATCCTGCTTTGTTGAGGCCTGGGCGTTTTGATAGGCTTATTTTAGTTCCTGCTCCTGATGAGGAGGCTAGGTTTGAGATTTTCAAGGTTCACACTAGAAGCATGCCATTAGCCGATGACGTTGATTTAAGAGAATTAGCAAGGAGAACAGAAGGATACACAGGAGCAGACATAGCAGCAGTATGCAGAGAAGCAGCCCTAAACGCGCTGAGGAGGGTTGTTAAGAGCGTGCCAAAGGAGAAATTGGAGGAGGAAAGTGAAGAGTTCCTCAATAAATTGGTAGTCACAAGAAAGGATTTTGAAGAAGCGTTGAAGAAAGTCAAACCGAGTGTTAGCAAGTATATGATGGAATACTATAGACAATTTGAAGAGGCAAGAAAGAGGGTTAGTGGAGAGTCCGTAGGAAGGGAACCAGATTACTTTACTGGATAACTTTTTTATCCTTTTACTTTTTATACAGAAATTCTTACTGATAAGTGGAACAGTAAGCGCAATAGGTGAAATTATAAATTCAACATACATAGACCCAGGCACGGGTAGTGGAGGTGTTGTATACCTCGGAGTTTACAAAAAGTTGACTTATTCTGAACATGGAAACACGGAAGTTGAAGACTATATCGGTTAGGAGCTTCTCAGAAAGTATCTATATCACTTGGCTTTCCAAACTCAATAAATATACCCATAACTCTCTCTGTTAGAATTGCCCCAACAATTGGAGGAATAATAAGTTTCCATAGACTTTGCAAAGAAAGTTGCAGACAAAATTCCCAGGAAAAGTAAGTTTTTGAATTGCTAAGAAAATCTGGTGGGCCCGCGGGGATTTGAACCCCGGACCTCCACCTTGTCAGGGTGGCGTCATAACCAGTCTAGACCACGGGCCCGCCCAAAATTTGTGGTGGACCGGCCGGGATTTGAACCCGGGGCCTCCGCCTTGCCAAGGCGGCGCTCATACCAGGCTGAGCTACCGGCCCACCTTAAGACCATTTACGTATCCTAAAGTTGGCCTTAAAAACTTTACGCCAAACTCTTTTAAAACTCACGAATTGCAGAAAAGCTTTCATTTAGGAATTTACTTTGAATAAAGAGTTTGCTAATATCAATGTCTTAGCAGGATTATTGGGAATGAAGCTGCAAGAATGGATGGCCGTTATACTCTTCAATAAGTTCCGACTTAAGGCAGTTGGAGGCATGGTTACGGAGAACGCTACGACATTAAGGGGATTGGTTACTCAGAGAGAAGGGGAAGAAAAGTTAATAATCTTCTCTAAATCCTCGTTTAGGTGTTGGGCATGGTTGTAAATGTGAAGGATTCTGAGGGTGTGAAACTCCTCATTGAGAAGGTTGCGAGAGCTATTTGAGTTCCACCAAAGGAGCTTATTGAATATTACGAGTGGAAGGCTAACCGAGAGAAGCTCAAAAAGAGTCGAAAGAGGATGACGGAGGCCGAAGTGAGAAAAATAATAGTGGAGTGGAAGAAAGAGAAACCCCGTATGAGCGAGGAGAAAGCTGTTAAACTCTACTATGAAGCTGGGGAGGAAATTTAAAAAATGGGAGAGAATTGAAAGAAAACTAAAGAAGCTCGGCTTAGAGTAGTCATTGATACCTCCGTGTTGTTTTCTGGTGCAATCTCCACCAAAGGTTATGCCTTTAGAGTCCTTGAACTTCTCTTTGGGGGATCATAAATTACTATTCCACTTCAACCAAAGCCGAGTACTATGAGGTTATCAGCTACCCCAAACTCATAAAGAAGATTCCGTTTGAAGTTTCTATGAAACAACAGTGTTTAAACAATAATTCCTTCTTCTACTGCTTTCCTAACTATTCCATAAGCCCTCTTCTTTCTCTCAAACTCCTCTGGAGTGTAGCATAGCACTTCAAAATCTCCTATGATACCATCGTTCCACAAAACTCTCAAGATCTCACTTGATCTTTCAGTAAAATGTTTCCCTCTAAAGGCTTCAGACACAACAATAATATCATAATCACTGTCTTTAAGGTAATCTCCTCTAACTCGAGAACCAAAAAATATTATTTTCGCATCTGGATAACGTTTCCTTATAGCTCTCACGATTCTCAAAGTCCAAGCTTCTGTCTGCAAAACTCAATCACCTTCTTAGCTTTTTCGAGATGTTCAACGGCTATTCTCTCATTGTAAATCTTTGCTGGAACTTCATTTGCAGCATCGGGATACCTGGTAACTATATATTCAGGATTCAAGTCCAAAACTGCATCGATTATCTCCTCGTCCTTGATTCCTAGTTCATTTGATAGTCTCAATAAGCTATGAGTTTTGGGAGGAAATTCTCTCTTCACTTCAATATACAGGGCTTTTAAGGCCTTCTCAGCAGCTTGTTGAGAAAAGAATACGCTTGCATAGTATCTTTTAACTTCAATTAGAACTTCGGCAGTTTTTAGATCCTCTAGTGCCTGTTCCCACAGTAGTCTAGCTTCCTCTCTCATTTCTATGACATTTGTATGAACAATAGTTTTAACTCTTTTCTTAATGAGTATATGATATCCAAATGTTTTACCTTGATGATACAAAAATTTAAAATATGTCCTACTATAATAGTACAAATGGTGAACGCATGAACCTCGAAGAGGTAATAGTGGAATTTCATAAACTTGGTATTCCAGAAGTTAGAATTCGGGAATTAAAACTTCCAACGAATTTAAGTCAGGCAATAGTTGTTTATGGACTCAGAAGAACGGGAAAGACATATCTTCTATATCAAACAATGCTGAAACTTATGAAAGAAGGATTGCCCATAGAAAGGTTGTTTTACATTAATTTTGAAGATGAAAGACTTGAAGATATAACGGGAAAAGACCTCTCAAAAATTGTTGAGCTATACTATAAATATAATCCAGATGCTTCCCTTATGTATCTGTTTTTTGATGAAGTTCAAAATGTTCCTAGTTGGGAGAAATTTGTAAGGAGGATCTTAGAGAGAAAAAATGCTAGAATCTTTATTACTGGTTCTTCCTCAAACCTTCTCTCGAAGGAGATAGCAACAGCACTTAGAGGCAGAAGTTTAAGCTTTAGGCTTTTCCCGTTATCCTTCCGAGAGTTCCTTACTTTTAAAGGTTCAAAATTTAAAGAACCCCTTATTGAAGCTGAAAGGGGCAAAATAAAACGTTACTTAGAAGAATACGTCGAATACGGAGGTTTTCCTGAGATAGTGGACTATCCTCCACTACTCAAGATAAAAACACTCCAGGAATATCTTGACTTAATAATCTATAAGGATCTTATTGAGAGATATGGAATTGAAAAAATCCATGCAATGAAGGGCCTTATACGAGTCATAACAAGGAACTTTGCAAGAAGAAGTTCAATAAGAAAACTCCATAACATGTTATCCTCTCTTGGCTTGAACCTTAGTAAAAGTAAAATCTACGAGTACTTCTCTTACCTCGAGGATATAGGTTTCATTATTCCAGTAAGACGACTTCACTTTAGTGAAGTCGAGTCCTTAAGGAGCATTCCAAAGCTCTACGTTGCAGATGTCGGTTTTCCAACAGTTCTAGGGGTTAAAGACATAGGTCATCGAATTGAGAACATTGTAGCCCTTGAACTCCTAAGAAGGAAGTACTATCAAGAACCAAGGCTTGAAATCAGATACTGGATGGATTCTAAAGGAGAAGTAGATTTTGTCGTCTTAACAGGATTTAAAGTAAAAGAACTGATCCAGGTAAGTTATAGTATCGAGGACATCGAGACAAAGCAGCGAGAAGTAGAGGCACTTTTAAGAGCTTCTAGACTTTTAAAGTGTAACAATTTAACGGTTGTAACATGGGATTATGAAGGAACTGAGGTTTACAAAGGAAAAAGAGTTAGATTTGTCCCCTTATGGAAGTGGCTCTTAGGATAACTTAACAATTAGAACAAAGTAAAGTATTTACGTTGATTTAATAGCAAAAATTTTAAATATTTTACAATATTATAACTATAGGTAAATTATAAATCATAAAAATTGATTAAAAAATTATCAATACTAATGCTTTGTATATTTGTTTTTAGATATTTAGGAAATACAACTGCTATGGAGAATAGGGAAATCCCTCCACAGCTGGCTTTGCAAGGTGCAGATATCATAAAGATAATAACAACATAAACTTGGTGATGTCAAATGAGAAAAGTAATTATTCTCCTTCTACTTGTTATTTTGGCAATATTTGGATATGCATACAAACTCCATACATCCCAAATCAACCTTAACGTAAGCTTATCCCCACACTGCAACTATTCAAATGGTTCTGAAGCCCTAAGGATTTTTCTTGAGGGAGCGAGATACCTATACAAAGTGGAAGAGGCACCACTCAACATTGTTTCACCTCATAATTATTTGAAAAAATTCAGTGGAAAGGCTAATGAAACTGAGTTTGGACTTTACACTTACTATTCATCCGATTCATGCGAGAAAGAGAAAAACAGAATAACCAATGAATTAGAGCAGAGAGGATTTAGCATCTACAAAAATAACATATGGGTAAAAGACAAGAAGGGATATTACGTTAATTGTAAATTCATGGGGGATGCATACATACTTGTTGTTGCTCGAGGAGGGCGTGAGGATGTAACAAATTTTGCAGAGGCTGTGACTCCTTTGTACTATGGGCCTTCGCCAGAAAAAGTCATCTTTTACACATTGCTTGAGAAAAATATATCAACTATGTTAGAGGAAGATATTCAAGTCAAGGAAGAGAACTGGACAGCTGGAGTAGGAGTAAAGATAGGGGGTTACATGGCCAAACTTGAAGGAAGCGTGAAGCCAAACCTGAATGTGGCAATTTATGTTTACCCCAAAGGTTGCGGGAGGGAAGTGTACCTTGAGATTATTAAAGCATTAGCAAAGAGCTGGAAAGACATCACTCCAGTAAATGCGACTGGGAAGATGTTTAAGAAGGATAACACCCGCTTTTATGTTGAGTATTCCCAGGTGATGGGGTTTGATAGAGTGGTAATATTGCTATATAACTCTCCAAGTTAGTTCTTCCACTACCCACTCTCATTGCTGTGCATGTTTGTCATGATTCATTAGAAAATTAATTTTATGACGAAGTGCTTAAGTAATGCTTTGGATGCTCTTCAAAAATCTCTTTTATTCACTAATCTCCTTTGGAATTAAAAAAAGATCTAGGGATTAGTCTTATGTACTAAATGTAATCGATGCTAGCCGGGTATGAGCAGATATCTTGGACGCAGGAATGCTCAAAATTTGTAGAATACCTTACTCCACGGGATTCCCCATCTATTGGAAAATACTTTAGACTTAAGAGGAAATAGATCTTTAACCTCATTGGATGCCTCTATGAAGATGGAGTACTCCCTCTGCTTATATTTCCGACCTTTAAGTTGTGTTAAAAGTTGAAGGCGAAGAAAGTAGGGGAGATATAAACAAGAAAATAAAAATTACAATAAGCCCTTAAAGGCTTTAATTCCAGCCCTCTTGGATATTTTTAGAGACAAAAGCATAAATCTCAAAGCCTCCAACATACTATCAGGTGAACCATGATGAAACCCATAATCCGCGAGGCTAAACCCCAGGATAAACCCTCTATCGAGGAAATAGCTCGCCTCACCTGGGATGGTGAGGACTACCTTGCCTGCGTATTTGACGAATGGATTAAGGATGGAAACTTCTACGTTCTCGAGCTTAATGGGAAGGTCATTGGCACTGTCAAATTGACTTTTCTTCCCAATAGAGTTGGATGGATGGAGGGACTTAGAGTACATCCCAACTACCATGGTAGAGGATTTGGTAAAATGCTTCACGACTTTATTGTAGAGAAAGGGATGGTACTAGCAAATGAGGGTAAAATAGAAGCCCTTGAGTTCTCTACTTACTTCCTTAACAAAAAGACAATAGCCATGGCAGAAAAGGATGGTTTCTGGGTTAAAGCACGGTTCTTTGTTGCTAGCGTAAGGGTTAGCGATTTTGAAGCTGAGGAGCCAACAAGGATAGAACCAAGAATTGAGGATCTAACTTTAGGCATCATTCCGGTTGGGTGGAGATTCATAAAAAGGAGTGAGGAAGCCTTGGAGTGGATAAGAAGGAATGCCGAAGTTTATGAGTACAACGGTCTACACTTCCTGGGACCAAAAAATGGGACTACATTTACTCCCCTTGAACCTGGCCCTGCCGTCCTGAGGGTACTTCTACCGGCAATGGCATGGGTTGCAAAAGAAAAGAATAGAGAGGAGTTTTCACTTATGTTACCTAGTTCAGTAAAACCAGTTCTTCCAGTTTTTAGGAGGATAGGAGTCCATATATGGGACAATGCTAAGGAACCGAATGTTTTCGTTTTTAGAAAGAAGTTAGGAGTCTAATGTAAGAGCATTGGCTTTATTAATTCATAAATAATTTTTTCTTCAGCTTATGGAGAGTTGTTGTATAGTGTTTTTAATAGGTAATGGGAACACCTACCTGAACCTTTTTCCTGAAATAGATCCAAAGACATAAAACTCAAGATTTTAACTTTACCTTCCCTCCAGGAGATGAGATGTCGTTCTTGTCGGCCGTTATTTTGAGGCGTCGCGACCTTTCAAATGCCTCAAAAAGTTCCTGATAAATTAATCTATTACTCTCAGTCAAAAATTATTTAAAGGTTTTTCCACACGAGAGTGATCTTTATGCGCTGGAACGAGATTCCCAGGGAAGCCAAGGCTTACATGCTCTACCACACCCTGATAGCTCCTGGGCTTATAGTGTGGACGCTCTTTCCCCTTTACCTCATGAAAACTGGTTATTCCGTTTTAGAGGTTGGGGCGTTCTTCACGGCGATTAACATAGCGTCAATACCCCTCACCTACATTTTTGGCAGGTTATTCAACAACTGGGATATCAAGAAAGGGCTAATAACAATTGATGTACTTGATGGTGTAGCCTATGTTATGTACGGCCTTGCAAAAGGTGCGATTGCACCTCTAATGCTTTTTGCAGGCAGAATTGTGGAAAAGCTATCAACTCTTCTTTATCCCCTTTATCAAGCTTATGAGCAGATAATTTATCCCGAGGATAAGTATGAGGAGATATTCGCCTGGCATCTTCGCCTTCCAGAAATAGCAACCCTCGTGAGCTTTCCCATAATGGGCTATCTCCTTGGGTATGTCTATAATAAGCCGGAGCACTACCGCTTAACCTTCCTCTTTTTTGGCCTTTTCTCAGTTGTAACTGTCACGTATCTTTGGCTCTTTCTACCTCCTGTAGGCAAGGAGGAGAGGATAAACCCTGAAGGTTTTACATTCAAAGTTGGAGAATTTAAACGTTTACTTGTGTTTGAGACTCTCTTAACCCTTGCTTGGGGGCTTGCACCGGAGTTTATCCTTATAAACTACGTCGTGTTCGTGTTGAAAAAGACAATCTTCGAGATAACGCTCATAGCGGTCGCGTGTAGCGTGATGAGGATAGCTGGTACTTATGTGAGTGAGCGTGTTCCTAAGGAGAAGGGTTTTTATGCAATATCCCTTGGAATGTTTCTCAATGCTCTCTATGCTCTCGTAATGGCCCTAGCCCCACCTTTCTGGCTTGCATTAGTTGTTTACGCTATTGGAGACTTCGGTAATGCTCTATGGTTCCCCTTCTATCGTTCTTGGCTCTTCAAGCTCATTCCAAAGGAGAGAACAACTGAATTCCACGCAGCCCTTTCGAGTTACCAGAGAGTTCTTGGACTTATAACGCCAATAACGGCCGGAGCTCTGGCTAGCATTCATCCGACGCTACCTTATGCAGCAAGTTTAGTAGCATTTATATTAGCAGGAGTGTTTCTCTTGTGGATTGCAAAGAAATAGCTACATTACTCTCTTTAGCTTTTCCACATACCATTTGAAGCCTTCCTCATCAACTATGTGGAACTTAAAGGGATGATAGTCCGGCAAACCTGCGAGTTCCTCTATTTTGGCTTCGACTTTGGCCCTCTCCTGTAAGCTTTTCGGAGGGTTAGGAACTTTTATCAGTAGATCAACGTCACTTTCTAATGTGAACTTTCCTGTTAGTACACTCCCAAATACGCAGACCTCACAACTATCAAAAACTTTCTCACAGGCTCTCCTTATTGATAGTAGATAAAAATGATAGCTTTTTATCATAAGGCATCTCTTTCTTCCCCGTTCAATAGCTGTTTCAAGCACCTTTTCTCTCGAATTTATTTGCAAGTTCCTCCACAAAGGCTATTGCCCTTTTAGCAAATTCAATAATATCTTCTGCATCCTCACGAGAGTATAGCTTTGCTTCGTATCCCACATCAACACATGCATCTTCGAAGCATTACTCGATTGGACTTCTATCTTTCATCTCAAATACCTTCCCAATACTCATATTGAGTAAGTCTTCAATCTTAGATCAGCATATTTAATGAGAAGGGCCTTTAGATAAAGCTGAAGCCTTTGCTCTGCAAGAAAAATTGCTATGTCATACTTTCCTTCTTTAAAAGCAACGTTTGCAAGATGTGTATAGTCTTTTGACCTCCTGAGGAGAATTTCAACTTCTTCATAGTGCATTATCTCACCATATAATATCTCTGGTCGAATAGTAATCGGTAGGTTTTTAGCCTTGGAATTTAATTAAAAACTCCGAGAGAAATGGAGGAGCTTCAGTACTTCCCATATGAAAAGTTCAGGCCGAATCAGAGGGAATTTATCGAAATAGTTAAGGAAGCCGTAAAAAGAGGAGAGAACCTTATTGTTGAGGCTCCAACTGGATTTGGAAAGACAATAAGCGTTTTAGCTGGGGTGCTTCCCTATGCTATCTCGCTGGGCTATAAAGTAGTGTATTTAGCTAGAACTCATAAGCAGATGGATAGGGTGATAGAGGAGCTCAGAAAGATCGGGGAGAAAAGCGAAGTTAGTGGAATAGAGTTTAGGAGTAGAAAAGATTTATGCCTTCACGCCTATATTCAGACCTTTGCCCAGGATGCTTACACTAGTATGATAGTGTGTAAGAGTCTAAGAAAGCTTGGAAAGTGCAAGTATTATGAAAACTTAAAGGAGAAGAGGGATAGGGTTGATGAAATTGTAAAATTCTTCTTAAGCTTTCCCCCCTTTCCTCGTGAAGTTATTGAGTATAGCGAATTACTTGAGCTCTGTCCTTATGAGATTACAAAGAAGGTTGGTGAGAAAGCCAACGTCGTTGTGGCTAGTTACTTATACATGATAAGCCCCCCAATAAGGCAGGCATTCTTGGAAAACCTAGGTGTTGATTATTCAGATTTGATAGTGATATTCGATGAAGCTCACAACTTGCCCGATCAGGCTATTTCTGCACTTAGCGATAGATTAAGCGTGAGAAGTATAGAAAGGGCCATTAAAGAAGCCGAAGAGTACGGGGAAAAAGATATCGAAAACTTCCTCTCGATATTACTAAGGGGTCTAGAAATCTTATATAAAGAAAAGTTAGAGAACTATGAAAGTGAAGAGATCCCCATAAGGCCAGAGGAGGTGTTTCTTCACCCAGCTTCCATCCTGGGGTGGAGGGGAAGAGATATTGGAATGATGCTAGAGGATATGATCGAGGTTGGTGATGCCATTAGGGAGGATAGAATAGAAAGGAATCTTCCTCCTAGGAGTTACGTTGGAAGAGTTGGAGAGTTTCTGTGGAATTGGCTTTCCCTTCGAGATAGGGAAGACTACTTACACCTATTCACAAAAGAAAAAGGCTTAGCCTTGGAGTTAGTGGCCCTCGATCCTTCCGTTGCCCTTGACTTCCTTGAGGAGGTTCACTCTGCAATATTTATGTCCGGAACTCTCAGCCCCCTAGAGGCATTTAGGGATATAATTGGTGTTAATGCTAGACTAAAGAAGTTTCCCAGAATTGTAAAGAGGGAAAATGCTATCGTCCTTGTGGCGAGAGATGTATCAACCAGAGGGATAGAGAGAAGTCCTCCTCTGTATAAAAGGATCGCGGAATACATATTTGAAGCCGTCAAAAATACTCCAAAAAATGTTGGAGTATTTACGGCTTCCTATGAGGTTCTTGAGGGAGTTCTAAGTACTAATGTTCACATAAAGATTGAGGAAGAAGTCGGAAAGAAAGTCTTCATAGAGAAAAAAGATGCTCCTTCCAGGGAAAACGATGAGATGATTAGGGAATTCAAGGAAGAATCTAAAGGAAAAGGTGCGGTACTATTTGGTGTTATGGGAGGGAGGAACAGTGAAGGTCAGGACTATTCGGGGGATGAAATGAATGGAGTCATCTTGGTTGGGATCCCTTATGCAAGGCCAACTCCCAGGGTTCAAGCTCAGACAAGGTACTTTGAAAAGAAATTTCCTGGGAAAGGGAGGTATTATGGATATATCCTACCAGCCCATAGAAAGCTAGCTCAAGCTGCAGGTAGGGTTCATAGGTCTGAAAATGAAAAGGGTAGTATAGTGATCTTAGACTACAGAGTCCTATGGAAAAACGTTAAGAAAGACCTCCCCGACTGGATGGTAGAAACCATGATTCCCGTAACATTACCCACCCTAAGGATTAAGCTTAGGAGATTTTGGAGGGAGAGGTTAAATGAGTAAGGTCAGCGATGCAATAATCTTAGCGTTAGAGGTGGTCTTTATCTCCTGGTTTACTTATGCTTTTCTTTATCAGAACTACCTCCTTTATAGGTGGCACAGGGGATTACCCCTACCCTCAAAGACTCCCTTTGTTCTTGCCGGGATCTTTACTGGAGGGGTATTCTTATTATGGAAGGTTAGGAACTTACTTAAACCTTCAAGGGGAAGATAATAGGGGTGTTTCAGATGAGTGAAACTGAAAGAACCCTGGTAATTATAAAGCCTGATGCCGTCGTTAGGGGCCTTATAGGTGAAATAATAAGTAGATTTGAGAAAAAAGGCCTCAAGATTGTAGGAATGAAGATGATATGGATCGACAGGGAGCTAGCTGAGAAACATTATGAAGAGCACAGGGAGAAGCCCTTCTTCAAGGCCTTAATCGATTACATAACAAAAACCCCTGTTGTAGTTATGGTACTCGAGGGAAGGTATGCCGTGGAAGTTGTGAGAAAAATGGCCGGAGCAACGGATCCAAAGGATGCTGCACCTGGAACGATAAGAGGGGATTTTGGTCTTGAGGTCAGCGATGCTATATGTAACGTTATACATGCCAGTGACTCCAAGGAGAGCGCTGAGAGGGAAATAAGTCTATTCTTCAAACCTGAGGAATTATTTGAATATCCTAGGGCGGCCGATTGGTTCTATAAGAAAGGTATTTAAACGATGCTTGTTTTAGGTTAAGGAAGGTGGTAGGATGAGGATACTACTTATCCATAGTGACTACATCGAGTACGAGGTTAAGGATAAGGCCATAAAGAACCCCGAGCCGATAAGTGAAGAAGAGAAGAAGGGTAGGATGGATGAAGTTCTAGTCGCTTTTATAAGCGTTGAGAAGGTTGATGAGACTAATCCTGAAGAAGTTGTAAGTAAGGCCGTTGAGGAAATAATAAACGTCGCGAGCCAAGTAAAGGCCGAGAATGTCTTCGTTTATCCATTTGCCCACTTAAGCAGTGAACTTGCAAAACCTTCAGTAGCCCAGGAGATCCTCAGGAAGGTCTATGAGGGCTTAAAAGAAAAGGGGTATAACGTTGGAAAAGCACCCTTCGGTTATTATAAGGCCTTTAAGATAAGCTGTAAAGGTCATCCGCTAGCTGAGCTCAGCAGGACGATAATTCCAGAGGGAGCGAAGGAGGAGGAAGTTCCAGAGGCCCTGAAGAAGGAAGAGACTGAGTTGGTCAGCTACTGGTACATCTTAACCCCGGAGGGAGAATTGATCGAGGTTGACAAGTTCGACTTCACTGGCTATGAAAACTTGAGGAAATTCGCTAATTATGAGATAAGCAAGAGCAGGATTGCTGAAAAAGAACCACCACATGTGAAATTAATGCTGGAGCACGAGCTCGTTGATTACGAACCAGGGAGCGACCCAGGAAATTTAAGGTACTATCCAAAGGGAAGGTTGATCAAATCCCTTTTGGAGCAGTATGTGACCGAGAAAGTAATAGAGTATGGAGCTATGGAAGTTGAGACTCCCGTTATGTATGACTTTGAGCACCCGGCCCTAGAGAAATACCTCAACAGGTTCCCTGCAAGGCAATATATAGTGCTGAGTGGAGATAAAAAGTACTTCCTAAGGTTTGCAGCATGTTTTGGACAGTTCCTTATAAGTAAGGATGCGGTCATAAGTTACAGGCATCTACCACTAAGAATGTATGAACTAACTAGGTACTCCTTTAGAAGAGAGAAGAGGGGAGAACTCTCTGGGCTGAGGAGGCTTAGGGCCTTCACAATGCCCGACATGCATACACTTGCTAAGGATCTTGAGCAGGCTAAGGATGAGTTTAAGAAGCAGTTCAAGCTTAGTATGGAGGTTCTTAAAGGAGTTGGACTGACTCCAGAGGATTATGAAGTAGCTATAAGGTTCACCGAAGACTTCTGGAAGGAGAACAGAGATTTCATAGTTGAATTAGTTAAAATAATTGGAAAACCTGTGCTAATTGAAATGTGGAAGCAGAGATTCTTCTACTTCATACTCAAGTTCGAATTCAACTTCGTTGACAACCTCGACAAAGCAGCGGCCTTAAGCACGGTACAGATTGACGTTGAGAACGCTGAAAGGTTTGGGATTAAGTACTATGATGAGAACGGTGAGGAAAAGTATCCCCTAATCCTTCACTGCTCTCCGAGCGGAGCTATCGAGAGGGTTATGTACGCTATACTTGAAAAGCAAGCTAAGTTAATGCAGGAAGGAAAGAAGCCCATGCTTCCTCTTTGGCTCAGTCCGATTCAGGTTAGGGTAATTCCAGTTAGTGAGGAATACCTAGACTATGCCCTTTACATAGCGGGTAAGCTTGAGGGGGCTAGGATTAGGGTTGACGTTGATGACGAGGATGAAAGGTTGAACAAGAAGATAAGAAGGGCCGAGAAGGAGTGGATTCCCTACATAGTTGTCGTTGGTGCCAAGGAGAAGGAAAGTGGAACGATAACTGTAAGAAGAAGGGAAGATGGAAAGCAGTATGAGACGAGATTAGAAGAGCTGATAAAGGAGATAAAAGAAAAGGTAGAAGGGTTCCCCTACAAGCCAAGACCTTTGCCACTTCTCCTTAGCAAAAGGCCAAAGTTTAGAGGCTGACCCTCCCTTCTTAAAATTTTTGAGCTCATGTATATTCCAGGTAATATAAGCCAAAGCCCAATCATAAAGTCCACTTGAATTCCCATTTTATTTATAAGGTAGCCACTTCCTAAGCTTCCAATTATCGCTCCGCTGGAACAAATAAAATTGTACGAGCCAAATATTCTTCCCCTTTTATTCTCTGGGGTTCTGGAGGAGATTATCGAGGAAGTTGAGATGCTCACTATGGCCCAGCTGTATCCTAAAATTGAGTACATTAACATGGATGCGGGGAGGAACATATTGGAGGGAAGGAGGGTTGAAAACAGCAGACCCATCAATCCAAGGCCCCTCAAGATTAAACCCTCGACATAGTTTAGCATTCCACTCCCAATTATCGAGTTCGCAACCCTCTGGTACATTAGGGCCGAGGTTACTGAGCTTGAGATGCTCACTAAATACAGGGCTTTCCCATCAAAGCCTTTACTTTTAGCAATTATAGGGTACTGGGTAAGCACGAGCATTGATCCCAGCCAGAATAAAAAGGATGAAACAAACATCGTTTTTAGCATCCCATCTTGGACTTGGGGTCTCGTTAATGATACCCTCCTCGGATGAAATGTAAAGATGGAGGGGGTACCGTTGATCTTAATTCCTTTGATGTGGATCGGTACCTCCTTTATCTTGCTTCTCATAAAGACCGCAGATAAAACTCCAAGCAAACCCAGGGTTAAGGTGGTGATCCTGGGGTTGACAAGGGTTATTAACGTGAATCCAA
The DNA here is from genome assembly GCF_000011105.1 of Pyrococcus horikoshii OT3. NCBI lineage: Archaea > Methanobacteriati > Methanobacteriota > Thermococci > Thermococcales > Thermococcaceae > Pyrococcus > Pyrococcus horikoshii. The sequence continues at coordinate 626,080 of NC_000961.1, forward strand.
GTATCAATCCGACTACCCATCCCCATCCTCCAAGTTCGTTGAATCTTCCTATAGCTTTGTTAATTTCGTACCTTCTAAATTCTCTTGAGATTAAGGATAATGGTAGTGGGATCGTAGCGGCTAAGAAGAACATGTAGAAGATGTTTAGAATTATTGTCCATTTAATTGAGAGGGAAATTCCCATTAGCAATACAGAGATGGAGCTTCCAAAGATTCCTAGTATCATGAGGATTTTTCTTCTCCCTAGACGATCGCTAAGTCTCCCCCAGATCATACCCCCTACCATCGAGGCCAAACTACCAAATCCGCTTGCGTATCCAACTTCAGTTGAGCCCCCTCCTTCATTTACGATGAGGCTTGGAATTAGTGGGGCCATACCACCGGAGAATACTTTAAATAGGATGAATGGATAAAACCACTCCCCTCTTTTCTTAATACTTGATGAGTACTTTGCCTTTTCCCGTGATTTTAGCGCGATTAATTCTTGCTTCTTCAACCTTCTCACCGTTGCGAGGGCTTAGCGTTAGAAACGGGTATATAAAGTCTTCGAAAGGAGGTTTAAAACAGAATTTGGTTATAAAGAAAAGGAGGAACTGATAACTCCAAAAATGGAATTAAATTGATTGAAGATGTTTTTGGAAATCCTGAACTTTAATCCTTATCTCTTCCCCATACTCATTGAAGTGTAGAGATTTCTTAATCCTAAATGCTAGCTCTCTCCCTATCCCCACTTCTCCTATGAGCTTTATCTCAAATACCCTGCTCGCGAGTTCCTCTAGTTCAATAACCGTCTTCTTATCTAGGAGAGATTTATTTAGGAAGATAATTCTTGAAAGTCTCTTATCTCCAAGCATAGCCCTCCCTATTAAGGCGAAGAAGTATTCAAATTCCATTGGATCTCTCTCATATATTCTTACCATCTTTTCAGCTCCTATTCCTATGAGTATCACGTGTTCCCTGTTTTTAGTTAACTCCTGTATCGTTCTTAGGAACTTATCTCTCAATATCATAATATCCTTGTGAACGTCGATCCTCTCTATCACCTTTCCAGTTTTCAGAAAGCCCCCTAATTTTATAACTTCACTCTCGTCAATGATCTCTGGTTTTATTCCCGAGAGTTCTAGAAGGGTTCGAATAACGTGGAGCTGATCCAGTATATCTAGAATTATAATCGGCGAGTTTCTCTCCTTTAGTCTTTTGACTATAAGATAAAACAAAAAGGGAGTAAGCTCGGGAGATTCATATTCTATAATATCTATTCCCCCAGGAAATATCCGAGAAATATGCTCAAGCATTTTTGCTTCAAACTGCTTCGTCTCCTCCACTCTTATTCACCTCGAATAATTTCTTCAGATTTCTCTTGAATGGGGGCCATACCACCCCTCTATCGGTTATTATCCCTGTAAGGTACTTATGAGGTGTTACATCAAACGCTGGGTTATAAACTGGAACGTCTGGGGCTATTCTGCATCCTCCACATGTTAGAACTTCTTCTGGAGATCTCTCTTCTATTGGAATATCTTTTCCACTCTTTAGCTCCATATCGATTGAGGATAGCGGGGCCACGGCGAAGAATGGTATTCCATGCTCTCTAGCAAGAACAGCAAGCATGTACGTCCCTATCTTATTTGCAAAGTCACCATTGGCCACTATTCTGTCTGCTCCCACTATTATAGCATCTACGAATCCCTGTTGCATAACGAAAGCTGCTGCATTATCAGCTATCAACTTCACATTCAGTCCATCGTAACTGTACTCCCAAGCTGAGAGCCTCGCTCCTTGGAGAACTGGCCTAGTCTCATCCAGCCATAACAGCTTAAGGCTCCCATCTTTGTGCATAACCCTAACCACGGATCCTACGGTTCCCAGGTGAACTGTGGCCAAGCTTCCAGCATTGCAGTGAGTTAATATATTTCCTTCTGGGAGAACCTCAGCTCCGTAATGGCCCATTCTTAAGTTCGCTTCTACATCTTCATCGGCTATCTTGTAGGCTTCTTGCACAATAAGTCTCTTTATTTCATCTAAAGGATCTTCTGAATGTTCCTCAACCAGCTTCTTTATTCTGTTTAAAGCCCAGAATAAGTTTACCGCCGTTGGTCTGGTATTCTTGAGGATCTCATATGCTTTTTCAAATCCATCCAGAAATTCCTCTTTGGTTTTAGCTTTAGATGTTTCAGCATACAATGCTAAACCAAAACCCGCTGCAGCTCCTATAGCTGGTGCTCCCCTTACAGTCATATTCTTTATTGCTTCCGCGACTTCTTCAACCTTGCTAAACTTCTCGACTTTAAATTCCTTTGGTAATAACCTTTGATTTATCATGTAGACACTCTTATTCTTATACTCTACGGTTCTTGGAAGTTTCGTGAGCTCCTTTGGAGTGTATCTTATCTCCATAGTTCCACCTATTTAGATCTCTACCCTCTTTCCCTTAAACTTTTCTTTAAGATATTAAATGGGCTAAAAGGACTATGAAGAGCGTCGAAAATATATCTGAAAGTGTAGTTATCGTGGGAACCGTTACATTATCGGGATCTAAATTTGCCCTTTCGGCAAGAATCGCAATGAAATATGCCATCCACATAACTCCAAACGTGAAGAGTGGGTATAAAATGATGAAAGTAGGCATTACCGTTGCTTCAACACTTAGGATGACTCGAGTAATTCCGGCCCCTATAACGTTCCCCACGAGGGCTAGCGGAAGTGCCAGTAGGGAGTATACTAGAATTTCTTTAAACGTTTCAATGTTGATTATTTTTTCAATTCCTTCGAGATGAAGCTTTGTTGATGTTTTTGCTCCAATTATCGCTCCTAAATTCCCAGTCGTGTCTAGAATCATTGGATACATTATACTCAGTATGGCCACCTTCTCTATGAGCTTACTGTAGCTCTCCAATATAGTACCGGCAATGCTTGAGAAGAGAGCTAAAGCTATGAGAATGCTTAGTAATTCTCTAAAAGTTTTTATGTCACTCTTTTCAAGTTTGGAGTTTAACTTCAGGAACACAAGAATTGCGAGGGAAACCAGTCCCACTCCCATAAAAGCCATTCTATTAGAATATAGAAGTATAAAGCCCACTAGGAGTGGTATCGTTACAAGATCAGCTATAGATGTTATTACAGGGGCCGCTATGGCATCAGGATCGGCCCCTTTCTTATAGGGGAGTATCGTAGCAAGGGCTGTTGCGGATCCTAGGAGGAAACTTGTGTAGATCGTTGAGACAAAAACTATCAACAATACGGCTATGGCAACCTCTAATTCTCTAACCTTTATGGCCCCTATAATCCATAGCATCGTCATAGGAACTAAGGATAGCATTATGCTCAAGAATACATTTTTTAAAACGGTTCTATCCATTAATTTCGGCTCGATTTCTCCCAGATATAGTAAAGTTGAAAGCCTGGAGGCCATCGCCCCAAATATGTTCCCTCTCATGCCCATCAAACCTGGAAGCATTACAAGAATTATCGGATAATTCCTCCTTATTAAACTGAAGAATTTGCCTAAGAATGCCCCTGCAAAGAAATCAAGCAATATACAGAATAACAAAGCTGGAAATGAAACTAAGAAGGCGTTTCTTACTAATTCTGAATTTATAAACTTCTCTAATTTTATTTTGAGGTTCATCCTCATCACCTTCCATCTTTAAAGCCCCCCGCAATCTCATGATAAAGGATAGGTTTTAATACTTTCTTCATCCTTCTTTTCTAACCTCTGGTTATTGAGTTGAAAGGAAAGGTTTTTAAGTGCTCTCTGTGTAGTGGTTTTAGCTTTCATTTTGATTCTTGGAGTGGGGGGTGAGAACATGAAGGCGCCGATCTGTGAGGTTTGTCTAAAAACTGATGGAATTCTATGTCCTGCTGATGAAAAAAAGCTAGAAGAAGGTATTATAACTGAGCTAGATGTTAAAATCTCAAGAATGTTATACAAACTACTTGGAGATGCAGACATAGAGTTCAAAAAGGCCGTGGAGGCAGGTGATCTCGTCGTTCTTATAGTTGGAGAGGGAGACGTTCCCATAGTGATCGGGAAGGGAGGAAAGAATATAAAGTATCTTACAAGGGAGTTAGGTAAGAGGGTCAGGGTAATAGAGGGAAGGGATATTAAGAGCACGGAAGATGTGAAAAAGCTGGCAATAGATCTCCTATACCCAGCAGGGGTTTTCGGCGTTAACATAGTTTACAGGCCAGATGGGGAGAAATACTACAAGATCCTAGTCTTCAGTAGGGATAAGAATAAGCTACCCGAAAAAGCTGAGGTTCTCGAGAGCATACTAACTCAGATAACTGGAGTCGAAGCTAAGATATTCTTTATTTAAATTCTTTAACATTTCTCAGGATCATGAAGGTAACAATAAAACCAGATAAAGGGTTTGGTAAGATAACATTTGAGCTAGACGATTATATTGCAAATGAAATCCTTAAATTAGGAGAGGAATTCAAAGTCCCTATTGAGAGAATTCTCCAGATTATAATATTTAGTGAATTTAAGAAGCCATCCTCTTCAAATATTGAAAAGGCTGAAGAAGAGATAAAAAAGCTGGAGAAGAAAGTTTGGAATCTTGAAATGGAGTTTGCTCCCTTAAAATTTAAGGCCTACAACGTAACCCAAGAAAATAAACTCCTGGCGATAGAAGTATCCGGTCTTTTGGCTGAGAACGTTCAACTAAAAAGATTTTTGAAGATGAAAATAGATCGTAATGTTGAATTAAGGAAAATAATCTCGTATTACATGGGTGTATGATAATTGAAGGCGGATGATGAAGGCTAATTTCGGATTGGTGAAGAGCCCTATGAGCGCTGACGCTATGATTTGGTGTAAAGATAGTATGCTATGTAGTCAACTTAATCACGAAGGAAAGGATACCGAGGGAAAAGAGCGTGTCAGTGTTTAAGGATATAGTAGCCAATAATGGTATAACGAAGAGAATTGAGGAAGAGTTGTTAAAGGGGATGAAATATGAAAACAATAGCGGTTGATGAGGAAACATGGGAAGCCATTAAAAAGCTCAAGGCTAGATTAGATGCAAAATCATACGATGAAGTACTAAAAAAATTAATACAGGCATGGCACACCTTGGAGTTGGAAACAAAAGCTGAGAGTATATCATTGGATGACGAAGAGGCCGAACTTGTGCTTTCAGTAATTAAAGAAAGGGGCAGATTTGTCCAGGAGGGAAATAAGAATGACTCCAATGCTTCGAAAAATTTGCTTTGATCCTTCTTCTTTTATTCAACTTACGAGAAAGCAAAATAAGGAGCTTTTAGAATTTGTCTTAGCGGAATTCGAGATATATCTCCCGATAACGACAGTTCATGCCTACCTCCTGGCGAAATCCTTTAAGGGGAAGGATCCAAAAAAAGAGGTTCAAAAGTTGAGGGGAATAGTTAGAATAGTCGACTTGACGGATGATCTACTAGGGGAAATAGCTGAGATAGATGCCTCCTTAATTAAAGATGGTTACTTCCTCTCCCTGGAAGATTTAATAACCGCTGTCTCTGCTATAGCATCTAAATCCCTGTTGGTTGTCAGTGGTAATGCGGAAAAGTACTCCCCTTTAAGGAAATACGGACTTGATTGCGTAAACTATGACAAGTTTTTAGAGGAAGTTGAGGTTCTTGCTAGGGAAGAGGCAAAGAGAGAAAAGTTAATCTAGCGCTTTCTAGGAATCAACTTTACCTTACTTCCACAATCCGGGCATACCCCTCCAGGAGGAAGGGTTGAGAACTTTCTTCCACAGCCTATGCATACGTATCTCCACTTTATGACCTTTTTGATTCCCCTTTTAAGGGTTCTAAACCTAAGCCCGAGGAGCGAGGCGATATTTTGAACGTTATAATCGTCACTGAAGATCTCTCCCTTGAGCTCATAGGCCAAAGCTAGAACCTCTATATCGGCTTTACTAAGTTCGTTTACCTCACCAGTCTCTTTAGCTACTTGGATTATTCTATCGATGGACTCCTTTGAAGGTTCTGCAATCTTCACTTTTCCTGCTGATATCAGAGATTCCAGGAAGATCTTAGATTCTCTATCCTTTATTTCCTCAACTACACTAGGGGTTGTGTATCCTTCAATATCAATCCCCTGAATGAAAACTGAAGAGTCAAGGACTAAGGTTTTTTTCAAGTTGCGCAACACCTCTCCTTCTTTTCTACTGGAACTATCTCCTTAAACCCTGTGTATTTCCACAGAACCTTTGGGATCCTAACGGTTCCATCTTCCTCCTGATGGTTTTCCAGGATTGCAACTATCGCTCTAGAAGTAGCTATTGCCGTTGAATTTAGAGTGTGAACGTACCTGGGCTTTTCATCAGTCCTATCCCTAAACCTTATGTTAAGCCTCCTAGCCTGCCAATCAGTACAATTGCTTGCTGAGACTACTTCCCTAAATTTACCTTGTCCTGGCATCCAGGCTTCTATGTCGTACTTCTTAGCTGCGACGTAACCTAAATCTCCGGTACAGATGTTTACAACTCTGTATGGTATCTCTAACTCCTGGAATAGCTCTTCAGCGTTCCTTATTATTTTCTCATGCCACTCCCAGCTTTCTTCAGGTCTTGAGTAGACGAACTGTTCTACCTTATGGAATTGGTGAACCCTAAATATTCCCTTAGTATCCTTTCCAGCTGTTCCTGCTTCTTTTCTAAAGCATGGTGAAACACCGACGTAGAGGAGGGGTAAATCTTTTCCATCTAATATCTCGTTCGCGTGCATTCCAGCTAAGGGGTGTTCAGCGGTCGGAATTAGATATAGATCCTCATCTTCAACCTTGTATATAACATCCTCAAAGTCCTCAAAGCTAGTAGATCCTTCCTCAACGAACCTTCTAACCATATAAGGAGGAATTACCGGCGTAAAGCCCTTCTCTATGAGCCTGTCAAGGGCGAACCTAATTAGGGCTAGATCAAGTATCACTATCTCGTTGAGGAGGTAATAGAACCTGGAACCGCTGACCTTCGCGGCCCTTGCGAAGTCTGCTCCTCCTAGGATTTCTAAGAGGTCAACGTGCAGTTTTGGTTTCCATTCAAGAATTTCATACTCCATCTTCCCTTGGCTCTGCTCCAGGAATCTTTCAAGGTGGCCTTTCCAAACTCTGGCTTTTCCCCAGAATCTTATGGGGACGTTATCATTTTCATCCTTCCCAACTGGGACGCTTGGATGGGTAATGTTTGGAAGTCTCCATAGGTAATAATCGATCTTTTTCTTTAGTTCCTCAACTTCATTTTCGAGTTCTCCTATTCTTTTGACGATCTCTCTGCTTTTTGCTAAAAGTTCATCAACGGGTTCTCCTTTTTTTCTTCTCTTTCCAATTTCTACTGCGATCTTGTTTCTCTCATGCCTAAGTCTGTTTATCTCCTTAAGCTTAGTCCTCCATTCTGTGTCGAGCTTTAGAATCTCATCTACCCACTTAACTTTCTCTAGCTCTCCCCTTTTTATCAAGTCGTTTTTAACTAATTCGGGGTTTTCACGGATCAGCTTTATATCCAGCATATCTATCCCCTCCATACTTGAGCATTCATCTAAAAATTGTTTGCGGTTTAATAATTATAGCAAAGTAGCGCTGCTCTCTTTAGCAGTATAACCCTCTTACCGCCGTTTCTATCGGGCCTGTATGTGGATATCTTATTCAAACGATGTATTCTCCTCCTTTCCAGGGCGATTATACCAGTTTCCCTTAAAACCTTAACAAAATCTTCCCACCTTATATTTAACCACCCTTTAAGCTCATCAAAAAGCTCCTTCTCAACAACTAAGTAAAGTTTTCCATCTATCAAATACCTAATTTTCCTCTTCGGAATCTCCCTCCTCAACCTCCATCTAGCGTGAGTTGGAGCTTGGACAGCTAAAATAGCCCTTTCCATTGGTTCACCGTAGAGCATTCTTATCAGGATCTCGGTGATATGATTTATCCTATCTGGAACTCCAATTACGTCTCCCCTTAGCACTATTTTTCTCCTGAGAACTTCTATTCCTTCTTTCTTAAGAACCTCACCAATCTTTGCTGTCGTTCCCTTCTTGTCCCCCTTCATATCGACAATTCCGCCAATTATAAAGGCTTTCTCCTCTAAATCCTTCTCGCTGAGAGCTTCATCAGCATTTGGATCTAGGAGGACTACCCTGTTAATTCCCCTCTCCTTTAGGAACTCTGCAGTTGTACCTTCATAGCTCACAATTTTTTCGAGGGGTAACTTGTTCTTCTTTTTATATTCCTCGTTTATCCAAGTTATTGCGAATTTCCTCGGGTAGTACATCCTCCTCATAACTGCGTAGGTTTCTCTTACCTGTAGGGTAATCTTATCCTTCTCTTTTGGAATGTGCTTATCCCACAGCATTAGGTCAACTATTATCCATGGATAATCTGGGAGACGTCTGGCTATTTCATCCCCATCAACGACAACTTTAAACTTCTCTACTAGGCAGGGCCTAACGTATGCATATTTTGAGGGACCTACCTTTTTTCCGTTTAAGTCCCAGGATTCGGAAGTTTCCTCTTCAAGTTCAACTATGGCCCCATCCCCTTCTAACAGGAGGAGGGCTAGTTCTTGATATATATCCCTACCTGACGGCCACTTCCTTGAGAGGGTTCCAACGGAAATAATTCCCTTCTCTTGGAGTATCTCCCTAAGTACATCTCCTGGCTTCTTCATCGGGCACAAACTCGAAGGAACTTTTTTAAATTTTCCTCTCCCTCTATTTGATGATACATGAGATAACCCTTGACGGAAAAATCGTAAGGTATAAGGTTGTTGAAAAGCCCGTGAAGTACGTAACTTTAAGATTCCTTGAAGACGGTACACTACTTGTAGTTACCCCCTCCAAGGAAATAGTTCGAGAAGTTTTAATTAAGAAGAGGAATTGGATACTCTCAAAGCTCTCCATAATTGAGGAGGCGAAAGAGCTGGCAGGAGAAGGATTTCCCTTATTTGGTAGATTTTATTCCCTGGAGATAGGAGAAAAATTTGAGATAGACGATAAAAACCGAATAATTATTTACCCAGGGATAGATGTCTTGAGGGATTGGATTAAGAAGGAAGTAAAAAGAAGAGCACAGGAGATATCCAAGGAATTTGGGGTAGCTCCGAAGAGGATTTACGTAAGGGTAATGAAAACTAAATGGGGAAGTACAACTTGGAGAAAATCGGTTACACTTAACTTGTCTTCCGTGGCACTTCCAGAGGAACTTTTCCACTATTTAGTCATCCACGAGTTAGCTCACTTAATCGAGCTTAACCACAGCAAGAGGTTTTGGAGTATAGTTGCAAGGTACCACCCAGATTACAAGGAAAAGAGGAGAGAGCTCAAGAAATGGTGGTTTATCGTTCATTTAAATGAAACGTGGAGGGCTATTCTCCAATGGCCTGGAGGAGGATCCTCCTCTTCCTGGGCCTAGTATCTAGCTCAACGAAGAATATCTGTTGCCATGTTCCCCTTACTAATTCTCCATCAACTATGGGAAACACAAGGCTTGGGCCTAAGAGCGTGGCCCTTATATGGGAGTGCGCATTGTCGTCGAACCTGTTGTGGAGGTAAGGCTTCTCCTTTGGAACAATCTCCTTTAATATTTTCTTAAAGTCCTCTAATAATCCTTCCTCATGCTCTATAGCTACAACAGCTCCCGTAGCTCCTGGAACAAAGATTAACACTTGCCCCTTGGATATTCCACTCTCGGCCACGAAGAGCTCAACTTCCCTTGTTATATCAACTAGGTCAATTTCACCCTTTGTAGAGAAGTGTAGCTCTTTTTTTACAACTTTCATAGGCATCTCCCTATGTAACTCTAATTTTTGCTCAAAAACTTTAATGGTACTCAGGTCCATTCATATTGTTTAGGTTAACTTAGCCAGGTTATTCTTATTTTTTACAATGTTCATACAGTGATACTAGTATCTATTACAAAAAATTTTATAAATGCTAAAGCTTAAAATACCAGTACGTTATTGGAGTAGTCCACATGGTATATAGGATTCATTATATTATGATGTACTTGGGAAAGGCGGCGGAATAAGTGCCCACATGATCTACACGCACACATATGGGAATGCAAGACTTGTGGATACGATCAGTAGGATTTCGTCATATGTGGCTGGAAAAGTCGTAAAATATCCTGGGCTTGACTATATAGCAGGAGTTGCGATCTCATATGCAATACACAAGTTTGAGGAAAGTGGCACGTGGAGGAGTGCACCAATAGATAAATACATCCAGCTTCCAAGGGAGTGATAAACTATGAGAATATTCAAACTCAGTCCTGACGAAGAGGAAAGATTTTTTGATAACCTTCCTCGTTTTTTGTTCTACTACTTATTTCTCTTTACGATTTTTTGGTTTGGATTGACTCAGAAATCAGCAGAGGAAATTAGAGAAAGTATTTTGAGCGGAAACGTCAGTCCCGACTTTTGGCGCTCTACATTGGTGGTTCTTCTATTGCTTGCGATTACAGATGCCTACCTAATGAGAAAAGGAGATACCAACTGGAACACACCGGGAGCGGCACTTTTCATGCTTTTCGGATTCTTTATAATGCTCCTCGTGGTAATGTATGTGGGAAGGGCCTCCATACTGTTTGTTGTATCTCTCTTTCTGATTTACATTAACACACTTATAAAAACTAAGGAAGAGCTACGAAAGAAGAATCACTAGGGGCCACATCAACTAACAGCTAAGGGAGAGCGTGCTTAAGTTGTCTCCTAAGGAAAAAGAGATGCTCATGAAGGATCTTCCCATTTTCCTCATCTACTACTTCATTCTATTTTTATTCTTTTGGTATGGACTTTCACACAAAATTCATGAAGAAATTAGGGAAATGGGCATTCCAAAGTTCACTTCGCCCTCCACGATCTCAGTAATAATTCTCCTCGTAGTTTTTTACTTGCGGTGCAGAGATAACCAAAAAATGTTTCAGGGAAAAGTCGGGTTTATCCTATGGCTAAGCTCAACCATAGATACTACCCTCACTCCTCCCAATCTACAAGCTCCCAATACGAAGGATCAAAATCTTCAAAGGGATCCTCAATGTTGACATCATATTCATCCAAATCCTCAAATCTCAGACTAAGCACGCTTTCAACTATGTCTTCCTCGATAACTTCAATAGGAGTATCTGATAATGAAGTACTTTATGAGTGAAGATTTTTCGGTACACGATATTTGGGCTTATTTTTTGCTTTTTAATTTTGTTTGAGCTTAATTTTTGAAATAAAGTCCTTTGAGGAGTTAGGGTTTGATTTAGTAACCCAAAGTTACTATTTACTTTGTGTTACAATTTTGTTGTTAAATTGTGACGAAGATTTTTCGAAAATTCTTGAATAGAATGCTAAAGATAAATTTTTAGAGAAGGTTTGAGAGATTCTGTTGGATTCTTGCAAAAAGTTAGAAGTCTGATTAGTTAAGCTAGTTAAGTCTTTTCCTGGGATAGGGTGTGATAAGGATAAATTTTTCCCAGGGTGCTCTTGGGAGTATTATTAATTTAAAGCTCTAGGTAGGGTTAAATTTGTTTATAAAGTAGGTTCCTTGGTCTGACGTTGAAGCCAACGTGATAGTCGAGACCGAGAAATTTGTTTATAAAGTAGGTTCCTTGATAAGTCTAACACCCCGTAAGCCTTATAAATTCGAGTGATGTAGTCACTCCGTAGGAGAATTAGGACGAAAAAGCTCCCTGTTCCAATAAGACTATAAGAGAATTGAAAGTAACCTTAAGCGGGAGGGAACTTGTTGAGTTCATAAGGGGTTCCAATAAGACTATAAGAGAATTGAAAGACGACGTAATCAACCTCGAAAAGGGTTCCGCACCTGTTGTTCCAATAAGACTATAAGAGAATTGAAAGCGTGCTCTGGGTACGCTGTTGCTACGATGTGTGCAGGGGTTCCAATAAGACTATAAGAGAATTGAAAGTATAGATGTCGTCAAATCTATATAGATGCCGGTGGACGTTCCAATAAGACTATAAGAGAATTGAAAGGAGAGAAACGACAGGCTTACCTCCACTTTCAAGCCATGTTCCAATAAGACTATAAGAGAATTGAAAGTCAAGTTGATAAAATCATTGCCTGCTCAATATCTTTTGTTCCAATAAGACTATAAGAGAATTGAAAGAGCTCGGAAGAGGGCAGGATAGGAAAGTATGACGCAAGTTCCAATAAGACTATAAGAGAATTGAAAGTGTGTTGCATCGGACATGTTCAGGTATGAAATCCTTCGTTCCAATAAGACTATAAGAGAATTGAAAGTTCTTCCTTTCCAGCTCGTAACCCAGGGATTCGAGCCGTTCCAATAAGACTATAAGAGAATTGAAAGCGGCGAGCTAGATAAGAGGGAGGAGGACGCATTTAGAGGTTCCAATAAGACTATAAGAGAATTGAAAGACGCTAACGTCAGCATGGAAGACGTTTTGAAGGCTATAGTTCCAATAAGACTATAAGAGAATTGAAAGAACTTCGTACTCGACTAGCTCCTCCTCATCGTCCTCGTTCCAATAAGACTATAAGAGAATTGAAAGATTTAAGATAGACGGGAGAGTACCCATGTAGCTGTCAAGTTCCAATAAGACTATAAGAGAATTGAAAGGAGTTCTATGTCGACTTTCACACTTGGGTTCCTTCTGTGTTCCAATAAGACTATAAGAGAATTGAAAGAAGCTTGAGGTTGTTCATTATAACGTGAAATGGGATGATGTTGTTCCAATAAGACTATAAGAGAATTGAAAGTCTGGAAGGAAGGCAATACCAAAATCAGAGGTTGAGGTTCCAATAAGACTATAAGAGAATTGAAAGGAGGTTATCGGACCAGGAGTCAAGCACCCAGGAGTTTGGTTCCAACAAGACTAAAATAGAATTGAAAGAAGCATATCAAGGCTTGAAATGCTGATTACAACCTCTTCATGCTTCTTTATTGTTGAAGATTGTTACTCAATCTACTGTCATAATATTAGCTTTCTTTTCCAAAACAAGATTTCATAAATATTTCTCTACAACTCTAAGCTTCCTTATAACATCCCAGGGATTTTCACCAAAAACGTAAACGCAGGGTTCCACGCCATGCCTTCCTGGATCGATAACTATGTCAGGTTCTCCCATCCCAAAAATTTTAGCTATCTCATTTTCAACCTCCTCTATTGACTTTAAGTTCCTGGGAAGGTAGATAACTCTTAATCCAGCCTTTTTTACCGCCTCCTCAACGTCTTTCCCGAATCTAATGTTAATGACTGACCTAATCTTTGGGTTGTATCTTGATATCTTTATGAGCAACTTAGCGGTGTGCTTGCTAGCTCCGAACTCAGGTGGCATAGCGTAGGGCTTATCCTTAATCACGGTGATCCTCCCAGGAACTGCAGCAACATCGTTAAGATCCCTGGGATTTGATATTGAATATGCAAAATTGCTCCTTATCTCCGGAATTAACCTAGCAAACTTCTCATCCTTGAGCAATATCTCTAGGGCCTTGGTTAATTCGTCAATTACTTCCTTTCTCTCTGAACTGGTTATTATATCTTTACATACCTTTCCTGAGATCCCTGAATACATTTCATAAGCTCTGCAGAATTTCTCGTCGCTTAAAAACTTGAGAAAGCTCCTTTCTATTGTTTTTATTATTTCCTCTTTTTTCGTATCATTTTTTATCATTTCAGCTACTAACACGGCTAAGGTGTCTATCTCCTCCATTATTTGGTTAAGGATCTCCGGTGGGTTATATTTAGACAAGTATTTGCTAACCATAGCCTGAGTTACCCCTAGTTCTTTGGCTATCTTCATCTGGGAGAATCCTTCAGAGCTTAATATCTTCGCTACTTTTGCCCTTATTGCGGGTAAGATTACCTCTGCCCAAAACGTCGTTGGAGTTTTCACGTCTTTTCCCTCCGAGTATTCCAATTAAAGTTAGCAAGATCATAACAGCGGGCCCGCACGTGCCCCTCTCAATGGTTGGGGGATCTTTGGGTAATTCCTCCTGGTAATCTTTGAATCCATTTCCAACGCACCTTATCAGTTCAGCGTTCGAGGCATTAAAATACGGCTTCCATTCCCCGTCGTAGAAGCCTATGTGCGCGTTGTATCCTGAGTATCCCCACTTGGCTATTTCACTAATCTTTTTGATATCTTCATCTTTTATCTTTATTACCCCAACTTCCCTAAGCCATCTCAATTCGCTTTCAATTGCAGTTCCCGCATTAACGATCCTAGGATCTATAGTTGGAACTATCGAGGTTTTATCAATTTCATTGAAATTCCTGGGTATCTTACATTCGAGTAAATATTCAATTTCTCTTATGATTTTATCATTTATCTCTCCTTTAATTTCAATTCTTATTTGAGTCTTAGCCTTTATTATTTTCTCTATACTAACGTTGTATTTTTTGAGACATTCCATAAAGAGGGGGTTTGGCTTCCAAGTGCAAAATCCATTATAGCATCCGCACTTCGTCAACTTTAGGCATTCGTACCATTCCCTATATATGCACGTAGAGAAAGCCGTTTCATTTTTCTTTAAGCATAATTCCCCAGAACATCCCCCAGTTTTGCAGTCTGAATCGCTTTTACACTCTTTACCGACTTTGGGGGTTAGGTATATCGTTATGTTGTCTTTTTTCAGATAATACTCTTTAACATCCCATCCACTTTCCTTCGCCCTCTCAACAATCGTCTGAGCTGGAATAACTCCCGTAAATTCCTCAGTAAATATCTTTTCCTCTACGGATTTCGTTGGTATTTGAACCCTAACGTGGAGTTTTGAGTCGTTCCATATCATAACTATTAACCTTGGATCATAGTGGGAGCGGTAGATGATCTTGTGATCCTCAATTACTATGTTCCTGGCCTTTAGGAGGGGATTGAGGTTGTAATCTTTAAGTTCAACTTCCACAGCGTAAAGATCCTGAGGAAAGAAGCATGCTCTCGCAAAGGGAATTAAAAATAGGAGGATAATTAAAATTGCGGCTTTCTTCAAATCGCCCACCATAATTTCTAGTACTTTAACCTTAATTAGCCTTTTCTTTAACAAAGGTTCCCATGAGGATCATCGCTATGAAGTTCATTACCGAGGCATAGAGGAACCCTATCTCCAGGGAGTACGTCTGCCAAAGGTAGCCAACGATTATGGATGCTGGAAATACAAAGATTCCAAATACTGTGTGATACATACCTATTATTGTTCCCTTCTCGTACTCTTTCGCTAAATCGGCCATATATGCCCTTGGAATAGTGTCTTCAATTGCCATGTACACACCATAGAGGATGAATGCTAACATTAGCATTGCTAAGCTCTTTGAATAAGCGAAGAGTAACGATGCCAATCCAGCTATTCCAAATCCTGTAGTTATGATCTTTTTCTTTCCTACCTTATCGGAATAGGATCCTATCGGGTAAGCCGCTAACGCATATATGACGTTAAAGAGAGCGTAGAATTCGAGTCCCTGAAAGATTGAGTAACCCAGCTCCTTAACCTTCCAAAGGGTAAATGCATAGCTATATCTTCCCAGTGCTGCTATTGCGACTACGGCCAGGAACGCCCTTAGGTGGGGGCTTTTGAGTGATGATATTTCCTTGATCTTTTTCTTGACGATCCCTCCGCGGTCTTTTACCAGGAAAATTACTATTAGGACACCTATTGCCCCGGGAATTGCAGAGATTAAGAATATATACCTATAAGCTAGCTCCTTTGGGTATTTACTCAAGAGCGCTAAAAGTCCGACAGCAACGAGGGGTCCTGTTACGGCCCCCAGGGTATCCATCATCCTATGGAAACCGAAGGATTTTCCGCTTTTCCCCTTTTCGCTAGATTCAGCGATAAGGGCATCTCTTGGAGCCGTTCTAATTCCTTTTCCAATCCTGTCAAGTATCCTTAGGGTTAAGAAGTCCCACCATGAGTGGGTGAGTGCTAAAGCGCCTTTCGCTATCGTGGATAATAGATAACCGAGAGCAACGAACGTTTTTCTTTTTCTAAATACGTCGCTGATATATCCGAATATCACCTTAAACAGGGAGCTGAGGCTTTCTATGAGTCCCATTATTGAACCGCTAGCGAGTTTTCCCATCTTTAGGATGTCTGTAAGGTAAGTGGGAACTATGGGAGCTATCATTTCGCTACTCATGTCGTTTAAAAAACTGACGAGACCTAGCAAAAATACGTTCCAGCTTATACCTGCTATTTTCCTCTCTTTTTCCATTTTAATCACCTAAAATTTCTTTACAAAGTTCTCTAACCTTCTCTTTTCCTTCCTTCAACACTTCAAGCCCCTTTTCAGTTATCTCGTAAAGTCTAACCCTTCTTCCATTTACCACATCCCACCTGCTCTTTAGTAAGCCTAGATCCTCCATTTTCCTGAGAAGTGGGTATATCGTTCCTGGACTTACCTTATATCCATGTCTTTTGAGTTCCTCCATGATAAAGGCCCCTGTTACTGGTTCTTTACTTGCATGGTGTAAGATATGGAGGCCCATGAATCCGAGTATTATGCGCCTTATCATATCGAATCACGATATCGGATTTCGATATCAATACTAAAAGTTTTTGGTAAACTTTAAATATCTCCTAATTATTGAATGAAGAAGGGCTTTTATGGAGTGGAAAGGTAGGGATGTTATAAGCATTAGGGACTTTTCTAAGGAAGATATAGAGGTTGTTCTTTCCACGGCCGAGAGGTTGGAAAAGGAGATGAAGGAAAAGGGGCAATTAGAATATGCTAAGGGAAAAATATTGGCAACATTATTCTTTGAACCATCAACTAGAACTAGATTAAGCTTTGAGAGTGCAATGCACCGTTTAGGTGGTTCGGTAATAGGATTTGCCGAAGCTTCAACAAGTAGTGTCAAGAAGGGAGAGAGCCTGAGGGATACCATAAAAACAGTTGAGCAGTATTCCGATGTTATAGTAATAAGACACCCAAAGGAAGGAGCTGCAAGGTTAGCTGCTGAGGTTGCAGATATTCCTGTGATAAATGCCGGAGATGGAAGCAATCAGCATCCCACGCAGACGTTACTGGATTTGTATACAATTAAAAAAGAGTTCGGTACCATTGATGGACTTAAGATAGGGTTACTTGGGGATCTTAAGTACGGAAGGACGGTACACAGCTTGGCCGAGGCCCTAGCATTTTATGATGTTGAGCTCTATTTAATCTCTCCAGAGCTATTGAGAATGCCAAAGCATATAGTGGAAGAGCTAAGGGAGAGGGGAATGAAAATAGTCGAAACCACTAAGCTCGAAGAAGTTATAGGTGAACTAGATGTTCTTTATGTAACGAGAATCCAGAAGGAAAGGTTCCCGGATGAACAGGAGTATTTGAAGGTCAAGGGAAGCTACCAGGTTAATCTAAAAATCCTGGAAAATGTTAAGGATAGCCTTAGAATAATGCATCCCCTACCAAGGGTTGATGAGATACATCCTGAAGTTGATAAAACGAAGCACGCTATATACTTTAAGCAGGTGTTTAATGGAGTTCCCGTGAGGATGGCCCTCTTGGCCCTAGTCTTGGGGGTGATTTGAATGCCTGAGCTTAAGGTTTCCGCAATTAAGGAGGGAACCGTTATAGATCACATCCCAGCTGGAAAGGGACTTAAGGTAATAGAAATACTTGGACTAAGTAAGCTTTCCAATGGGGGTTCTGTTTTATTAGCGATGAACGTTCCAAGCAAAAAGCTGGGGAGAAAGGATATAGTCAAAGTCGAGGGAAAGTTCCTTAGTGAAGAGGAGGTTAATAAGATAGCACTCGTAGCTCCTACAGCTACGGTGAACATAATCAGGAATTACAAAGTCGTTGAGAAGTTTAAGGTTGAAGTTCCCGAAGTCATTGAGGGGATATTGAAGTGTGGAAATCCCAACTGCATAACCAACTATGAATACGTTACGACAAAATTCTACGTGATAAGCAAAAACCCATTGAAGGTTCGGTGTCACTATTGTGAAAGAACGATGGAAGAAGAGGAGATCTTGGCTAACCTTTGAAGTTGAAAGCTAATGCAACCTCAAGCGCTGTGCCTAAGTAGAGGACATCTTCATCTACGTCAAACTTCGGATGATGATGGGGGTAAATTATTCCCTTCTCTTCATTTCTTATTCCCAGTGCTATGAATGCTCCTGGAACTTTCTCTAGGTAATAAGCGAAGTCCTCTCCACCAAGTGTCTTCCTGACTTCCCCGACTTTAAGCCCCAATGCCTTTGCCGTTTCCGCAACGAACTTAACCATCTTCTCGTCGTTTATCGTGGGTGGCCCTAAGATTTCCGTATTAACCTCGGCCTTACAATTGTGGGCTTTTGCTGTATTTTCGATGATCTCCCTAATTCTTCTCTCTAGGAACTTTCCTAGTTCCTGGGTAAAGAATCTGAATGTCCCTTCGAGCTCAACGTATTGGGGAATTACATTAAATGCCGTTCCTCCTTGAATCTTTCCCACCGTAACTACAGCACTTTCTAGGGGGTCTACTTCTCTGGCTACAATTCTCTGCAGGGCTAACACGGCATCTGCAGCAGCTGGTATTGGATCTATCGAGAAGTGAGGTGCTGCTCCGTGACCTCCCTTCCCTATTATCTTCGCGATAAACTTTCCAACCCCTGCAAGGAACGGCCCTTCTCTTATCCCTACAATGCCTGAAGGTAGCTCGGCCCACACGTGGATCCCAAAGATGGCATCAACTCCTTCTAATGCTCCGGCCTCTATCATCTTTAGGGCTCCATTTCCTCCCTCTTCAGCAGGCTGGAATATTAGCCTAACCTTATTTTCAAGCTCGCTTGAGTGCTCGGCAATTATCTTTGCTGCTCCTAGTAGCATTGCTGTGTGGGCGTCGTGACCACAAGCATGCATCTTCCCAGGAACCCTAGACTTATAAGGAACATCATTCTCCTCCTGAATAGGCAAAGCATCCATATCAGCTCTCAACGCGATCGTTTTACCTCCATCTCCAATGTCCGCTATTATCCCAGTTCCAGCTCTTTTTATCTTGTAGCCCCATTCCCTCAAATGCTCCTCAACTATCTTAGACGTCCTTTCCTCCTCAAAGCCAAGTTCTGGATGCATGTGAAAGTCTCTTCTCCAGGATATTATCTCGTCCTTTATTTTCTCAGCTTCCTTAAGCGGATCGAAGTTCATGGACTTCACCAACATCTATTTATCCTTGAACCTTTATCTTTATTTTGATGAGGATCTTAACGCTAGGACTAGATGGAAGTGGAGAATTCGCATTCCAGTCGCATGCACATACTGACCACTTCGCGAATGGTAGGTTAATATTCGCAACGAGACCTACTATCTTTTTAAGCCATTTAAGAAATTCAAGATATTACATCCCCGTAGATTTTGGCAAGAAATTTTATATCGGCGATTTTAAGGCTAAGTTGTATCCTTCTGGTCATATACTCGGTTCTTCTGGGATTAAGATATGGCTCGATGAGGGAACCTTATACTACACTGGAGATGTAAAGGTTAAGAAGCTTAGAACGGTTGAAAGGGCTAAGCTTCCAAAGGCCGACTTTTTGATAATCGAGTCAACTTTTGGGCTCCCGAGGTTTACCTTTCCGGATCCCAGGGAGAGCGAGAAAGTAATCATAGGAATAGTTGAGGATCTCATTGACAGGGGAAAAGTTCCCACTTTTATGGCCAATCCCTATGGGAAGGCCCAGGAGATAATAAAGATCCTTAACGTACATGGCTACTCGGTCAGCGTTGATAGGGAAATAGCGAAGGTTTCAAAGTTTTATATGAAGTTTGGGGTTAGGCTTAAATTTGAGAAGGAAGGAGAAGTAAAAGTTTCATCCTCTAAGGGAATTTCAGTTTCTGGTTTTGGGAGAATTAAGCTAAGTAACCACGCTGACTTCTGGGAACTCTTGGAGATAGTTGAACGCGTGAATCCAGAAAAGGTTTTTACGGTATATGGGCATGCCGAAGCGTTCGCTAAGATACTTAATGGATTAGGATACGAGGCAAAATCGATTAGAAGAAATCAGAAGCTGGAGGTGTGGTAGATGGTTTTGTACTTTATTGGATTGGGGCTCTACGATGAGAGGGATATAACCGTTAAAGGTCTTGAGATAGCTAAGAAGTGCGACTATGTGTTTGCAGAATTTTATACCTCTCTAATGGCGGGAACTACGCTTGGAAGGATCCAAAAATTAATAGGTAAGGAGATAAGGGTGCTAAGTAGAGAAGATGTTGAGTTAAACTTTGAGAACATAGTTTTACCCTTGGCAAAGGAAAATGATGTAGCCTTCTTGACTCCTGGAGATCCCCTCGTTGCCACAACCCATGCGGAGCTCAGGATAAGGGCGAAGAGGGCTGGTGTTGAAAGCTATGTAATTCATGCTCCAAGCATATACTCGGCGGTAGGTATCACTGGACTTCATATATATAAGTTTGGTAAAAGTGCTACGGTTGCTTATCCGGAAGGTAATTGGTTCCCGACAAGTTACTATGATGTTATAAAAGAGAACGCTGAGAGGGGACTTCATACCCTATTGTTCCTTGATATAAAGGCCGAAAAAAGGATGTATATGACCGCTAATGAAGCTATGGAATTATTGCTGAAGGTTGAAGATATGAAGAAGGGAGGGGTATTCACAGATGATACTCTGGTAGTTGTCCTAGCTAGGGCCGGTTCGTTAAATCCTACTATAAGGGCCGGATACGTAAAGGATTTGATAAGGGAAGATTTTGGGGATCCTCCTCATATTCTAATAGTTCCTGGGAAGTTGCATATAGTTGAAGCTGAATACCTCGTTGAAATCGCTGGGGCCCCCAGGGAGATATTAAGGGTTAATGTTTAAAATACTCAATCCCCTCCGAAACTTTTTAACTTATTAAAACTTCATACCTGAGCTTTTTCTAATCCAAGTTTACTTATGTCGCAGAAACGATTATTAAAACTCAAGCCTAAGTGGTTACGGTGATTGGTCATGGTAGTTAGCTTAAAGGGTAGGGATCTTCTCTGCCTCCAGGATTATACTCCTGAAGAAATATGGACAATCCTCGAGACGGCTAAGATGTTCAAGATCTGGCAGAAGATAGGAAAGCCCCACAGACTTCTTGAAGGGAAGACTTTAGCCATGATATTCCAAAAGCCCTCAACTAGAACAAGGGTTAGCTTTGAGGTTGCAATGGCCCACTTGGGCGGTCACGCTCTCTACCTAAACGCCCAAGACCTTCAGCTTAGGAGGGGAGAGACAATAGCTGATACCGCTAGAGTTCTCAGCAGGTACGTCGACGCTATAATGGCTAGGGTTTATGCCCATAAGGATGTTGAAGATTTAGCTAAGTATGCAAGCGTCCCGGTTATAAATGGTTTGAGTGACTTCTCTCATCCATGCCAGGCTTTAGCTGATTACATGACAATTTGGGAGAAGAAGGGAACGATAAAGGGAGTTAAAGTCGTATACGTTGGCGATGGAAACAACGTCTGCCACTCCCTAATGATAGCTGGGACAAAGCTTGGTGCTGATGTTGTAGTGGCAACTCCAGAGGGTTATGAGCCAGATAAAAAAGTGATTAAATGGGCCGAGCAGAATGCAGCTGAAAGCGGAGGAAGCTTTGAGCTTCTTCACGATCCAGTTAAAGCCGTCAAAGATGCCGATGTGATATACACTGATGTGTGGGCTTCAATGGGCCAAGAAGCTGAGGCAGAAGAGAGAAGAAAGATTTTCAGACCGTTCCAGGTTAACAAGGATCTTGTCAAGCACGCTAAGTCTGACTACATGTTCATGCACTGCTTACCAGCCCATAGGGGAGAAGAAGTTACTGACGATGTCATAGACTCACCAAACAGCGTCGTTTGGGATGAAGCAGAAAATAGGTTGCATGCACAGAAAGCAGTCTTAGCCTTATTGTTGGGAGGAGTTAAGACTGGCTTCTGATTTTAAAATTTTTTGAAAGCGAAAATGGTGTCGGTTTTAATAGTTGGTGCTCTCCCTTACGATTCCGGAAAGACTACATTTGCCCTTAATTTGATTAGGGAAGCTATAGAGGAAGGATTTGATGTTGGAGTTTCAAAGCCAGTTGGGGGTTTTAACGGCTGGTATCAATATGAGTTCTTAAAGAAGAGCATTGAATTTGGATTGTTAATAGGGGAAGATGCCTATAAACTTCACAATGCGGCAAAAAGTATTGACAGAATAGAGCTGGAAAGCCCAGTAACAGTCCTTCTCCTCCCCCCAGATCCGGAGAGGGTTGGATGGAGGGTTAGCTCTTACATGGGTATAAGCTTTCAGAATCAGGTAGTTATCGTTAGGATTAGTGGATTGCACAGGACAATTCACTATTATATTCCCGAAAATTTGAATAAATTAACTAAACCTCTGAGAGGGGAAGTTGGAAAGCTCATATCAGTTTTAAACCCGAAGCCCTTGTCGGTTGGTAAGTTGGATGATATCCTATCAGAATCGAGAAAGATAGCTGACGAAGTTCTCCGGTACTTAGAGCACTATCATGACTTAATGGTCATAGAATCTTATGCGAACTATGCCGCTCCAACGTTTGGCTCCCTAGACGTTGATGTTGTAGTTGTCGTTGCCCCAAGTAAAGCGGTAATCTTCGATGGAGAGCAGTACAAAAGAGCAGTTTCTCTGTACTTTAACTTGAAAAGCCCATGGATCGTGACGACCGAGGATGTTCTACCTCTTCTACGTCCAAGAAAAATAGTAGAATTCGGGCCCGAGGGACCTAAAAATTCTCTCGAGAAAGTGCTTCAAGTTGTTGATGCTTCTTCGTCGTTGTAAATGTCCTCTTCAGTTATTTCTTCCTCATATCCCTTTGATCCTTCTAAAGTTTCAATTCTGAACATGTAACTCTTATACCAGTTGTATTCAGGAAGCTTCTTTATGGGTATTAGCCTCCAAGCCTTCGTCTCCTCAACGTATCCCCAATTCACGTACTCATTAAAGTTCCTTATTATGTCAGTTATTACAACATTAAATTCATTGATGAGCATTCTTTGAATCTCCCTCCACTTATCGAGAGAGCTCTCTCTCCTTGTAATTCCAAAATATCCAGCACATCTAGGACCTTTAAGCGTTGCAATTCCCCTTCCAACGAATGCCCTTATCGCTTTAATCGTTTCAGGTGGATCCGTTATAAACGTGTCAAACTTGTGGAGGGCATACTCAGGCAGGGGTTTTCTAAGATCAAAGGTAAATATTTCTATGTCATTGTACCCTATTTCATCCGCGGTTTTCTCTATGAACTTTATCAGCCTCTCATCTATATCCAGAACGGCTATCCTCTTGGGTAGTCCTGAAAGCATTAAGGCTATGCTCGTTAAATCATCATCCCCCAGGACAAATACCTCCTTGTTCTCTAAGTCCCCTCTTGTGTGCATTAAGATTACCCTAGCAACTGTGGTTTCCGGGGTTACATAACCTTGATCGTACTCATGTAAAGGCTCTGGTCTCTCCTTTACTATCTCTCTAAACTGCTCAAGCAGATCAGCAAAGGCTTGAAGATCAACGGTCTTACCCTGACAGTGTGGGCAGGTATAGTCATATCTCTTTCCAATTCCGTATTCAGCTACTAACTCTTCTCCCTTTTCTGTAAGCTTAACTCCCTTATCAAAAGTTACGTATCCAAGCTCGTTAAGGGTTTCTAAAATCGAGACAACGAGTGGGAGGGGTTCTTCACTTAGATCTACAATCCTCCATATATCACTACTCGCTAAAACTGCTGATAAAACGTTTTCTACACTTCTCTCATAAACGGGAATCTTAGTCTTTGTTTTTACCCTCTCAACAATCTCTTTCATCCTTAAACACCTCCAAAAATGCTTTTTTTATTCTACTCTTTTCTTTTCTTTTTAAAGGTTTCTAATGGCCTACTGAAATTACACAATGACCTCTGTATCTTTTTAAAGTTTCCCAGGAACAATTAGGATTTAGGCTAGGATAGGAAAAGCCGTTTAATGTAAACATTCTAAACCTAGCTTAACTTTCCTTGTAGGTAAATTCCCCGTTACAGTATTCTCCTCTTCCATTATAAAGTCCAAACACTGCACATCCATTCCGGTTTATTCTGCCCCAACCAGGTATGATATAACAGAGACAGGAGGGATCTTTCATGAAGAAGGACTTTCTAAAGATAACTTCAGTCCTGTTCAAGATTATAACTTCTCCAGAACCTGGAGAACCATCCAGTTGAGGCTTCTCAAATCCTACTAGTACATAATCGCCATTAGATGTTAAAAAGACATTTCTAATGGGAACAACATTACTACCTAAGTCAATCGCCTTAACAGTTCCATTCTCTCCTAAAATGTAAAGATAGTCATTTGGAGCTTCTACCCTAAAGTCTTGAATTGTGTGCGGGGCAGTTTGGTATACAAGAGCGTAGAGGTAACTATCGGTGTGAGTTATTAGAACACTCGGAACTGCAGTTCCATTCTCTTTCCTGTAGTTATCCTCATAAACCCATATATAGCTCGTAAATTCCACCCTCCATAGAAACTTTCTATCGCGACTACAGGCACTTAAAACAACAATTGGCACTTTAGCTGTTACATTTTTAACTGTGATGTTTGTCCTGCCTTGGGAATCAACACTGAATTTCACTAAGGAAACATTTTTAACTTCGCTTACCTTTTGAAGGGTGATTAAACCCCAATCAAGTGTGAAAACTTGGGAATCTGAGCTTATGGAACACAGGGTAGATGGAGTATTTTGATGTGAGTTGATAAAAAATGCGTAGATTAAGATTACTATCATGAGAACAGCAGAGAGTAAGTGGAAATACCTCATGATTACTTCCTCCTTCCCTGAATAATTGTTTCTACGTCGATACTATGTTATATAAAATTCCAACTAATAAATTTTGCTCCTTTCCTATGTAGTGTAATTTATAAGGGCCAGGTCTTTATGAGAAGTAGTTTCGCAAACCTCCGTTGAAGACTGGACAATCCTAAGATAGTGCTACTTAAAGTTTATTTAGCTTTAAAGCAAAGGAAGATTATGGTGGGGCAAGTGATTAGGAAGAGAGGGGCTTACCCGGAATATACAGTAGAGGATGTTCTAGCAGTTATCTTCCTTCTTAAGGAACCACTTGGAAGGAAACAGATTTCTGAAAGGCTCGAGCTGGGAGAGGGAAGTGTAAGAACCCTTCTTAGGAAGCTTTCTCATCTTGATATTATAAGATCGAAGCAAAGGGGTCACTTCTTAACTTTAAAAGGGAAAGAAATCAGGGATAAACTTCTTAGCATGTTTTCCGAACCGATTGGTGTTTCTGTAGATGGTTATCCTGGAATAGCAATTGTAGTTAAGAATCCCCCCGAATTTAAGTCAATAGAGCTTAGGGATGAAGCAATTAAATTTGATGCAAAGGGGGCCATGATACTTACAGTTAAGGACAACGAGATAGTGTTTCCTGAAGATTTTAGACCTCTGAAGGAGATGTATCCAGAGGTAGCTAAGAAGATCGTGGATTACGAGGATGGAGATGCGGTTATTATAACATGGGCCGAAACCCCAGCGAAAGCCCTCAAGAGTGCAATTCACGTGGCCTATATCCTAAAGAAAGAGGAGATAACGCCCGAAATACTGGAGGTGGTCAAGTGATAGTTTTGGCCTTAGATGTTTATGAAGGAGAAAGGGCCATTAAAATAGCTAAAAGTGTTAAGGATTACATTTCGATGATAAAGGTTAACTGGCCACTCATTCTTGGAAGTGGAGTGGATATAATAAGAAGACTTAAGGAGGAGACAGGAGTTGAGATAATAGCTGATCTTAAGCTTGCTGACATACCGAATACTAATAGGTTGATAGCAAGAAAGGTCTTTGGGGCTGGAGCGGACTATGTAATAGTGCATACCTTCGTTGGTAGGGATAGCGTAATGGCAGTGAAGGAGCTTGGGGAAATAATAATGGTGGTTGAAATGAGCCATCCTGGAGCACTCGAGTTCATTAATCCTTTAACAGATAGATTCATAGAAGTCGCAAATGAAATTGAGCCTTTTGGGGTTATAGCTCCTGGGACAAGGCCTGAGAGAATTGGATACATTAGGGATAGATTGAAGGAAGGGATAAAGATTCTCGCCCCTGGGATAGGGGCCCAGGGTGGTAAAGCTAAGGATGCTGTTAAAGCTGGAGCGGATTATATAATAGTGGGAAGGGCAATATATAACGCTCCAAATCCAAGAGAAGCAGCAAAAGCGATATACGATGAAATAAGAGGTGTTTAGAATGGAGTTAAAAATAAAGCATCCATTAAGCAAGAAAGATGTTAAGGAGATAATAGCCCAGTTATCCCAAATGTTTGGGGAGGAAATAGCAAGAAAAATGCTCAATAAGAAAGACGAAGTTAAAGTTGCAGAGTTTGATAAAACAACTGAAATAATTCTAGTTAACGACAAACCGATGTTCATAAGGAGAAAAGATCTAATTTTCCCCCTGGTGATAGCCTTATATAATCTCTCAGATGAGGAGGATCTCAGAAAGTGGCCAAGAAGAGTAGTGGTTGATGAAGGGGCCGTTCCTCACATTCTAAACGGTGCTGATGTTATGGCCCCAGGAATAGTAGACGCCGATGAGGGGATAAAGGAGGGAGATTTCGTATTCGTCGTTGAGGAAAAGTATGGGAGACCTCTTGCAATTGGGATAGCCTTAATGAGTGGAAAAGTCATGAAGGAGAAGAATAGAGGTAAAGCAGTAAAAGTAATCCACCATGCGAGGGATAAAATATGGGAAGTGACCGCAAGATAAGGGTAGTGGTTGGAGGTGTATTCGATATAATACATGCAGGTCATGTTCACTTCTTAAAGATGGCCAAAGAATTAGGGGATGAACTCATAGTAATAGTTGCTCACGATGAAACCGTTAAAAAAAGAAAAGGTAGGCCTCCTATAAACCCAGCTGAGGATAGGGCCGAAGTTTTAAAGGCTATAAGGTACGTGGATGATGTTGTGATAGGCAAACCAGGAGAAATAAGCCTCGATTTAATAAAAAGGCTAAAGCCTGATGTTATAGCTTTAGGTCCAGATCAAGACTTTGACTGTGAGGATTTAAAGCGGAAATTAAAAAGTATTGGGTTAAACGTAGAGGTGATAAGGCTTCCCTATTTATATAAAAAAGATAGGGCAAAGACGAGCAAGATAATTGAAAGGATTACTGAAATTTTTTGTGATTAAACTTAAGAATGACAAATTCTTTGTACCTCATAATTTCTCTGAATCCTTTCTTCATATAATAGTAGCTGTAAGCTTCGAGGTTTGGAAATGTTACTACGTAGGGATCTTTTCCAAGGGATCTAAGTCTCTTGACTGCGAATTCTAGGAGAGTTGAGCCGATTCCTTTTCCTTGGAATTCTGGATCAACAACGAAGAACTCTATTAATCCTACCTTCTCGTTCATTAGCTCTTCTGGAACCCACCAAATCCCCTTCTCTTTAATTCTCTTGTATACGAGGGCTATTGTTCCAATAATTCTATTGTCTTTCTGGTAGGTATATAGCTCGTCAAACTCCTGAGAAAGCCTGAACTTCAGGAAAGGTTCATATACCTCTCTGAATCCATCGAAATCATTTGGGTTTGGTTTTCTCTTTACCCACTCAAGGGCCGGATATTTTCCATTTGTGCTCCTGTATATCCTGAACATTAACTCTAGTAGTTCATCCTTAACGGTTGAAGGATTCTTAATCTTTTTTACCCCTTCCATTTTATGTAAGCCCTTATAAGCTCTTTAGTTGCCAACAATCCCTTAACGTGGGTTCTCTCCATTCCGTGGCTTGCGTGCACACCTGGCCCAATTAGGGCAACCCTGAAATCCCATCCAGCTCTTAGTGCAGCTGAACCATCGGAACCATAGTAGGGGAACACGTCAACTACATATGGGATATTGTTCTCTTCAGCAAGCTCTATTAACCTGTTCGTCATGTCATAGTCATAAGGCCCAGTTGTATCCTTGGCCGCTATAGATACGGCGGTTTCTTTTCCTGAAACACCTTCACCCACTACTCCCATATCAACCACGAGCAGTTCCTTAGTCGTTGGTGGGTAGCCAGCTGAGCCTCCGTGGCCAACTTCCTCATACGGTGAGAAGAAGAATGCAACTGGATACTTCTCGAGTTCATCCTTCATATCTATTATTAGATCGAGTATTGCAGCTACGCTAGCCTTGTCATCTAGGAAGTGTGATTTAACAAAGCCGTTTACGTATTCAAATTTGGGATCAAAAGCTATGAAGTCTCCTGGCCTTATCCCCAGCTTTTCTGTATCCTCTCTCTTCTCCACGAGCTCGTCCAATCTTATATACATATTCTCCTCTTTTCTCTCCTTTTTACCTACTTCCCTATTTACATGAGCGCTCGGATTTCTAAGGAGGAGCGTTCCTCTAAACTTCTTTCCTTTTCTCGTTATTATAGTACAGTATTCGCCTTCAAACGTAGGTAGAACGAGCCCTCCTATCCTTGAAAATGCTAAGTGTCCGTCTGGTAGTATCTCCTTAACCATTGCCCCAAGCGTGTCTACGTGGGCTATAACAACGAGCTCAGGCTTTGGATGATTACCGGCTATTAGGGCCCCCTTGTTCGTATAGTAAAAGTTTACTTCATTTTCCTTTAGAAATTTTTCTAGGTAACTCATTACCTCCTTCGTGTAGCCCGTTGGAGAAGGTATCTCTAAGATTTCCCTTAAGATCTTGACTATCCTTTCCATCTCGATCCCCTTAGGTAAAGTATTTACGGAATTATAAAACTATGGTGTACTGATGAAGTTTATAGCTGATATGATGCTCGGAAGATTAGCGAGGTGGCTTAGGCTTTATGGTTATGACACAAGGTATGGAGTAGAGGATGATGATGAGATAATCTCAATAGCTAAGAAAGAAGGAAGAATTATCCTAACTAGAGATTTTGAGCTAGTTAAAAAGGCGAGAAAACTTGGAATTGATGCTATATATGTAGAGTCCAATTCTATTGAGGAGCAAATGGCCCAACTTATGAAGGCTGGAATAAAGTTTGGTGAATTATTTCCGGAAGGAGCTAGATGCCCCAAGTGTAATGGTATCATAGTTAAAGTAAAAAAAGAGGAAGTCAAAGGAAAAGTTCCTGAAAAGATTTACAGGATGTATGATGAATTTTATGTTTGCACTAATTGTGGCCAAATTTACTGGCCTGGAAGACAATGGGAAGAGATGCTTAAGATGGATAGGAAGTTCAAAGCTAACAAACCCTAGGAACTGGATCTCCAATTGGGGGTTCCAGGAATCTTCTCCCTCCAATACCGGTTTCTAGGATAACTTTCCCAGGATAATCCTTTATTATCTCCCCAATTATAGCGGCATCTTTCCCTTTTTCCGTCTTTCTCATGGCCTCTAAGGCATCCTCTGCATATTCTCTATCTACTACCATGATTACCTTACCCTCATTTGCAACATCATATGGGCTTATTCCAAGCATATCACCAGCTGCTTTAACTTCCGGACGTATTGGAATGTCACTTTCTCTAACTAATATGCCAACATCGGCTTTCCTTGCCATCTCGTTCAGCGCGTTGCTTAATCCTCCTCTTGTTGGATCCTTCATTGCGTGGATATTTTCCCACCCTATGGCGTCAGCGACGGTTTTAACTACATCCCAGATAGGGGCTACGTCGCTTTTGAGTTCCGTTTCAAAGCTTATTCCTTCTCTATGGCTCATCAAAGCTATTCCATGATCTCCTATTGTTCCGTTTACCAGAACGAGATCTCCAACTTTAGCCCCAGCATCACTTATAGGCTTCTCGGCAATTCCTATACCAGCGGTTATCACAAATATCTCAATGTTATCTTCAACTACCTTGGTATCGCCAGTGATTATTGGAACTGGAACCTCTTTGGCAGTTCTATTCATAGATTTAAGGATCTCTTCTAATTTATCTGAATCAAAGCCTTCCCCTATTATTAGAGAGCTAGCGAGGGCTAGTGGTTTAGCTCCCATCACGGCGAGATCATTTACCGTTCCGCTAACCGCTAGTCTACCTATGTCACCTCCAGGGAAGAAGAGGGGTCTAACGGTATGACCATCTATTGTGAAGACAAGGTGTTTACCTTCAAAGGGGATCGTTGCCCCATCATCGAGGGCTTCTAGGCCAATCCCTCCAGCAGAGTTTAAGGTTAAATTCTTTAATATAACATCTCTAATGAGTTCTTCCATTAGCTCTCCACCCGCACCATGCTCAAGCTTTATCTTCACTTATAATCCCCCAAATGGAAGAGAAATCTTTGGGGTTAAAAACCCAACGACGATCTTACTGTTTAAAAGCTTTTTCGGGAACGTTTATTAGTTCTTTAAGGAATCATCCTAAAGGGATGCATATGAAGTTTGAAGAGCTTGATGAGAAAATGAAGAAGGTTTATGCAAAAGTGAGAACCCTAGACGACTTCTATTGGTATATTGAGGATCACCAGATATTGGGAATTCATAAGAAAAGTGGAATGAGGATAAGAATAAGGATAGCGGGAAGCAGGGAAGAGGCCGATAAGTTGGCTCAAGAAAAAGATGTTGGAATAGACCTTTTTGTCATCCCTGGAAAAGGAACATTTTACGTCAACAATGGAGCATTTATTATGTCATTAAAATTTCTAAGGCCAACAATTCAAGATATTGCCGATCACATAGTGTGGGCAGGGTTTAAAGTTGTTGATGAAGATGGAAGACTCAAGCAGGAGGATATCTACGAATATCTCGGCGGAAGGCTAATAGAGCATCTCAAGCAGGGAATGATAAATGGTAAAGATTACGTGTTCTGGCAGTTCTATAAATGTAAGTATTGTAATAAGTACATAGATATAGACAACTTCGCCAGGCACATGAGGAAGCATGGAGAGGATGTTAAAGAGTGGGGTGAGGAAAGGTACGAAGTTTTAGAGATAAGCTTTGTCGATAAGAAGGTTTACAATAAGTTTGGGGAGGAGATTCCTTTAGATAACTTCACAGAGGAAGCTCAAGATTTCATTAAGGATAGCTTTGAGGGGTGATGATTGCATGACATTCTTCCTAAAGACTACCATATTAATGGGTAGGGGATCCCTTGAAAATATAAAAAAGCTTGTATCTGAAGGTGAGAGGGTACTCGTCTTTTCTTCAAAGTCTATGGATAGGCTTGGCTTTTTAAAAGAGGTAATTGACTATTTAGACGAAGCAGGTGCAACCTATGAAAGTATTACGGGATTACCTTCCGAGCCAAGCATTGAAAACGTTGAGGAATTGCTCCCAAAGGTCAAGGATTTCTCTCCGGAAACCTTCATAGCACTCGGTGGAGGGAGCGTGATAGATATCTCAAAAGCCCTGAAAGTTTTCTATGATGCTCCTGAACTTGATTTTGACAGTGTTGCAATATTTAGCAGATTTAAAAAAGCTCAACCTCTTCCAAAGCTTAAAACAAAGCTTATAGCCGTTCCTTCTACGAGTGGTGCAGGGAGTGAAGTATCCGCTGCGACCGTGATAAAGAAGGGGGATATCAAGTACACGATAGTGAGTCCAGAGCTTTGTCCAAATTATGCAATCTTGGATCCGAGACTCCCCGAGAACATGCCCAGGGAAGTAGCTAGGAACTCTGGATTAGATGTATTAGTTCATGCCATAGAAGCTTACGTTTCAAAGGCATCAACACCTTTTAGTGATGCTATGGCCGTAAAAGCAGCAAGGACAATTCTTGAAAAGCTTGAAGATAGCGTTAATGGCGATCCTACCGCTAGAGAAGAAGTTCATTATGCCGCCACTATGGCCGGAATAGCCTTCCTAAATGGTAGACTTGGACTCGTCCATGCAATGAGTCATAAAGCAGCGTGGATTGGCCCTCATGGATTGATTAATGCGATACTACTCCCATATGTAATGGAGTTCAATATGGAAAAAGCTAGAGAAAAGTACGATGCAATGGCCAAGGAACTTGGGCTTTCCAATGCTGAAGAACTTCTTCAGAAGGTTAAAGAGCTCAATGAAAGATTAAACGTTCCAAAGTTATCGGAAATAGTTAGCGAGGAAGATTTCACTTCAAGGCTTGATGAGATGAGCAGAAAGGCTTACGAAGATCCCCTGGTTAACTTCAATCCAGTGGAACCAAGCGTTGATGATATAAAGAACATCTATCTGAGGGCCTTCCATGATTGATAAAGGGTTAGCGAAGTTCGGGGATTCTCTAATTAATTTCCTTTATTCTCTGGCCCTAACGGAATTCTTAGGAAAACCAACCGGAGATAGGGTGCCGAATGCATCTTTAGCTATAGCTTTAGATTTAGCTGGGTTGTCTAAAGGACTTAGAAGGATGGATAAGCATGCTAAGGGAGATTATGCTGAAGCCCTTATAGCCCAAGCTTGGCTTGAGGGAGTTATAAGTGAAAGGGAAGCCATTGAAATAATAAAGGCTAACTTAAGTGTTGACGTTCTTGACTTCTCCAAGAAGAAGGAAGCCATAGGGAAGGCTTTAGCTCCATTGCTTAGGGTCGTGGCTGAGAGGCTCACCTCTTCTCGAGTTTGAATCTTGGTTCCTCTATCCATTCACTTTTGCATCTTGGACATCTCGAAGGAATGTTTATCTCGGGCCTAAAAGTAAAGCCACACTTCTTACATCGAGCGGGTTTTACAAGGAGTATCATCCCTTCCCTCTTGGCGATCTTGGCGATAGCTTTCAAATCCTCCAATATCAGCTTCTTAGATCCCTTTCCTCTAATATCTAGCGCTCTTGCTAGCTCGCTAGGGCTGTAATCTCTCTCCAAGAGTAGTTCTATAATTTTCTCTCTTCTTGAGGGCATGCTTTGAGTTAAGGAGGTAACTGATTTAAAGTTGTGGGTTGAAGGTTAGATGATGAGAACTGGCATTGCTGAGCTCCCTCTTCATACGGGGCATGTCCCATTATGGTTGGCCACTAGGATGAAGAAGCTCGCTGGGATAGTTCTTAAGTTACTTATTGAGGAGTACGGAACAAAAGGGTTACTCGAGAGATTAGCAGATCCTGTATGGTTTCAAGCCTTTAACAACTTGATTGGAATGGACTGGGACTCTTCTGGAAGCACAACGGTTACTACGGGTATAATAAAGGAGGCACTAAATGAGTTGGATCTTGGGGTAAAGGTTGCCGGAGGTAAGGGGAAGAATAGCAGAAAGACCCCTGAGGAAATTAAAGGGATAGCAGAGAAGTTTGAATTAGATCCAGGGGAGTACATAAAGGTATCTAGGCTCGTTGCTAAAGTGGACAATGTAGCCCTGCAAGCTGGATATCAGCTTTACCATCATACTTTCTTTCTAGATGAGGAAGGAAACTGGGCCGTTGTTCAGCAGGGGATGAACGTTAAAGAAAAGTTAGCTAGAAGGTATCATTGGTTTAACTCTGATCTTAAGGATTTAGAAAATCCTCATTCTGGAATTTCCGGAATTAGAAGTGATTTCGCCCTAAATACTGTAGATAAAGACATGAGAGAATTTCAAAGGACAGTAGTGGAGATCGCCCAAGAGGGAAGAAGGGTTATGAGAGATTTAGAAACTGTAAAGGCAATGGTAAAGGGGTATGCAGTATTCTATAAGCCTAGGGATGTTGATGTGAAGGAGATATATGAGAGGTATGAAAGTCTCGGAAAGTTAGAACTTAACGCTAGGGCTTTGGAATTTATGAGAGAACTAGAAATAAAAGATTATTCCACATTCCTCCTTATTAAAGGGATTGGCCCAAGTACGTTGCGGGCTCTTTCTCTGGTTGCAGAGCTCATATATGATGTGAAACCGAGCTGGAGGGATCCCGTTACCCATCCTCCGGATCCCTTTAAATTTGCTTACGCCCTTGGAGGAAAGGACAGGGTTCCGTTTAGAGTTGAGAAGGAGACTTATGACGATCTTATAAACTTCCTTGGGAAGCTAAGCGAAAGTGGTAACAAGTATTTGCTAAAAGCCGTAAAAAGGATAAGCGAAAAGTGGAAGTTTCCAGAGAAAGAAAAGGTCCCTACATTTTAATTAGCTACTATTACAACCTCTTTTCCAGGATATAGATCTACTTCCTTTCCAAAGCTAGATATTTTGACTTTTCTCGATCCTTCAAGCATTCTAGCCCTAACTTTCTTCCTAGAAATTTTAAATTCTATCCATGAACCTTTGAAGAATATCCTGAACTTAACGTACTTCCATTTTTCAGGAAGATTAGGATTAAGCTCTATTTTGTTTCCTTTTACATTGAGGCCACAAAATCCTCTGACGAGTACTTGCCAGGTTCCTCCCGCCGTTGCTAAGTGAAATCCCTCTGCAGTGTTTCCGTACACGTTTTTGAGATCTATATTTGCACATCTCTTGAAGTACTCATATGCTATCTTTACCTCCCCTATCCAGGTTGCAATGATCGCGTATGGGGGCATGGAGAGTGATGAAGCATGGGTAGTTCTCCTTATATAATAGTTAAAGTTACTCTTTATTTCCTCTGGAGAGAAGTAGTCCTTAAGGAGATATTGGGCCATGATGACATCGGCCTGCTTAACGAGTTTCGTTTTCCCTATGTTATTCCTGATTTCCTCGGGGAGTGTTTTTTCTCCAATATTGAAGGGATCAACTTCAAAATCCATCAATTCAAAGTAACCATCAAACTCTTCAAAAACTCCGTCTATCTTCCTGGGAATGTACATGTTTTTAGCTATCTCTTCCCATTTTTCAACCTCCTCCTCTCTTATGTTTAATTTTTCGACAATCTTTTTCCACGGTTCCCTATTCTTTGACTCTCTAAAGTATCTTATTGCAAGTTCGAGATTATGCTTGGCCATTAAGTTTGTAAAGAAGTTGTTGTTAACGTGCTCATGGTATTCATCAGGTCCTATTACTTTTTTAATGACGTACCCTTTTCCTTCCTCGAACTCAACCCTACTAGCCCAAAATCGGGCCGTCTCAAAGATTATCTCAAGGCCACACCTGTTCATAAATTCGAGATCTCCAGAGACTTGGTAATAAAAATCAACTATATATGCTATATCCGCAGTTATGTGATGTTCCTCCTCTCCGGTGTAAATTCTAACGATTTTCCTTCCCAACATATCCAATGGTATCTCAGAGGGGGTAGCCTCGCGTCCATCATCTGCCGACTCCCAGGGAAATTGGACCCCTTGATATCCATTCATCTTTGCATTTTCTTTAGCGGCATCTAAGTTGTTGCATCTATAGAGGAGCAATCTCCTGGCCTCTTTTGGCATCGTGAATATGAAGAAAGGTAATGCATATATCTCTGTATCCCAGAATATATGTCCCCTATACCCAAACCCATGTATTCCCCTTGCTGGTAGCGAGACTTTATCTGTTGGTGGAAGGGATTGGATCAAGTGAAAAATGTTAAAGTTTAGGGCATTTTCAAGGTCTTTATCTCCTTCGATTTCCACTTTCACTTTCTCCCATATTCTCTTCCAGCTGTTTATATGCTCTTCATATAGCTTTTCAAATCCTAATCTCTTAACATCTTTTAACTCCTCTAAAGCTGCTCCTTTAGATACTGTAACGTACTTTGTAAATTTGTACGTTTTTCCTGGTTTAAGTTTAACAATGTAAATTTCTCCAATTTCATTATCGGTTCTAAAGGTGCTCCTCGATGTATATTCTGATGGAACCAAGCTACTTGCAATTTCCAACGTGTACTTATTGTCTAAAGTTTTCACCCTAGCGTATACTCCCTCCTCAGTCTCTTTTATCGAGTCCACTCTATAATGCTTGATCATTATCTCGTCTATAAACCCTGGATTTGCAGTATTGAATTCTATGGGATTAACTACAACTGCGATTCCTCCCTTGCTAGCTTTTAGCTCAAAATCTAGAAGGATTAGGTTTTTTCTTTTCATGTGGACTATCCTTGTACTTTTATATAAAATTTTATTTCCATTTTTTGTTTCAATCTCTAAGTGAGTTCTTAATAAGCCTTTTTCTATATCGAGCTCTCTCTGGAATTCCTTGACTTTTTGAGAGCTTGGATTTATTAGTTCTCCATCTATAATTATTATCATCCCTATAGTCCTGGGACCATTTACCAATTCCCTGTAGAAGTAGGGAGTGTAATCATAGACCCCGCTAACGATCGTTCCATAAGGAGATCTCTCGAGTTCAAATTCTCCCCTAACTCCTAATTGTCCATTTCCGAGTGTTAGTATTGTGCCCAGCACCTGTTCATCTTCTTTGGAGAATCCGAATTGAAATCTCATATCTTCCCCTCCTTACATAGTTCGAATATGACGGAAGGATTAAGCTCTTTAAAATCCCTAAATCTCATGTCTGCTTCCTCTAGGGTCGTATCCCTTTCATATCCCAGGACTAAGCTCCCTAGTTCCTTTCCTGCTTTAACTCCCGCTGGGGCGTCCTCAATTATTATGAAGCATGTTGGAGAAAATCTCCTCTTTAATTCTTCAATTGCTAGTCTAAAAACTTCCTTCTTTGTTGATGCCAGGCCACTTACATTTACGTCAAATAGCTCTACTAACCTTTTATCGTTGACGATGATCCTTGATGCTAGTTTAGATGCATTTCTTGAAGCCGAGGCTAGTGCATTTAATATTCCACTTTTCTTAGCATTTAATAAAAACTCTATGGCACCCCAATTTACCTCATACTCTCCCTTATCTATAAGCTCGTTAAGGATCTTATTCTTAAACTCCGCAAATTCTTTTAGTAGTCTCTCTTTCTCCTCTTCTGAATTCGCTCCATACTTTTCATAGATCCCAGTTAACGTCAAGATATTATGGGCCCCTTCATACCTTGGTTTTCCAGATACATACTTAACGTAGAATTCATGGTCAATATCCCCACCATACTTTCTAGTGGCTTCTCTCCACGCTTTTTCATGAGGAGTGTAAACCAGGACTCCATCAAAATCCCATATTAAGGCCGGCTTCATGGTTTCTTTCCTCCTTCCCTTTCGACTTTCTCAATTATAACCCTCTGGGCTTCTATATCTTCAATTTCAGCGTCAAATCCTCCAACAGTAAACGTTCCCTCGTTACTCTCCAAGATGAAGTTGCTCACTATTCCTATCCTGTTAACGGCCCTAACCCTCCCGGAAACTTCAATCGGGTACTCACTTTTTACATCCCTTCCAAGCACCCTCACTATTGGAGTATACCCTAGTCTAAGCAATGCTTCTAGCTCATTAAGGGCCATTGAGAAGTCTATAAACGTCTTCGGATACACCTCTGGTCCTGGGATCCAGCCTATGATCTCCTTGGCCTTGACCCATAAGTTGTTGTGTATGTTCAAGAGCCTTAAGAGGAGGTCCTTCTCATGAATTATGTAACCATAAACTTCATTTTCAGAAATTGGTAACTTATGGATCGTGAAGAACCTGCGCTTGGAATATACGGCCCTGTGGAGGTCTGATATTATTAGTAGGAAATTTCCCAATTCAGATGTCTTTACTTTTATCTGGTTTTTAAAATCGGCGAGCTCGATAAAACTCTTTGTAGTTGGATATACTAGAAGGTATAAGTTTATTCCTCTCCGAAGAGCGCTAACAAAATACGGTGAAAGCTCTTTATAGATTTGATATGGTAATTCGGCCCTTATTTCAACTTCCGCAGAGTTTATGGTTTCTATGGCACTCGCTAGAACTCCCTCTAAACTCCTTACATAAGATATATACGGCTCTTCACCTTCATTTTCCCTTATTTTTCCTAACTCTTCTTGGAGAATTCTCTTGAGGGAATCTAGCTTCATTTTTTGCACATCTATTAATGCTGTTATGTCGTTTGCTGTATACACTCTAGGTCTTCCTGCGGATGCCCTTATGAATCCCTTCCTTATGAGGCTTTGAATGATGTTGTAAAGTTGGGGCTGATGAACGTCAAGGGTCTCCAAGAGATCCTTTACAGTAGCTCCATTTTTCATGAGAATAGCTAAGTAAACCTCGGCCTCTCTCTTGGTCAGCCCTAATTCCTGGAGTTTCTCTACTATGAAGTTATACTCATCCATGCTGCTCCCTCCTTAGATAGATTATACGACTTTATACTATTTAAATATATTTGATACTAAGATAGCAAAATTTATATAATAGAACATTAGTATAAATCTTTAAGGATCTCCCATCCATAGTCATGAGGTGAGTAAAATGAGAAAGCCCCTCTTGGTTGGGTTTTTGATCCTTGCCCTGGTTTTGTCCACAATAGCTGCAGGATGCATAGGTGGAGGAACAACGCAAACAAGTCCAACACAGTCCCCAACTGGGACTCAATCTCCAACACCAACTCAGACGACTGAAACTATAACTAAGACGGAAACTAAGACAATGATACAAAATCAAGTATTCATTAGATTTGCAGGTTGGAGTGCTGGAGAAACTGAAATGAAAAATTACCAGAGAATGATAGAACTCTTTGAGAAGGAAAATCCAAACATAAAAGTAAAGTACGAGGTTATAACTCAGATGTTCCATGAGAATATCCTAGCCTCCTTTGGAGCCGGTGTTGCGCCAGATGTTTTCTATGTTGATAGCTCCTGGGCTCCAATATTCATAGAGAAAGGGGCCTTATATCCAATTTCAGAGCTTGCAGATGAAAGCTTCATAAACAAGTTTTATCCATTCCTATTGGAGCCATTTAAAAAGAATGGAAAACTCTATGGTCTTCCAAAGGACTGGAGCATGCTTGCGCTATTTTACAATAAAAAGCTCTTTGAACAAGCGGGCCTCACTAAGCCGCCCGAGACGTGGGATGAATTGCTAGAGTACGCAAAGATAATAACAGAGAAAACTGGAAAGCCAGGGTTGGCTATATATCTAGGAGGATTTAATAGATACGTTCCTGTTGCCGTTAGCAATGGAGCACCTAAGCCGTGGTTTGAAAAACCGGAAGATGCTTCATGGTTCGATAACCCGGTCGTTAGGGAAACGTTAACTTGGTACATTAACTTATACAGAAAAGGAAAGGTGGAAAGAGAAAAGAAGGGCTTACCTCCCTACGTTGTAGCTCCGGAGGATGTTGGAGCTGGTTGGCTTGGTGATGCCTTTGGACAACAGAAAGTTGCCATGGTGATAAGTGGAAATTGGATGATTCCGTTTTTAGCAGATCAGTTCCCGAACTTTAAGTATGGAGAAGATTGGGACATAGCTCCACTACCGGCTGGAAAGAATGGAAGAGTTACGATGGTCTATACGGTTATCCTTGGTATAAACTCAAAGACAAAGCATCCCAAGGAAGCATGGAAATTTGTTGAGTTCATCCTGGGACCAAGAGGTCAGAAAGAGCTAGTGGTTAAAGCTGGGCAGACATTACCAAGTATGAAAGGCTTTGAAAACGACCCTGATCTCTGGCCTCAGCACAGGAAAACACTATCCTTTAAGTATGATAAGATGATAGTATTCCTTTGGGGTCCAAAGTCAGGGCCCCTCGAAGCTAAGTTTAGCGATGCTATGGCCGCTGCAATGAGAGGTGATATGAGCATAGACGAGGCCATAGAGACTATGAAGCAGGTAGTTCAGGAAGAGCTAAGTCAATGAGGTGATATTATGCCTTCATTTCTTTCTAATTTTTATGAAAAGGCTAAAAATAAGGAAATCGTTGCTGGATACACACTAATATCTATGGCGGTTTTTCTGAACATTTTGTTTGGTTATTTTGCTATGATATTCGCCTTCTATCTAAGTTTCTTTGAATGGGACTACATAGGAAAAATGCATTTTGTTGGTTTGAGAAATTTTGAGATAATGTTCAGGGATTTAATAAGGGGAATGAAAGGTGCTCCTTATCTTTTGTCTCCATTCTACACTGGCCTTAAAAACACGCTACTTTACACGCTTATCGTTGTTCCCACTCAAACAATATTAGCGATAATATTAGCCGCATTTGCAAATCAGAAGATTAAAGGTCAGCAGTTTTTTAAGGTTTCCTACTTCCTTCCTGCAACGACATCCTCTGTGATAATATCCTTAATTTTCATCTGGTTATTTATGAGGAATGGCTTCATAA
Organism: Pyrococcus horikoshii OT3; assembly: GCF_000011105.1. NCBI lineage: Archaea > Methanobacteriati > Methanobacteriota > Thermococci > Thermococcales > Thermococcaceae > Pyrococcus > Pyrococcus horikoshii. The sequence goes on from NC_000961.1 coordinate 665,912, forward strand.
ACTATGTTCTAGTTCATGTCATTCCAGGATTTCACCCAATAGATTGGATCCATGATAGGAGGTACCTACTGTACGCTATTTCTTTGGTTGCAATTTGGGGAACTAGTGGGCACTTTATGGTCTCGTTTTTAGCCGCTATGCAGGCCATCCCCAGGGAAATATATGAAGCTGCAATGCTTGATGGGGCCGGCCCCATTAGAAGGTTCATCTATATAACGATTCCAATGCTAAGGCCAATGATAGTCTACGTGGTCGTCATGGGATTAATAGGAGCTCTTCAAATGTTCGATCTAGCCTGGGTTATGGCGGGACCTAGTGGAGGCCCTGGGGGAGCTGGATATACCATTGCAATGGATATATATAACGAAGCTTTTGCTCGCATAAGGCCTGGTGTCGCGGTCGCTAAAAGCTGGTTTCTCTTTGCGATAATTTTCACGACGACTTATCTCTTTCAAAGAAGGTTTGGGAGGGCAATAAGATGATTAGTGAGAAAACTATGAAGAAGTTATGGTTACTGCTTACGTATTCCGTCTTGATAATCTTTGCCTTAGTGTATTTAATGCCCTTCATAAGGTCGATAGTTGCATCCTTTATGGAGTGGGCCCAGGCATCTAAGTATCCACCAGAGTGGATTCCCCATCCCTTCACGTTAGAAAATTACAGAAAACTATTTAGACTCGAATTGTTCCCTAGATGGATACTCAACACATCCCTTTACGCTGGAATAACGGTTACCGGGAATATAATCTTTTCAAGCATGGCTGGTTACGCTTTTGCCAGATTAAAGTTTCCTGGAAGAGATGTGATATTCTCTAGTCTGTTATCTTTACTCATGATTCCAATGTTTGTAACGTTAGTTCCTAACTACATCATAATTTACAAATTGGGGCTTGTTGATAACATATTTGGCCTTTCCCTCTTAAGCTTAGTGAGCGTATCTAGTATATTCTTGATGAGACAATACTTTACATCTCTACCTAACGAAATATTTGAAGCAGCCCGACTTGATGGATGTGGGCCAATAAAGTCTTTCTTTTACATAGCACTCCCACTTGCCAAACCAGCTTTAGGTGCTGTCGCTGTTTATCAATTTTTAGGTGCTTGGAATGCATTCATTGGCCCACTGATATTCCTCCGTTCTCCTGAGAATTTCACTTTACCCGTAGGTCTAAGCTTCGCGTTCCAAAGGAGCATGTGGACTGAGTACACTCCGATCATAGCTGGCTCGATAGTGGCGGCCGCTCCCACGATTCTACTATTCGTAGCTCTAAATAAGTACCTAATTAGAGGAATAGTAGTTACGGGAGGGAAGGGATAATGGCGAGGGTGCTATTAAAGAATGTTACCAAAGTATTTGGAGATGTTGTGGCTGTAAATAAGCTTAATCTAGAAGTTAAGGATGGAGAATTTATGGTTTTGCTCGGACCTAGTGGATGCGGTAAGTCAACGACCCTAAGGTTAATAGCAGGTTTAGAAACACCTACTGAGGGAGAAATTTGGATAGGGGATAAACTCGTTAATGACATTGATCCTACAAAAAGGAACGTAGCTATGGTATTTCAGAATTATGCTCTCTATCCTCACATGACAGTTTTTGGTAACATAGAGTTTCCGCTGAAAATGGCAGGAGTTCCTAAGAGCGAGAGAATAAAAAAGGTAAAGGAAATTGCAGATTTCTTGGGTATTGGGGATTTGCTTAATAGAAAACCTAGTGAGCTCAGCGGAGGTCAACAACAGCGTGTTGCATTGGCTAGGGCCCTTGTTAGGGAGCCTGAAGTTTTCCTGCTCGATGAGCCTTTGAGCAATTTAGATGCAAAGATTAGAACTCAGATGAGGTTTGAATTAAAGAAGTTACTCAGCTATGACCTAAAAATAACTACGATATACGTTACCCATGATCAGGTTGAAGCCATGACAATGGCGGATAGGATAGCAGTCATGAATAAGGGGGTTATTCAGCAAGTTGGAACTCCTGATGAAATCTTTTATAAACCTAAGAATACATTTGTAGCAACGTTTGTTGGAAGTCCCCAGATGAACCTTATAGAGGGTGAAATAATTAAAAAAGATGGAAAAGTCATCTTTGATTGCGGTGAATTTTCTCTTAGGCTACCAGAGGATTTAAACATTGAAGGAAGGGTAATCCTGGGATTCAGGCCTCAACATGTAGAGGTCTCGGAAATGCCAAGAGAGGATTTCATTGAAGGTAAACTGATAGGGATTGAGAAGCTCGGCGTCGAGAGCTATGCCCATCCAGCGTATGGTGATGTTGAAATAATAATTCGGGTGCCTGAGGAATTAAAAATTAAGGAAAGGAAAATATATTGGAGACCTAGTCTCACTAGGATTTACCTCTTTGACCCAAGAACAGGTGAGCTCATTTACGGCTAAACAATGCCGATGCCATTCCATAGTAAGTTGGACAAGCGTAAGTTACCAGGCTTGATTTCATCGGTATCTCCTTTAGAACTCCAAGTCCTATCAAAAGGGACCAATAACTATCAGGCTTTGCTTTTGCTATGAATTCATCATCTAGGCTTAATAAAGTTTCGAGATTTGAACTCTTTAGTGCTTCCGTTATTATCTTATCGTACTCTTCAGATTCTTTAGCATACCCATAAGGCCCCTTTTCATCGTGGGCGTGCCCATGGTCAGCACTTATTATTAGCCCTATCTTTTTCTCCTCTTCCTCTAATAACTTCCCAAGGAACCTTCCAAATTCTACTAAGATGTTCCTATCTATCCTGGCTGGGGTTAGTAATACTATCTCCCTCTTCTCAAGGAAGTGGAGAGGAATTATTTCTCCCCAAGTTAGTGGAAATCTTGAGTATCTTCCCTTAGCACTTGCGAAGTTTATATCAACGATTGGAAACCTTCCTCTTGCTTCCTTGAATATCTTCTCGGCCAACATTCTATCTGTTTTATACTCGCTTTCACTTGGCACATGTACATCGTTAAAGGGAAGCCAGGGGATTAGGTATTCCGTCATAATTATTCCAAGTTTGTCGCTTATCCTGACGTTATGTGGGCTTATCAATACGTAGGTTTCTGAATCTTTTAACCTCCTTCCTATCTCCTTTAATGCTTCATTTAACTTTCTACTTTCATCGTCTGGGGGATAAACTGCTTCGTTTCCATGAGGCATTACGGCCATTCCAACTAGCATAGCACCACCTTAAATGAATAAATCTTAGAGTATTAAAACAGTTTGGGGGAAGCAAATCTTTTTAAGTGGTTATAAATAGTATAAATTGGCTTTTTTCAGAGGTGGTTGCGATGGCCGTTGGTGAGAAGATAACTATAAGCGTTATAAAGGCTGATGTTGGTGGATGGCCGGGACACTCCAGAGTTCATCCAGCCCTAATTGAAAAGGCCAGGGAGGTTCTTTCTGAAGCCCAGAAGAACGGGACGATAATAGACTTCTACGTAACTTACGCTGGAGATGACCTTCAGCTGATCATGACCCATAAGAAGGGTGTAGACAGCCCCGAGGTTCACGGGTTAGCTTGGGAGGCATTTAAGAAGGCTACTGAGGTTGCTAAGGAGCTTGGTCTTTACGGAGCTGGTCAGGACTTGCTTAAAGATGCCTTTAGTGGTAACGTTAGAGGACTGGGACCAAGCGTTGCTGAGATGGAAATAACCTTAAGAAAGAGCGAGCCAATAGTTACCTTCCACTTAGATAAGACCGAGCCGGGAGCTTTCAACCTACCGATCTTTAGGATGTTTGCAGATCCCTTTAATACTGCAGGGTTAGTCATAGATCCAAAGATGCACATGGGATTCAGGTTTGAGATCTGGGATATTTTAGAGCACAAGAAGGTTATAATGAGCTCTCCAGAGGAAATGTACGACATCTTAGCCTTAATAGGAGCCAAGAGCAGGTACGTTATCAAGAGGGTCTATCCAAAGGAGGGCCACCCAGTACCAAAGGATGAACCAGTTGCTGTAGTCTCAACTGAGAAGCTTTATGAAGTTGCAGGAGAGTACGTAGGAAAAGATGATCCTGTAGCAATAGTAAGAGCCCAAAGTGGCCTTCCAGCCCTGGGAGAAGTTCTAGAACCATTTGCATTCCCACACTTGGTTAGTGGATGGATGAGAGGTAGCCACAACGGCCCACTAATGCCAGTTCCTCTAAAGTATGCAACGCCAACGAGATTCGATGGACCACCTAGGGCCGTAGCTCTAGGATGGCAGATAAGCCCGGAAGGAAAGCTTATCGGACCCGTTGACCTCTTCGATGATCCTGCATTTGATTGGGCGAGACAGAAGGCCCTAGAGATAACTGATTACATAAGAAGGCATGGGCCTTTCGAACCACACAGGCTACCATCTGAGGAAATGGAGTACACAACCCTTCCAGGAGTTCTAGAAAAGTTAAAGGATAGATTTGAGCCGATAGAGTAGTTAAATTCCGAATGCTCCTTTTATTCCATTTATTATCATTTGCATGGCCATTGAAGTAAGAATTAGGCCCATCATTCTTGTTGTGACTTTAACTCCAACCCTTCCGAGCCTCTCTATTATCTTGTTACCTGAATATAAGATTCCATAAGTTGTAAGCCCTATTGCAATTATCGTGAGGATTACGATCCCAGGGGACTCCTTAGTCATATATAGCATAACGGTTGTTATAGCTCCGGGCCCTGAGATTAGTGGAATGGCTAGGGGTATTACAGCTACCTCTTCCAGTGTCACATCCTCTTCATCTATCTTAACGGAGGAAAGCTTTCCAGACAGCATTTCCATTCCCATCCTGAACAGAAGTATTCCCCCAGCTATTGCAAAGGCATCGATACTTGAACCGAAGAATTTGAATATCCATTGCCCAACTAGTGCAAAGACTGTGAGAGTTATGAAGACTGTAATTGAGACTTTCTTAGCTACTTCATGCTTAATCTCAGCAGGTAAATGACCGACAACACTCATAAATACGGGAACGGCCCCAATGGGATTTGTAATGGCAAACATTCCTGTGTAGAGGATCATGAACGTTTTTATAGCTTCTAGCATCGTGCTCCCCCAGGGTCGGTAAAATAAATACTTAAAAAGCTAGCGGAAACTTATGTGGTCTTTTTGTCAACTAAATTTGAAGTAAACTTTCCCCTGTAAGAAGAGAAGCTAATACTTTTCCAATAAGTTTTTCCACCTTTCCCTCGTTCTTTTTAAGCAACCTGGTGGCATAAGTTCCCTCTCTGGACAGTAGCCAAGTTGGATGCATCTTGGCCCTAGCTTAGCCCACTCAATTATCGGCTTGAGCTCTTTCCTTTTGGCAATTTCCTCAAGCATCTTCCAAGCAACTTCCCTGATCTCCCATTGGGCCCTCTCGCATAATCTCAATCCAAAGAAGTGCTTTAGTTCCCTTAGGTTCATCGTTACTACAATTTTCGTTTTAACTGATTGGGGAAGGATGAATCTTGCATCCTCTTGATGTATCCCCCTTTCAATGCTTTTCTCGTACAATTCTAAAGATCTCTTAAGTAGCTCTTTCCACTCTTTTAATAACTCCGAATCTTTTTTTATGGACTCCGGTATGACGAAGGTTTCCTCAACATCTTCAGGGTTTATTTTAATGTACCTTTGACTCTGTTGGGTGTAACTTGCTATCCTATGCCTAACGAGCTGATGCGTGCACACCCTTGAGCATCCCTCTATGGAGAATGTGAAAGTTGCATGCTCCAGGATTGATTCGTGTCCGTAGCTTAGGATTCTAGGTAGGTGAATTTCAACATCATTAGGGGATATCTTCTCAAAAGCTTCGGTACTCCAACCATCCCAATAGCTTATAAGTGCAGCCCAAGTAACTGTCTCCAAGGGTTTGGGAGTGTAATTTATCAGTTTTACCTTAACCATTTTGACTCCCTCTACTATCTTTGAGGGCTTGTTATTAGGTTTATGCAACCGCAAGATTTAAAAATGCTCTATGGCCACAAAATTTTGGGCATGGACCGGTAGCCTAGCCAGGACAGGGCGGCGGCCTCCTAAGCCGCAGGTCCGGGGTTCAAATCCCCGCCGGTCCGCCAGATTTCTTTTCTTGCCCTTTCGACTTGAGTACAATTCTCTAAGGGCGATGATGTAGGGTGGCGTCCCTGACATATGATGAAGCCTGCGATGGCTGAGCAAATTATTTTTACCCTTTTCCTTATATGTAAGCAGAGGTGCTTACCAATGAAGACGTTCTTAACGGAGCAACAAATAAAGGTTTTAGTTTTAAGGGCTAAAGGCCTTAAACAGAGTGAAATTGCTAAGATACTTAAGACTACGAGAGCTAACGTTAGTATATTGGAGAAAAGAGCTTTAGAGAAAATAGAAAAGGCTAAAAATACTCTTCTTCTATGGGAGCAAATAAACTCGAAGGTCAACGTAAATGTTAAGGCTGGTGAGGATATATTTAGCGTGCCCGAGAAGCTTTTCAAAAAGGCCGATGAGGCTGGGGTTAAAGTTCCTTATAGCACGGCCGAAATAATAGCTTTTCTTGTTGAGCATGCTCCAATAGAGAATAGGCTTGCAAAGAGGGATTTCGTAATATTCCTGGATTCAAAGAATAGGCTGAGAATTAGTGATTGCCTGATAAACTTGGATGAAATAGAGAAAAAATAAATCAGAGGTTGAGCATTTCCTTTGCGGCTTTAACTCCTAAGTCAAAGGCCTTCATGTTAACGTCAACGGCCTTTGGAGGAACGCTGAGCCTTATCACCTCTTTTACGTGCTCAGCTGAAAGTGGAAATCCTGGGGTTTGAGTTAGTGCTCCAATAAGAACTACGTTGGTAGTTATCACGTTTCCAGCTTCTATGGCTAGTTTTTCAGCATCAAAAGCTAGGAATTTGCCATTAAACTCTTCTTCAACAATTCTTTTTATCTCTTCCAGGCTTGGGTAAGTTGCGAGACCCATTGAAACTTGGACTGGTGGAATTGGTCTTGCGTTAGTGAACACGAGACCTCCTTTCTTAAGGTAATTTATATACCTCAAAGCTTCGACGGGTTCGAAGCTTAGTATTACATCGGCTTTTCCTTCAGGAACCATTGCTCCATAAACGTCATCACCAAAACGGACGTAGGCTATAACTGAACCAAACCTCTGACTCATTCCGTGGACTTCGCCCACCCTCACTTTGTACCCTGCTTTAAGAGCTGCCCATCCCAATAGATTCGCAGCAGTAAGGATACCCTGACCTCCAACACCCGTAATAACGATATTGTACTCCTTCATAGCTCTCCCTCCCTAACCTTCTCGAAAGCTCCGAATGGACAGACCTGTGCACAGCCTCCACAGCCCCAGCACATGAGAGGATCGACTCTAGCTTTCTTCTTCTCTGCATCCCAGTAAATTGCTGGACAACCATAGGCGTTAATACAGATCTTACATCCTGTACACTTCTCCTCGTTGACCTGGTAGATTGGCCACTGTTTTCCTTCCCTCCTTAATTGCCCGATCCTGTAGAGGGCACATGCCCTCCTTGAGACGACTACACTAACTCCCTCAACCTCGAGGGCCTTCTTTATAGTTTCATAGGTCTCCTTTATGTCGTAAGGATCAACGACGGCAACAAAGTCAGCTCCCATAGCCCTGGCCACTTCCTCAATTAGTATTCTCTTTCCGGGTCCGTGAGGTGTTTCACCGGTTCCTGGGTTTGGTTGGTCTCCAGTCATTGCGGTAACCATGTTATCCATAACCACTATTAGAACGTTGGAGCGGTTGTATATTGCATTGGCCAAGGCCGGCAATCCAGTGTGGAAGAATGTTGAATCACCAATTGTTGCGACAATGATCTTCTTCTCTTTACCTGTTTTTCTTTGCTCCTCTCCTAGAGCTCCATTGAGGGCTATACTTAATCCGTGAGCTACTCCAATGGAACCTCCCATCGCTATAGTCGTATCGACGGTTTTGAGCGGTGGTAGAACTCCAAGGGTGTAACATCCTATGTCACTTGGGAATATCGCCCTTGGTGTCGCGGCTTTCCTAATTGCAAAGAATGTGTTCCTGTGGGGGCATGCTGGACAGAGTGAGGGCGGTCTCGGAGGAACCATTTCCTGAACTTTCTTATACTTCTCATCTATTTCTTGGAAGTTTATTGGCGTTTCAACACCTAAGAATTTTGCTACCGCTTCTACGGCCCTCCTAGTCGTCATTTCATAAACCCTTGGCACTAGATCCTTTCCATGGATTTCAATGTTGATGTTGTTATCGAATGCCCATACCTTTACCTGCTCCTCAACAACGGGTTCAAGCTCTTCAACTATGAGAACTCTCTCTAATCCGTTAAAGAACTTCTCTAGCAATCCGTAGGGAACTGGGAAGGGCGTTCCCAGCTTTAATATCTTTACATTGTCAATTCCAAGCCAGGCTAGAGCTTCCTTGACGTAAGCATAAGACAATCCCGGAGCTATTATTCCAACCTTTGCATCCTCCGGACCTTCTATCCAGTTAAATGGGGATGTGTTAAATTCTTCCCTGAACTTTTCTATCGTTTCCAATAACCATGGATGCTTAGGCCTTTGAAACGCTGGTATATCTACGTACTTCTCTGGGTTCTTCTTAAAGTTACCGAACTTCCTTTTTCCCTCCTTTATTTCCTGGGGAAGCTCTCCCAGGACAACATCCCCTCTCATATGAGAGCTTCTTGTTGTCGTCCTTAGTATGACCATCTGTCCATATTTTTCGCTGATCTCAAATGCATACTTTACCATATCTTTTGCCTCTTGAACGCTTGAAGGCTCTAAAACAGGAATGTTTGCAAACTTTGCTATTGCCCTTGTATCCTGCTCGTTTTGACTACTCCACATGCTTGGATCATCTGCGACTACTACAATCAAGCCGCCGTTGATACCCATGTAACTTACGGTCATGAAGCTATCCATTGCAACGTTTAATCCAACGTGCTTCATAGCGGTCATAGCCCTTAATCCTGCCCAGGAAGCGCTTAGTGCCGTCTCAAATGCAACCTTTTCGTTGGTTGAATACTCCATATAAACTCCGGCCTTCTTTGCTACCATGGCCATGGTATCCGTTATTTCAGAACTTGGGGTTCCAGGATAAGCTGCGTAAACCCCGATGTTACCTTCCAGGGCCCCTCTAACTATGGCTTGATTTCCTAAAAGGAGGACCTTTTCCCCGGGTTTATCCCATAAGACTATGTCAGTTACTTTAACCATTCATTCCACCTCCAAAATTCCAACGTTTTTAGCCTGCTCAACGAGAGCGTAAGCAGCGGATGCAACATCTTCAGGTCTCTCATAGGTCGGGATTCCATTCTTTTCGAGAAGTTCCTTAGCCTTCTCGCTCACGTACCCGGCCATAAACATGGCTAGAACTGGCTTTTCATTGTTAACCTCTTTTACCGCTCTAATAATTCCTTCAGCGTGCTCCGTTAGCGTCATTCCTGCAAAGGTTGGGACGACACATATCGCGATCAGCATATCAACGTTTGGATCTTGAAGAAGAAGCTTTGCGGTTCTGTAGTAATCCTCTCCCCTTGCGGATGCTATCATATCAACTGGGTTTTTTACAGCGGCCATTGGTGGTAGGAATGACCTGAGTTCCTCTATTGTTTTTTCCTCCAGGGTGGCCAATTTTAATCCACGTTTATCAAGTTCATCAGCAGTTAGGACTCCTGGGCCTCCAGCATTAGTCATTATGGCTACTTTATTTCCTCTAGGTAAAGGTTGTGAAAATGCTCTAGCCATGCTGAGCATCTCATCTATAGTGTTCGCTACTAAAACTCCGCTCTGCTTAAATGCTGCCTCATATATTTTCCAACTACCCGCTAAAGAACCTGTATGGCTTGATGCTGCTCTTGCGCCACTTTCACTCTTTCCAGCTTTTAAAGCTATGATAGGCTTCTTCTTTGTAACTCTCTTTGCAACTTCCATGAATTTTTTTCCATTTCTAACTCCCTCTATGTACAGGGCTATTGCTTTGTCTTCTTCAGTATCCGCTAAGTATTCCATTAGTTCAGCGAAGTCAACATCGGCCATGTTACCAACGCTTATGAATTTTGAAAATCCAATGTCTTCCTTTATTGTCTTATATACTATCCCTGCTCCTAATGCACCGCTTTGGCTTATGAATGCTACGTTTCCTTTCTTAGCGACGGTTATAAAAGTGGCATTCAAATCAACGTGGGTATTCATTATTCCAACACAGTTCGGCCCTATGATCCTCATTCCGTACTTGTGGGCTATCTCAACTAGCTCCTTTTCCTCTCTCTTCCCTTCCTCCCCTGTTTCTCCAAACCCTGCGGTTATTATAACTACTCCCTTAACTCCCTTCTCGCCACATTGGATTAGCGTATCTTTTACAAATCTCTTTGGGACAACTATTATTGCCAAGTCAATTTCATCTGGAATATCCTTAACACTTTTATACGCCTTGACGCCTTGAACTTCTTCCTCCTTTATGTTTACTGGATAAACTTTGCCCTTCTTATACTCTTTTAGATTTTTGAAAACCTCGTAGCCGAGCTTTTTTGGATCATTAGAAGCCCCTATTACGGCTATTCCTTTAGGATTAAAGAAATAGTCAAGCATTTTCTTCCACCAATCTGATGCTTATACTCCTACCTTATAAGACTTCTTAGGCTTTAGTGGACTGTAAAATTCATTGATGATCAAAATTTAAAAGAGGGAGGATTAGACCTTAAACTTCTCAGTTAAATACTCCCTAAGGGCCTCTACATCCTCCCTTTTGATAACTTCCATGAGCTCGTCAAATTTCCTTTCTCCCAGGGCCCTTTTGAGGTAATAATAAAGATCAACGGCATCCTCCACAATCTTGCTTTGTCTCCTTCCCTCCTCCCCATATAGCTCTATTAACTTTCTATTTGTATCTAAAGATATGTATAGAGTCTTCTGCTTTTTCTCAGATTTTAAGTCCTTTTTCTCCTCAGTTCTTTTTCCGGGCTTTGTTAGATCATCTAAAGAGCCTGAAAATAATTTTGGTATCTTTTTGCTATCCTTCGACAAGTGAAATCACCTCCCTTGCGAGTTTTTCAAATGCCCTACTAGCTTTTCCATTGGGGTCATACTCAAGGATGCTCTTGCCTTCTGCTTGGGCTTTTTCAATGGTCACAGTCTTTGGTATAGTGGTTAATATTGGGGCTTCGGGGTATAACTCCTTTAATTCTTTAAGCCTCTTTTCTGGGATCTTAGTCTGCCTTGTGAACTTATTAGGGACTATTCCCAGAAGTCTTAGGCCTTCATTGGTTTCATCTTTGATCATTTTCATTAAATTAAACATGAGTTGCATCCCTATAACCCCAAAATAACTCAACTCCAATGGAATGAGCACATAATCCGAGGCCGTTAATGAATTAACCAGGAATATTCCCATGCTTGGGGGATTATCAATTATTATGTAATCATACTCCGGATATACTGGCTTGAGGGCTTTTTCAAGTCTCCTCTCTCTATTATAGGTGTTTAAAATCTCTATCTCCTTAGCGGAGAGGGTTAAGTGGCTGGGTATTAAGTGTATGTTTTCGTTAATTTCTATTAAAACATCTTCTACAGTGCTTTCTTTTGTCATAAGGGTTCCAACGTTCTTGTTTTCGTAATTAATTACGTCCATACCAATTAATGCAAACGTAAGATTAAACTGCGGGTCAATGTCTACTAAAAGTACTTTTTTTCCAAATTTTGAGAGAGAATATCCGAGATTTAATGCTATCGTTGTCTTTCCAACTCCCCCTTTTTGATTCGCTATGCTAATTACTACGCCCATTTAATCACCTAAAGTTATCTGAAGAAAAGAATTAAAAAGTTTAAAGCTCATAAAATCCAAGGTCTTTGAAAATCTTGTTTATCCTAGACGAGTTATTTCCCTTCCTAAGCTTACTTGCTCTTGGATCTATGGAGCTAAATATCTCATCAACTTTACTCTCACTCATTATTTTACTATCCCTTGGCACAACTAGGGATGATGACGAATACGTTAAGGCATTGACGTTGATGTTCCCTAAGATTTGCGGGCTTCTCACTCCCGTCATTATTACCATAGCCCTGACGGTTTTTCCCATATCCTCCTCTATCATCGCACCCCATTTAATTTCGCTTTTTTCTCCAAGTCTTTCATACACTATCTCCATTGCCTTAGTTATTTCTTCTAGACTAACATCTGGGCCTACAGTAAAGTGAACAAGGGCTTTATCTCCTGATCCGAATTCAATGTCCAACATCTTATTATTTAGAGCTTCCATCACAGCATCGACTGCTCTATTGTTTGAATCACTCTCACCGATTCCTATTAGTGCTGGCCCTCCTCCCTTCATTACACTATATATATCGGCGTAGTCTATATTGACCATGGAAGGGAGTTTTATCGTCTCCACAATTCCCTTAACCATTCTTGCAATTATCTCATCCGCGAACCTGAATGCAACTTGGATAGGAAGTTTTGGAACAAGCTCGATTAACTTATCATTTTGAATTATGATCACGGTGTCTGAATATTCTAATAACATTTCAATACCTGCTTTTGCTTTCTCAATTCTTACTTTCCCTTCCATTTTAAATGGAAAAGTAACAACGCTAATAACAAGAGGTTCTTGAGGTAAGCCATTGTTTCTTGCTGTTTCCTTAATTATCCTTGCAATTACAGGTGTTGCTCCGGTTCCTGTTCCATTTCCCATTCCAGCGGTTAAGAATATGAGATCGTAATCTTTCACGATATCAGCTATCTCACTTGCACTAGCTTCAGCGGCCCTATATCCAATTCTCGGATCTCCACCAGATCCCTTTCCGTGAGTTATTGACTTTCCTAAAAGTAACTTTTTGTGGGCCTTTATTTGATGTAAGTGCTGGGCATCTGTGTTCATAGCTATAAGATCTGCACCTTGGACTCCTAGATCATACAATCTAGAAATAGTGTTATTTCCCGAACCTCCCACTCCTATGACGGCTATTTTGATCAAGTCTGAAACATCTCCAAGATAGTCAGAATCTTTGATTTCCTTATCTTCGAATTCAAGATTTATCCCGGCTTGCTCCAATAACTTGTCAAATACCATATTCTCCTCCTCCCCTACTGTTATCTAACAACGTATTCAGGAAGTTCTTCTTGTATCTCCTCCTTGTAGAGTTCTTTTTTTAGAAGCTCTCTTATGGCTACCCTTATAGCTTCACTTCTATTTGGATATATTCCCCTCTTAACGAGAGAATCTAGACCATGAATTAAATTCTGGGGAAGTTGGACGCTGATTATTTTCATCTTGGCCATCCCTACAACACCCTTCAGCGGAATTCCCTATTCTAAGGCTTGAGTTTATCTAGTTAAATATTTTTTGGCTTAAATTATTTTTGTGATATTATGAACTTAAAAAACTTTTAAATTTATACCGGTCAAAATTTAAAAATTTTTAGCAACACAATTGGTGAGGGGGAGAAATGTATTTATCGGTGGTTATTTCCAAATATACCATGCTAGAAATAAAAACAAAATTTGGAAATATATGTATTGCAAAAGTCCACTTAAATGAGGATGATGTAGGGAAGGTTCTAGAGGCTTGCGATGAACAATGCCAGGTTATGAGGACTAAATGCTATGAAGAAGTTGTTTTTGCCACAATACTTGCTCTTAAATCCTTTAATTCTGAGAGAAACACTGCCAAGACTGTAAGGGGGGAAATTTTGCTGAGGTTGGCCGGAGTAAAGCAGATCAAGGATGCTTTAAAATTAGTCGGCGCATCGAAAGGGGAGAATTTTATTGTCATCTTTAATGTTGATAATCCGTGTGACAAGCTTCGGAGGTTACTGCAATCCCTCGGCATAAGGGAAATTGAACTAAACAAATGCCCCCAGGAAGAACTGAAAAAGTCCCTTGAAAAAATGGCTATGGTTGAAGCCTTTTAAAAAGTTTTATAAATTTTTCATGTAATCCGGTTCTGGGTGTTCAAAAATGAGAGAAAAGAGGAAGTATTTTATCGCTGAGAGGGTCCTCCTTATCAAAAGATCGAAAATAAGAGAATTATTCGAAAGAGCTTCTAAAATGGAGGATGTAATATCTTTAGGAATCGGAGAACCAGACTTTGATACTCCTAAAAACATAAAAGAAGCCGCTAAAAGAGCTCTAGATGAAGGATGGACTCATTACACTCCAAATGCAGGAATTCCAGAGCTAAGAGAAGCCGTCGTTGAATACTATAAGAAATTCTATGGAATTGATATAGAGGTAGAAAATGTGATAATAACAGCTGGAGCGTATGAGGGTACTTACTTAGCCTTTGAATCATTATTGGAGAGAGGAGATGAAGTTATAATACCAGATCCAGCTTTTGTTTCATATGCTGAAGATGCGAAAGTCGCAGAAGCAAAGCCAGTTAGGATTCCTTTAAGAGAGGAAAACAATTTCTTACCCGATCCTAACGAGTTGTTAGAGAAGATATCAAAGAATACTAGGATGATAGTGATAAACTATCCAAATAATCCGACTGGGGCAACGCTAGATAAGGAGTTGGCAAAGACAATTGCAGACATAGCGGAAGATTACAACATTTACATACTAAGTGATGAACCCTATGAACATTTCATATACGAGGATGCAAAGCATTATCCAATGATAAAATTCGCACCAGAGAATACAATACTTGCAAATTCATTCTCAAAGACGTTTGCAATGACGGGCTGGAGGTTGGGATTTGTAGTTGCTCCTTCCCAGGTAATTAAAGAAATGACAAAGTTACATGCATACGTAATAGGGAATGTAGCTTCGTTTGTTCAAATTGCTGGAATTGAGGCATTAAGGAGCGAAGAGAGCTGGAAGGCCGTTGAGGAAATGAAAAAAGAATACAATGAAAGGAGGAAAATTGTTGTAAAACGGCTCAAGAATATGCCAGGAATAAAGGTTAAAGAACCAAAGGGGGCATTTTACGTATTCCCAAATATATCCGGAACTGGAATGTCTAGTGAAAAATTCAGTGAATGGTTATTGGAGAAGGCTAGAGTGGTCGTGATCCCAGGAACAGCGTTCGGTAGGATGGGTGAAGGTTACGTTAGAATAAGCTACGCGACTAGTAAGGAGAAACTCATAGAAGCTATGAATAGAATTGAAAAAGCCTTGGAGGGTGAAAAGTGAAAGATGTCCTCCAAATATTTTTACTTATCTTTTTAGCGGAACTTGGGGATAAAACCCAGCTAGCCACGATTACTTTTGCAACTAAGTATGGATGGTTAAAAGCCTTTATTGGAGCAGTTTCGGCCCTTGCCGTTGTTAACCTGATAGGAGCTCTAATCGGAGAAAAAATAGGGGACTATTTTACAATGAGTGTGATCAATAAAGCGGCGGGTATTCTGTTCATTATATTCGGTATCCTAATATTCTTCGATAAAATTTAGGGGGTGGTAGAATGGGTAGATGGAGGGCCGTGATACTTGACACAATATTAATGACGGCCGGATTTGGAACTCTAACGTTTATGGGAGTTGCAAAGCCAGATATAATCCATCACTTTGGAATCTCGAGCAATGAATTCGAGTTGCAACACATAGCTTACGTTTTTGGATTATTTATAGCGTTTCTCCTGGGTAGTACGAGAATATATGAGGGATCCTTCAGGAGGAGCGTTGGTATAGCAATTTCCTGGGCCGCGATACCCCAAATGCTAATCCCCTTCGTTGGAAATTGGAATGTGGTTGTATTCTTAAGGTTCATTCAAGGTTTTGTAGTTGGCCTAGTACCCCTATTTAGCACTCAGATAGCTAGGTACTTTGTCTCGGAAAGGCCGTTCGCCAAAGGGATAATACTATCTGGAATCTTCTGGGGAGGAGTCTTTGGTAGTATTAGTGCAAGCTATATACTTGGCAGGATACCCTGGAAGGAGAGCTTCGTGATAACGGGCCTTATAATGTACCTAGTTTATATTATATGGTACTTCCTAACTGATGATTTTGAGATTAAACATCAGAAAGAAGGAGAGGCAACTGTAAGCATTTGGAAACTCCCCTTTACTTGGGTACTTGGCTTTACGTTTTTCCCGGCCCTATGGGTTATATTCACAATAATAGGGTTTTCAGCAAAGCTTGGATATGACATGGGTTGGAGCAAGGAGCAGGTTGCAACTTTATCCACCTCCCTAAACATTTCAAAGGCCCTCTGGAGTATAGGGTTTGGATACCTAGGATATTTGCTCTCAAGGAAGAATACAACTCCCAGGGGCCTCTTTGAAGCAATTGTTAAGGTTATGATACTTGCGTATATAGTGTCTTTCCTGGGCTTAGTGACTTACTCCAAGGGTATACTCTCCGGTAATTATCCCTTAGTCCTAGCGAGCGTGATCTTGGTTGGAGCCCTTCAAGGGACGGGGCCAGCATTTTGGACAAGTGCTCCGGCCGTGTATCCTGAAAGCTTAGTAACTAGGGCTAACTTTGCATTAGGGTTAATTTCCAATTCAGCCAATGCAATAGCTCCAACTATTACTGAAGTCTTAGCAAGGTATAGCATCGCCTTAGCGCTTGCTGAACTTTCTATAATGCCTCTGGTGGGAATATTGACCCTAATAATTGTAAGTAGAATGAAACTTCCAATTGAGGTTAAGGACTGAGCACGGAGATCCGGATAAACGCGTACAAGAGCAGTAAAAAGAGAACTGCAAGTAAAGTAACATCGAGGGAAACACCAGCTAGGGATATCGCATACACTCCAAAGTACGTTAATAAACTTAGTCCAACTGCAACTATGAGATAGAGAAAGTGCTCCATTGGTGCCCTTATTTTTTCCATCTCTCTAATTTCTACGACCAATAATCCCAGGGCCATTATTGCGACTCCCACGATATTAGTGATCCTGAACACTATAAGGTACAAGGCCAATATCCCCAGGCTAATAATACCAAGGGTATGGGAAAGTAGGGATAGGGTCATGATCCCTATTAAAATTACTCCATGTGGTAGAGGATAGAGAAGGAGTGCAAGTACAATCATTAGCAACAACGATGATAATCCTCTCATAGAATTCTCCTCCTAATTGAATTCAGTATCGTTGCCTTTAATGGTTCCCTTACGTTCCAGTCTATTACGATCCCCCACTCTCTAACCTTCTTAATCCTGGCCATTCTCTTTAGGCTAAGTATCCTTATGGCGATCTCTTCCTCTTTGCTCTTTGGTTCTCTTAGTGAATATGGATTGGGACTCAATACGACAATTTTATAACCGAGTTTGTATAATTCAAATATGGCCTTCTCGCTCTCTTGAGTTAAGAGGGGCGAAATGAATATTATCTGAGCCCTCGGGGGTAGCCTAGTTCTGGCCAAGTGCTCAACCTGATATGCAATAAGGTTATTCTTATCAGGTTTGCTCATACTAAGTACATCTATACACTTAAAAAAATGCCTCTTCCCATAGTCTACCTTTATCCACACGGGAACTGCTTCCGAAATTAAAAGTCCAAAGCTAGTCCCATTTTCTAATGCATCCATAAGCAGGGATGCCGCAACCCTAATTAGGTAGTCGAATACTTCCTTACCCTTGTATGTAGCATCTACTATCAAGACAACGTCTACTTTCCTCTCACTTTCGAATTCATTTGCCATAATTTTTCCCGTCTTTGCCGTGGCCTTCCAGTTTATTACCTTCATAGGATCTCCAGGTCTATATTCCCTCACTGCATGGAACTCTAGTCCCTCCCCTAACCTTGGAGAGGGTAAATGCCCCGTTGTTATCTTTGTTCCTTTTGTCGAATAGGGGGTTACTACTTCCTCTATTCTCGGAACTCCAATTATCTCATCATAAACCTCAACAATATAATCCTCCTCGAAGAGTCCAAAGGGATCTCTGTACGAGATTCTTACCCCAGGAAATTCGTGTTTTCCTCTTGAAACTCTAACTTTATACCTAAATACTCTCTCCTCACTCCTCCTCAGGGATGTTATCCAATAGTTCCTATCAATAACTTTCAATGAGGGAGGCGTTAAATCCTGGATATAGAGGGATTTAATGTTCGCTCCTGAGACTACCCTTATTGTGATCTCAGTTTCTTCTCCCTCTATTAGCCTGTGCCTTCTTATCTCCCTTGATACTTTTACCTCGATTGCGGGCTTAAAGAAAAGTGCTGAGAATAGGAAAACGAAGAGAACTGGAAGGGTAAGTACAATCCCTTCCCATCTCAATAGGAGATATGAGGATATAACGATTATCCAGATAATGGTTAATAGTGAGTATGCTTTTCCCGTTGCCTTCATTTCTCCTCACTCAAACTTCGGTACGGGAACCCTTTCCAGGATCTTTTCTATTACGCTTTCTTGACTAACCCTAGTGTACCATAACTCCCTTTTCAGGATTATTCTATGGCTTAAAGCTGGAATTGCTACGGCCTTAACATCGTCTGGGATTACATAATCCCTTCCTTCTATAGCAGCATAGGCCCTGGAAAGTTTTAGCAGGGCTAGACTACCCCTAGGAGAAACGCCGATCTCGATATCCCTCTTGTCTTCCCTGGTAGCCCACACGAGGGAAGTTATATATTCAATTATGGCATCGCTAACGTAGACATCCTCGACTTCCCTCTGCATTTTTAAGACATCCTTAGGAGATAGCACCGTTTCAATTTCCACCTCATCTTGCTTTCTCTCTATTCTTCTCCTTAATATTTCTTTCTCCTCATCCTTACTTGGATATCCCATTCTAAGCCTAACCAAGAACCTATCTAACTGAGCTTCCGGTAAGGGGTAAGTTCCTTCCTGCTCTATAGGATTCTGGGTTGCTATAACTATGAAAGGTTTAGGAAGCTTGTACGTGACACCCTCTATGGTAACTTGTCTCTCCTGCATCGCTTCCAGTAGAGCGGATTGAGTCTTTGGAGGGGCCCTATTTATCTCATCAGCTAAAAGTATGTTAGTGAACACGGGGCCTTTTTTAAATTCAAACTCGAGAGTTTTCTGATTAAAGACGTTAACTCCCAGGATATCACTAGGTAAGAGATCTGGGGTGAATTGAACCCTTTTGAATTCCAATCCTAAAGCTTTAGCAAAACTTTTAGCCATAAGCGTTTTTGCGAGTCCAGGAAGGTCTTCGATTAGTATATGGCCATCGGCAAGTATTGTAGCTAGAACTAGCTTTAAGACATTATCTTTCCCAACTATTGCCTTTTTAACTTCCTCTATAACCATTTGTGCTTTCTTTTGAACGTCCATTTATATCCTCCTCCACTTTTGTAAGGATCCTCTCAAGATCCCTAATGGAGTCTCCCTCCCAACGAAATTCATCCTCTCTAAATTCGAGGCCTAATATGTTGTATATATCCCTAACATGTTCAAGGATTATTTTTCGGGATATAGGACTAGTGTTTGCCCTCTTAACGATTCTAGCAAGCCTTTCAATTTCATCCTTCATACTGGTTCTAAAGGATATATTTGGAAGTTTTGGTTCCCATCCTTCTAGGGAGTACGCGAATAGTATCATAGCCGTTAGGAGGGCCGATATCCATCTAACTAAGTAGTTTCTGAAAAGTACGGCCCCCAAGGCAAAGATTAGGGGGATTATGTATTTACTCCTCACCCTTTATCACCATGTAAAGCTTATATGCTCTCTCTGCATCATTTATAGTTACCTTCTCGGGTGCATATTTTGCTTTCTCAAATAACTTTGCCAATTCGACATACGCTTTTCTCTTGTATGTGACCTTACTTGCATGTTCCCAATGGGTCCAACTTTCCCTGTAAGGGATCCCGAGAACTTCTAGCCATAATACTGCTTTTTTATATAGCTCAATTACTGCTTCTCTAGGGTTTGAAAACATATCTATCCCTCTCTCTTCAAGGCTAGCATCGAATTTTTGAAGTTCCTTTTTTATCCTCCTTTTTTCAGCTATGGTCGAAATGCTCTTAGATGCAGAGACTGAAAGGAGGAACAGGGCTATCATGAAAATTATTACCGGAACATAGAAAGCAAGTCCCAACTCAGTTCCCTTCCTTGTAAAAGTTGAGGGAATAACGAGAGGGTTTTGGGGTGGGATCTGAGAAGTGTTCGCTATCTCTTTTACTCTTCCTAAATGGGGAAGTAATTTTATTATCACTAGAAAATACGTCGCTAACATGAGGGAGGAGACTACTATCAAGATTATATTCCCCAGTGGGCCTGCCTTTGAGTGGCGTCCTTTAATTTTCTCCATATTTAGGATCGCCAACAATAAGAATAACATTGCAATGAATATGTACCCAAAGATGAAGAGTGTTAGGAAGAGCTCGAGGATCCTCTCACTACCACTTTTATTGTTAAATTCGGCCCCGAGCATTAATCCGAGTATAAACAATATGCCAATGAAGGTTATTAATATTTTGAGCTTCACAGGGGACACCTCATTTGTCTTTCAGACAATTATCTAGCTCAGCAGATTAAAAGCTTTATATAATGTAAAAAATCTTTCATAAATTTCAAATTTTGAGCAGGAAAGCCTTAAATAGTTCATTAAGCTATACTAAAAGGTGAATAGTCTACATGGGGGATCAGCAATGGGCGGTATAATGGACTTCGTGAACTGGCTTGATGGTGAAGTTTGGGGACCACCAATGATAGTGCTTCTCCTAGGTACAGGGCTGCTATTGACCATAATTCTCAAGGGAATCCAGTTCACAAGGTTGGGTTGGTCCATAAAGTATACCCTATTTGAGGGAAGGAAGAAAACTGGTGAAGGAGATATAACACCCTTCCAAGCTTTGATGGCAACGATCTCTGGAACCGTTGGAATTGGTAATATCGCTGGAGTTGCAACGGCTATTCACTTTGGAGGCCCTGGGGCACTGTTCTGGATGTGGATCACCGCACTATTCGGAATGGCAACGAGGTATTCAGAAGGTCTACTTGGAGTCGCATTCAGAGATAAACTTCCAGATGGAACAATGATAGGAGGATCGTTCCATAATTTAGAGAAAGGCTTTTCTCAGGTGAAGGGAACTGGCGTTAGTAGAACGATAGCTTCATTGCTAACTATCCTGTTTGCTATATTCATAGCAAAAGATGGTCTTGGTCTCAGTGGAGGACTCAGGGCTCTTGCATTTGCGATTGCGATACTCTTTGCAATATTGGGTCTTGCATTGCTTAAAGAAGATTACCTCCCAGCTATTGGGAAGATATTAGCTATATTATTCGCTCTATTTGCCTCAATAGCTGCATTCGGTATTGGAAATATGACCCAGGCTAACTCTGTTGCAGATGCACTTAAAACGGCCTTTGGAATTCCGGAATGGATAACGGGGTTAGCTTTGGCGATATTGACCTTCATCGTAGTCATAGGTGGTATAAAGAGAATCGGTGAAGTAGCGGAGATGCTCGTTCCATTCATGGCAATAATATACTTCTTATTTGCAATAGGTGTCTGGATTAAGTTCGCAGGTCAGATACCACATGCAATAGCAATAATAGTTAAGGATGCATTTACAGGAAAGGCCGTTGCAGGTGGGGCCGTTGGTCAGGTGATAATCTGGGGTGTAAAGAGAGGTCTATTCTCTAATGAGGCAGGTTTGGGAACGGCAACCCTTGCCCACGCTGCAGCTAGAACCGATCACCCAGCAAGACAAGCTCACGTTGCTATGCTAGGCCCATTCATTGATACACTGATAATCTGTTCATTAACTGGAGTAAGCATAGTCGTTACAGAAGCCTACACTAAGTTCCCGGATCTTAACGGTGCACCATTGACCCAGGCAGCCTTCGCTCAGGCCTTTGGTCATATGGGAGAGATCATGGTTGCTATAGGTATTATCCTCTTCGCATATTCAACGATACTTGCATGGTCCTTCTACGGAAGGCAGAACGTCATGTACCTTGGTAAGTGGGTAACTCAGGATCCAAAGAAGTTTGCAAACCTCTATCCAAAGCTCCACCTAGTTTACAACTTGCTCTTCGTTATCTTCATCTACATAGGTGCAGTTAAGCCCCTCGAGGATGTATGGAACTTCTCAGACATGATGAATGGACTCATGGCAATACCTAACCTGATAGCATTAATAGTCCTCTATCCAATAATCAAGCAGTACACTGAAGAGTTCATTGCAAAGAATCCATAATGCCTTTTCTACCCTTTTCTTATTACCCTTTTTCTTTGGAGGTGATTCTAATGGAGTACCCAAAGATAGTTGTTAAACCTCCTGGGCCAAGGGCTAAAGAGTTGATTGAGAGGGAAAAGAAAGTATTATCTACGGGAATTGGAGTGAAGCTATTTCCATTGGTTCCAAAGAGAGGCTTTGGGCCTTTTATAGAAGATGTAGATGGCAACGTTTTCATAGACTTCCTAGCTGGGGCCGCCGCTGCATCCACAGGATATGCTCATCCAAAACTTGTTAAGGCCGTTAAAGAGCAGGTGGAACTTATCCAGCATTCAATGATAGGTTATACTCATAGTGAAAGAGCGATAAGGGTTGCTGAAAAACTCGTGGAAATCTCTCCAATCGAAAATTCTAAGGTGATTTTTGGATTGAGCGGTAGCGATGCTGTTGATATGGCTATAAAGGTTTCAAAGTTCTCAACTAGGAGACCTTGGATACTCGCCTTCATAGGGGCCTATCATGGACAAACTCTAGGGGCCACTTCAGTAGCATCATTCCAAGTTTCCCAAAAGAGGGGCTACTCCCCATTGATGCCGAACGTTTTCTGGATACCTTATCCAAATCCGTTTAGAAACATCTGGGGCATAAACGGTTACGAGGAGCCAGATGAATTGATAAATAGGGTTCTAGATTACCTAGAGTATTACGTCTTTTCTCACGTTGTTCCTCCAGATGAAGTCGCGGCATTATTTGCTGAACCAATCCAGGGAGATGCAGGGATCGTTGTCCCTCCAGAGAACTTCTTTAAAGAGCTAAAGAAGCTACTTGAGGAATATGGGATACTACTTGTAATGGATGAAGTTCAAACGGGGATAGGGAGAACTGGAAAGTGGTTCGCAAGCGAATGGTTCAATGTAAAGCCAGACATGATAATATTTGGGAAGGGAGTAGCGAGTGGAATGGGACTGAGCGGAGTTATAGGGAGAAAAGAGATCATGGATATAACGAGTGGTTCAGCTCTGTTAACTCCAGCTGCAAATCCGGTAATTTCAGCTGCAGCAGAAGCTACCCTCGAGATAATCGAGGAGGAAAATCTTCTCAAGAATGCCCTTGAGGTTGGAGAATTTATAATGGGGAGGCTAAAGGAAATCAAAGAGCGGTTTGAGATAATTGGAGATGTAAGAGGCAAGGGTTTGATGATAGGAGTTGAGATAGTCAAGGAGAATGGAAGGCCGGATCCCGAGATGACTGGTAAGATATGCTGGAGGGCATTCGAGCTTGGCTTGATACTTCCGAGTTATGGAATGTTCGGGAACGTGATCAGAATAACGCCCCCACTAGTTCTTACAAAAGAGGTCGCGGAGAAAGCTCTTGAAATTATAGAGAGGGCAATCAAGGATACCTTAACTGGGAAGGTAGAGAGGAAAGTAGTAACTTGGCACTGATCACTTCTTCTTTTTCTTCTTTACCTTTATCCTGGCGATGTCTCCTAAAGTTGGTTCATAATCCCTAGGTATCACAGGCTTCTGCTCGAAGTCGGCTTCGACTTTCTCGACGAGCTTTATCTTAAAGAATCTTTCAAGCTTTCTTGCTTCCTCTATCGTTGGTGTATACTCTCCATGAGCTATTCTCCTTAAGAGGTTAACTGAAAGGCCAACTTTATGGGAGAGCTCCTCATAGCTGAGCCCACTCTTTCTAATGGCCTCCATAACCCTTTCGGCATAATCTTCAACTATATCCTCAGTAATCAGGGGTTTCTCCCTTCTAACACTTGGTACCCTCGGTTTTGAGGAGGTAATTCTTCTCCTCGGCTCCCTCCTGGGCATAATGCTAAAGGTTCCCGGCTTTCTTCCATATTTCCTATAACAATCATCACAAACTAAAAGTTCAGCACCCTCTATCCTTATTATATGCCCTTCCCCTTTAATTTCCCTTCCACAAAGCTCACAGTACTTGGGCTTTGCCTTTGCCATAAGTTTCCCCACTAAGCCTTTTAAGGTAGCTTTATTAAAAAGGCTACGGTCTGCGATGATGAGAGCGAACTGCACTGAAAAGTGATGACAGGGCCTTGCTGAGCGGTGATCGGAATGATAGACCTAGCTAAGACAACAAACGAAATGATCAAGAACGGAACTTGGAAATATGAAAAGGGAACATTTTGGCAAGCCTTGCCTCAAGGAATAGTTGGATACGATGGAGAAAACTTCATCCTCCCAGATGAACTAAATAAAAGAGATAGAAAGTTAGTAAAGGAGAAGATAAAGTTTATTCTTGGCCTAGATACTGATCTGGACTCTTTTTATTCCGAGATCAGTGATTCAAAGTTTTCTTTTCTCATAGACGAGTTCTATGGATTAACTATCCCAGCTGCACCGAACGTTTATCAAGCTATAGTTGAGGTTATAGCACAGCAACAGGTCAGCTTCGAATTTGCCCAAAAGGCAATAAAGAACCTGGTAATCCTATCTGGAAAAAAGATCAATGACCTCTACCTATTCCCTGGGCCCCAGGATATAATTAGGCTTGGTGAAAAAATTAAGGAGGCTAAACTTGGGTATAGGGGTAATTACATTCTATCAGTTACCGAGGAATACCTAAAGGGAAGGCTTAAGCTGGATCTAAGGGACATGGACGAAAAGGAGGCCATTAGATATCTAACGAGATTCCGAGGAATTGGAAAGTGGAGCGCAGAGCTCTTCCTAATGTATGGGCTAAGGAAGAACGTATATCCCGCTGGAGACTTAGGCTTGAGAAGGGGAATAGCAAAGATATTTAACTTAAGCTTGAAGAAGGTAACTGAGAGGATAGTTAGGGAGATCATTGAACCTTACGGAAGATGGAAGAGTTTACTCGCATTTTACATTTTATGTTACGATAGAAAAACTGAAATGGAGGTGAGAAAGTGGAAATCAGAGAATTCCAAGAGATGATCAGGGAGATTTACTATCACAAAGACAGAAGGAGGGGGGTGGAGAGGACTTTTTTCTGGTTCATCGAAGAGGTTGGAGAACTTGCTGAAGCCTTAAGGAAGGGGGATAGGGAATCTATGGAGGAGGAATTTGCTGACGTCCTTGCTTGGCTCGCCAGCTTAGCTAACTTAGTTGATATAGATCTTGAGGAAGCCGCTAAAAAGAAGTACCCTGGGGTTTGCCCATATTGTGGGAAGAAACCTTGTGAGTGTGAAGAGGATTGAGGGGGCTAATACTGGCGATCATTTCAGTAATTTTAATTTTCACTTCAAGCCCCTACGCTATTCTATTGGGCCTTCTAATTTTCGGGTATTTAATTGCTCATCGACTTGATGTTGAGCCCTTGCTAAGTGGACCCGGTCTTGGTATTGTAATCTCAACCCTCACAGTATTAGCGATAAGTCGAGTTGGAATTGACGTATCATTTTCGAGGATAATAATAGCTGCTCTTGCTTTATTGCTAGGGATTAAAGTAGATATAAAGGGGAAAATTGAAAGAGAGAAGATTCTTGACTTCGGGATGATTGCAATATCATCCCTTCTTGGCCTTGTAGTTAGGAGCTTTTACTTTCTTCTTCCAGATTACAGGGCAGCGGATACTTGGTTCCATGCTTCCAAAGTTAAAATGATAATTTCAACTGGAACGGTTTATTTTTCCCACGTTCCAGGATATTTTTCAGCTCAAATAATTAAGTACCCTCCAGGGTACCACGCTTTAATAGCCCTTCTCTCTGGATTCAAGGGGGAAAATATAATATATGGCATGAACTCTCTAAGGATTTTTGAGATACTGTACCTCCCAGCTTTAGCATACTTGGTAGGAAGGGAAATAAGGAGGGAAATCGGAATATTTGCCGCCCTTTTAACGAATTTCTCGGCCCTCTATTATTACTTTGTCCAATATGCACTCCTCCCGGCCTTCACTAACTACATGATTTTCCTGCTTTCAGTTTACTTCCTGGAAGTTGCCATGAGGGATAGGGGAATTAAAATCAGCATAATGCTTGGAATTACATCGGGAATCATGGCCGTGGTTCACCCTTATCAGTACATACTTTTCCAAGCAACAGCATTTTTCACGACGATATTATCCAAAAATAGGAAGGTGTTTTTAACTCAGCTTATCCTTAGTGCGAGTGTTTTCCTGGTATTTACGCCATTCTCTACGGAATATGCAGTAAAAGGAATATTAATGAATCCTAGATTTTCAAACAAGGATAATCCCAATTTTTTAATCTCAATTCTAAGGTACTCCTTTGTTGACAATGGGCAAATACTCTTTGGGCTTTCTTTAATTCTCGCTTTAATTCTATCCCTGATGAGGGGAGGTTCAATTGAAAAGGGACTTTCCTTGTCTTTTTTATTGATAATCTTCATGATGCTTGATAAAACTTACCTGAACATTAGGATTCCTTACTTATCGGCAGTGTGGAACTCAGAAAGGGCTTTCATGTTGACCACGCCACTCATCCCAATTCTGGAGGGAATTGGGTTAAACTATATATTTAAGGTAAAGAAAGAACTAGCAGCCATTTTCCTAGTTGTAGGAATGATGATCTCTTATCCTTACTTGAGAATTGAGCATCTTGCGAGTGAGTCTTCTTACCTTCTTGACCCTGAGGTTGTAGATTTCATAAAGGAAGTCTCAAGGATCGCTGGAAATGAAACGGTGATGACGGCTTGTGAATTTGATTCAGGAAGATGGATTCCAATTCTCACAGAAACCCCAATAGTTTGCTATTCAAAAAACATTTCAGAAGCGAGATACCTATATGTGGATACAAGAGGAGCGGGGGAGATTGAAGTATATCCAATAAACATAGTAAACTTCCTTGACAGGAGAGTTGTTCTGTTTAGAGATGGCCTTTGGCTCCTTGATTTGAATAAGCATGGGAAGCCCACTGGAGATGTTCTGAGCTATTATCATACAAACGGAACAATTAGCTACATAAAAGATACCAAATGGTTCGTTTATGGATGGGTCAATAAAAATTATGCAACGATGAAGTTGAGGCTTAAGGGCTTCCCCTATGCAATTATGATAGTTAATACCTCCTCAATTCTTTTTTCAACTTCAGAAAGTTTCGATAGAATAGAGATAAGGATATCGGGAAAAAAAGGGAGAGCGCTTGAAATTTACCTTGATGGAGAGTTCATTAAAAGGTATGAATTCAAGACCGAATATGGAGATGAAAGAATAGTTCTAAAAGTACGTGTAGATCCGGGAATGCACTATCTAATATTGTACTCTCCGAATACAACTTATAAAATCCCAATAGGAGTAAAGGAGATCATGCTTAAGAGGGAAGGCCCATGAAAAGGAGGACAATTTTTATTCTATTAGGGGTATTAGGAGTTTACATAATCTTGAGGGTGCCCTTCCTTTTTTCAATGGATGAGTTTAGCGATTATGATGAGGGAACATACCTTTTAATTGCGAGGAGCATAAACCAGGGGTACTTACCATATAGGGATATTTTTGCAGTTCATCCCCCCCTTTTCTACTATCTATTAGCCCTATGGCTTAGGATATTTGGAGACTCTCTGATTGCTGGAAGATTACTCTCTATGTTCATTGGGATCCTTTCGGTTTTCCTGGGATATTCTATTGGAAGTAAGCTAGGGGGAGAGGATACAGGGCTCCTCCTAGCTGGAATTTTAACCCTTGATCCCTTCCTTATCTTTTACAATGCAAGCGTTTATCACTTAACCCTAATAGAGTTTTCCGTTTTGCTAACGATCTACCTATGGTTGAGGGGTACCTCTGATCTAATTACGGCCTTCATTCTGGGTATCCTTTCAACGGTGAAGCATACACTTCTCCCATATGCTTTAGCATTTCTTCTCTTCAGGAGTTCGGAATTCAGCGAGATCAAAATTGATAAAAAGAAGGTAGTTAGGGCATTCTTTTTGGCTTATACCTTCTTGTTGATCGTAGAAACTTTGCTAATAGTTGCTTACCCTAACCAATTGTCTAGGAACCTCCTAATTCTACCTGGGATTAAAAAGGGTGAAATCATCGGTAGCTTCCTTCCCGTATTACTGTTCCTGATATTCTTCCTGTTCACTTTAAGGGCGTTTAGCACGTTCTCATTTACCAAGATTATCAAAATGGTTAAGCTTAAGGTTGCTCTGTTGATGCTTTTGGCATTCATTCTTGGTAGGGGTCTACTCGAGATCCCCCTCGGTTTGATGGTTTCGAAATACTATTTTTCAATGGTCTACATGGCTAACTCTTCGAGGTATGTACCTTTCCTTAACATCCCCAACCTCTTTGCCGATATACTCAGGGTAATCCGAGAAGGAAAACTAGAACTTCTCTATCCATACTATTCAATTTTAATCCTCACTTTTATCCTGCTAATAAGGGGAGGGAGGGGAAGTTCTAAAGTTGGTGCCTTAGCATTAATGACTGCTCTTATGTACTTTATTTTTCCAATTCAGCCCGTTGCAAGGTTTTTATATCCAATCCTTCTCCTTATTATAATTTACCTCGCTTCGGCGCTCCCTCAAAATAAAGTTAATATCGCTTTAGTATTCTCCCTAATATTTATCCTCTCAGTTACAATGGTTGCAAAGGTTCCAAAGGGAGAGCTTGCGATACCCTTCGCTACTCATACAAAGGAAATAAGAGAGGAAAGCAGGGTTATCCTGGAGAACATTAGGGAAGGATATGCTATGAATCCGATGGATGCTTACCTATTCAATATAGATGAGCCCAGGTTTTACATTGACAACTTTGGGATACTCTACCTTAAAGGGGAAGACCCAAAGAGGTTTTTAGAGTCTCTCAATACTTCCTATGTAGTTTTAAGTACATGGGTATTTGCGATAATGGATAATTCCCCAGTGCTTAGTGCGGAATATGGGGAGATAATAAAGTATCTAGTTGAGAACGGTACCCTTGTTTACGGCTTAGCCTACACCGATACTGAAAAGCTTTTAGTGTATTCTCTAGCTAGAAATTCTGGAATCTCGTTTTTTATAAGTTCCAAAGCTTTAGATGTACATTACAACGGTTCCCTTATATTTAAGATAAAACCGAGCAACGATACTAGGAAAATTTTGGTTAAACAGATCTCCAGTCATTATTACCTGCTATATACATCTGGAAATAATAGTCGGACTATTTATCTGAAGGTGATTGGGAATAGGATAGAGATATCAGATCCCGTGTATATAGAGTTCCCTGCTCCTGTATGTATAATTGGGGAGAATAGAATCCGCTACAAAGATTTTGAAATAGGGATCGTGAAAGGAAACATGTCTAGGATCTCTGACACCTTAATAAAAGTAAGGGGCGAATTGGAGATTACCCATTAATTTCTTTCTTTGTTATGTTCGTTATACCCTGCTTGATTGCCTCTGTTGAATTGTTGAACGTTGCAACGGCCGTTGAGGTCATTCCATGATTAGACCTGACCACGTAGCCAATCACGAGAAAGACAATAATGATCGTTATTCCAAGAATTAGCAGATATTCCACAGCGGACTGTGCTCTTCTCAATCTCAGCTACCCCCGAAAATAAAAAAAGAAAGTTAAACTCCTCAGCCTGAGGCATTCTTGATCTCTTTGCTTATAGCTTCAGAGATCATCTTTCCTGCTTCGCTGATCGTGCTATTTGCTTGTTGTCCTGCGCTCTGCCCTGCACCTCTAAGGTACTTGATTACCACTGCAATTATGATCAACGCTGCTGCAATCATGAACAGATACTCAATTGCTCCTTGGGCCTTCCTCATCTCTTCCACCTCCTTATTTCCATATATTTAAGACAAAAATCCTATATATACCTTGATCCTCAAATTTGTCTAGGTTGCAATCATTTTTGCAGGGGTGGTGGGATGCTTATTTTGTTACACAGCGAGGGTGCTAGTGTTCGTGATTGTATTAGAACGCTAATTAGAATGAGCAAAAATAGATTACCTCAACAAGGTAAAATAACTAGTTCAAAAATAAAGATATCGACAGGAGCTTTCCTTTCCGTTAATCTAGCCTTAATCGTTGATCTAGCTCAACCCTATAAACCAGGGATAGCGGTTGAATATTCGGTATCAGGAAGTAAAGATAAAGCCCTTGAAGATCTTCAGGAGAAGCTTAACTCTTATGTAACTCCGGAGATAGAAGTGTTTGACTTTCAAATAGAGACTTATACTACTCCTGTAACAAGAAGAACATATGCAATTGGAGTTTTAGTTTACAACAAGCCCAGGAAAGCTAACACTAAAGATTTCATGCTCCAGAATAGGAGAAAGATTCTAGCTAAAGTTCTTGAGCTTTTGAATTATAACATCAAGGCCCTAAACATTTCTGAGCTTGCTAGGATGTTTGGCGTTTCCAGAGATACGATTTACAACGATATTCAGCAAATAATAAAAAACGTTGATAAAGTTTAAGTTTTTAAGGCATAAATTTGCTCTTTTATTGGGGTTTAAAATGACGATCAAGGTTAGGTTTCCCAAGGATATCCGCGAGTATGCGAGGAAGGAAAATGTTAAAGAATCATTCATTAGGTTAGCTGAAACCGCATTAGCTGAGGCTATCTCTAACTTTCATCGTAGGATGATTATCCTCCAGGGAGATACCCTCGAGAAGGCGAAGCTCGCTGGAATTTTAGCTGGTGGAGTTGCAAGGGTCCTATCCGAATATATTCCCGAATTTTTAGAGAGGAAGCTTAGGGATGAGGATAAAATTGAGGTTCTATATGCGACGGATGCGTTAGGGGAAGAAACTTATGGGAGGAAGAGGTTCGAGGAGTTTAGAAAGCACTTCTCAATCCTAGCCCCTAACACTGAATTAACTTCCGTGACGTTTAAATACAGCAGGGATATCCTGGGTAGGACGTTTGATGTTTTAGTGTTAGACTTAAGTTATGACTATTCCCCAAATGACCTTGGTAGGATAATAGAAACGGTTAGGGGTGGTGGTGTAGTATTCATCCTTACGAATCCTTTTGAGAAGTGGAAAGACATGTGGACTGGCTTCCATAAGAGTCTTGTGACTCCGCCTTACACTATAGATGATGTGAAGAAGAGATTCAATAGGAGGTTAATAAGGAAGTTTACCGAGCATAGGGGGATATACATAGTTAATGCTGATAAGAAGAAGATAGAAAGGAGGCCCAGGAAGAATAAGAGTCAAGCAAGACTCCCTGAAAGGGAAAAAGTTGAGATACCAGAAGATATAAGGTTTCCCAAGGAGCTCTATGAGTTATGCTTAACTAGGGGTCAAGTGGAAGTTCTCAGGGCCTTTGAGGATCTAATAGACAACCCTGGGATGATAGTTTTAACTGCGGATAGGGGAAGGGGAAAGAGCGTCTCCGTCGGTATAGCCTCCATAGGTTTGGCCGTGAAAAGTAAGAAAAAGAATTTTAGAATTGTGGTTACCGCTCCAGAAATTGAGAATGTCCAGAGTTTATTGAAGTTCGCGGAGAAGAGCCTTAAGACTCTGGGGTACAAGACTAAGATTGTTAGGGAGAACGGTTTGATAAAGGAAGTGTACGCTAAGGGGATAGGGATCAGATATTACCCACCGACCAAGGGATATAAGCAAAGGGCAGATCTCTATATAATCGATGAAGCCGCTGGTATACACGTTCCGATACTTCACAAGTACCTTGAAAAAGAAAGGGTAGTCTTTTCCTCCACTATACATGGATATGAGGGGGCCGGTAGGGGATTTTCTGTTAAGTTTCTGAAGAAAGCTAAGGAAAAAAGAAACTACAAGGAAATTCATCTTTCCGTTCCAATAAGATATGCTGAGGGAGATCCCATAGAGAGGTGGCTCTTTGATGTCCTCCTCCTGGATGCAGAACCTGTGGAACTCACTGAAGAGGATTACGAGCTAATTAGGAAGATGGATGTTTATTTAGAGGAGCCCGACTTGGATGATTGGTTCGAGAATGATAGGGAAGATTTAAGGCACTTCGTCGGTATTTACGTGTTAGCTCATTACAGGAACAGGCCAAGCGACGTAGCCCTTTTAGCCGATGCCCCTCACCATGAAGCTAGGGTTTTGAGGCTTAAGAATGGAAAGATAGTTACCGCGATACAAATAGCTAGGGAGGGAGGTATTCCAAAGGCCGTAATTGATAAGATGGCTAAGGGATACAAACCCCCAGGAAATATAATTCCAGATATGATGGTAAAGCACCACTACGCTAAGGAGTTTGCCAAGCTGAAGGGGTATAGAATTGTTAGAATAGCTACCCATCCAGATGCCATGGATCTTGGCCTTGGAAGTAAGGCTCTAGAATTACTCGTAAAGGAGGCCGAGGAGAGAGGCCTTGATTGGGTTGGTTCTGGTTTTGGTGCAAGTGAAGAGCTAATAAGGTTCTGGGTTAGGAACGGATTTGCTGTCGTTCATCTTAGCCCTACGAGAAATCCGGTCAGTGGTGAGTACACGGCAATAGTTATCAAGCCGATAAGCGAGAGAGCTAAAGAGATCGTGAAGAAGGCGAACAGTGAATTTAGGCTGAGGCTTACCGAATGGTTGGGTGACACCCATAGGGATTTAGAACCTGAAATAGCTAAATGGCTCTTTGAGACCCCATTCGGGGAGTCCGTGGATTATCCCATATACCTGACTAAAGTGCAGAGAAAGAGACTGGAGATGTTCATAAAAAGGGTACTCACTTATGACACAGTCGTTGATGCCGTTAAGCCCTTGGTAAAACTTTACTTCCTCGACGGATGGATGAGACCTTACTTAGATGATAGGCAGATCGTGCTCTTAATTCATAGAGTTCTCCAAGCCCACGACTGGAAGGAAACTGCGAAATTGTTGAATAGGACTGAGGTTTACACAATGGTGGAACTTAGGGATGTTATAAGGGGACTCTGGTACTACTATAAGCATATCCTTAATGAGGAAAAAGATATAAAATAGTGGCATATTTATCCAAATCGTGAAGAAGGTAACGACCCTGCTAATAGTGCTCTCAGTCGCCTCAATATTTTTAGCATTATCTCTCGGTTCAGTTAAAATACCGATTAAGGAAGTAATATCATCTCTTTCTCCGACTTCGATATCCCTCTATAGGAAAGGAAACCTCTCTGGCTCTAAATTTATTATCCTCGACGTTAGGTTACCTAGGATAATCCTAGCATATTTAGTCGGCTTTTCTCTAGCCTTAGCTGGAACAGCGAGTCAAGCATTATTCCGGAATTCCTTGGCCGATCCCTATATCTTAGGGATAAGTGGGGGGGCTTCAATAGGGGCGGCTTTAGCTCTAGCTTACAATCCGAGGTACATTGAGCTGTTCGCCTTTATCGGGGCTATAGCCGCTGTTTACCTCGTTTACTCGATCTCAAAGGTGAACGGTCACATACCTGTCGATGTACTTCTCTTAGCTGGGATTGCGGTTGGCTTTTTCTCCCATGCAATAACCTCCTACATACTCTATATGAACAAGGATAGGATACACGAGGGGTTGGTATGGCTGTTTGGAACGTTTGCCTTAGCTACCTGGGCTAAGGTTTTACTGATGCTCATAGGCACGATCATAGGATCTAGCATGTTATTCTTAACCTGGAAGGAGTTAAACCTTCTCTTGCTCGGTGAGGAGAGCATAGCATTAGGCCTCGACGTTAATCTGTACAGGAAATTAATAATAGTGGCGATCTCACTTCTAACTGGAGTGGCCGTGGCCGAAAGCGGGATAATAGGATTTGTTGGTTTGGTTAGCCCCCACATAATGAGGATGATCGTGGGCCCTAATCACAAGAGGCTTTTACCAACCGCT
Source organism: Pyrococcus horikoshii OT3 (assembly GCF_000011105.1). Lineage (NCBI taxonomy): Archaea > Methanobacteriati > Methanobacteriota > Thermococci > Thermococcales > Thermococcaceae > Pyrococcus > Pyrococcus horikoshii. Next base: position 699,587 of record NC_000961.1, read on the forward strand.
GCTATGTTTGGTGGGATTCTACTCGTTACCTCAGACGTTCTCTCAAGAACTTTAGTTGCCCCGGTTGAGATTCCAATAGGAATAATGACATCTCTATTTGGAGCTCCTTTCTTCGCTTACCTTTTAATTAGAAAGAAGAGAGGTGAGCTTTATGCCTGAACTTGAGGTGGATATATCATTTTCCTACGGTAATTTTGAAGCCCTAAGGGATGTCAAGTTTAAGGCGAAAAAAGGAGAACTCTTAGCTATAATAGGCCCTAACGGATCTGGAAAATCAACTTTGCTCAAGTGCATAGCTGGTATACTAAAGCCTAGAGGTAAGATAGTGTACGATGGTATAAATCTATTAAATCTTAAACCCAAGGAGAGGGCTAAGATAGTTTCATACGTCCCACAGTCCTCATTTCCACAGTTCTCTTTCACCGTTGAGGAATTCGTAGAGCTTGGAACTTATGCAAGGGGAGGCGACATTGAAGATGCCCTAAAGAGAGTTGGGCTCGTTGAAAAAAGGCATGAGCTCATCACAAGACTTAGTGGTGGTGAGTATCAGCTAGCCCTTATAGCCAGGGCCCTTGCCCAGGGAAGTGAGGTCATGCTCCTGGATGAGCCAACGAGTCACCTAGACATAAATCACACGAAGAAGGTCATTGAGATCCTCCAGGAGTTAAAAAAAGAAAAGCTTATAATTGCCGTTTTTCATGATCTAAATCTTGCAATTAACTATTCTGATGAGTTATTAGTTCTTAAGAATGGAGAGGTTGCATGGCTTGGTGATCCTAATTCTCTTCCCCTGGAGGTAATAGGAAAGGTATATGGAATAGTGCCAAAGTTCCTCGAGGTTGATGGGGTGAAGACAATACTACCTTAACTTTATTAACCACTAAAGGTAGCTTAACTCATGAGGTTCTTTGTAAGTGGAATGCCGGGAGTTGGAAAGACGACTTTAGCAAAAAGGATAGCCGATGAAGTTAGGAGAGAGGGATTTAAAGTTGGGGGTATAATAACTGAGGAAATTAGGGAAGGAGGGAAAAGAACAGGCTTTAGGGTAATAGCCCTAGATACTGGGGAAATAGGAAGGTTAGCGTACGTTGGTTATGGCTATCCAAGGCTTGGAAAGTACGTTATCGACGTTGAAGGCTTTGAAAGGGTGGCAATTCCAGCACTCTCCAGGGCCCTTAGGGGTGCTGATTTAATAGTTATAGATGAGATAGGCCCGATGGAATTTAAAAGCAATGAGTTCCTTAAAGCCCTCGGCCTAGTACTCAAGAGCGAAAAGCACCTACTGGCAACGGTTCACAGAAGGTTAGTTGATAGGTATAGGCCACTAGGTGAGTACTATTGGCTAACTCCAGAAAATAGGAATGCTGTGTTTTCCGAGATATTGGGAAGGATAAAAGGATTGCTTAAGGAGAAATGAGGACTCAGGGAATAAAACCCAGGATTAGGGAGATACTCTCAAAGGAGCTTCCTGAAGAGCTAGTGAAATTACTTCCTAAAAGATGGGTTAGGATAGGGGATGTTCTCTTGCTTCCACTAAGGCCGGAGTTGGAGCCTTATAAGCATAGGATAGCGGAGGTTTACGCGGAGGTTCTTGGGGTTAAAACGGTTCTGCGGAAGGGGCATATTCACGGGGAAACTAGAAAACCCGACTATGAGCTCCTCTATGGAAGTGACACTGTAACGGTTCACGTAGAGAACGGGATTAAATATAAGCTAGATGTGGCTAAGATAATGTTCTCTCCCGCGAATGTTAAAGAGAGGGTTAGAATGGCTAAGGTTGCGAAACCAGATGAACTAGTGGTTGACATGTTCGCTGGTATAGGTCACTTAAGCCTTCCAATAGCGGTTTACGGAAAGGCTAAAGTTATAGCTATAGAGAAAGACCCCTACACATTCAAATTCTTAGTTGAGAACATTCACCTAAACAAAGTTGAGGACAGGATGTCGGCTTATAACATGGATAACAGGGATTTTCCTGGGGAAAATATAGCTGATAGGATCTTAATGGGATATGTAGTTAGAACCCACGAGTTCATACCGAAGGCCTTAAGCATAGCAAAGGATGGGGCAATAATTCACTATCACAACACAGTTCCAGAGAAACTAATGCCAAGAGAACCATTTGAGACGTTCAAAAGAATTACGAAAGAATACGGATATGATGTGGAGAAGCTGAACGAGTTGAAGATAAAGAGATACGCCCCAGGAGTTTGGCACGTCGTTCTGGATCTCAGAGTTTTCAAGAGTTGATTTCCTTACTTGAGAGGTGATAGCATGACGGTGTTCATTCCCAATGGAGAGGAGCCGAATCAAGAGGGAGTTAGATACGTGGCCAAGCTACTGAAAAGGGAAGGACTTGTGAGAGATATAAACTTCGCCACGTTAGATGAAATTCCTCTAGATAATTCTTACGTTCTTGGGGATCACTCCGGGACGTACTTTATATTAAAAAAGATAAGGCCAAAGGCCATGATAAGTTTAGATGCTCATACAGATTTAATGCAGGATTACTTTGATCACGCTTCTTGGCTGGCCTATGCGTTGAAAGATAACGTTATAGAGAGGGCCTCGGTAATTGGTGCAGTTCTAATGATACCAACAACTTCTGGAACTAAGCTCTGGACGAGAAGGGTAAAGATATTCCCAGCATTACCAAGGACTAGAAAAGTAAGGGGTAAATGGAAAGCTTACATTAACCTTAAGCAACATGGAGTTAAAGCGGTTATTAAAGAGGCCAAGGAATTCCTTGGGAAGGAAATATATCTGTCAATAGACTTAGACATCCTAAGTCCAGAATATAGGATAGCTCGATTCCAGCATGGAGAACTTACCCTTAAAGAGCTTCTCGATTTGATAGATAAAATTAAGGAGAACTTCGATATTATAGCGTTTGACATAGCTGAAATCTCTTACAGAGTTGCAAAGTCAAAATATGGAAGGAGGGCTATAATTGAAGCGTTTTCCTCCCTAAAGGAGGTGTTTGAATGATAACGGATGAAGAGATTAGGAAAGTCATTGCACCTCTTCTTCTCTCTGGAGCGAAAATGCTGGATAAGCATTGTCCAAAGTGTGGTTCACCTCTCTTTGAAAAGGATGGAAGGGTGTTTTGTCCAGTTTGTGAATACAGGGAAAAACAGAAAAAAGAGATGGTTAAGGGGGTTGAAGAAAGGCTAATGGAGAAGTTAACTCAATTGGCAAATTCCCTTCCCGATGACATTGATGAACTTGAGAAACACTTAAGGGTAATGGAGAAGATAATTGAAGTGTTGGAGAAATACAAAAAACTGGAGGGGAGAAGATGAAGAATACAAAAGTTTTGAAGGTTCTTGAAAATGGTCCAAAAACTGTTGAAGAGATCGTAAAGGAGACGGGAATTAGAGACATGGAAGTGAGGAGGTATCTCCTTAGGTTTGCAGAGCAGGGAAAGGTTGAAAGCTTTCAAAAGGATGGGAAGGTATTTTGGAAGCTGAAGGAGAAAGATGAGCTCGAGGAAGAGTTCAAGTACGTGTAACCTTGCTCCTCTAATTTCTCCTTCAACAATTTAGCATTGGTTGAAATTAAGCTTAAACTAATTCTCTAAACGAAGACTCTCCATATGTATGGCTTCTTCTTGTTATTGTTGGATTAGTGGTTATTCTAAGAGTTTCTGCATACTATGTTCATGTTTAATCTCTTTACAAGAAAGTCAATGAAGGAAGAGTGCCCTTTCCTTTATGCCTTCTGAAAGAAAGTTTTAACAATTCCTGGGCTTGACTTCATCCAGCATCCTGCAAGTACAGGTTCATCGACAACTAGAGGGAGGATGAAAGGTAAAATATCTCTTTAGCAGGGTATTCCTCAGCTAGAGAGACCTAAGGCACTTGGAGGGATAATAACTGGGATATTATATATGGTAATTCCTCAATATGGAGTCCTCATATTCTGGAAGATGGCAAGAACTTTTTTGAGAAGAAATTATAGTCAGGAACTTGCTCGGAGAATGCTACGACAAACCCTACGGGTGTTAACTATATCTCAGGTATATAATATTGTGCAAAATGTGTTGTAATGTGTTATTGTAATTTTTTATTTTAATGGTAAGTGTTATTATTCTACTACTCTGGACTCACTTTATTTATCCATAAGGTTTTTATGTACTATAGGAATTAGTTAAATTTGGTGATTCTTGTGTTGGGGATTGGCTTGTGGTGGATAAGGTGGAATGATACTCTGGGTGGTTATGAGTCTAGGATGACTCTTGGTGGGAGGAGTCCAGGAACGTATTATGATGAGGTCCAGTTGTTTAAGGAGAGGGGTTTTGATAGGGTAGTCTTCCTAGGTGAGGAGGGGAGGGGAATCAACTACACTGGGAATGGGTTTGCGGATGCTCGTTACCTAGCACTGTGGATTAGGACTCACATCACCTCAATAGATTATTACATCACAATACCATTCTCCTATGGTAGTGGTGAGCTTAGGGATAACCCTGCCAATGGGTTCGAAAACTCTTACTGGAGGAGTTGGATTGACGGAGTCCTCGGGGTTGATGATGACAACAGACTCGGCTTCTACTGGAGCTACGAAAGCTGCCTACAAGGAACAATCAATGACCCAGTTCCTAAGAAGAAACTTAATCTTAAAAAGGAAGATGAGATTAAAGAGTACGAGAGTAAATACATTGAGTTCCTCCAGGAAATGAGTGATTACATTCACAGTCATGGACTGGAATTAATTTGGATTCCAGCGACTGGAACCAGAGATGCTACGTATTTAAAAAATAATAGTGGGATACCCACTCTAGCTGGATATTTCGACCGTGTTTTTGTTCAATTAAATTATTATCAATATAACTCACAATATACCTTCAACAAACTTGTTGAAAAAATCAAATGGATATATGAAGAATCACTCTCAATAGAGATGGAAGCTGACTGCGCGGTTCTCGAGGGTAAACGTGGGCACTGTGCTGAGTGCGAGTATGCAAATAATGAACCTGTTTACTGTAATAACGCAAAATGTCTAGAACGTGCCTGCGATTATATAAGTGGTATATTAGAAGCATATTGGGAGTTATTCCACCGCCCACCTTTATCGCCGGAAACTGTAGTTAACAGGCTCTTTCCTCATAGAGCCTACTACTTTGGCACTGACTTTAAAGTAGTTGACAAGGTGAGGTCAAAATGTCCAGAATGGTGATTGTATCTTTTCTCACTATATTTTTATTCCTAACTCCTATAGCTTCAGCTATTCATACAATCAAAGCTCCTGGAGTGATATATGAAGTAAAATACTCCGTTGTTTCAAATGGAACAGTGGTTTTAATACCTCTATCAGTTTTTCAATATGATTTTCTTTGTTGTCCAAATAGCTCAATAGCAAAATTTGGTGAGTGGTATTATCTCCTCTACTATGACGGCTCACAACTTTATCTCTTGAACTTCACGTATGCACTTGCTCATCCTCTCAGAGTTGCATTTGTTAATGGTAGTTGGTATGTAGAGATTTCAACATATAAAGATTCATGCGATGAGATTACTAGCTCAGTCTATAGTTTAAACCTGGCAAATTTTTCTTTCAAGAAGGTGAATACTAGCTGGTCTAGACTTGTATGGAATAGTCAAAGCGTTAATGAAATTAATGGTTGGAAAATAGTTATTCCTAATCTTTCAACGAACTCAAGCTTTCCTACAACTGTGGATATTATTGTTATTAACAGTAAAGAGAACGCTAATCTCCTCAATAACTCTAAAAGAGTTGTCTTGACGACCTCTCCAAAGTTCCCAGTGTACTTCCTTCTAAGGAAGGGGAATCGAATTAGAAACATTACATTAGTTTACATAAACACTACTCCTGTATCTTGGATCGAGTACGGCTCAAGACGAGTGACTGGAATATCTGGCTATTGGTTTCCAGAAAATATCAAGGTAATTAGGATTGGCCCCAAAGGGGAACTTCACGTTCCCTTCTGGAACGTCAAAGTTTTGAACGCTCAATATTCAATAGTTTCAAGTGGAAAGGATGCAATAATTTACCTTTCAATATCAGTTCTTTCTCCTTACTGCCCTCCACACCTTGTTGCAAGTGGCTATAATTGCAGTAATACGAGTGAAGTCACCATCATGGGTGGAGGTGAATATCTCCTCTATTTCAACGATTCAAAACTTTATTTATTGAACTTCTTAAAGCCCTATAATACCGTCATTGAAAGTTATAACGGAGCAGTTTTTGTCAATGGCTCCTGGTACTTAAACATAACTTTCTTCAACAGGAGTAATTTAAGATTTGTGGATAAAATATACCAATTTAATTCGCGTGATTTTTGCATTAAACCTGTAAACGTTAATTGGTCAAGGCTCCTGGAGGAAAGCAAGAATATTAACACAATCAATGGATGGAGGATAGTTACCTTTGACCAGCAGAGTTCGGATAGGTGGGGGTTAGCTCCCATTTATACTGTCTGTGCATCTCCTTTTAAAGAGGCAATTAAGTTAAATTACCCCTGTAAAAGCCTGATAATTCAAAAATTTGTTAAAATTCCAATTCAATTCATACTTGAAAGAAGTGAGACAGAGAGAAACATTACAATGGCTTACTTTGAAATGAATTCAACAAGTGCTGACTACAAGCTTTCTAAGGATATTATACCTGTTGATATACCATTCTGCCAGCAGTCAAAAAGTGAGAGAAGAGAAAGTACGAGTAAGGAGAAAAATGAAACTACTACTTCCTCCACTACTTCTACTACCTCCCCCACACCAAAAGAAAAACACAAAATCTGCGAACCAGGAGTTATTGTGTTGTTACCTCTCATATCTATAATCATCTCAAGGATTAGAAGGAGATGAGGTCGAAATGTCTCGGTGGATAGTTCCTCTTCTCTTATTAACCCTCCTATCTTTCCCAGCCCTAGCGAGTAAGCCCCTAATACCAGTTGGAGGAGATGTCGTTGAGGTTTACTATAATATCTACTCTAACGGTACTGCAGCCCTAATAAGCACTGAAGTTGCAGATCTTCAAGTGACCTGTGGGATGGAGATGGTATGTTGGCCAGAAGTGGGCCGAGCATATCACTATTTGTTCTTTTACAACGGCTCCCAGTTGTATTTCCTGAACTTTACACCAGCCCTACTGGAGTTATTACCTCCTTCCTTTGGCCCAGAAAACATAAGTTACGACCTCATTTATTTATATCCGGAACTGTACTGGAATGGCTCCTGGTACGTGAACATTAGCTATTATCCAGTTGGTGGTATATACCGTTTTGGTGGTATGTATATTCTAGACACTAAGAATTTCTGTATTGAGCCGACCAATTTAACATCTCCAGAGTGGAAGCATACTATTAACGGGTTGTGGATTGAAATACCAAAGATATTCTATAGCGGAGAATACTGGCACTCTAGCTCCCACAACTCGGCCCACTTCATAATTCTCACTAATACCAGCCTCCTAAACGATCCTATTTACGGCCCAGCTTATAACCAGGTCTTTAAGCACATCCCTACATTGACCGTGAATTGGACTCAATTCCCAGTTTATTTCATTCTCAGTAGACATAGAGTGAGGAAAAACATTACCCTATTTTACCTTAACATTACCGACATTGTCAGGGGTGGTTATCTACCGGAGGATGTCAAGATAGCTAACGTGACAGTATGTAAGGAGGAGCAGGGTACGAAAATTGAAGGGAATACTACCTCCAAGTCAGAGGAGGAGAACACTATTACAGGTTCAAAAGTGTGCGGACCCGGATTAATCCTTCTCCTCACAGTAGCCCTAACATTGACAAAAAGAAGGAGGTGAGGGAAAGAAGAGATCAGGCATTTTCTGCCTTCTCCCAGTACTCCTCAAACCTCTTCTTGAACAAGTCAACAACCCTGTGATCCTTGATCCAGACTTGGGTCTCGTAGTTGAAGTATCTGGCCGCTAAGTCTTCCAGGGCGAAGAACACTTCCTCATCGCAGACTAGCATTGGAAGGTCAAATTTGTCCAAAACCTTCAGCTCGAGCTTTCCTTCTTTTGCGTACTGGACGATCTTTGACGTCTTTATTCTAGCTAGTAAGTTCTTCGTTAAAATTATCCTTGTCTTTACTCCCCTGTCGACAGCTTTTATGATATCATCCTCGAGGTTTATGGCGATAAATCCATCGTCAGCTAATAGAATTTCCCTCTGGACTTCTTCCAGCATCTCCTTCGTTTTCAGCGTTGAGTTCTTAATTCCCCTTACTACCCATACCCTCTCAACTCCATACTTCGGAACTTCGGTCTCGATAAGTGGGGCCATAAGCTCTAGTAGTTCTTCCTTAGCCTTCTTCTTGGCTTCTAATTCTTCTTTAACTCTCTCCTGCCAGTCTTGTATGAACTTCTCAAGAACGTTAGCCGGGTGAACTGGCCTGTACTTGTTCGTCTTACCTGGTTGGTTCATTGCAAATCCTTTCTTCTCTAGGCTCCTAAGCACATCGTAAGTTCTTGGAGCTGGCACTTCGGAAACACTTGCCAACTCAGCAGGGGTAAGTACTCCAAATGCTACCAAGGCAACATATGCTCTTGCCTCATATAAGTTTAATTCAAAGTGTTCCTGTAATAGTTCTACCATTCTTTCTTTGCTCATTTTTACCACCGTCAAGGACTTGTCAATATAATGAAAGATCTCTTGTTATATAAACTTTTCCCATAATTGAATTAAAGTTATAACTTTATCTAATGTTCTGAGTAAATACTTGGTCCATTTATACTAAAATTGCATCATAATGCATATTCATTACTTCCTTAATAAGATTTTCCATATACTAAAAGGTACAAAAATAAAGAGGAGAAGATCTTACCTTACGTATCTTTTAATCTCCTCATAAAGCTCATTTAGAACATCTTGATAATCGGCCTTGGCTTCTTCCACCATATCCATGATTTTCTCGAGTTGTCTCGTCCTCTCCTCACTAACAAGATCCTTATATTTGGTAATTAAATACTGGTATACCTTTATCCCCTTCTCAGTTGGAACGAGCTTCTTCTTCCCCTTCGTCTCTATGACGTATCCCCTCTGGAGTAGGGTTTGAACTATTTTTGCATACGTTGATGGCCTTCCTATTCCCCTCTCCTTCATAAGCGCTATCACATCTCCCTGAGTGTAGAGGGAGACCTTGGGAGCCCTCCACTGTTTTACCTCTTTAACCCTTAGTCTCTGACCCTTCTCAAGTTTGGGTATCTGTCTAAGCGGAAGGGACTTTATCTTGGACCAACCATCGTAAAGCACATCTATGTAGCCTTCAACCTCTACATCCTTAAATGGTGTTGAAATAATAGCTTTCTCATAAAGTATCTTTGCAGGCTTCATCTGGCTTGCCATGAACCTTCTAAATATTAAATCATACAGCCTGAAGTGATCCCTAGTTAGGTTCTTGGGTATAGTTATTATCCCATCCCTTATGAGCTGTATCAACCTTCCCGTATCTATCGGCCTCGTAGGTCTTATCGCCTCGTGAGCTCCTTCTTCACCCCACTTCCTTGGGGTAAAGTATTCCTCCCCAATTTCCTGGGTTATGTATTCCTTTGCTACCTCTATTCCCGTATTACTCACGTGTATGCTGTCGGTTCTATGGTAAGTGCAGTTGTGGGAAACAATTCCATTCGAGATGAAGTTCTCCGTGGTCGTCGTAAAGTCGTAGAGCTTTCCTGTATAGTGCCTCTCTTCAATTTTCTCTACTCTAACCCAGGTAACCCTCGCTTCAACTAGAGAGTTGAGAAACTCCTTTTCAGGGCTATCTTCAGCGTATTCAAGGACTTTAGCAACTTCATCCCTTGGAATTTCCTCGTCTAAAATTCTGTTCTTAAAGCCATCCCTAAACTTTAGCTTTCTGAAGATGGAAGCAACGGGTAGGAAATCTCCCTCATTCTTCGATATCGAGTAGACTTTATCAAATTGGGACTTTTTAATCCTTAGGTATGGATAAATCTTCTCCCTAAACTTCTCTAGGTCACTTATTATCAACTCCCAAACTCCCGCGTGTTCATCCCTTCTAAGGTTGTTAACTATTCCAATCTGGTACAGATAAACGCTAAGCATCCTAAGGATGTCGCCTCTCTTTGATGTCAATACTGCTCTCCTTAAGAATGTTCCACTCGCATCAAAATAGCCCGCAATCATTGCATTGATATACTCCTCGCGTAACCCAAACACCAGCGAATGGAGCTTCCCCTCTCCAACACCCAGTCTCCTGAAGACTTCGGCTAGGATCAGATGTGAGAAGCCAATATGATCTGCAGACTCAAAGATACGAACAAAGGGGAGGGCTTCTTCAATAACTGGTTTGACATCCTTCTGGAATATTACGACTTTATCACCTTTCAGGGTTCCTTTCCCAAGGATTACACCGAAGATATACCAGAACCTCTCGTCTAGCTCGATTGATATTTGCTTTGAGTCCATCTCTTGTTCACGATTATTCAATTCCTGGGAGGAGGAATTCTCATACTCACTTATTCCGAGCTCCTTCAGAAGTTGAGGTAGGGTATATTTCTTCCCACCACGGTGGCCGAGATTATAGATAAAGGCGACGTAGTCTCCCTCTCTGATGTTCTTAGCGGAAACCCATCCAATTTTGCCATCCCTCATTACGAGAAGTCCGTGATCGGGGGTTGCTTTAATTTCATGTCCATTCTTCAGTTTAATGACTTTTATTGGACCATCCCAATCTATCTCCCAGAACTTAAGGGCCTTTGCCTCTTTCGGCTTGAGACCGTTTATACCAAGTAAACTTTCCTCAGAGTTTTCAACCGCTTCTCTTATCTCTATAATCCTACCATCAGAAAGGCTGACGAGTGTATCGGGAGTTACACAGAGACCGGCCTCAAACAGATCCTGGGCTAGTTGCATAGTCTTAGTTGCTGAGAATCCCAGGAATCTAGAGGCATCCTGCAACATGGTATCGGTTGTATAGGGAGGAAGGGGATTTACATCCTTCTCCTCTATTATTACGTCTTTAACTTCTACTTCCCTAACTTCACCTTTCGCATTCTCTATTGTCACGTTTATTCCGTTCTCAAGTATTATTCCAAGGAAGTCAGTTTCGCTTTCGGTGAATTCTTTATATCTCTGAACTATCCAACCTAGAACTGGCGTTTGAACCCTTCCAGCTGAAAGGTTCCTATTCTCAAAGACTTCCCATAGTTTCTGGCTTAATTCAAACCCTATCCACCTATCTTCGATCCTCCTTACTAGCTGGGCATTTACCCTGTCTTCATTTATATCCCTGGCTTCCCTTATCGCTCTGAGTATCGCTGGTCTCGTAACTTCATGGAACTCTATCCTCTTTATGTTAGGAGCGTATGGAGCTAGCACGTTCCTTATATCCCAGGCTATTTTTTCTCCCTCTGTATCTGGATCCGTTCCTATAAGTATCTCATCAACTTCGAGGGCTAGTTCTCTCATTGCTTTAACGTTCTCTAAAGCATCATGAACGTTTCTGCTGCCGCACCTTGGACAAACCCCTTTCTGTTCCCAGTCCACGAACTGGTGACCGCAATCCCTACACCTCTTTATAGTGTCATAAACTGGGACGAAGTACGGCTTTCCATTGTTCTTCAGTATTAAGACTCCATGGTAGCCTTCATTGGTCACCAGATCGAACATGTGCCCACCGCTCGCTAAAATAGTTAGCATCTTGTCACCTATGCTAACTTCATATGCCGTTAGATCTCCAATTTTTCTCTTGCTCGGTTGCCCAAAGAAGCTTGCAATCGTTCTAGCCTTATTGGGGCTCTCCACTATCATAAGGGCTGATTTAACTAGATCTTTTACCTGCTCGCTTATCTTCCCCTCAATTACGAGCTTAACCTTCTCTCTATCCCTGTCGATCTCCTTAAGAACTTCTTTGAGGTTTACCTCCTCAAATTTCTTAATATCAAATTCGACAAAGCGCCAGCGCATCTGCCTTATTAAACCGTTGAAAACTTTCTGATCGTCAACTATAATCACGCTAAGCCCCTTCGTTATTCCCCCAGCAAATAGCCTGGAAGTTCTACCGCTGGCCTGGATGTATGTCCTTACATCTGGTATCTCAATGTAAAGCTTCCCTTCTATCTCTTTTAAGCTTAAAAATGGATTCTCAGCGATCTTTTTTATGACTTCTTCATCCTTGAGGACTTCCCTCAAGAACTCAACGGATTGCTTAAAGACCTCAAGTACGTGATTGTGAAACCCTTCAAGCTCGAGTCCTTCTGCCAGAGCTTCCTCTATTTTCATTAATTCGTACTGAGGAATATTCCTTATAAGCCTTCTCAGCCTAGCGTAGAGTTTTTCTCCTTCGCTCTTTTTCTCCTCAGGTAAAAACTCAAGTATTTCGCTCATTAAACCGAGAACCCTGTATATTGTCGGTTGCTCGAGATCCATAGAGAATCTGAACTTTGGAACTCCTGTAAATATAGCAAACCTGATGAGGTGAGGTAGATCAAGCCCCCTAACAAGGGTTCCGTAATAAGTGGCAACTCCAACTAAATAGTCAATCTCACCTTTTTCAAATAGCTCTAGGCCTTTCTTGTTTTTAGCAGACACTAGCTCCACTTTAAATCCCTGAGATTTAAGATAGTCCGTTAATTCCTCGGCATACTCAATTCCCTTATCTATTGGAACGAAGATTAATCCTCCCTTTCCAAGCTTCCTAAGCAGTTCGACAACGTGCTCCTCAATGGGTTTTTCAGGTAGCAAATAAGTATCGACTATGTTCCTAAGAACGCTCCTCCCACTTCCAACTTCAAATCCCAGGAGTTCCCTGTAAAGTTTAATCCTATCTCCCTTTGCGCTACCAGTTGCTGAAGCTACGATTAGGATCCCTATCTTATTCCTCCTTTTGTACTCCTCGATTTCATCCTCTATCTTTTCTATCTCTTTGTTAAGTTTCTCTATTTCCTCTTCGTTCTTTTTCTCATTTTGAAGGAGTTTTGCAAGTTGTTTCTTTAGCTTTATAACTTCCCATGCCCTACCTATTATCTCCTCACTGAATCCAAGCATTATTAAAGATCTGTCTATATTCTTACTCGCTTTTAAGAATGCATCAACGTCATCAACGAAGATTAAATCGAACTTCTTGTCTTTAAGTAACTCTTTGAATCTAGTTGCCAAGAATTGGCTTGATGTAATTAATATGTCAAAATCTCCATTCCTTATCTTTTCTAGGGCTTCCTCCTTTTCTTTCTTCCTTAAGTTCCCGTGATAGTATACAAGCCTCACGGAAACGTTTGCTTTTTCAAGCATGCTCTCTATTTTTTTAACGGTTTGAATTACTAAAGGAGTTGTTGGAACAACTATGTAGCTCTTTTTTCCTTTCGTCGCAAAATAAATCGAAATAAAAGCCCCAAATGTACTTTTTCCCATTCCTGTTGGAGCTATTATTGAGAAGCTTTTTCCCCTTATGATCCTCTTTACCCAAGTCCTCTGAGCGCTCCAGAACTTAAATCCAGTTGACTTTTCAAATAACTCCTCTATCTCACTAACTTCCTTATTTAATCTATAAAGCTCCTCCCAGTCCTTCAAGGTGCCTCTAAGCTTTAGGGCATTTCTAACGGCAACGATCAACTCATTATAATCCTCAGATAGAATAGGCTCACTAAGACAACCTTCACAGGGATTTTTATTCGAAAGTCTCTCATCAGTTATTGCCCCTCTACAGTTGGGGCACATTCCCCTATAAATCGCCTTCATTTCGGTTCCCTCTTATCATTATTTCCCTAGCTCAACTCTTAAAAAGATTTCTTAACGCTTTAAATCAAAAAATAATCCTTAATAGACAAAGTTATAAAAATAAGGAAATTCTAAAGTTTTAATTCTTCCCAAAGTGCTAGACCATATTTAGTGGGCTTTCTCTCGATCTTTTCTCCCTTTAGTTCCTGAAGGAAAATTTCCGCGACAAACACTTCTCCTTCAACTAGATGGCCTCCGAATACTATTCCCTCCTCGTTCCCTAATGAGACGTGGGCATGTACAAAAGGTTCCCCATCCTTAAGGCTTACGTTCCCGATTAGGGATATCAGTTCATAACTTCCTTTAAGGGGTATCACCTTATATTCCTTCTTTTCCTCTAAGAAATATCCTATTTTAGGGTTCTTGAGTGTCCCAATTCCATTTATGATGGCCGTTTCTATACCTTCCTTCTTGCAGAAGTTTTTGATGTAGGTTAGCAACTCCTCCCCCTCAGGCACCCTAAAGAGGTATGTCCTACCGAGCGAGAACATCCCAGTCACCACTTCCCATTATCAAATAAAGCATATAAAACGTTAGGGTAAAGTTAAGTTTGATAACCATGCCATTCGGATGGGGAAGAGGAAGGGGAAGAAGAAGGAAGATGAGGATGATAAGATTTCCCCCTCAAGTTAGACACTTCTATCCAGCAATCCCATCAGTGGGGCCTCCAAAACCTCCAATAATAATGACCTATGAAGAATTTGAAGCCCTTAGGCTAGTTGACTATGAAGGATTAACCCAGGAAGAAGCCGGGAGAAGAATGGGTATTTCTAGGGGAACAGTTTGGAGGGCCTTAACTTCAGCTCGAAAGAAAGTTGCACAAATGCTAGTGGAAGGGAGGGAGCTAATAATCCTTCCCCAGGGAAATGAGATAGTTCGTGATGAGAAATGAGAAGGATCATTGCCTTGCTCCTTTTGACGCTTTTTGCAAGCTTTGCATATGCTGAAAATGTTAAGCTAACTGTATTTCCGGATGGATATGTTAAAGTTTCAGTCAAGATTAACGTTACTAAAGGGGAAAACGTTTCTATTTCCCTTCCATTCTATGAATTTTCGAACTTAAGCGTAACGTTAAATGGAAAAGAGATCCCTTTCATCCTGGGGGAGAATAAAATAGTAGTTTACTCAAGTGGCGATGGAACCCTTGAAGTTACTTACATAACCCCCGAGTTAACTGAAAAGCATGGAAAGACATGGAAAGTTATTCTCCCTTTCAATGATACTAAAGAAGTTGTCTTACCAAACGATGCGGTAATAGTTGGTCTCTCGGGGATCCCTATTTCCATAAGGGATAATGCTGTAATCATGCCCAAGGGAGAACAGTATATAGAATATATAACCCCCCACATTGCCACCTCCAGTTCCACTGGTAATAATGTAGATTTAACCTTAGAAGGAATTTTAACCTTGACGTCATTCGCTCTTGGTCTTATTTTAGGCGCTTATGGAAGTAAAATTCGAATTTTATTTAGTAGAGGGGTCACACTAGATGATCTAGCTAGAAAGTATAATTTAAACAAGGAAGAGCAGGATGTTTTGCTTTATATACTGGAGCAAGGTGGGAGAGTAAGACAGGCGGATATAAGGAACGATTTAGGCATCCCGAGAACTACAACTTGGAGGATTCTAAAGAGGCTTGAAAAGAATGGCCTTGTAAGGCTTTTAAAGATTAACAATGAAACACATGTTGAGCTAAGGGTTAAAATAAAAGGTTAAGGCCTTCCTAGAACTAATCCTATGATCGAAAGGATCATTATCAGGAATATACCATAGTCTGGTACAATCGTTTTTGCTCCCATTAAAATTAAAAACAGGAATATACTTCCAATGAGAGCTAATGCAAACCCTGACCTTGAAAATAGGGCAAGAATTGCCCCTATTGGGACTGCAAATATTAGCCCAACGATGGTTGCCATTAGGAGAGATAGTAAGTTCACTTCCATTGGTAGTTCTCCGCTCCTATCGAATTCCTCTAACATGGAGATGAGATCGCTTGAAACTAATCTTTGTTTACCTATAATAGTTCCTAGAAGGTAAGTTCCCGTAGCAAAGGATACTGGACCGTATCCTACTTCAATGATCTTACCATGCATTTCGATTCTTACTACTGGAGCAACTAGAAGAGTAAGCAGCAATACTATTGCAATTCCAATTCTAGCTCCTCTTCCCACCTAGTTTCACCCCCTGTTTAATAGCTTTGTTCGCCCTTAAATAGGTTACCATAAGCTTAAATTCTCTAGAGATAACCTAAAAATCATGAGATTGAAATCCTGGGTAATAGTAGTAGGTATTGTTATTGTATTATCCATCAGCTTCTTCCTAAGCGAGAACATGATAATTGTACCCAAAGTTAGTGTTTCGAGCATGAAGATCCAGATAGGGGGACTCGTAAACTCTTCTCTTGTTGTAACCCTCAAGATTTACAACCCTAATCCTACTCCAATTACAATTACGGGAATTGAATACGCATTATATTGTGATGATGGAGTGATGATCTCGAAGGAAAATATAACAAAATCTATCGTAATCCCGGGTGAAAGCGTTGAATATCTCGATCTTGTAGTTAAAATGAGATATGGAACGTTAAAGGCAATATGGGGAGAATTAGAAGCAACAGATAGAATTAATTGGTATCTTAAGGGGAAACTATATGCTAAGCTTGAAGATAAAAATATTACTATATCATTTAATTGGAGAAATTGAAGTTTTGGACTTTCAATTCGACAAATTTATTCAAAAATATAGGGTTAAATTTTAACATATCACTAATGCAATCTTGAGAATCTATGATCTTCAATGCCAAATTCCGATCCATAAAAATTAAATATACGCTTCGACGTACATAGTTTTAAGATTTAAAATTGGGGGTAATCTTAGATGAAAAAGAGAAGTTTGTTTGTAATAACACTCTTTCTCGTTTTAGTAGTTAGCCAATTAGGAATTGCCAAGGCCTCAGAAGTGAAGGTATTTCCAGGTGTCAAAAGAATCGGAGGAACACTAATAGTTCTTTATTGGGGCGATCCAAAGAGCTTCAATCCAGATGCACAGGTAGACGATGCAGGATATGGAATAGCGAATCAGATATTCTGTAAGCTCGTGACCTTAGATAGGGACTACAACGTAATTCCAGATCTCGCTTATAAATGGGAAATTAGTGACGACGGCAAGGTTTATACATTCTATCTTAACCCAAATGCAACATGGCATGATGGCGTTCCGGTGACAGCTGAAGATGTAAAATGGACTTTTGAGGCCATAAAAAAGTACAAGGGGATCGCCTATGGAATAATCCATGCCGATAACATAGAGAAAATCGAGGTAGTTGACAACTATACAGTGCGCTTTTATCTAAAGGAGCCCTTTGCACCATTCTTGTCATTCCTAGCATGGTATGGAACGTTTATACTACCAAAGCACATTTATGAGAAATATAGTGACTGGTTAGATCCAAAGAACCCCTACTTAAACAAGCCCATTGGATGTGGGCCCTTCAAGTTCGTTGAGTGGGTAAAGGGAGATCACATAACACTAGTCGCTAACGAAAATTACTTCAGGGGAAGACCGGGAATTGACAAGATCATTTACAAGATAATACCTGACGCTTCCGCAGCATTGCAGGCTTTCTTAGCTGGTGAAGGAGACGTCCTTGGTCAAAGACCTCCTCTAACCGAAATTCCAAGATTGAAGTCCACTCCTGGTGTATCTGTCTCGATAAGGCCAGTTCCTAGCAGGTGGTATCTAGGGTTTAACCTCAAACGCCCATATCTCCAAGATGTAAGGGTTAGACTGGCAATAGCATATGCAATAAATAGAAAAGAGCTAGTAGAAAAAGCTGAGAATGGACTCGGTTACCCAGCAGAGGGAACATATGTACCTGCAATTAAGTGGGCCTATAATCCAAACGCTAAATTACCTGAATATAATCCAGAGAAGGCAAAACAATTATTAGATGAGGCAGGATTTAAAGATATCAACGGAGATGGGTTTAGGGAAACTCCTGATGGAAAGCCTCTTGAACTTAGACTGCTTTACTTTACTGGAAGCGATACAAATGCCATATGTACTTTAATCAAGGAGCAACTAGCAAAGGTAGGATTGAAGGTTAAGCTTGAAAGTTACGAGATAGCAACATGGGAACAAAAAGTTGTTAAAGAAAGAGACTTCGATTTAGCCCTCGTAGATGGATTCCAGGGTCCTGACCCTGCAAACATGGAAATAAGATTTAAATCAACGGCATATATAAATTTTGCTGGATATAACAATACAGAGTTTGACAAACTCCTCGAAGAAGCTGCTAAGACCACAGATACAGAAAAGAGAAAGGAGCTATACTGGAAAGCTCAGGAGATTCTCGCTAAGGATCTTCCGTATTTACCTCTCGTGGATCTTGTGGCAATTTCAGTATGGAGAAGTGAATTCCATGGAATGCCCTGGGAAGACGAAGCAGTAGGGAAAGTCGGAATTGGAAGTTATGCTATGGTATGGTGGGAGAAAGGAAAGCCGATAGAAGAAACTACTAATAAACCTACTTCAGAGACAAAAACTTCCATCTCGAGTGCGTCGCCAACTCAAACAGCCACTAAAGAGAAGGGAGTCTGTGGACCGGCAAGTATCCTCAGCTTGATCATAATTCCAGTAGTCTTTAGATTGAAACGTAGATTTTCTTCTTGATTTTTATTTTTATTCCCCTTTTCTTTGTTGGAGGTGAGAGAATGGGATCAATGAAGGTTTATATTATAAAGAGGAGTATTCAACTCATCCTGGTAATATTCTTCGTCTTGTTCTTAAATTTTATAATAATAAATGCCGCTCCTGGTAATCCCGCTCAACTCATGGCTGGAGAGTATAGTACAGAGGAATATATTAAGGCAATAGAAGCCCGATGGGGATTAGATAAACCTATTCACATTAGATTCTTGATATACATGAAAAACCTCCTGCATGGGGATTTAGGATATTCTTATAGATATCTTGAACCAGTTTCAAAACTTATAATGGAGAGAATTGGAAAAACCCTACTTCTCACAGTTCCAAGTATAATTTTGGCATTTCTAGTTGGAGTATGGCTTGCAAGAATAGCAGCGAGGAAGCCTGGAGGTAAGCTTGATGTATCGCTCTCTATAATAACTTTGATATTTTACTCAATGCCTTCATTTTGGCTTGGCCTGCTTTTAATCTTAGTATTTGGAGTTAAACTTGGAATTTTGCCAATAGCGGGAATGACTAATATTAGGGCCGTTTACTCAAGCTCTTGGGATAAGGCATTTGATATATTAAAACATATGGTCCTCCCAGTTACGACGCTCATGCTAATTCAGATTCCAGCATACTTTAGGATTACTAGGGGAGCCATAATTGAACAGTCTACAGAGGATTATGTGAAAACCTTTGATGCGGTAGGGTTTTCAAAGAAGCACATTTTCAATAAATACATATTCAGAAACGCCATCTTACCTCCAGTTACCATTCTAGGTCTTAGGCTCGGTTATGCGTTTTCTGGTGCTGCCCTAGTTGAAATAGTTTTTGGATGGCCAGGAATGGGAAGACTATTGCTAGATGCTGCATTTGCAAGGGATTATCCTTTGATAATGGGAATTTATCTAGTGATTGCAGTTAGTGTAGCCGTTGCGATATTCATCACAGATCTATTGTATGCGGTTCTCGATCCTAGGATAAGGTATTAGGAGGGATAAAAATGGTGAATAAAGTTTTTAGAGCATTGTCTGAGATTAAATATACAAAAACAGGTCTCATAGGGTTAATTCTGCTGTTAGTATTAGTAGTTATAGCGTTAATAACGCCATTACTCCCATTACCAGATCCACAATCCACTGATTTTCAGCCCTTTTTGCCACCCTCAAAGGATCACCCGATGGGAACAGATAACCTCGGTAGAGATATCTTTAGTAGGGTTCTATGGGGGACAAGGACTTCCCTATTGGTGGGTTTAGTAGCGGCGGGTTTATCGGCTATAATAGGAGTTCTAGTCGGAGGGGTTGCGGGTTACTATGGGGGAACGATAGATGACATCCTAAGTAGGATAACTGAAATATTCCTGGTAATACCAGGATTTTTCCTAGCTCTCCTTGTGGTTTCAATTTTTGGAAGTAGCTTGCTTAACATTATGATAGTCCTTGGCCTATTAATTTGGCCCTCAAATGCAAGGCTTATGAGGGCTCAAGCCCTTTCATTAAAGGAAAGAGAATTTATTCAAGCCCTTAGAGTTGCCGGCGTGAGTGACCTGAGGATAGTTCTTAGGCATATAATACCAAATGGAATACAGCCGATAATAGCAAATACTTTCCTCCAAATGGCGGGGGCCATAATTACCGAAGCTGGACTTAGCTTCATAGGGCTTGGAGATCCAAACGTAGTGAGCTGGGGGAAAATGATATATGAGGGGCAGATATACATCACTACTTACTGGTGGGTACCTATATTCCCAGGAGTATTCCTGGTTCTAACGGTGTTAGCTTTGAACCTGCTTGGAGATGGGCTCTTAACTTTACTTAATCCAAAGCTTAGAAGAGCGATTGGGGTGAGTTAAATGAACTCAATTCTTGAGATCGAAGGTTTAACTGTTAAATATAAGACAAGATATGGAACAGTTCATGCACTTTCTAACGTCTCATTTAGTGTTAAAAAGGGTTCCATAGTTGGAATAATCGGTGAGTCAGGTAGTGGAAAATCCACTCTTGGTCATACAATTCTTAGAACGCTTCCAGAAAATGCAAGAATAGAAAGTGGGAAAATAATGTTCGAGGGAAGTGATCTTTTAGAGATAGATGAGGAAGTGTTTAGGAGGGAATTTAGATGGAAAAAAATTTCAATGATATTCCAAAATTCTATGAACGCGTTTAGTCCAGTTCATAGGATTCAAGATCAACTTTTAGACGTTGCAAGGAAATGCTTCCCAAACAAATCAAGGAATGAGCTTTTAGAAATAATAAAGGAAAAACTAAGAATTGCCAATATAGACGAGAGTGTTCTCAAGAAGTATCCACATGAGCTCAGCGGAGGGCAAAGACAGAGAGTTGCTATTGGAATGGCACTTTTAGCTGATCCAGAGATAGTCATTGCAGATGAGCCAACGACGGGGCTTGATGTTGTTACTCAGTACCAGATCCTAAATAGGTTAAAGGAAATTCAAAAAGATCTGGGTATAACTCTACTTTTAATAACTCACGATGTTTCTGTGGTTGCAGCCCTTAGTACGGATGTTCTTGTCCTTTATGCGGGTAAAGTCCTGGAGTATGGGGACATAAAGAGAGTATTTAAGAACTCCCACCATCCCTACACCTATTTACTCCTTAGATCCTATCCTGAAATGGGAAAAGAAAAGCTCTATGAAATTCCAGGTTCGCCTCCAGACTTACGTAACCCTCCATCTGGCTGTGTATTCCATCCAAGGTGTCCATACGCTACAGATCTCTGTAGAAAAGAAGAACCAAAACTTGTGGAAATTGAAGAGGGGCATTTCTCTGCTTGTCATTATGCAACGTCCTTTAATAAGGAGGTGAATTCTTTATGACGTCAGATACGTTAATCGAGGTAAAGAATCTAACGAAGTTATTTCCAGTTACCAGTTCAATTCTTGGGAAAAAGATCTCAATAAGGGCCGTTGATAATGTTAGTTTTGAAATCAAAAAGAACGAGATACTAGGGCTTGTTGGTGAGTCAGGATGCGGGAAATCAACCCTTGGAAAGCTACTAGTTCGCCTACTGGAACCAACGTCTGGAACTGTTTTATTCAAGGGTCAGGATATTTATAAATTGAGAGGAAAGAAGTTAAAAGAGTACAGAAAAAGTGTTCAAATGGTCTTCCAGAACCCTTATACGTCTTTTGATCCAAGGTTAACGCTATTTGAGAACATTGCAGAGCCGCTATATACTCATAAGCTAGCTCTTAACAAGGAAGAAGCCCTAACATTGGCAATGCAATATTTTGAAGATGTGGGCTTAACTCCACCCGAAGACTTCCTAATGAGATATCCGCATGAACTTAGTGGAGGGCAACTTCAGAGGGCCTCTATAGCTAGGGCCATTGCACTTGAGCCTGAATTTATAGTTGCGGATGAACCAACTTCAATGTTGGATGCCTCCCTTCGTTCTGGAATACTGAATTTGATAAAAAAGCTCAGAAAAGAGCTTCACACAAGTTGGCTCTTTATAACCCACGACTTACCATCAGCTTATTACATAGCTGACAGGATAGCCGTTATGTACTTAGGCAAAATAGTCGAGATCGGAGAAAGTAAGGAAGTTCTTAAGAATCCCTTGCACCCATATACTCAGGCATTACTTGAGGCAAACCTCCCAATAGATCCAGATGCCTCACTAAAAGAACCAAAGGTAAAAGGAGAACCTAAGCCAGTTTTTGAGACTGGATATTGTAGATTTTTCCCAAGGTGCCCATATGCATTTGAGAAATGCAAAAAAGAAGAACCTCCTCTTGTTGAAGTTAAAAAGGATCACTACGTTGCTTGTTGGCTTTATTAGGAGGTGATTAAATGCTCGTAATAAAAGGAGTTAAGGCCTACACAATGAGCAATATTGGGGTAGTTGAAAAAGCGAATATCATAGTAAAGGACGGAAAGATAGTTGACGTAACCCAGGAGCTCCCGCCACTAGAGGGAAAAACAGTGGTTGATGGAGAAGGACTTATAGCTTTACCCGGCCTAATAGATCCACACACTCATCTTGGAGTTTATTCCTTAGAATGGGAGTATGGGGATCATGGTACCGAAAAGTCCGACCCAATAACACCTCATTTTAAGGTAATTGATGGCCTTGATATATTCGATCCAGGGTTCAAGGATGCAATAGCGGGTGGTGTTACAACAGTATCAGTGGAACCAGGCGCTCCCCTCTCCTGGGCCAGCTACGAGAAAACAACTATTATGCCCGGTCAATCAGCAATTCTAAAAACAAATGGTAGGATAATAAAAGAAGAAGCCGGGATAAAGATAGCGGTAGGAGGTCATGTGAGGAAGTTCCTTGAAGAACTCAAATTAACTCCGACTACGAGGATGGGAATATTTGCCATGATAAGAATGATACTGCACAAAGCGAAAGAATACCTCGAAAAAGAGGATAAGCAATATGATCCAAAGCTTGAAGCTCTTGCGACTCTATTAAAGAATGAAACCGTCGCAAGAGTTCATGCTCATCTTTCTAGGGATATGCTTTCGATAATCCGGTTACTAAAGGAATTTGATATTAAAAACATAATCATAGAGCATGGAACAGAAGCCTACAAGATTTCAGATGTTTTGAAAGAGAATGGGATACCTGTAATCCTGGGTCCCGTGATATTTCCAAGGAGAGGCGTTGAATTAAGGGAACTCTCCTCAAAACTGGCTTTTCAACTTTACAATTCAGGCATGATGTTCGCCCTCACAACGGATCATCCAGCACTTCCGATTCAGTACCTAACTTTAGTTGCCGCAGCTTGCGTTGGGGAAGGTTTACCCTATGAGGAAGCCCTTAAGAGCATAACAATTAATCCTGCAAAAATACTTGGGATTGATAGATTTGTAGGGAGTCTTGAGCCAGGAAAAGACGCAGATATAGTCCTGTTTGATGGTGATCCGTTAAACCCTGAGAGCAAGGTTATGTACACGATAATAGATGGAGAGGTAGTTTATGAGAGGTGATTAATATGAAAGCCCTAGTTGGAGGAATTATTCTGCCAGTTTCTAGTCCCCCAATTAAAAATGGGGTTCTTCTATTTGATGAAGAAT
Source organism: Pyrococcus horikoshii OT3 (assembly GCF_000011105.1). NCBI lineage: Archaea > Methanobacteriati > Methanobacteriota > Thermococci > Thermococcales > Thermococcaceae > Pyrococcus > Pyrococcus horikoshii. The sequence continues at coordinate 723,044 of NC_000961.1, forward strand.
CGGGAAAGATAGTTGCCGTTGGCAAAAAAGAAGAAGTCACAATCCCAGAAGATGCGGAAATTATAGAGGCTCCCGGAAAGTATATTTCTCCAGGATTTGTTGATGCTCACAGTCATATTGGCATGATCCCAGATGGTCTTGAATGGGAATTCCAAGAAGCAAACGATTTTTACAGCCCCATAGCTCCGCACTTAAGAGCAGTGGATGGTTTCGATCCATACGATGAAGCCTTTAAAGAGGCAATAGCTGGGGGAGTAACAACGGTTGCTACGGGCCCAGGGAGCGCTAACGTTATGGGGGGAATTGGACTCCTGGCAAAAACTTATGAAGAGGGATTTGAGAAAATTATTAAACCTGAAGCCTTTATAAAGATGGCTTTAGGTCCAAAGAGACCCAGGGAATATAAGAGTAAATATCCATATCCAACCACTAGAATGGGAACTGTAGCACTCATGAGAACCTGGTTTAAGCGCGCGAGAGAGTTTATGGAAGGAAAAATTAAGACTGACAACATAGATGAAGAAGAAATTGAAATGTTGAGGTTACTTGCAAGGGCTTTGAAAAGGGAGATCCAAGTTAAAATACACCTTTCAACATCTCCAGATGAGATATATGCAGCTATCAGGATAATTAAGGAATTCAACTTAAATGCAACTATAGACCATGCCTTTGGAAGTCAACTTGTAGCTGATATGCTCAGCAGGGAGGGCATCCCAGTTATATATGGACCACCTATGATAACTAGAATCGCATCCTTCTTTAGGTACGTAGATGATAAAGCGCCAGTATTACTCTTCAAAAAAGGGGTCAACGTCTCAATAATGACAGATCATCCAGTATTACCCGAGAAGCACTTACGCTTATTAGCTGCTGTAGTTGCTAGAAATGGTTTATCACTAGATGATGCTCTGAAGCTGATCACAATAAACCCAGCTAAAGCTCTAGGGATTGATAGATTTGTAGGGAGTCTTGAGCCAGGAAAAGACGCAGATATAGTCATATCCTCAGATCATCCAATAAAGCCAACCTCCAAAATTGAAATTGTATTTGGGAGAGGAAGGGAGGTATATAAAGCGGATTAGCTTCCCTTATCTCTCCACTATGACATGCTAAGATCTCCCTAACTTTCTGCATTCTTAATTATCTCCCACTTTTTTATGCTTTCCTCTAGTGCACTCCTAACGGCCTTTCCAATGCTGATCCCTAGCTTTGTTGCAGTTCCAGACCATTCAACTTCTCCCTCTCTTGCAAATATTCCAATTCCATCGCTTGTTGTCCCAGTCGCATTGTAGCCAAGTCTTAGCAAAGTATAAGTTTTTGCTTCGGTGGCCGTCATCACAGCGTTAACCATTGCCCCAACGGTCAGCCCTTTATCTATAACTAAAGCTATGTTTATCGTTCCCATCTTCCATTTGTCAGGGTAATCTCCAGCTATGGCTGGATTCGATATTCCCGCAGTTACATAGGCTTCAACCCTCCAAACCTTTTTAATTGAGAGTACCTTCCCTACATCAACTGCTGTCATAAAGCCGACAAAATTCTTCAATCCCATGTTTCTCTCGAATTCTAGGCAATCCTTCTTATAGTCCCCAGAATAGTCTTTATCAACTTTCATGAAAAAGAAACCCCTTGCTCGAGTTAGCCCTCCTCTATGAGGGGCGTTACTGAGAGCTATTAACTCTTTATCAAAAACCCTGACAAAACTCTCATTCTCGTTCATTGTTTGTTTCCCCTAAAAAAGTAAAAAAATCACCATATAAGCACTTCATACTCCTCCTCATTTAATGAATCAATTACATTATCCCATTCACTGCTTGGGAACACCTCCCAAGACCAATCGTATTCCTCTGTAAAGTTTAGCGTCAAGGTTTTTATGAAACCATAAATCCTGAGAACGAAGAATATTGTAAAGTTACCCATTTCTTCTCCAATTTCCTCAAGTTCCCTTATCAAATCTCTAAGTTTAATCAGTCTTGATATCTGGTCTATTGTAAGCTTTTCTTGCCCGTTAATTCCCTGAAGCTCTTCAACCGTTCTCATTATATCCTCAATCTTATTCTCAATCTTTAACATTGTCTTAAAGTCATTTAGAACAGGACTATTGACACTATCGTAGTGCCCCAAGTACACAATTAGAGCCTTTTTAACGTTCTCATCGTCCTTCTTGGATCTTATCTTTACGACCACGTAGTAAGGTTCCTCCATCTTCATCCCCCCTAGTCAAAGTCCCATATCGTTCTTCCTTTATAAAATAGCATTACATATCCACAATTTTCGCAAATTACTATTTTAACCTTATGGGCCGTGAAGCCCCATTTACTATCAAGCTTTCCCTCTTCAATTCTAAACTTAGTTCCTCCACAGAGCGGACACTTTAGGTGTTTTCTTTCTTCCATTTGGTTTTCACCGGAAGGAATTACCTTACCTCAAATTAAGCTTTTTGTTTTAACCCTCCCAATTTAGGATCCTGAAATAGAGAGATGCAAAATGAAAATAGATAAAATAAGTGTTAACAGGAAGTATGGAACAGAATAACGATGAAACTTTCCTGTTTCTACCTCTCCTATTCTAATCGCAATGAGATTTGCTAGCGAACCTACTATTAGACCAGTTCCTCCGATGTTGACGCCAGCCGCTAAAGATATCCAATCCTTTCCTTCATTGAGAAGGAGAATCGTCGCTGGCACGTTGCTGACTAGCTGACTTAGAAAGGCAGAGGTCAGGAAGAGCTTGACACCAGAATTAGGGAAGGAAACTCCAGAAGAAGAAAGGATATGTGCGATCTCTCCAAAATCTACAAAAATGAATATAAACATCAGGAGAAGTCCCCAGTCAAAGCCAAAGAGAACTTCCCTCCCGATCAATAGGAACACTCCAAAGGTAATCGGAAAAGTCCAGAGTGCCTTTCCTCCTTGCGCAAAGGTTATATCTCCTACAAGGAGAATCATAGAAGTCCAGAGGAAAGAGGTATTGATATTTACTGGAGGAAGCTCTTTTCTCTCGATTTTGTCATTGAATATTAAATAAGCGAGGAATAGTAGTAGAAGAAGCCAAAGAAGGACAAAGGGTAACATTTCCAGAACGAAAGAATGGAAAGGGATTGCATAACTATTCCAGATTATGATATTCTGTGGATTCCCTATGGGAGTTAGCGCTGAGCCAATATTGGCCGCTATTGCTGAGAGAACTACGAGACTACTTAAATCTTCTTCTGAAACTTTGGAAATGGTAACTATGAGAGGAATGAAAATAAGCATAGCTGTATCGTTCATTATAATACTAGAAGAGAAAGCTATTGTTAGAAGGAGAATAAAGGCCAGCCTTCTCCCAGAGCCACCAGATACAGAGATAAGATAGGATGAGAGACGTGTAAAAATTCCTGACAGTTCTAATCCTCTCGAAACGAGTATTAGAGAGGCTATTAAAGAAATATTTCTCCAGTCTATCAAACCAGGTGTTCTCTGGAGGAGAGAATTATCTCTTAAAAGGAGGATTAAGTAAAGAAAAATAAGAGTAAAGAGGAACCACTCTTTCTTTACAAAGTCTCTAATTCCTTCATAATCCATGGCGCCTTATCTCCTCTGTTAGTCTATAATCAGGTATAATTTCTTTTCCATCTGCGGAGACACGGATGTGAAGAATTATAAAGCTTTTCCACGCTACTGGCACGATCCAGCAATTTTCAGGTTCTCTGAACTCTGCCGCTGGGAGAATTTTGGCTTCCTCCAGAATTTTTTCCACTTTCTCTTCAATCTCTCCAACTTCTCCCGCTCTTGAACTTCTAGGACAGCCTTTGGGGAGGGGCCTCTCCTTTTTGGGATCATAGTGAAGTCTATCAATAGCAAAATTCAAGTATAGAATTGGAACATCAACTCCATCAGGCTTTATTAGTGGTTTTCCCACCCTAAAGAGCGGAAGAGCATTCCTAACAAGTTTAATAGCTTTCTCTGCATTCTCAACCTCAACAACCCTATCGCATGGTTTGCTATGAAATGGGGGAAATGGCATGTACTTCACCAGATTTCTAAGTGGGGGAATGTATATATTTGTCTTGCTTGAGCATACCTAGCCTAATAACATAGATGGACTTTAGGTACTTCAAAAGGAATGTCTGCTCAAGTATGCTTGCTCTTTAGAACCCAAGAGCATCAAATATGAGCACAAATTACCCCTGTCTGGTATCATCGGAAGCCCAACTCTATCATTGTGGTGATGTAATTGTAGAATCTTACCTTAAAAATCTCTCAAAAATGAAACACTTTTAAAAATGAACCTATACCAAGAGAGCCCACAGAAAGCCCCTCGTGATATTTTATACTTGTTGAGCAAAGAAAAAGTTTGAAAAGACCAAGCTTGAAGCTTCGGTTCTTAAAGGCGGCGATAGTTCAAGTTGGATAAAATGGGTGTCATTTAGATCAAGTTTACTGAGACTTAACTTTTTTTACCTTAGCTTAATTTCTATAAAAATAAACTAACATATAATACAATATAGCTAGGTATAATAGTAGTTATTATAACAAAATAAAAACGAAGTATTTAATATAAACTATTATTTAATAGAATTTTGGCAAAATAATTAAACGAATATAGTAGGAGGGGGAACATATGAATACGGGAATCGGAGCACTAATTTTAATTTCTTCCTTAATAATTTTGAACCTCCTACTCTGGGAAGAAGAGAAAAGATACAAGAAAGAAGTAATAAGGGGGCTTGCATACCTAATAGTTGGAAGCATTCTCTGGAAAGCTGGATGGAAAGTGGATCCAGTTGTAGTCATAGTTCTACCAGCAATTACCATAATCTCCTGGGGTTTAATGGACTTAATTCAACTAGATAGATCATCAGAGAGTTAAAAGAAAAGTTGAAGTGAGGTTCAACTATGAACAGGGTAAAACTTATGGCTTGAAACCAAATTCAAATATGGGGATAACTATGGAAAGGCTCGAATATCAAGCCGAGCTTACATGGGATGGAAACGTTGGGAGTAGAGCTAAAGTAAGAGAGTTCGAGTTCTCAATCGATACGAATACAGATGGTTTTAATAAAGGACCTAATCCCACAGAGTACCTTTTGGCAGCACTTGGAGGTTGTCTAACTGTTAATTGGGGTAGATTGATTAAGAAGATGAGGCTGAACGTCGAGAGCATGAAGATTACGGTTTCCGGTTGGAGAAGCAGAGATGAACCTCAGCTCAAGGAGATAAGATACAAGGTTAGAATAGTTACAAACGAGCCGGAAAAGAAAATTTTGAGGGTTAAAGAACTTGCCGAAAAATATGGGACGGTTTTCAACACCGTAGGGAAGGAAAAGATAAAAGGTGAAGTTGAAATTGTCAGGCCTGATAGTAAACCCTAAGTAGTCCCCTTATGGCCCTCTTAATTATGAAGCCATGATGCTCAAATATATCCTTGATTAACACTTTTGGTCTTAAGTAGAAGGAGATGTAAGCCTTCCTTAATAACTTAGATATCTGCTCGGAGGTGAAATGCTTCAGCTTCATAACGGGGTCGATCGTAGTGTACTTCCTCCAATTCATTGTGAGCAGCAAATTGTTGGCTATAGCGTACTCCCAAAGCCTCGTTCCAGGATAGGGAGTTGCTATCGTGAACTGAGCATAGTCTATATCGAGCTTCTTAGCAAACTTTATCGTGGCCTCGACTTCTTCCCTAGTTTCATCCGGGAACCCTATTATAAAGGATCCCAAAGCGTGAAGGCCAAACTTCTTTGCAGTTTTAACGGCATCAATTGATTGCTGTGGAGTTATTCCTTTCCCTATAAACTCAAGTATCCTGGGGGATGCTGATTCTATTCCAAAGTACACTGTGTGACAGCCGCCCTCCTTCATAGCTTTGGCAACCTTCTCATTGAATGTATTGACCCTAGAAGAGGCCGTCCAACTTATATCAAGACCTTCCTGCTTTATCCTTAGAGATATGTCAATGGCCCTCTTCTTGTTCAGCGTAAAGGTATCGTCTAAGAACTCTATTTCTTTGATCCCGTATTCATAGTGAAGTATCGAGAGCTCTTCGATAACCCTCTCTACGCTGTGCCCCCTCCATCTCTTCCCAAATTGTAGTGAAGAAGAACAGAACACGCAGTTAAAGGGACATCCTCTACTGGTCATTACTACACCAAAGGGGACTCCATCGGCTTTGTATTTATCCATTGGAAGTAAGTCGTATGAAGGAATTGGGATCTCATCCACGTTCTGGATTAAAGGCCTGGGTGGCTCGTTTCTCACCTTCCCATTTTCCTTATAAGAAAGGCCTAGGATACCCTTGAGTTCCCTACCCTTACTTAGGGCATCCACCAGCTCTTTAAATGTTAGTTCTCCCTCTCCCCTGACAACTGCATCAATGCATGGGCACTCTCTCATTGTAAGCTCTGGAGTGAAAGTGACGTGAGGTCCGCCCATAACGACAAAAACGTTCTCGTTGATGTTCTTTGCTATTTTAGCAACGGTGTAAGCGTCGTACATTGCCGAGGTTGTAGCAGTTATCCCAACTATGTCCGGGTCAAACTTCTTTATTATCTTAGCTATGTCAGAGAACGTTAGATCCTCAGCTAGGCCATCGATTATTTTAACGTCATGCTCCTCCCTTACCATTGAAGCTAGATAGGCAAGCCCCAAGGGAGGTCCAGTAGTTCCAACAACTCGCTTTATTGCACTCTCTGTTGGCGGTAGAACTAAGAGGATCTTCATTACTTTCACCCTCTCTGAATATTCATTAGGTTTTGATATGTCATTCGTAAATAAAATTTATCTGGACAGATCTGAATAACAAAGAGGTAATCTAAAAATTTGTTCTTAGCCCAGATTTATCGAAATTCATGGGATCCCAGGAAATGCAAAATTCTTAAAATATCTTCACATGAATTCAATTTCGAAAAATTTATGCGGGGATAATAAATACCCGAAGGTATAGCAGAGGAGTGATAAAAATGAACGTCGTTATCGAGGCCATAAATCTAACTAAATATTATGGTAACTTTCCAGCAGTTAGGGGGGTTACCTTTTCCGTCAATGAAGGTGAAGTCTTCGGCTTCCTAGGCCCTAATGGGGCCGGGAAGACCACAACTATAAGAATGCTAACGGGCGTGCTAAAACCTACCTCCGGTCAAGTAAGAGTCTTGGGATACGATATGACTCGCGAGCCTGAAAAACTTAAAGCTCGGCAGAGAATGGGGATCGTTCCAGAAATGGCCAATCCTTATATTGATCTAACGGCTATGCAGAACCTTAAGCTCATGGGAGAGCTCTATGGTTTGCCGAAGTGGGAAATAGAAAAGAGAAGTATAGAATTACTAAAACTCTTCGAGCTTTACGAGAAGAGAAATATTAAGGTAAGAGGCTTTTCGAAGGGAATGAGACAAAGGTTAGTTTTAGCCATGGCCATGATAGCAGATCCCGAACTATACTTTCTTGACGAACCTACAAGCGGCCTTGATGTAATAAGTGCACGCATAATAAAGGATATAATCAGGGATGAGAAGAAAGCTGGAAAAACTATCTTCTTAACGACTCATAATATGAATGATGCAAATGAGCTCTGCGAGAGGATAGGAATAATTAGGAAAGGGAAGCTCGTGGCCATAGATACCCCAGAGGGCCTGAAAAGACTTACTAAGGAGCATCTTTCCGTTGAAGTTTCACTTAAGCCAATGATGTTTGACCCATCAGTCTTAAGTTCAGCACTCCGAGTTGAAAGGTTAGGGGACAAAGTAAAAATTTACACAAATGATCCAGATAAAACAGTAAAGGAAATCGTAGAATACGCTAAGGAAAGAAAATTAAAGATAGTAAGTATCAGAACTTTGTCCCCAAGTCTCGAAGATGTGTTCGTAGAGATAATAGGTGGTAAAAATGATTGAACAGCTAAAACGATCGTTTGCTGTAGCCAAGAAGGATATGCTGATCTTCTATCTGAAGGGTCCAGTAATAATAATGGGACTCATCTTTCCCTTCTTCCTCTTCCTTGCATTCTTCATTGGTAGAAACCTTGAAAAAGCCCAACTTTTCACCGCCTTAATTTCAATGACGGCTTTCTTCACGAGTACCGCAGTTGGACCTACGATAATTCCTTGGGAGTGCCGTGGTCGAACGTTTGAAAGATTAATAACTGCACCCGTCTCCCTAACAACTGTCTTACTCGGAGATCTTCAAGCATCATTTTACTTTGGAACGGCTATAACCTTCATAATCTCAACCGTGGCAATCTTTATACTTTCAATAAGGCCTAACCTCCAAATATTTCTAGTAGCAACAATTCTAGCTATATTAACTTTCTCGGCAATGACGATTCTAATGTCCTCTTACCCACCAACCGATGTTCCCGCAGATATCATGATGCTATCCTCACTTGTTAAGTTCTCCCTCCTGTTTATAAGTGGAATCTTCGTTCCCTTAAAGGATCTACCAAAATATGCACGGTGGATTTCATACGCTTCGCCCTTAACTTATTACGTAGATGCACTAAGGAACTCCCTTGGAGATGGATGCTTACCTCTATGGATAGATTTTGGAATGCTAGCACTCTTCGGGATCTTATTCTTTTTAAGTGGAGTTGCAATTCATAAAAAGGTGTTAGAGAGGAGATTTACTTAGTGCTCCTTTTCTATCTTTTCCTTCCAGTCGTAATCTATCTTAAGTTTCCCACCTATGAACGCCTTGATAACATCACTAATCCTTCCGTAAACCCCAGTTACAACGCTTATCCCTAAGGAATTGAAGTACTCAATAGCCCTCCTACCAATCCCATATGTCAGAACAATTTTTGCACCATGATCTTTTATGAAATTTGGCAGATCTCCGGGCCCATGTTCTTCAAAGGGAACTTCAACGACTTCAACATTCTTTACGTCCTCCCCTTCGATATCCACAAATACAAAGTACCTGGATCTTCCAAAGTGCTTAGAAACATTGCTCTTGATCCCTCTATCATCTTCCGCCGGAATTGCCACCCTCATGTAATCGCCCAATCTATGAAAAAATGCTCATATAAATAAACCTTTTCATAACTTAGGTCATTTAAACTTGTCTTTAGTTACACATTTTTGCCCAGTAAAGTTTAAATGTGTTCGATATATCTGACATATAAAGGAAATGTAAAATGAAAATTATGTCAGGTGATATTCATGTTCAGGAAAGTTCTATTTCCAACGGATTTCAGTGAGGGAGCATACAGAGCAGTCGAAGTATTTGAAAAGAGAAATAAAATGGAAGTTGGGGAGGTTATACTCCTCCACGTCATTGACGAAGGTACCCTAGAGGAGCTCATGGATGGTTACTCTTTCTTTTATGATAATGCAGAGATTGAGCTCAAAGATATCAAGGAAAAGCTCAAGGAGGAGGCCTCAAGAAAGCTTCAAGAGAAGGCTGAAGAAGTTAAGAGAGCATTCAGGGCAAAAAATGTTAGGACTATAATTAGATTTGGAATTCCCTGGGATGAAATCGTGAAAGTTGCTGAAGAGGAGAACGTCTCTTTAATAATTCTTCCGAGTAGGGGTAAGTTAAGCTTATCTCATGAATTCCTGGGCTCAACTGTCATGCGTGTTTTGAGAAAAACGAAGAAGCCTGTTTTAATAATAAAGGAGGTGGATGAAAATGAATTGGCTAAAACTAAAGGAACATCTGGATAAATTCCTCCCAGTTTACGTTACGATTTCGATGCTACTAGGATTCTACGTGGGAAACCATGTAAACCTTAAACCCTACCACAACCTCCTCAAAACCCTAAATATGCTAGTCGTTATCAGCATGATCTACCCAATGATGATAAACCTCCGCGTGGAGGAACTTAAAAACACTGTAAAGCTTGGAAAGCAACTGGTAGTAGCATTAGCTATGGGACTAATAATCTCCCCCCTAATAATGTATGGGGCAATATGGATAGTCAAGCTCTTCCACCCAATAGATCATACACTTGCCCTAGGACTCCTTCTAGCTGTTGTCGTTCCCTGCTCTTCAATGAGCATTGCATACACCGGCTTCACGAAAGGAAACCTCGAACTTGCAACGATAGTCGTTGCACTAAGCTTTACCCTAGCAATAGTCACCGTCCCAGGATGGCTGAAGGTGTTCGCTTCAAGTTATCACGTGGCTATATCGGCATGGCTACTAATTAAGACAATCCTAATAGTTGTCATAACCCCCATGATACTGGGTATCCTAACCAGGAGCTACCTAATTAGAAAACTCGGCCCAGATGGGTTCCTAAGGATAAGGCCAGCATTCCCCGCAATCTCTCTCCTGGGAATGTACACGATAGTCTTCCTGATCTTCATGGAGAAGGCCAAGCTCATCGCTAGTAAAGCAAGTATTGTGGGAATAGCCCTCATTCCTCTAGTGATATACTATTCAACAGCATTGATCTTCATGACCCTGATTGACAGGGCCCTTGGAATTCCCTACAAGGATCACATGGCCATAACCTTTACCTCAGTTGGAAAAAACGAAGGAACGGCGATGGCTATAGCCCTAACCGCTGGAACTGGATTGATGGCCATAGCTCCAGCAATAACTCCAGTGGTTCAGATCCCGTTCCTTGTAGGTTACGTCAAAGCCTGGAGGGGTATTGCAGGGCTCTGGAACTGTAGGATAACTGCAACTCCCGATTGATAACTAGAAGAAAAGGGTAGGATTATCTTTTGAGACATTCGCTTTCCTTTTCTTCTAATTCTATTATCTTCTTAAGGACGCATTCCAAGGTTGAGAGGTCTGAAAGAATATCTTTAAAGCGAGATTTTTCATCTTCATTAGAATTCTCGGAAAGCTTAATTACTATCTCCTTTAGGGGCTTTATTTCCCTTTCAAGGATTTCCTTTGGTTGCTGAAGAAACTTCTCCAGAAATGCGGGAACAGCATAGAAGTATTTAGTCTTTTTCTCCTTAGTATAGGTGACAAGATATTCCCTAGATAACTTTGAAAGGGCCATTGAAACTGAAGACCTACTAAGACCTGTTATTTTTGTAAGTTCAGATATTGTAAGAGGTTTACTACTTAAAAGAAGAATTGCATATATTTTTCCCCCAGTCCTGTCGTATCCCCATCTTTCCATCAACCTCTCAACAAGTTCTATAAACTTCCTCTCCTCCTGCTTCATCCTCATCATTTACCCCCTAAAAATTAAAGCATAAGGATGTATTTTAAAAATTTAATTAAAAGAAAAAAAGAAAATTACTCAAGAGGTCCCATAAGCTATCATTGCTCCACCTATCAGTGAAATCCATGCACCTATTGTCCAAAAGCCGCCATCGAAGGGCATAGTTATCAAAGCTAGCACCACTATTGTCCACCCAATGGCCTTCTTGTTACTCTTGTAGTAATAAGCCAGGGCCATAATGGTCAAGCTCAGGATTATCTCTATCCACCCTACTGCTGAAACTCCACCATAGTGCCAGCCGTAGAAGGTTTTGTTTGCAAGGACTAATATTCCGTCAAGCAATATCAACAGCCCACCAAGGATTGCAGTCCACATTCCACTCTTTGCGGAAACCATCTCAGGTCACCTCGATAATACCTCCTCCCCAATACTATTTAAATTTTTCGGATATATTAGATATGTCAAAAATATCTGACATATCTCAACCATAAAGTTTATCACAAGGAACAGAACAAGCTAAACAGGGGGGTAATGATGACGGAGGACTTCTTAAGTGAGGCCTTGGAGGAACCATTTCCAAAGGCCATGAACACAACGCCCTCATCCTCAAAGAGTGGAGGGAGTCAAGTAACTACGGCCCTCAAAGCATTCAAGATAATCCTGGGAAATCCATTGGCCAGGGCCCTACTGCGACCAATGCTTAAGAAGTACAAGATAAACGGTAGGGAATTACCAGCCTTATACTGGGCCCTTAGCATATATGCAGGGGAAACTATAAAATGTCCTCTAATGTTAAGATTTCAAGCCGATGTCCTCAAGCTTCTCCTAAAGCTCGGTATAAAGCTAGCCAGAGGAGATGAGGAGGCAGTAAAGGAGGCCTTACTCAGAGATCCCCACATAAGGAGAGGAATATGGGTAGTATTGGAAGGAATAGCAAAATACGGAGTCACGGTTCCGCAAAAACTAGCAGCTCCCTTCCTAATAGTTTGGAACTTCACGAACATGTGCAACTTCAGGTGTAAACACTGCTACCAAAGGGCCGATAAGCCACTACCAAGTGAACTTTCACTGGAAGAAAAGCTTATGCTAGTTGATCAGTTAGATAGGGCCGGAGTAGCTGCCGTAGCCTTAAGCGGTGGAGAACCGACGATACATCCACACTTCTTAAGGATAGTAAAGGAGCTCTCAAGCAGGGGGATACATACCTCAGTAGCAACCAACGGGTGGACGTTCGCAGATAAGGAGAAACTTGAGGAAGCCGTAAAAGCCGGACTTAAGTACGTTGAAATCAGCGTTGATTCAGCAAAGCCAGAGAAGCATGATGAATTCAGGGGAATTCCTGGGGCTTGGGAAAGGGCTATTAAAGCTTTGGAAAATGCTGTTGAGATCGGAGTAAGTCACGGAATGGCCGTAATAATGGACAAGGAAACTTACCAGGAAATGGACGACATCCTGGACTTAGCAGAGAGCATTGGGGTAAAGAGGGTTATCTTCTTCAACCTAGTTCCAACTGGAAGGGCCGAGGATATGGTTAAGGTCGACCTAACACCGGAAGAGAGGGAGGAGTTCTTGAAGGAACTTTATCACCAGATGAAGAAGAGGAAGCTAGAGATCCTAACGACTGCACCACAGTACGCTAGGGTAACGTTAATTGAATCCCAAGGGAAGAATGTTAGCCCAGCTCACTTCTACGTGGGCCAAAATACTGCCGTGAAAACACTAGCTGAATTCATAGGTGGGTGCGGTGCTGGAAGAATATACGCGGGTATTGAACCTGACGGGACAGTAGTTCCCTGCGTATTCCTCCCGTTACCTGTTGGAAATGTGAGAGTTAAACCTTTCAAGGAGATATGGGAAAACAGCAGAATATTTAACCTGCTAAGGGATAGGGATAACTTCACAGGACAGTGTAAGAAGTGTCCCTACAGGAATATCTGTGGTGGATGTAGAGCTAGGGCTTACCACTACACCCTTGATCTCCTGGGGGATGACCCAGGATGTATAATAAACAAGAGGGTTTGGGAAGACATAGTTAAGTATGGTAAGCCAAGGGCTTTAAGTGAAGTAAACTGGGTGGATGAAAGCGTCGTCCTCCGTGTCCCAATACTTAACATCCCAAGGTACTACAGGGCCGTAGAGGAAGTTGGTGAAAAGTTAATTCAAAAGGAAGGTGAAAAAGTTCATGCTTGAGAGTGTTAAAATTTTCAAGTTTTTTACAATCTTCCTTTAATCCATTAATATACTCTAAGTAGTAAAAATTGCATCTTTTATACTACCTTCAATCGTATTTAATATTTGTTTTAGATAAGCCACATTCTTTATCCATTTTTCTTATTACGATATAACGTGATAATCGGGAAAAGGGGCTTAATTTACCCTCTCTTTGATGTTCATTTTTATACATTACTTTAGATATAAGGCTGATTATATCTAAAGTAATGTATAAAAATGAACATAAAGAAGTCCAAAAATTTGGAATAAAGCATATGGGTTTATAGCTGGAGACCAATCTTCCGTTTGGAGAAGTCCTAATATAAGAAGATGTGTAAATAGGTTTTTCTTAAACGTTACTGAAAACCTGAAAAATGGTACTTTAAGGAAAGCAATAAGCCTACAGCTGAGAGATCCTCCACTTCTAAGCTCTGTAGACTAATAGACAAGTTTTCTAAAGAAATGTAGTTGCAAAATAGGCAAATTCTACCTAAGAAATAGTAGGATAAAGGCAAACAAGTTAAATATCGTTTTGAATCATAGCCGCTATCCAGTATATCACTCCATATGTCCAGATCAAGGGAACTCTTAATAAACTTAAGCTCCAACCTCTTTATATGTCTTATAAGGAAAAGAGCGTGAGAATAGCTGTGTATGGAACTTTAAGAAAAGGAAAACCGTTACACTGGTACCTCAAAGGAGCTAAATTCCTGGGCGAGGACTGGATCGAGGGGTATCAGCTATATTTTGAGTATTTACCCTATGCCGTCAAGGGAAAAGGAAAGCTCAAGGTTGAGGTTTACGAAGTTGACAAGGAAACATTTGAAAGAATTAACGAGATTGAAATAGGAACCGGGTACAGATTAGTTGAGGTAAGCACTAAGTTTGGCAAGGCTTTCTTGTGGGAGTGGGGGAGTAAACCTAGAGGAAAAAGGATAAAAAGTGGTGATTTCGATGAGATTAGATGAGTATCGATGAGGCGCGTGAGTTTATGGGTACTACAGCTTTCAGTGTAGGAAACTAGTATCACACTCACTTGAAGATAACATAACAGCTTGACAGCCTGGTACTCAGTCCCCATTAAAATTTTTAATCTCTTTCTAAAACATCTTCAAAAGCTTTTCACACCCATATGGTGCTGGTGGTACATAACTCTTTTTTTGTGGAATTGAGAGTAGCCTCCTTGCTAACGGCCACTCTCTTCCGTCAATTTGCTTTACCATTTTTTCAGCCTCTTCTGGCTTTAGATTTCCTTCAATAAAGTCAAGCGCTATCCTGAGGGCGTAAGCATCTGTGTAATAATCTCCCGTCATCTCCATAATCCTGGTAATACCATCATCATACAAGGAGATATCGTCAAATTCATGTTGAGTTGAGTAATGCAAGCAAATTGAAGTGACCATGCATTTAACAGCTTCTTTTTTTCATTCCCAAAGAGGCATAGGTTGGTCCCAAATTATGCAAGATAAGTCCCCTCTCTTCAGGAGTTTTTGCATACTTTAGAGCTTTTTAAGTATTGGTAACGCCTTTTGGAAGCGGTCAATCTCGTAGTAATGAGTTCCCAGGTTATTAAGTGTTATTGAGTGATACTCTGGAATAACTCCTAATTTTATTGCTTTTTCTTCGAGCTCAACGGCAAGTGAAGGGTTTGAATGTTATACATAAAGTATAATACCATGCCAATAACTTTTGTAGATAGGGAGAGTGAACTTAAAGAGTTAGAAAACTCGCCTTCTAAGAGAATTTCAAAAGATAAAAAGAACCTTCTTCTTTATATTCCCCGAGGCAATAAAAGGAGAGGAGATTCAAATGAAAAAATTTAAGTATACAGGGGCAGATTTTCTTGGGATGAATTCATTAGAAAGTTAAAACGGATAACTGTTTTGACCTTCTAAAGTATTTAGCTGAGAAAGTTGATGACTGTCCCATAGTCCTTAATGAATTTACATAGGCAGCAAAATATTAAGTGAAAGAGTGTGGGATAGTATTCTAAGCATGATGTAGGATGGGAGGCCCTAAAAGTTCTTCAAGAGGTTGAGGAGAAGAATAAAAAAAGTTAATTTTAGTGGAAAAATTAATCTAAGGCCTCGTAGGAAGAAACGTGGAGAAAAGGAAAGAGTCAGGAAAGAGGGTTACTTAGTGTAGGATTTGGGGAATCCCTTGGAGGCCGCTAGAAACAGTAAATGTGGATAGCTGTAATGCTGGGCTATTTGAAATCAACGGTAAAACTTATTAACTAACAAAACATACTTATGAGTATGATACTCACGAGTAAGTTTGTAGACAGAGAGAGGGAGTTAAACTTCCTAAGAGAACATTATCATTCCGGAAAGGCCGAACTGATAGTTATTTACGGCCGAAGAAGGATCGGAAAAACATACCTCCTACGAAAATTCCTTGAGGAAACTAATGGAATATACCTCCTTGCAGAAGAGAACGAGACAAACTTGGAAGATTTCTCCTTAAGACTGGCAGACTACTTCAAGGATCCCTTTCTGAAAGAAAACCCCATTAGAACTTGGGGGCTTTCTTCACGTATCTAGCTGGAAAGAGTACTAAAAGATTAGTAGTAGTTATAGATGGCGTTCAATATCTTGTTAGAGCTGAGAAAGGATTCCTCAGCACCCTTCAAAAGTACTGGGATCTATACTTGTCATCAACAAAGATAATGCTCATACTCTGCGGTTCACTTGTTTCCTTTATGGAGGGCATTCTTTCCGGAAAATCCCCAATATACGGAAGAAGAACGGGAACTTGGAAGGTAGAAGAAATGTCATTTTTTGACGTGCTAAAGTTTCATCCAATTGATATAGAGACAGCTATAAAAATATACGGTGTTTTTGGTGGAGTTCCACAGTATTGGGTAGACTATGATCCTGGGAAAGATTTCTGGGAAAATATAAAGGATCTAGTCCTATCCAAAGGTGCGAAATACTATGATGAACCTAAGTATTTACTTAAGGAGGAGTTAAGGGATGTCTCAAGATACTTCTCAATATTAAGGGCAATATCACTTGGATACTCACGCTTTGGTCAAATAGCAGACGCGGCAAGGATCGAAACAAAAAGTCTCGGGAAATATCTCAATGTTTTGGAGGAAATGGGATATATAAGAGAGGAGAAGCCCATTGTTGGAAGAGGCAAAACAGTTTATAAGATAAATGAGCACTTTTTCAATTTCTGGTTCCGCTTCGTCTTTCCCAGGAGAAGTGAGATAGAAATGGGGTTCGATGTCGTTGAGGAGATAAAGAAGGAGTTTAACAACTACCTTGGTCCTGTGTTTGAGGAGATATCTCGTCAGTTTCTTATAGAAATGAACAAGAGGAAAAAGCTCCCGTTTAGGTTTACTAAGATCGGTAGGTGGTGGTACAAGGGTGAGGAGATTGACTTAGTTGCTTTGAATGAAGATGAGAAGAAAGCCCTCTTTATAGAAGTCAAGTGGAAAAATCTTGAGAGAAAAGAGGCATATAAAATTTTAAAAGACCTAAAAAGAAAAGCAGAACTTACTGGATTGCACGACTGGAACAAGGCCTATGGAATAATAGCAAAAAGCATCATGGAAAAAGAGGAGTTAAGAGAAGAAGGCTTTTTAGCCTGGGATTTAAGAGATTTTGAATTAATTAACTAAATTAATGAGCAGGTTAACCTGAAACTGCATGAGGGTTTAAAGTCTATACAGAAATCCTTATCCACACTTTATCTCACGGTGGTGGTAGTAGAGGATCTTGCCAAAAGTTCGGTAATATTGAGTTAAAGGAATGCACCCTAAAGCTTAGGGCATTACGATTGCATCCTTCTACCCCCCACTATTAATGGTCTCCAGGATTTGCCAATAAATAGGGATATCGAGCCATTAAGTGTTATGATGTTGCTTTGTTCCAAATTTCCTTTAGGGTTCCTGGTACAGATTTTAAAATATAAATAAGATGAAAAATGTTGGAAAAAGCTTCTTGAAAGATCTTAACCTATTGGAAAGAACCTAAGCTCTGGGTAAACTGTATAGTACCATGACTTTAGATTGTACTCAACAAACACGCTCCTTATCACCGTTAATTTTCTTTTAATTTCACTCCCCTTAACATCCACTCCGAATTTAAAGAGGTTAAGGGCAAAGCTGTTCACGATTTCTGTGATGTTTTCCGGGAATGCTTTAAAGTTAAAGGTGATTATGATGTTGTTATTCTTACCCCCTCCCAAAACCCTAATAAGGCCTGGGAGGAGCATGACAAGCTCTCCTGGGTACCTTACCCCGAAGATATCCAAGCCTAAAACTAGGAATAGGGTGTTATTCTTTGTTCCTAAGTTCGTTTTAATTCTCCCAACGATGAGTTCCGGATCTTTAGTTTGGATGAGAAGTTCTTGACCTAGATTCTCTTCAAAGAAAGAGACTACTGAGATTAACTTAGCACCCTTTTTGAATATCTCATCGGCATCTTCGTACACGGACTCCAAGTACCTTATAATTGAAGCGTAAGCATCGCTGAAGGATATTATAACGAACTCCTTATACTCTGGTTTTAGCGATTTTATCACATGATAGAGTACGCTCTCAATGTCGCTACCTATTTCATGGTTGAAAATCGTTGGGGTAACCCTTTTAGAAGACTCAACAATTAACTCCAGCGGATTCACGTTACTCACCATAAATCTTTCGTATTTCGCTAACTAGTTCCTCCAAGGAGTTTGCTTCTATATCCTCTCCGAGGCGCCCCTTGAGTTTGCTTATTATTACCATCTCCAACAACCTTGCGCTGTACTCTCCAAAAAGCTTTGAGACCGCTTCTTTAAACTTCTGAGGATCGTCATACGCTAGCTCAATTCCGCTATTGAGCGTAGCCCTTAGATGGGCCTCTAACACTGCTTCCAGCCCAGGGGCAACCTCCCTAAGGGCTAATATTATAGTCTTCGTCAAAATATCCCTCCCTTTACTCATAAATTTCCACCCCTCTATTCGTGATCTCATACTTGTGTATTTTTCTTGAGTGATTGGAGCCTCTCGCTTTTATAATCGCTAGCCTTTTCTCTATTTTTTCATTTTCTATCTCATACTTGAGTAGTATTATGACATCAACCATCGTGCTAGCTCCCGTAAATGGAACAACGTCAAACTTAGCCTCCTCAGTAAACGTGAAATAAGTTGTGATCCTCTTTTCCTTTGTTAGGAGTTGGAGATATCTTAACATTTTTGTTAGTTCTTTTTCATCTAAGTGCTCTCTTAAAGCCGTTAGACTATCTATTATCAACGCCTCTGGCTTAAATTCTTCTATTATCTCTTTGATCTTTATGTAAGTATGTACCGGCGTTTTACTTTCAGGCACCCATGCAAAGATTTTGAGATTCCTTCCTAAAACTTCCTCGATTGGCATCCCGTAGTTTTTAGCAGATCTTATTATCTGATCTATTGGTTCCTCAAAAGTGATATAAGCAACCTTTCTTCCTTGGAGTGCGTTTGCTATGGCGAAGTGAAGGGAGAAGGTTGTTTTTCCAGTCCCAGTCATACCAACTATAAGAACGCTTGAACCTTTGTATATTCCTCCATCAAGCATCTCATCGAGCCTTTCTATTCCGGTTGTAATCTTTTCAGATGTATAATCCTTCTCGCTTATCTTGAGTTCAGGAATCGTCAGGAACTCTATTCCATTTTTAGTTATTACATATTCGTACTCAGCTCTTTCAATTTTTCTCCTTCTCATTTTTGGAATTTCCATTACCCTTCTTGTCACTTCTCCAAAGGATTTATACTTCAATATTATTACTCCATCGACAACGAATTCTTCAACTCCATACCCAATCGTTTTACTTCCTATAGGTTTTTCAGCAATTAAGAGTGCCGTTGCATCATTGGCTTTTATAAATCTACCAAGGATCGTGTGCAGGAATATTCTGGTCTTTTCAGCACCTAAAAGCTGAGTAAATACACTTATTGAATCGATAACTATTCTTTTAGGATGAAAACTTGATATTTCGCTCATTAAGAGTTCGATTTCTTTTTCTACAGCATCTTTACTCACCGTTACAAGATCAATAAATTTAAAGAGTCCGTTATTCTCAAGCTCTTCAAAGTCCATTCCAAGTTGTTTCATGCCTTTATAGAATTCCCACTTTGTCTCCGCAAGTGAGATATACATTCCCTTCTCTCCAAACTTTTTAGCACCGTTGTAGAGATAAGTGGCCGAAAGTATTGTTTTCCCAGTTCCAGGCTCTCCTACAATTAATATCATAGATCCGTTAGGGAATCCACCCCTGAGAATGTACTTGTCAAAGTATTCAATTCCAAATTTGGTCATTTTACCCCTCAATTTTGTTTTTGTTGGGTATTTTAAATCTTTACTTAAATCATAGATATGATTAAAAGGAGTTCCAACAATTAAGAGCATTTTGTTTAGTCTATATTTTGTGTTGAAATATTACTTTATATTAAAATTTTATTGTATTAATTAACTTAGTAATAATTTCGAGTTTTTTACTACTAATGATTTTAAATTAATAACATCTTAAATTTAAAACTAATCCAAAATATAACAAATATCCAAACATTTTAAATAATTTACATTTATAACGATAAATTTTAGTAATGGCTAAATAATTTTAAATCGTAATAAATTCGAGGCTCAATATAAAAGTTTGACATATAAAGCAAGAGGTCAATCGAGTAAATTACGTTTAAGGGCTTTATGAAGTAGATTTAGGTTATTGCAGTACTAAAAAGAGAGAACTTCACTATTCTAACTCTATTAGTGGTTGTCCTGTGTCGACTGCTTCTCCTTCCTTGACTAGTATTCTCTTGACAACACCATCCCTTGGTGATGGAATCTCATTCTCCATCTTCATGGCTTCAAGAACAAGCAAACCCTGACCAACCCTAACCCTATCCCCAACCCGAACAAGAACCCTCAAAACCTTACCAGGCATAGGAGCAGAAACAACGCTCCCGCTAGGGGCTACTACCTCCCGCTTGGGAGGTTGTGAAGGGATAGCTTGAACTTGGGGCTTGGGCTTAGGAGGCTCAAATTCTATTCCTTCGACGAAAACCTCGAATTCCTTCCCGTTGATGTAAATCTTTATTGGCTTTCCTTTCGGCTTCTCTTCAACTGGTCTAAGTCTTCCCTGTCTTCTGAGCTCAAAGAATTCCAAAGCTACTTGAGGAAAGAGGCAATAAGTTACAACATCTTCCTCTTTTTCAAGGTAACCCTTCTCCTTAAGCTCTTTCTTAGCTTTCTCAAGCATTGGTTCAAGTAGATCAGCAGGCCTAACGTTTATGGGTTCCTCATCACCAAGGATAAGCTTTTTAATTTCCTCCTTTATCTTCCCAGGAGGTCTTCCATAAAGTCCCCTAACGTAATCCTTCGTCTCCTTGGTGACCTGTTTATACCTTCCAAAGAGAACATTGAGAACCGCTTGAACCCCGACTATTTGAGAAGTTGGGGTCACTAACGGTGGATAGCCTAGATCTTCCCTAACCCTTGGTACCTCCTCTAGAACTTCCTCTAACTTATCTAAGGCTTTGAGCTCGCTTAACTGCTTTATTAAATTAGAATACATTCCTCCTGGGATTTGGTGGATTAGGACATTTGGATCTCCATGTATGGCCTTTTTGGTCAGCAAGTGATCGTACTTCTTCTCTAGAAGGTTTGTCAGGTACTTGGAAATCTCGTGAATTAGCTTTATATTAAGTTTCGGCCTTTTCCCTTTTGGAAGTGCATAGTACATCGTTTGAACCGCGGGCTGAGCAGTTCCCCCAGCTAGTGGATAAATTGAAGTATCAATGTAATCGACTCCAGCTTCAACTGCTTTAAGATAAGTAGCCACCGCTAAACCACTCGTTGCATGTGTATGAAAGTTTACCTTGATTCCATAACGCTCTTTAATTTCCTTCACGAGCTCGTAAGCTGTTTGAGGGTCGGCCAATCCGGCCATATCTTTAATTGTTATGTAATCCACGTCAAGCTCGATAAGCTCGTCAACCTTCTGTAAGTAGTAGTCTATTGTGAATATTGGACCGGTGGTATAGCATATCGCCCCCTGAACTTCAGCACCGATTTCCTTGGCTTTCTTAATTGCTGTCTTCATGTTCCTAACATCATTCAAGGCATCAAATACCCTAAAAATGTCAATACCATTTTTATAAGCAAGTTCTACAAATTTTTCCACGACATCATCAGGGTAGTGCCTATATCCTACTAGATTTTGACCCCTTAGCAACATTTGAAGCTTTGTCTTCCTTATATGTTCCCTTAGGAGTTTTAATCTCTCCCATGGATCTTCTCTCAGAAACCTTAGTGAAACATCAAAAGTTGCCCCTCCCCAAACTTCCATAGAATAGAAGCCTATTTTATCCATCTTCTCAGCAATTGGAAGCATATCCTTCGTACTCATTCTCGTGGCTATAAGAGATTGGTGAGCATCCCTAAACGTCGTGTCTATAATTTCAACCATTATTTCAACCTCCTTCTTTTACCCCATTTATATTACCTCACTATAAACGTATCTAAACCAGAGGTGTCCCTTAATGTCTACAAAAGGTTTTTCTTGATCAACGTTAAGGTGTTGATATGACTAACCCCTGGAAAATTTTCCTTGTGAGTTACGCTCACATAGACAGTGAATGGCTCTGGAAAGTCGATGAGACTGTTAATATTTGCAAGCTCACCTTCGAAAATACTCTCAAACTTATGGAAAAGTATAACTTCCTTACCTTTGCTCACGGGCCAGTTTTCTATTATGAACTTATGGAAAGTCATTATCCAAACATCTTTAGGAAGATAAAGGAAATGGTAGATAGGAAGCAGTGGAAGATCATAGATGGATCCTACGTAGAGTTCGATGCCAACATCCCCTCTGGAGAGTCTCTGATCAGGCAGTTTCTATATGGAATTAAGTACCTTGAGGAAAAATTTGGAGTAAAGCCTAGAACCCTTTACCTTCCGGACTCCTTCGGCTTCCCTCCAACCTTACCTAAAATACTGTGTGAGGTTGGAATAGAAAACTTCGCAACGAGTAAGCTTAATTGGAACGATACAAACCCCTTTCCATACCATATATTTAGGTGGAAAAGCAGAAGTGGAGAGGAAGTTCTAGCTTACAGCACTCCAGGAAGTTATAGCGACTATCTTTCGGATATTAAAAGGATACTCTGGAACGTGGAGCAACAGAGGGAAAAGCAGGAGATCCCAGTTATTATGCAAGTCTTTGGTAGGGGAGATCATGGGGGAGGACCGGAAGAAATCGAGGTTCAGAACGTTAAAAAGTGGATGGAGGAATATAAGGGTAGGCTGGAACTTATTGCATCGGGGATGGATGAGTTCTTCGATTATGTGAGGGAGCACTACCTGAAAGATCTTCCCATCTTCGAGGATGAGCTCTACCTTGAGTTTCATCGAGGCATCTTTACTACGGGGGCATGGATAAAAAGGTTCAACAGGCTAAATGAGCACCTGATCCTTCAAGTGGAAAAGCTGTACTCTCTTCTGAAGATTCTCTATGGTATTGAATATCCCTGGGAAGGAATCCTTAATTCCTGGAAGGCGATCCTCCTTACCCAAGGGCACGATGCCTTACCTGCTTCTATAACTAAGGAAGTTTACGATGACGTAATGAGGAGGAGCTCCAACGTGTACAAGGGTCTTTTATCCTTCCTCAGAAATGGGTTAAAGGTTATAGCTGAGAAGGAAAAAGCCCGCTACATCGTCTTTAATCCAAACTCGTTCCCTGTTTCCCCCTATATAAGGACATGGGAAAGCGTTAATGGCTTCTATCAAAGGCTTAAAAATGGGAGTAAGCTGGTTTACCTTTCAGAACTACCCCCGATTGGATTTAAAGGCTATGAAGAGGTGGGGGAAAGGCCGGAGGACTTCGTGAACATTGTGGAAAGGGAGAAGGATTTTATACTTGAGAACTCCTATCTTAGGGTTACTGTGTCTAAGAGAACAGGTTGGATAACGAGCATCTATGATAAGAAGAACAAGCGAGAAATCCTCAAAGAACCAATACGACCTAGGATTATGTTAGATTATCCAATGCCTTTTAGAGGTCGCTTTGTGCCAGCTTCAATGTTTGATGCATGGGAGGTTTATTACAGGGAGGGGATAAATAAGTACTTTCACCGTGACCTCAGGGCTAAAGAAGTTTTTATCTCAGAGAGAGGTCCGCTTTACGCTTCTATCTCAGCTAAATTCCATTATAAGCAGTTCCTAGGAAAGGCCTCAACTATGGAATTTGAAATTGGCCTCTATGCAGATAAACCTTACGTTGAGGTGAGGTTTAGAGCTCACTGGAATACCCACCATCGCTTCTTGAAGCTTTTAGTTCCAGTAGCCATTGATTCAGACAAAGCGGTATTTGAAGTCCCCTATGGGATCGTTGAGAGAGCTGATGCCTGCAGATCTGAAAATCCTAGGGAGAGGGCGAAATACGAGGTTTTGGGGCATAAGTGGGTTGACATCTCCGATGGAAGTTATGGTGTTGCAGTAATAAACGATTCTAAATACGGGTTCAGTTGGTGCAATGGGGTTCTGAGAATTAGCTTGTTAAGGTCTCCCTCCCAGCCATTAGCTGACTTCATAATGAAGTTCATTCGCATGAATAAGAAGGCCCAGGAGAAGTTCCAGGATATTAAGCTCCAAAAGTCCGGAAAATTAAAGAGGGAAATTATAAATATAATAATTTGGCTCATGGTTCTCTTCAATGAGCTTAGGAACAAAAAGAAAGTAACTCCGATAGATAGAGGTTATCACATAGCCACAGTGTGGGTGTATCCTCATGAGGGAAATTACGTGAAGGGTAACGTTCCAATGCTTGCTACGGAGTTAAACACGCTTTACATCCTTCAAAAGGGATCAGGAAGTAGCTCTACCATCTGGAACTTTATAAACGTGGAACCTCAGGAAAAACTTCAAGTTGTAACCGTGAAGCCATGCGAAAATGGGGATTGCTTTGTTTTAAGACTCTTCAATCCAACAGATGAACGCCTTAAAGCGATTCTAAGATTTAACGTTAAGGTTAAGAGTGCTGCCGAGGCTACCCACGATGAAAGGTTTCTCAGGGGGCTCCCTGTGAGGGACAACTCCGTGGAGGTATCTCTAGGTTCTTATGAAGTGAGAACCTTACTCATCACCGTGTTGTGATTTAATGCTTCTTGAGATTGTGATGTGAAGTCCCGGAGATAGAATGTAAATTAAAAATGATACTCACGAGTAAACTTCCTAAGAGAGTATTACCATTCCAGAAAGGCTAAACTGATAATTATCTATGATGGAGGATCGAAAGACGTACTTCTTATGCAGGTTCCTGAAGGAAATTAATAGACTCGCAGAGGAGAACGGGATGCTTCTCTTCACGATTAGCTATAAGGATCCATCCCTGAAGGAAAATTCTTCCATTAGGAGTTGGGAAGTTTTCTTTACTTACTTTTTTTCTTCGAAAGTTTGGGCGGGGAAGAGGTCAGCTAGCTAGAAAGAGCACTAAAAGGTTAGTTGTTGTTATAGATGAAGTTCAGTATCTTGTTAAAGCTGAGAAAGGGTTCCTCAGCACTCTTTCATGGAAGGCATTCTATCAAGAATAAAGAAGAACGGGTACTTGGAAGAGAGGAGTTGAAGTTTGATGTGCTGAAATATCGCTGAACTCTTCCTTTATCTCTTCCATTACGTCAAATCTCATTTTTATCTCACTTCTCCTGGGAAGCACAAAGCGGAACCAGAAATTGAAGAAGGCGTCGTTTATCCTAGCTAAGGGATTTGCAGAGGTTCTCAATACAGACCTAGTTAAACCCTGGGAAAATAAAGCCAGAAGAACTACTCAAATATGATCTAATAGGATTAGGTTTCGGAATTTATTACTGGAAACATCACAGAACACTCTTTGAGCTTATCAGCAAGTTTCCAGAAGTAAAAGGAAAGAAGGTTTTTATTATTCTCTACTGGCGGAATTAGCATACCTTTTATTAATTACAGAAAGCTCAGAAAAGCCTTGAGAGAAAAGGGATTTGAAATAGTTGGAGAATTTTTGCAGAAAACTTAGAGACACTTATGAGAAGTATAAATTCTCAACATTTATAAATACTTGAGAACTAAAATTTCTCAGGTATGCATATGAAGTTGGATGATATAACCTATATGAACCCCTGGTGGGAAGGAAAAGAAGATTACCACGTAAAACAATGGGAAAAGCAAAAAGTCCATTGGGAGCCAAAATGGATTAGAGAGATCTCTCTCAAGCCCTTCTCTCTTAATTTCGTTCTTGGGCCACGTCAGGTAGGGAAAACTACTGGCATAAAGCTTCTCATTCAAAAAATCTTAGAGGAGAATCCGCCAGAATCAGTCCTTTATTTAAACCTTGAGATTTTACCAACCTATAGGGAGCTTTTAGACATAATTCGAGAGTTTCAAGAATTAAAAAAAGAGGAAGGGATAAAGACTGGGTACATTTTCCTAGATGAAGCTTCCTCACTTGAGGGGTGGTGGAGAGGGGTTAAGCCCCTTATCGATTCTGGACTTTTGGAGAACGACGTAATTACCGTTACAGGTTCAAGCTCACTTCGAGTTAGGAGAGACATTGAATTGTTCCCAGGGAGAAGAGGAGGGGGTAAAACTTTAGAAGTAATGCCCCTCTCCTTCCCAGAGTATGCAAGAGTAATGGGGCTGAAAAAACACAAGCTAGAGGGTAGCAAGGTCATTAAGCTTTTTGAGAAGTACATCCAAACGGGAGGCTTTCCTGGATCTATAAACGGTTTTCCCATGGAAGATTTGCTCGGAGCTTATATTGGAGAGTTTGTTCGCTTTGGAAAAAGCTTGGAGATAGCAAAGGAAATCTTCTCAGCTTTAATAAGAAGTGCACCTTCGGCGACTAGTTTTAGAGCGTTAGCAGAAATGACATCGGGCTACTCCTACAAGGTAGTCCAGGATTACATTGAATTTTTCAGAGATCTCTACATCCTGGGAATGGCATACCTTAAACAGGGAAATCAGGTAATGTACAGAAGGGAAAAGAAGTTCTTCTTTAGGGATCCTTTGCTTGCGAAGCTCTTCTCCCTGTGGAGTGGAACGGAAATTGGAAAAGATGCCCTTTATGAGTGGATTGTTCAAGAGCATGTATTTAGAAAATTTGGCGAGATTCATTACTTTAGAAATAGCTATGAAATTGACATCATCGCTAGTGATATGAAGATTGAAGTTAAAGCTGGAAAAGCCCACAGGAAATATCCAAGAGGTGTGAAAGTTTTAGAGAAAGAAGATGTTCCATTTTTCCTAATTGAACTTTATAATGAGGATTGCTAAAAGCACAGATTGAGGACTTTTCAACACTCTGAAAAGTCTCACCCATTATTAGGGTTGTACAAATATAACTTGAAAGTCAACAGCGAAGTGCGCGTGTATGAGCTTATCCCTTATGCGGATCACAGGGAAGCTGAGGTCTCTTGAAGATTTTAAAATGTGAAAAGCTTAATTTCGAGTGTTGTTGGGTTGAATGTAAAGAAGAACCTTGAAGATGTGGGGAGTCTCCGTTTCCTGAAGGTTCCACGATGAAAATGGATAATGTTTACACTTTTTACTCAAAAGTACTGGATAGGCAGAACGACTCATTCACTAAACTTTCATCAATTCACCTAAACTGGTCATTGGGAAATTGAGCATCCAAAAAGCCTTAAATACTAATCATGATTAGTCAATTTATTGACAGGAAAAGGGAGCTGGCAATCCTCGAAAGGGAATGGAAGAACACTCCATCCTTTGTAGTCATCTATGGAAGGAGAAGGGTTGGAAAGACCCGGCTTCTCGTGGAGTTTTCCAAGGGAAAGAAGGTCTTCTTTTACACTTTTATGGAGGGAACGAAGGAGAGTCAGGTTAAAAGCCTCGCAAAGGAGCTGGTAGACTTTTTCAATGATGAGATCTTTCTAAGCTTCTCCGACTGGTACCCTCTGTTCAAGTACCTTTCGGGAAAATTGATGGAAAAACTCTCTTTGTATTCGACGAGTTTACCTATGCAGTTAAAAGCGATAGAAGCATCTTAAGTGCCCTTCAAAGAGTCTGGGATCACGAGTTAAGCTACAAGCCAGTAATGCTTGTTCTCTCAGGTTCACTAATGGGGATAATGGAGGATAATGTTCTTAGCCATTCTTCTCCCCTCTACGGTAGAAGAACAGCTGGCTTCAGACTCCGTTCTCTAGGACTCTTCCCTTCACTCAGGTTCTTCAAGAGCCCCATAGAAGGCCTTAAGTTTTACATGCTCCTCGGTGGAATTCCAGCTTACCTCATCATCGCCTCCCGCTACGAGACAGTAGGGGAGTTCGTTGAGAGGGAGTTCCTCACTCCTGAAGGGTACTTCTACGATGAGCCGTACATAGTCCTCTCCGAGCTTAAGGAGCTGAAAACTTACTTTTCAATACTTTCGGCGATGTCATCCGGAAGGAGAAGGCCCTCAGAGATAGCCAGCGAAGTTGGCCTGGAGGGGAGGAAGATATATCCTTACCTTGAGACGCTAATACGGCTTGGTTTCGTAGAGAGGGAACTTCCAATTGCAAGAAAGGAAAAACGGGGCCTTTACAGGATTTCCGACCCAATGCTAATGAGCTGGTTCTCGCTCATCTACCCAAACAGGACGGAGATAGAGCTTGGGACTATAACGCTCGAGAGGGTTGAAAAAATCCTCCAGAGGATTTTTTCCTTCCGCTTCGAGGACGTTTCGAGGGAATTCCTCGTGGAGATGAATAAAGCTGGAAAGCTTCCCTTTCGCTTCACTAAGATCGGTAGGTGGTGGTACAAGGGTGAGGAGATTGACTTAGTTGCTTTGAATGAAGATGAGGAGAAAGCCCTCTTTATAGAAGTGAAGTGGAAGGATCTTAAGGAGAGGGAAGTTAAGGGGATCCTGAAGGATCTAGAGAAAAAGGCTGGGCTTGTGGGTCTCGATGGATGGGATAAGAACTATGGGTTAATAGAGAAGAGCATCGAGAGGAAAGAAAAGCTTAGAGAAGAGAACTACCTCGTGTGGGACTTGAAAGATTTCGATGCTCTTAAGATTTTAAGTCAGTGAAGTTTCAAGGCTCTCCTCAGCGATCTCCAGTAGTTCCCAGGGTGTTAGGACTTCTATTCCATCCGGCTTTCTTTCAAGTACCCTCTCGTTCGGAACGACGAGAACTCTCTTGCATTTGAAGCGGCTCAGCTTCTCCTCGATCCTGTGGATTTCGCTGGCCTTTATCCCTTTTCTCCACTTGACCTCCCCGACGAGCTCAAGCCTCTTGAATCCTTGAAGGGCAACGTCCAGCTCAAGGTCGGGCAGTTCGACCTTCACCGGCCTCAGACCATAGGCCTTGGCTAGAAGTCTCTCGATGAAGCCCTCAACGTGCCTCGGGAGCTTTTCGTCTATTGCCTTTCTTATGAACTCACGTGGGGTGAGCTTTTGGGAAAACATCGAAAACCTCATGCTGAGGAAGGAGAACTTCCTCTACGCCGAGGCCGAGTTCCTTCTAAGACAGGAGCTTAGGGAGCCGGCAAGATACTTTGCGATCCTGAGGGCGATATCACTCAGGAAGACAACGCACGGGGAGATAGTGGACTACACCGGCTTTGACAGAGGAATCGTCTCGAAGTACCTTGACAACCTCGCCAGGATAAGGGTGATCAGAAAGGTTCATCCTGCCTTTGAGCCCGAAAAAAAGGAGGAACATGCGGTACGAGATTGCCGACAACTACTACGCCTTCTGGTTCCGCTTCGTTTATCCCAACAGGAAACTAGTTGAAAGGGAACTTTATAAAGAAGCCTTGGAACTCGTAAAGAGGGACTACAACCATTACATGGGTCGGGTGTTCGAAAAAGCCTCCCTTGACTTTCTATGGAAGCGCTTCGCCTTCGAGCGCGCTGGGAGGTGGTGGAGTAGGGAGGAGGAGATCGACGTCGTTGGAGTAAAGAGGGGAATGGCTTACTTCTTTGAGGTCAAGTGGAAGGATTTGAGCGAGAGGGAAGCTAGGAGATCTTGAAAGATCTTGAGAGAAAAGCAGAACTCGTGAGTAAGCTGAAAACCCTGCCGAGGAGATTCGGATTGGTGGCAAGGGGATCGAGGGAAAGGAAAGGCTCATCGATAAGGGCTACCTGGTTTTCGACGTCAAGGATATGTTCCGGTTAGGATAGCTCTCTGGATTTGCTCAGGAAATTGGGTCGTTTCGAAAGGGTTTATGGATTTTATAAGGTGGTTGCTCATCGCTGATGTCACCTGCTTTGAGATCATCGCTTCAGGAAGCGATGGATCTCAAGTGTCTCGTATGTATTAGACTCAGACCAGTGCAAGGATGAGGGTAGCGTAA
This sequence comes from Pyrococcus horikoshii OT3, assembly GCF_000011105.1. NCBI lineage: Archaea > Methanobacteriati > Methanobacteriota > Thermococci > Thermococcales > Thermococcaceae > Pyrococcus > Pyrococcus horikoshii. Next base: position 752,650 of record NC_000961.1, read on the forward strand.
CAATCACGGCGGTTCCGACCACGAGCGATGGTCTTATGACAACCTGGCAGTAAGCTATGTCGTCCCCCTAGAACTTCTCAAGGTCTCATTCGCAAATCTCGTCAAGGCAACACCTTGTCCTGAGTTCGATCTAGATAAACTGGATGTAGAGGTGAAGGTGGCGACGATCCTATCCGGTCAAGGCACCAGCACGGAAGACATCTGCAACAATCTGCCCAAGAAGGTAGGAGAGAAATCATCAAAAGTGTTGATCCCTTCAAGGTAGAATAGGAGGACGACAACAAGCGAGCAAGAAGAGCAGAAGGGGGCATTACATGCTGAACACTTACTTTGCTTTCTGGTTCCGCTACGTTTACCCAAACGCTGACTTGATCGAAAGTGGGAAGGCGAATTGTTATGGATGGCATTTATATACCTACAAAAATAACGTATAATAATCGAAACGTACTTATATCTAATTATGATTATATATAAGGGTGATTAGATGAAATTCATCGATCGAGAACTAGAAATGGAAATCCTTGAAAGGGAGTGGGAGAATAGGCCTTCCTTTGTTGTTCTCTACGGTAGGAGAAGGGTAGGAAAAACCCGTCTCCTGAAAGAATTTTCAAAGGATAAAAGAACCTTCTTCTTCACCTTTCCTGAAGCGATCAAAGAAGTTCAGATGAAAGAGTTCAAGAAGACCATGGCAGAATTTCTAGGTGATGACTTCGCCAGAAAACTGGAAACAAGAGACTGGCTTGACCTTTTGAGGTACCTTGCAGAGAAAGTTGATGATTGCCTCATAGTTCTCGATGAGTTCACATATGCCATAAAGTCAGAGAGAAAGATATTGAGCGATCTTCAGAGAACGTGGGATGATATCCTAAGTGAGAAAAAAGTCATGCTTGTGATTTCTGGTTCCCTCCTTGGCATGATGTGGGATGATGTGCTGAGCTATGCATCACCACTCTACGGTAGGAGAACAAGGAGCATGAACCTTAAGCCATTTGATTATCCTAATGCACTAAAGTTCTTCTCCGATCCGGAGTTTGGAATAAGAGTATATATGCTCGTCGGTGGGATTCCATCATACCTTAAGCTCGCGGGTCGCTACAACACCGTTGAGGAGTTCATCAGAGAAGAGTTCCTAAGTGACTACGGCTTTTTTTATGATGAACCTTACGTCCTTCTCGGAGAGGAGCTTAGAGAACTGAAGACGTACTTCTCGATACTTAGGGCGATAGCAGAAGGAAACAGAAGACTCGAGAGGATAGCGAACTTTATCGGCTTACCCATGAGGAGCGTTTACCCCTACGTTGATACGCTTGTGAGGCTTGGATTAGTGGAGAGGGAAAGCCCCATTCTGGGGAGCAGGAAGGTGAGCCTCTATCGCATTAAGGATCCAATGCTCCTCACGTGGTTCACCCTAACTTATCCACAGATGGCCGAGATAAGCTCTGGAACGGCGAAGCTTGACAGCTTATACAAGGTCTATTCCATCCGTTTCGAAGAGCTGGCTAAAGAGTTTCTCACATTATTCCGTCCCATAGAGTTCGAAACCCTTGGAAGGTGGTGGTATAGGGGAGAGGAGATAGATATTGTTGCCCTCAGGAAGGATAAGACCACCCTAATAGAGGTAAAGTGGAAGGATTTGAGTAAGAGGAGTGCTCTAAGAGTTCTTCGGGAGCTTGAGGAGAAATCCGAAAAGCTTCATCCTATCGAGAATATTGGGTTGATAGCAAAGAGCGTGAGGGGAAAGGAAAAGCTCCGGGAAGAAGGTTACCTTGTGTGGGATCTAGAGGATATAATAGCCCATGGATTCAAACAGAATCCTCAATTCGGTGATCTATCTGAGTACTTTCCGAAATTATAATGGAGGAGTTTAAAAAGGCTTATTAAATTTTGTACGGTCTACTCAACGAGAAGCTCCGCCTTTTTCAATTCCTTTAACTTCTTGGGAAGAATTTCTGCAGCTCCCCATTTTTCAATAAAATACTAAAAGAGGGTTATCTAGCTAACGATTTCCTTAATCTTTTTGAAAACCTCTTCCCCATCCATCATGTAAGGAGGCCTTAAGATGGGTTTTATAGGAAATCCCCTAGCAACCATTGCAAGCTTTACCGCTGAGGCAAAGGAGGATGCTATGCTGTAGATTTTAGTTATCTTGACAAGCTTTCTTGCAGAATTCATAGCTTTCTCGAGGTTACCCTTCTTAAATGCGTTCCAAACTTCCAAGTGGATCTCTGGGACAAAGTTCGCACACGCCATTATCCCTCCATCGCCTCCCAGGATTAAATTGGGGAGGAAGTACTGGTCTAATCCAGTAAAGACTTTGAAGTCCTTTCTCTCTTCTTTTATCTCAATTAACCCACTAAGGTACGTCAAGCTATCAACGCTGGCCTTTACCCCAATTACATTAGAATATTCAAGAGCTAGCTTCCTTACAACTTCTAAGCTTATTGGATTTGCACAGGAGGGGATCGCATAAAGGATTATTGGGATGTCAACCTTCTCAGCAACCATTGAAAAGTGCTTAAATATGGCATCTTCCTTAAGTCTGCAGTAATATGGTGAAACTATCACAACACCATCGGCCCCTATCTCCTTCGCATGCTTCGTCAACTCTATTACTTCAAACGTGCTAGTTGAACCAGTACCAACTAGGTAAGTTCTAGAGGTGACTTCCCTTCCCTTTTCAGCTAGTATCTTCCTTTCTTCTAGGCTTAAGCTTGTAAACTCTCCAGTGGTAGAGTTGATGAATATTCCATGAACTCCCTTTTCCTCTAGGAATTTTATGAGCCATTCGAGGGCTTCAAAGTCTATGGAATGATCCTCTTTAAACGGTGTTATTAGGGGAACTATTACGCCTTCCATGGGATCACCACAAAATAGAGCAACGCTCTATGCACTTTAATTATATATTTAGATGAAAGTCGAAGCGAAAAAATTTTTATTGTTTTAAATCTACAATTTTATGCATTTGAACGGGGTGGTGTACATGCATGACCTGTTAGAGTTCGCCATTGAGAATGCCCTAGAACTGGGGGCTAGTTATGCTGAAGCGAGGTTCGAGGAAAAGCAAGGAATTTCCTTAGCTATGAAGAACGGCATTCCTGAGGGCATGGAGATTCTATCCGACAAAGGAATTGGGGTTAGGGTTCTTGTAAACGGTGGGATGGGCTTTGCAAGTACTAACGTTCTAACGAAGGAGAGCATTGCTGAGACTGTGAAAAGGGCCGTGAAGCTTGCTAAAGCGGCTTCAAAGCTTAGAAAGGAACCGATAACCTTCAGCGAGGAGGACTTCCATAACGTATACTATGAAGTGAAGATGAAAAAAGACTTTAGGGATGTTTCGCCGGAAGAGAAGCTCGAGCTACTTAAAAAGATCGAGGAGGAGGTCACCTCAACAAACGTTAACGTCCCTATGAGGTACATAGCCTATAGCGATCACGTTTGGCACAAGGTATTCATGAACAGCGAAAACGCGAAGATAGAGAGCCTGATCCCAAGGGTTTCCGTAATGTATAACCTGGTTGTTTTCGAGAACGGTCAAATGGAACAGGCCCCATTCATTCAAAGGGCTTTCTCCGGAGGTTTGGAGTTAATAGAGAAGGATGAACCCTGGGAAAGGGCAAAGAGAGAGGTTGAAACCCTCCGGAAGATAATAACTGAAGGTAAGAGATCTCCAGAAGGGAAGGTTGACGTTATTATAAGCCCCGAAGTTGCGGGGATAGCGGTTCACGAGAGCGTTGGCCATCCATATGAGCTTGACAGGATAATGGGAAGGGAAGCCGCCCAAGCTGGGGAGAGCTTCGTAAAACCGGAAATGCTTGGAGAGAGGATTGGAAGTGAAGTAGTTACCGTAATAGACGACCCCACGATTCCAAACAGCTGGGGCTTCTACTTGTACGACGATGAGGGAGTCAAAGCTAGGCCCAGGTACTTGATAAGGAACGGGATCATAACTGAGTTCCTAATGAATAGAGAGTACGCTGCAAAGCTCGGCCTTAGGTCAAATGCTGCTGCAAGGGCGATAAACTATAACAGGGAACCAATAGTAAGGATGGCAAATACTTATCTAGCCCCAGGAGATTACTCCTTTGAGGAGCTTATTGAGGATGTTAAGCTCGGTGTTTACATGGTAAGCTTTAACGAGTGGAACATTGACGATAGGAGGTACCAACAGAGGTACATAGGGAGGGAAGCTTACCTAATAGAGAACGGTGAGATAAAGCATCCAGTGAAGAGACCTATTCTTGAGATAACGACTAGGGGCCTTTGGAGTAGCGTGGATGCCGTTGGTAAGGAAGTTGAATTCTACGCCGGAACTTGTGGAAAGGGAGAACCAGGACAGGGAGTCCCAGTTTGGATGGGAGGAGCTCATGCAAGGCTGAGGGATATCCCGCTTAGGAGGCCGTGAGGTGATGGAGATGTTTGAGGTTAACGAGCTTATACTTAAGAAGGCTAAAGAGCTCGGCCTCGGCGATGTAGTTGTTCTAAGTTATGAAACCGACAGGAGGCAAGTTCGCTTTGCGAACAACGAAGTTACCGTAGCCAAGCATTGGCACGAGAGGAAGGTTGAGCTTTTTGTTGAGTGGAAGAAGAGGATAGCTGGAACTTCAATTACTGACTTGAGTGAAGAAAACATAGAGAGAACTCTCAAGACCCTTAAAGCAAACTTGGAGAAGATGAAGCCCAAAGAGGATTACTATGGAATAGCCGAGGGCCCCTTCGAGTATAAAGATATCCCCGAAACCTTCGACAAAGCTATAATTGAGCTCGACGATCCCAGTGAGTACGTTGAAACCGCTATAAATGCAGCTCTTGAAGAAGGGGCCAAAAGGGTTGCCGGGGTTCTATACACGGATCACGACAAGATATACTTAACCACGAGCAATGACGTTGAGGCCTTTGATGAGGGTACTGGAATAGAGATAAGCGTGAGGGCCTTCATAGGTGACCTTGAGAGCGGTCACGGGACAAATTCCGTAAGGGTTCTCAAGAAGTTTGATCCGGAGAGCGCTGGGAGGAAAGCTGGAGAGATAGCGAAACTTGCGAGAAATCCTGAGCAAGGGCCTGAGGGAAGGTTCGACGTCATCTTTGATCCATTGGCCTTTGCAAACTTGCTAAGCTATATGGGATGGGCCTTCTCGGCCTTTGCAGTTGAAGCTGGCTTCAGCTACTTCGCAAACAAGCTGGATCAGAAAGTTGCAAGTGAGATAGTTACCATAAAAGATGTTGGAAACCTTCCGAATGGCTACGCGACAAGGAAGTTTGACGATGAGGGCGTACCAACGAAGGAAACGATCCTTATACACAAGGGAATTCTTAAGACATACCTCTTCAACACGAGTTTAGCTAAAAAGTACGGAAGGGAGACAACTGCTAACGCTGGCCTCATAGCTCCGAGAGCTTGGAACATCGTCCTGGAGCCGGGGGATTACACTAAGGATGAGCTCTTCCAAGAGGTTAAGAAGGGAATCTACATAACGAACGTCTGGTACACGAGGTTCCAAAACTATATGACTGGAGACTTCTCAACGATACCCAGAGATGGAATATTCCTGATCGAGAATGGCGAGCTTAAGCCGATCAGGAACATTAGGGTTAGTGACAACATGCTCAGAATACTTCAGAACGTTGTAGCTCTAAGCAAGGAAAGCTATCACGTTCACTGGTGGGAGGTTTCAAGGCCCGTCACGACGCCTTACGTTCTCGTAAAAGAAGTAGGAATAACGAGAGCAACAAAGTAGTCACTTACCCTTAAGGAATATCCATAGTCCCAGGAGTAATCCAGGACCCACAAGGAGTAAAGGAGCGACGTAGTCCCTTAAGTATGAAGCTAATGCATAATAGTTCAGCGCAAAGGAGCCCAATGTCATTCCGAGGATTATATTCTTATCTGCGGCCTTCCTCTTTCTTCTTATATCCATTGACATGCTTTCAACTACTAAGAAGCCCAGCAAACCGTAACCTATTGCTCCTAGGATTGCAGCAATTCTCTGGGCCCAGGTTATTGAAAACGCTGCTATAAAGAGCATCACTAAGCCTCCTCCGGTGAAGAACATAAATGAGAATATCTCAAGCATCAGTGAACACCACTTTTACTACGTTGTAAAAGATATATAATTATTTCGATTTCTCCAGGAGAGCATAGAAGAATCCTATGGTTGAGTGTCTATGGGGCCAAGCTCTCATCGTTCCCTCTAGGAATCCTGGATCATAGGGAGATTTTAGGGGTACAAGTTTGAACTCCGGATGAACGTTTAAAAACCACCTTATGTTCTTCTCATTTTCTTCCTTAAATATGCTGCAAGTTGTATATAGTAATCTACCGCCAGGCTTAACTAGTCTTGCAGCACTTTCTAACAGTTCCCTCTGAAGCTGGCTCATTTCATTTATCTTATCCTCCCTAAGCCTCCATCTCAATTCAGGATTCTTCCCTATAGTTCCTGAGGATGTGCATGGAGCATCTAGGAGAACCTTATCAGCTACTTCCTCCCCTATTATTTCGGGGGCCTTCCTAGCATCTTTAACTAAGGGCTTTACTATTTTAATTCCCATCCTCTTAACGAAATCCTTAAGCCTCTTCATTCTCATCTTATCCACATCAAATGCATAGATCTTCCCCTTATTTTTCATTAGTTCAGCTAGATGGGTAGTTTTTCCTCCTGGGGCCGCTGCTAAATCAACAACAGTTTCTCCGGGCTTGGGATCCAAGACTATGGAAGCGACAGCAGATGCCTCCTCTTGCACTATAATCTTACCCTCGTTAAAAGCGCTACTTGTGTCAAAGTTGTAGGGCCCTTTAATTTTCAATATCGTCGGTACCCTTTCGCTTCTGACTACCTCAACGCCATCTTCCTCTAGTTCCCCTATTACCTCCTCGACGTTTGCCTTAAGGGTGTTCACCCTGATGCTTATCCACTCGTGCCTCTTGTTAACGGATCTGAAGAAATCTTCGGTTTCATCACCTAAAATTCCCTTCACCCTCTCTATGAGCCAAGATGGGGCTAGATACTTCCACTCAAGCTCTTCAAGCTCATTCTTTGGATTTGGCTTATATTCAAATATTTTATCTAGCAAATCCCAAAAGTACATTCCAACGTAGGGGTGAGTTCTTGAAGAGATAAAGTCGGAAGCCTTCCATCTGAGATTCTTAATAGTTTGAGAGCTTGGATCATGGAAAAGGGCTATATCAACGGCAACCCTAAGGGCAGCTCTCAGCCAGGGGTCTAAAATTAGTGGAGTTACGCCAACGATCTCTTTTATAACCTTATCGATTAATCCCTGCTTTTTCATGATATCGTAAAATATCATCGTTAGGACTCTATTTAGCCAGGCTTCCTCTACATCGTGCTTTTTAAATGCTTCCCTCTTTGCGTATTGACTCGGCTTTATTATCTCTCCCAATCTTATGGCCTCTATTATGGCCCTTATTCCCTTTGGAGGTATTGAAAGCTTCTTTTTCTCTGCTTCCATCGAAATATAATCCCTTAAAAATCTCTTTTAAATTCAACGTTTTATCTCAACAATAAAAAATAGAGATAGATTATAATCCCCTTCTTTCCATCTCCTCAACATATTCAATGACTTTTTTGACTATTTCCCTTGCTTTGCCAATGTAATTTTCTGGTTTTAGCTCCTCAAGATCTCTCTCGGTTAGATACTTAGTTATTTCTCTACTTTCCTTTGCAACTTCCAGGAGGTCTCTGTTTTCACGGAAAGCTTTCATTGCAAGTTGCCTTACTACTTCATGAGCTTCCTGTCTTCCCATTCCTTTCTCGGCAAGCTTTAACATAAGGGGCTCGGCCATGATCAAGTTCTTTGTTAAATACAAGTTCCTCCTTATGTTCTCGGGGAAGAACTCCAGTCCAGTTAAAACCTTCTTCATGGTCTTGAGCATCTCATCAAGCAATACAAAGCTCTCTGGAAGGATAACCCTCTCAACGGAAGAATTCGTCAAATCCCTCTCATGCCAGAGTGGGTTATTTAGCAACGCCGGAATAACGTTGGAGTACAAAACCCTCGCAAGTCCACAGACCTTTTCAGTTCTTATGGGGTTCCTCTTGTGGGGCATCGTAGATGAACCTACTTGCTTCTCCCCGAAGGGTTCGCTTACCTCAAGTATTTCAGTCCTCTGCAGGTTCCTTATCTCCAACCCCATCTTATCCAGAGTTGAAGCCACTAAAGCCAGGAAGAAAAGTAGTTCAGCGTAGACATCCCTTTGCACTATTTGATTCGTTATCCTTGCAGGCTTGAGACCAAGATCTTCCATCACCAATCTCTCAATTTCAAAGGCTTTTTCTCCAAATGAGGCCGCAGTTCCCACGGCCCCTCTCATCTTACCAACGAGAACCCTCTCCTTAAGCTGGTATAACCTCTCTATATGCCTCTGGATCTCATCAAGCCACAGGGCGAACTTCATTCCATAAGTCGTCGGAACTGCATGTTGGCCATGGGTCCTCCCTATGCATACCGTACCTATATGCTTTTCCGCAAGCTGCTTCAAAATGGATCTAAGCTCTTTAAGATCCCTTTCAACTATCTCAAGGCTTTCCTTGATTAACAATGCATTGGCCGTATCTATTATATCATTAGAAGTTGCCCCAAGATGAACGTACTTTCCATGTTCTCCGCAAACCTCGCTTAACGCTTTAACGACGGCCATTATATCATGATGGATCTCGGCCTCTATCTCCTTAACCCTCTCAAGCTTAACCCACTTTGTATTAGCCCTTTCCGAAATAACCTTAGCGCTCTCTTCCGGAATGTTTCCTACCTTAGCATGAGCCCTTGCTAGGGCAGCTTCAACGTCAAGTAGCTTTTGCAACTTGTTCTTTTCATCCCATATCTTCCTCATCTCCTCACTACCGTAGCGGTAATCTATTGGGTGAACCGCCATTATATCACCATTTTCACGGTAAAATTAATCAATATAAATGTTTGTTTTTGACATATTTGTAGAAATCTAAAAGGCTCATCATTTGAGGATTTGTAAAATTTAGTCAGGCAACTTAAGAGCTAGGGGCTAGAAGCTTAAATTCAAGGATATTAAGTAGCCACACAACTGAGCTAGTGGAAAAGAGCTACCTTATTTTTCTTAGGGTTATCAGTTTGTCTTTATTTTCTTTCAGTCTTGGAATTTTCGTCGAAAGATAAGTTATTTTATCTTATACCCTCATATCTCTTTACGTAGGAATTAAGAAGCTAACAAGAGCCCGATTACCAGAATCCTTCACTTATTCTCTTATATGTTATAGAGGCAAGGTTCTCTGTAAGTGAAATTCCCTCTTTTATCTTGATCCAGCTCTTAAAGTGGGAGTCATTTCATTTATGGAATGGGGGAATAAAGATACCATACTAAAATATTAACCTCATGGCCAGTTCCTTTGGAACGTATTTCCATCTTACCGCAAATAAAAATGTACTCAAGTAAACCACCAGTATAAATGGTACAAGTCTTAAGTTTACAAATTCTAGCTGTTTAAATGCTATTAGTTTACCTTATAAACTTTTAACAATAAAGTAAAGAAGGCGATGATGAAGCCTTCCGCACCTGAATGATGAGGAGTGGACGGCTTCCTGAGCCTACTCCTTATATGCTATGGCCTCTATCTCAATTAACACATCTTTTGGAAGCCTAGAAACTTCTACCGCAACCCTTGCAGGCTTGGATTCTCCAAAGTATTCAGCATAAACCTCGTTCATCTTTGCAAAGTCGTTCATATCCTTTAGGTAAACGGTTACCTTAATGACATCATTGAGGGAATAACCGGCGGCTTCCAAAATAGCCTTTATGTTCTCCAACACCTGTCTTGTCTGATCCTTGATATCTCCTTTTACTATTTCTCCAGTTTTTGGATCTATTGGGATTTGGCCTGCGATAAAGAGGAAGTTTCCGGCCTTAATGGCTTGACTATAGGGACCTATTGGCTTTGGAGCATTTTCAGTAAAGATCACCTCTTTCATAGGGATCACCACGAAATAATAGGGGAAAGACATAATAAATGTTTAGAAATGGATTAAGCTTATAAAGACACGGTACTTTATTTAGGCACATGTCAATTAAGGTACGTATTGCATCTCTTGATGATGTTAAAGGCATTGTCGAGGTTTACTGTTCTTCAGTTAGCAAATGGGTTAAATACATCAATGGTAAGGAAGTCGAAGCTAAATATGATGACCTCACTGTAGCTGAACGATGGAGTCACGGAGGTCCTTGGATGAGTATTGAAACTTGCGCTATAAATATAACCAACCTCCTAATCAACGACCAGTACCCCTTAGTAGCTGAGCTCAATGGTAAAATAGTCGGGGAGCTAGAGCTCTACATAGGTGAGGAGAAAAGTCTCCTCGGCAAATGTGGATATATAGATGTTTTGGAAGTACACAAAGATTATAGAAAAAGAGGTGTTGGTAAAGCACTTGTAAACAAGGCGGTCGAAATAGCTAAAGAGCATGAATGCGACACTGTGGCCGTATGGCCGGTTAAAGAAGCTGTTGGATTCTATAGAAAATGTGGTATATCCGAGATCGCATACAGGATCGTTCATGTAGAAATAAACCTTAATGAAATCAGTGCTAAGGTTCAAGAACAATACTCAACTACTTCATTTCCTAATAACTATGATATTATCAAAGATATGACATTTGTAACCCCTAGGATATATTCATCCTTTGCTGCATGGATAAAAAGTAGATGGGGCTATGCCATAGAGAAGAATAGAACAAGTATCGAGGGTTGTATACCCGAACTAAATACATGTTATATAATTAAGGGTCTTTGGAATAATAAAAGTGCAGCTAAATTATTCTTATGGGTTGAGGATATAGCAAGTATAAACCAAGTGCTAAATGAGATATTCGGGATCGCTAAGAAGAAAGGAATTACCAGACTACATTTACTAATAGATGAAAATGTGTACCGAGAGATCGTGAATAAGTATCCTCACAGGGTTTTAGAACACGAGGTTCTCCTGATGAAAAAAGTAAGATGATTCATTGTATGCTTGTTTAGGTTCCTCACCTCTTCAGTAATCTCTATTTGGGCTTAAAACCCTATCTATAAACTTTACATTTTTGTGAAATCTCCTAATGATTCTTTGAAAAATCTACCCTTCACAGTTACTCTGCCTTATGAACTTTCTCTGAGAATGTGACAAACTCACTCCAAGAAACGTGAGCAAGGAACTTAGCTTTTAGATTCGGCTTCCCCTTTTCAAATGCGTAATCCTTGTATGTGTAACCTACTACCTCCCCAACGAAGAATGTGTGATCTCCATAACTCCTGGCATCTATGACTCTACACTCTATATTAGCCAACGCCTCTTCTATGCTTGGAACCTTAACTTTCTTTGAAGGAATTAAGGTCACGCTCATCTCTTTAAGCTTTGATGGCCCTTTCTTAGTTCCAGCGATCCATACATCCCTAAGCACATCAAGACTTGGGACGCTTATTACAAATTCTCCATACTTCTTTATGAGCTTATGCGTTGTCCTCTTTGGAGCTACCGCTACTCCAACTATGAATGGATCAAAAGATACGACAGTCACCCAATCGGCTGCCATGACGTTTGTCTCCTCTCCATGACCAGACACTATGAGGTAAGTCCTCATTGGATATAACAACCTGTAGCCTTCCATTTTCCTCCCCTATGAAAATAATATAAAATATTTAAATTTATTACTCCAATTAGTGAAGTAGGAACATCCACAAAATGCCTCCAATGAAGCACGAACAACCAGGAAAGAGGGTTGTGTGGAAACTATATCCCCTTAGGGATAAGAAGGGCTCCAAATTAAAATTATGGGGAAAACAAGAACTAACAAATCGCCTTCAAAAATAAATGAATTATTACTATGCTCCCAACCCTCATTTAATTACCTCCTTAAAAGCTTCTAATGTTGGTTCTATAGGTTCTGGGATCTGAAAGTTCTTTATAACGATGTTCGGATCCTTCAACCCATGTCCAGTTGTTATTAAGATGTAACTCTCATTTCTGCTTATTTCACCACTTTCAAGTAGCTTAATCAAGCCAGCCAAAGATGCTGCAGAGGCAGGCTCAACGAATAATCCCTCTCTAGATGCTAGGAGCCTTTGGGCCCTTAGTATCTCTTCATCACTCACGCTTTCAAACAATCCTCCAGACTCTTCAACAGCTTTCCATGCCTTTATCCAGTTTGCTGGATTCCCTATTCTTATTGCAGAGGCAACAGTCTCTGGGTTCTCTTCAGGTTGAAACTTTTTCTTCTCCTTCCAAGCTTTCACTAAAGGAGAGGCACCTTCAGCTTGAATTCCAATCATCCTGGGAAGCTCATCTATAACTCCAGCCTCATACATTTCCTTGAACCCCTTCCATATCGCGGAAATGTTCCCAGCGTTTCCAACTGGGAGGATAATGTTGTCTGGAACTTTCCCTAGTTGATCGTATATCTCATATGCTATTGTCTTCTGTCCTTCAAGCCTAAATGGATTTATCGAGTTCAACATGTATATCCCAAGCTCTCTACTTGCCTCAACAACTATCCTAAGGGCATCGTCGAAGTTTCCCTTGATTGGGATTACCTTGGCTCCATGGATTATCGCCTGAGCAAGTTTTCCTAATGCTATCTTTCCGCTGGGTATTAGAACGTACGCTTTTATTCCTGCCTTTGCAGCGTAAGCTGCTAGTGATGCTGAAGTATTGCCCGTGGATGCACATATAACCTTATCCATTCCCAGTTCGAGAGCCTTTGAAACTCCGACGGTCATTCCACGATCCTTAAAGGAACCAGTTGGATTTGCTCCTTCATTTTTTGCATAAAGCTCCTTCACTTTTAGCTCATTTTCGAGGTTTGACAACCTATAAAGGGGAGTTCCACCCTCCTCTAGGCTTACCCTCTTTTTTACGGGAAGCCAGCTCTCATACTTCCATAACTTTATATCCCTACCGTTGAAAATGGAGGTATCAACCTTATCAAGGTCAATAACTACCTCCAGCAATCCTCCGCAATCACACCTATACCTAACTTCGTCCTCAGGGTATTCTCTTCCGCAAACTACACATCTCAATACCATTTTGCACCCTCCATTAACTTTTCTTGGTCAATTACCCGTCCCAACTTCAAAACTCCCAAAGACGTCTTTCATGACCTTTCTCCAAGACAAGTACCACTAGTCCTAAATCACCCTTCTTCCTACTTCATTCTTGGAAATCAGGAACTAGCAACCTACTATCCTCCTTTAAAGTGCTATGTTCTTCATAACATCTCCTGAATAAGGAGGAACGATGAGTTTCCAGGAATTTTTCTTTCCTTCTAGAGCGAACCTTAGTATACTCCCTCACTATAAAAAGGATAGATACGCTGAGTTGGATAAAGCTTTAGTATATTCCTTTACCCTTACTCTGAAATCCTTGCTCTCCTTTGCAGTTACTAACGCTTCTATAGCTAGTCCAGAGATGTCAAACCCAAGTCCAAAGTTCACCATCGTGGCTGGAGTGCAGATTCTCATTTTCAACAACTCTCCTGTGCACGTCCCTTAAAACTTCCAGAAACTGATCCTTGGAAGTTTTTATCTTAAAGTATAGATCTCCTTCCTCATAAACTTCGTAAGGTAAGGGAATATTTGTTTTAACTGATACAACAGATATTTCGGCATGATTTTCTAGTAACTTGTGGGTAACAATTGGAATTCCCTGGGATTCATGAGAAATTAGCGTTCCAAATTTTAGATCCCTAGTTTTTCCAAGAATGACTGGGATCTTTCCTTCTACTGGATCGATGGCTCTTGGATGAAGAACCTTCATACCCAATTTTGCAGCTGTTTTTGCTTCTTTGTAGGAAATGTAATGAATTAGTCTTGCAGGAGGCACTAGCTTTGGATCTGCAGTATAAATTCCCTCAACGTCGCTCATTATTAGAACGGCTTTAGCATTTACTAGACTCGCTATAGATGTTGCCGAATAATCACTTCCTCCTCTTCCAAAAGTTGCTCGGAACCCGTTCAGATTTCCATAGTATCCAGTAACAACAGGAACGATTCCTCTCCTAAGCATGCGATAGAGAACATCTACTCCCTGAGCACTCTTCTTAAACTCCACTTCTGCATTTCCAAACTCCCCTTTAACAAAGAGAACATCCTTAGAGTCAACAGGCCTGGCGGTAATTCCGAGTATTTTAAGACCCTCTGAGAATAGTTTGGCAGAAAATCTCTCTCCAAAAGATGCTATTTCGTCTATAAATGCCTTTTCTGAGGGGAAACTTGATTTAGAATTTATCGTCTTTTTAAGTTGATGTATTAAATGCTCAAGCTGAACGTTGAGTTCCTGGGATAGTTCTTCGTGAATTTCATCAATTTCCAGAAGAGCGGATTTATCCCCCTTTGCGAGCCTTAACAAGCAATCTGTAACTCCTGCAAGTGCAGAAACGACGACAATGATTTTCATGTTTTCATGTAACTTCGCAACTAGCTCTAGTGCTTCTTCAAAGGCATACCTTACTGAAGTTCCTCCAAACTTTATAACGACAGGTTTCTCCACCACCCATGTTCATTCCCCCTGGAGTTAACCTCCTTTCGCTATAATAAATCTTTCTATTTTTTTCTTGTTTAATTGATATTTCTTCATTAGATTCTTGAATTTTATACTCATTTCAACTATACTTGTAGGTGATATATTGAATAAATGACAGCTAAACCTTCACTGACAATTTGGAAAAGCTTAGAAAAAGGACAAAACTTAAAATTAGTCAGTATAGTAGTATTCGCCTTTCTCTTTCTGCTCCCTATCCTTTACACTTCCCTCCTTGTTCGCCCTTGGTCTTCCAGTGTCGGGATCCCTTCTGAACGTTATTCCAACAGAAGCCAAGAACCTGTTCATTCCCTCTCTCATCCCCATTGGAGGTAAAGCCTTCCCATATTTACTTGGTTCACCCTCAAACACTATCAGCCTATCGCTGACGTAGTCTATCATTAAAACATCATGCTCCACAACCAAAGCAGTCTTCTCATTCTTCTCCATGAGGTGTCTTATGGCCCTTGAAGTTGCTAACCTTTGCTCAACATCTAGGTATGCTGAAGGCTCGTCGAGTAGATAAATGTCGGCATCCCTAAGAAGTGTAGCGGCTATCGCAACCCTCTGAAGCTCTCCACCTGAGAGTTCATTAACGTTCTTATCGTACAGATCTATAATCCCCAAGGGCTTCAAAAGCTCAGTTTTGTAGAAGTTGCTGTTAAGCTTTGAGGCATCTATCTTACTCAAGAGGTCATACACCGTCCCCTCGTACTCCGCCTTAATATATTGTGGCTTATAAGCAACCGTTAGATCCCACTCAACTTTCCCTTCGGTAGGTTCCTCAACCCCGGCAAGCATCTTGACGAAGGTTGTCTTTCCTATTCCATTGGGTCCAACTATTCCAATGACTTCTCCCTTCCTGATTTCTCCTGGTTCCACCTCAAGTTTAAAGCTCCCGTAATCTTTCACTAACCTTGGATACTCAACTAGGGTTTCCCTCTCCACTTCTACCCTCTCACTCAACTTCGTGAACTTTATCTCGTATGGCCTAAAACGAACGTTTTCATCCTTTAGGTACCCCTGGAGGAATTCGTTTATTCCATTTCTAGTTCCCTTAGGCTGTGAGAATATTCCGTAAACTCCCGGCTCTCCATAGACTATGTGAACTATATCGCTTAGATAATCGAGAACTGCTAAATCGTGCTCAACAACGAGCACCGCTTTTCCTTCATCCGCAAGCCTCCTTATTACCCTAGCTACGTTAAGTCTCTGCCTTATGTCAAGATAACTTGAAGGCTCATCAAAGAAGTAGAAGTGTGCTTTTCTGAGGATTGCTGCAGCTATCGCAACCCTCTGAAGCTCCCCACCTGAAAGTTGATCTATCTCCCTCTCCAAAACTTTCTCTAGTTCCAGTACCTTGACGATTTCCTCAAACTTTCCGGTTTCATCAACTTTCTTTAATAACTCTCCAACTTTACCCTTAACGGCCTTAGGTAATAAATCCACGTACTGTGGCTTAACTACAGGTTTTATCTCTCCATTCTTTAGCTTTTCAAAGTAGTTCTGAAGTTCACTACCTCTAAATGCTTTTATCACGTCATCCCAGGAATCATTGTCGCAACATAAGTTAGGTATTAATTGCCCAGCGAGTATTTTGACTGCCGTAGTTTTTCCAGTCCCATTTGGCCCTACTATTCCAACAACCATCCCATCTTTAACCACGGGAAGTCTATAGAGGACGAAGGCGTTGACGCCATAGCGGTGAACGCAGTCCTCTTCAAGTTGCTCTGGGAGGTTTACTATGCTAATAGCCTTGAAAGGACACTTATGGACACAGATTCCGCAACCAGTACAGCTTGCCTCCTGAATTATTGGCCTGTTGTTCTCCTCATCGATTATTATAGCTTCCCCTCCCATCCTATTGACAGGGCAAACTCGCTCACAAAGGAAATGACCACACTTATCTGGGTTACACTTATCATAATCGATGACAGCAATCCTCATAACTTTCCCCCCATTTCACTGAGCTTTCCCTCGTTTTAAATAGATTATTCATACATTCCTGGGCAACCTGGGCTTTGGGAATAAGGAAAGTTACAAAATTTTTTAATTTTGTTTAGGTAATTACCCTAAGGGGATAGCATGGAGAGACTGGAAGACCTGTTTGAGAAGTCAAAATTTGGGGAGTTAATACTTTTTGAGTATAACAGCACAACTCCGCTCCTGTTCATTGTGTATCCATTGATTAAATGGGCCAGAGAGAAAGGATATCCCCTTGTAATATTTGATATATTCGACTCCTTAACCATTTACACGAAGCAAGCTGAGATGCTGGGAATAAAGGATAAGCTGTATGAAGGGGCCAACATCGTAAAGATTGGGGGGAGAATGAATCTTGGAAACATCATTTTGAAAATTTCAATAATCGAGTATGGACCCTTTGAAAAGACATTAGAAGACACCCTGGAGAAGGCTTACGGAGAAAGGGAAAACGTTATCTCGATAGTTCTTGGAACTGAAAAGATCTTCTCATTTTATCCCTTCAGAGATCAGTTTATGTTCTCAAATTTCTTGGCCCTAAAAACTGGAGATAGGAGGAGAAAGGCCTTTTATTTTGTAAATGTAGACTTGCTAGAGAAGATTTCCCCACCTATGGGTCCCCTATTGGAGGAGGAATTCACGACGGTTGTTAAGTTAACGAAAGAGGATAACAAGATAAAGATGAAGGTAATTAAGAGCTTAAATCCCGAATTAGATGGAATGGAACTAAAGGTTAATGCTCATACTCTAATTGCCTCCAATAGATGAGTTTCCTAATTTTAATAGCAAAGGATCCGTATAATTCCTGGATAACATCTTCGGGTAGGCCTTCCTCCCTTAAAACCTTTTTAAACATCCTCTCCCCTTTATTTTTAATTCTAAACAGTTTAGCTATCCCAAACATTATCCTGGGAATTTCGAAAAATAAAAGCTTAAGGAGAGAGATCAACAGCCTCACTCCTTCTCCTCCTCTTCCTTTTCAGTTACTATCTTTATTCCCCGGAAGTTCTTTCCCCTCTGGATCATACTCGTAAACGTTTCTAGTAGGTTTCTCATAACGTTTATGCTTTTCATGTACTCCTTAGTAAGTTCAGTAGCCGTCTCTTTATCCATGCCAGCTTCAACTAAGTCCTTATAAAACTGGGCAACGCTTTTCCCAAGTGCTTGCATCTTTTCCGGGCTATAGAGATCCTCCAGGAGTTTCTGAAGAGGCTCGAGTATATCTTCAATCATAGGTCCAATCTTGTCCATCATCATGGCAATCTTATCTAGATCCTTATCCCCCTCATATGCCTCTATAAGTTTCTCAACAGACTTCACCTTCTCCTTCAGCACCTCAACCTCTTCCTTTGTCTTTGCATTCTTTATCTCCTCCATGAGTTCCTCAAGCAACTCCTCAAGCTTCGCCTTACCCTCCATTTCAATCACCTCAAATACTCCTTTATCTGATCAAGATTAATTGGGATTCCGATTATATCTAGCCACCTTTTGATCACATCCCTGGATAGGGAATACACCTTTCCCCTCTCCCCAGGAACTTCGACCACAACTCCTAATTTCACCAATTCATTAAGCTTAGCCCTAACCGTATTCCGAGATGCCTTTCCTCTCCTTCCCTTTAGCTCTCTCGCTATTTGGCTTATATTAGCCCTTTTTAAGTCGAAAAGTATCTTAACTATCTCCCTAGCTATAGGATCCTGTCTTATTTCCGGGATCGCAACATCTATTCCTATCCCACCGTACTCGGCGTATATTGAGAGTAACCTTATGTAAGCTTGAGCTATTTGGGTTAGGATATCAAAGCTAGCCTTCAATGCTTTCAAGGCCTCTTTGAGCTCCTGGACTTCCATGGTTAGATCGCTGTCTTGCATATTTTTTAGTTGTCCCTCAATTCATATATCATTTCTGGTCATTTCTGATCAGTTCGAGATTTTCATCGAAGCGCTTTTATATGAATGAATCATATATCCAATTCCGGTGATTTTATGGGCAAGGGGCTTTCAGAGAAAGATTTAGGGAAGTTCAAGCTTGTGGGTAATGTAGATGTATTTAAGGGAAAAGCGGTCTTTCAAGTAACGGAGATAAGCCTCAAAGACGATGATTACTTCTCTAAGCTTTACCTCTACGATGGAAAGAGGGTAAAACCCTTCACCTCAGGGAACAAGGATTCTAATCCAAGGTTCTCTCCAAATGGGAAGCTTATAGCATTTACCTCAAAGAGGGATAAGGAAGGAAAGGAATCAGAGCTCTACGTGATTCCAACGGATGGGGGAGAGGCCAGACTTTTAGCAAAGTTCAAATACGGGATAAAGAACCTGCGCTTTACCGAGGATGGGAAAAGTATAGCCGTGGTTACCCCTATAGACGTTGAGAAAAAAGGGAATGATGACGTTCACATTATAAGGGAAATACCATTCTGGTTTAATGGAGTTGGCTGGATCTACGGAAAAAGAAACGTTGTCTACCTTGTTGACGTTGAGAGCGGGAAGAAAAAGAGACTAACTCCAAAGAACCTAAATGTTGATCAGATAAGGTTCCACAACGGTAGACTATACTTCACGGCCCAAGAGGATAGGGAAAGGAAACCTCTGATATCCGATCTTTACGTCCTCGAGAATAGAAAAGTTAGGAAGCTGACCCCAGGGAAGTGGAGGATACTCGACTTCCTCCCCCTTGATGACGGAAGCTTCGTACTTAAGGCTAACACTTTAGAAAGGGGAATCCCAACCAACGCCCACATCTACCACTACGATCCCAAGACAGGAGAACTTAAGAAGCTCACAAAGGATTTAGACAGGAACGCTTACAACTCCTTAAACTCCGATGTTCGAGGAAGTCAGAGGGCCGAGCTTGTGTACAAGGAGGGGTGGATCTACTATGTCGCAACGGATGGCCCTAGGGCAAACCTCTTTAGGGTCAACTTAGATGGAAAGATTGAAAGGGTAATAGGTGGAGATAGAAGCGTTGAAAGCTTCGATATAGGGGATTACATAGCTTTCACGGCTCAAGATGCTGTAACCCCAACTGAGCTGTACATATACAGGGATGGAAAGGAGAAGAAGGTTACCGACTTTAACAAATGGATAAAGGGTTACACCCTTTCAAAACCTGAACACTTTAAGGTTAAAGCAAGTGACGGGGTTGAAATAGATGCCTGGGTAATGAAACCGGTGAACTTCAGGAAAGGAAAGAAGTATCCAGCTATTCTAGAGATCCACGGTGGTCCTAAAACCGCTTACGGTTACGCTTTTATGCACGAGTTCCACGTTTTAACCTCTAAAGGCTTCGTCGTGATATTCTCAAATCCTAGAGGGAGCGATGGCTACGGAGAGGAGTTCGCGGATATAAGGGGACACTATGGGGAGAGGGATTACCAGGATTTAATGGAGGTAGTCGATGAAGCATTAAGGAGATTTGACTTCATAGATGGGGAAAGGCTAGGAGTTACCGGGGGTTCCTATGGTGGCTTCATGACGAACTGGATAGTCGGACATACCAACAGGTTCAAAGCCGCTGTAACCCAGAGATCAATTTCAAATTGGATAAGCTTCTTCGGGACAACGGATATAGGTTATTACTTTGCTCCAGATCAAATAGGAAAAGATCCCTGGAGCAACTTGGAAGGTTATTGGGAAAAGAGCCCATTAAAGTACGCTCCCAACGTTGAAACTCCCCTGCTTATAATCCACTCTACCGAAGACTACAGGTGTTGGCTTCCCGAGGCATTGCAACTCTTCATATCCCTAAAATACCTGGGGAAGAGAGTTGAATTGGCAATATTCCCAGGAGAAAATCATGACCTAAGTAGATCTGGGAAGCCAAAGCACAGGGTTAAAAGACTTGAACTAATAGCAGGATGGATGGAGAAATGGCTTAAAGGATAGCTAAACCCTTATCCTTAATTCTTTAACGAGTTCCTTATATCTATTTCTTATCGTTACTTCAGTAATGCCCGCGACTCTAGCTATCTCTTTCTGGGTTCTCCTTTCTCCTTCCAAAAGTGAGGCTATGTAAAGTATCGAGGCCGCTAAACCGAGGGGATTTTTACCGCTCGTTATACCCTTATCCTTGGCTTCATTTAACAACCTGAGGGCCCTCCGCTTAACCCTCTCGCTGACTTCAAGTTCGTCGGCAAACTTATCTATGTAATACTCTGGCCTTATTAGCATATCCTTTGATGATAAGCCGAGCTTTTTGACCACGAGCCTATACACCCTTGCTATAACCTTCTTATCCTCCTTCGCTACTTTTGCTATCTCATCTAGCGTTCTCGGGACTTTGTATAGCCTACATGAGATGTAGATGCAAGCTGCAGCGACGCTTTCAATGCTCCTTCCCTTAGTGACTCCACTTTTAATTAGTTTCCTGTAAATTCTCACAGCTTCCCTCTCCACATGTTTGGGAAGGCAAAGCTGGGAGGATATCCTACTAATCTCTTCAACTCCAAGCTTTTCTGTCTTGTTTCCAAAGCTATCCAATCTTTTAAGCCTATGGATCTTTTCCCTAACCATATCCGAAGTTCCCTTACTCCTAAACTTAGGGGGAGAAGAAAATGTTCTAACCCTAGTATCAAAGGATTTAATTACGTGGCCGCACTCTGCACAGTAATACTCACCATGCTCGGGGTCATAAATAATTTTTGAAGAACCACAAACTGGACACCTAATCTTGGATCCCCCATATTATATATACTTGGAAGGTAAACTTTAAATACCTTTCTCTAAAAAATTTGAAATTTAAACTTCAAGGAAACTGTTGTTTTTATTATCTTCCACTTTTCGAAGTGATAGCCTTGGGAGATATGTGTTCGGAGATATCAGTAATCCATTTTAACGAATCTCATATATGATAGCCCTATAAATAACATGGATGCTATGGTTAACACCAGGATATTCTCCCATGCCAATTGTAGGCTTTCTAATATTGACCTATCCTCGACGATGGATTCTTCATATGCTAAGGCCGATATCACTTCACTTATCTGAGGCTTTCCGCCGAAGATCATTCTAATTA
The DNA here is from genome assembly GCF_000011105.1 of Pyrococcus horikoshii OT3. Classification (NCBI taxonomy): domain Archaea; kingdom Methanobacteriati; phylum Methanobacteriota; class Thermococci; order Thermococcales; family Thermococcaceae; genus Pyrococcus; species Pyrococcus horikoshii. The sequence goes on from NC_000961.1 coordinate 774,180, forward strand.
TTTCCTGATAATGGTAGTTTGGTGAGATATACAGGATTCCTTCCGTAGTTTTTACGAGTTCGTTCAGCCATTCCTGATAGGATGGATCTTGGATTATTAACTCCTGAAGCTCTTCTTCGGTAAGATTTGATGCATCCGCTGGAATGCTTGGGATTGGTGGTAAACCAACGACGGCAAGTGCAATAACGCTCGCAATTATTGGTAGGACAAAGCTGAGGAATGCGAAGATAAAAATCCCCATTACAATGGCATTTTTGGGCTTCTTTATAATAGTGGAGATCAACATTCCTAAGCTGAAGAAGCACAAGGCGTATAGAAGACTGAAGGGAAGTGTCGTTAGGAACATGACTACATCGTCCTTATTTGGAGTAACCCCTAAGAGTAAGGCGAATGCTATCGTTAAAATGTAGAATAAGCCTAAAGATGCTCCAAGAATTAGAGCACCTCCCAAGAACTTTCCGAGAAGTATTTGATCCCTATAAATTGGCTTTGAGGCCATTATCCTTAGCGTTCCACGCTCTTTTTCTCCATTTATTGTTGTAGCCCCAAGGAGAATTCCTAGTAAAGCTACTGAGTAATTGAAGGCATTGGAGAAGCTTGAGAGAAAGAGCATTTGGAAAGGCGTTTTGTATAAGCTTGCGCTTACTCCAAGTCTTTTTAAGTTATAAGTCATTCCCAGGGAGATTATTGTAAAAAGGATTATCATTACTTGAAATCTTCTCGTCCTAATGCCAACTTCAAAATCCTTCATTCCTACATTGATAACCTTCACACTATCACCAGTTCTTGAATGGCAATTAATTTGCTTAAAATAATTACTTTTTGTTTATTATCACTCGTTCAAATAAAATTATAAGAGAAAAAACACAGCGATAATAATTATGAAGAAAACTTTAAGTAGTATCTATAACATTCGTAATATGAAGAACCAGGAGGGGATTGAAATGTGGAGGAAAGCTTTAGTATTAGGATTAGTATTGATGGCAATTGGAATGGTGGTAGGAGGTGCTACTGGTGACAGCTATTTAACTTATTACATGGCCAAAAACGGAGCTTCCCCAGAAGCGACGCTGGTGACAGATTTAGGACTAGGAACAGCAGGTTTAATTTGGTCAACAGCTTTTGGAATAGCCTCTGCAGGCTTGGGATTTGCAGTAGGACTTGCATGGATGGTTGGGCAAGCTCTGTGATTTAAATTTTTAACATTTTTACAATTGCATAGGAGGTGTGTAGTATGGGTGCTGTGGAGAGGCGTTTGTTGTGGATTGGTGGTGTTGTGGCATTGTTGTCGTTGATTTATGTTGTTTTTTCAGTTTCGGCAGTTAATTTGAGGCATGTCGGTGTCATGCTGGTGTTCTTTGGCGTTGCAGGGTTTTCCTTGTATGGGGCGTTTAAGGTTTACAGAGAGTCTAAGATTAGGTGGTTGTTGTTTGGTATGGGGTTTATAATTGCTTCAGTTGCCGTTTCCCAGCTTACGATAAAGTTTGACGATCCAATTAGCGTCATAGTTGCAGGCTTAATAAGCCTCCTCACAATCTCCCTAATAGAAATCATAAAAAACACAAACGCGATTATCAAAAACTGGAATTATGGCAAGTAACTGGTATTATAGTGAGGAGAAATTAAATGTATGCCTAGTTTGGATCCGTTCCCGCTATCAGTTGCGAGTGGTGTGATTGCCCTCCCACTCCCGCCCACATTAGGGCTTTGACGGAAGGTTGTCACTCTCAGACCGAGATAATATAAAAAGAAGGAACTGCTACTGGATGGTTGGGAGGAAAAGTTATTGACTACGTAAATAAGTGGGCTAAGAGAAGGTAGGTATATTTGGAGGTCTTGTAGGCTTGGTGGGGGCTGCGATTGGATATTAAGGAGGTGAGTCTGAAATGGATGCTTTAAGGAGGCTTGCTTGGTTCCTTGTTCCTTTTTTATGTTGATGCTAGTTGCGAGGTTAACGGAATATGCTGTTTTTGGTACTGTGGCAAGTATCACTCTTAGAGCCTTCTTGGCAATTACCAAACCTTCGTGGAGGAATATTATAGCGGTTATGGGGCTTATATTAGGACTTTTCATAGGTTACTTTCTCCTACCAAAATTCTTGCAGTGAGGGATAAAATGGCGAATCTTAGGTCTGCTTTTCCTCTTATCTGTCTGTCCTTATGTTTACAACTAGTATTGTCCTTGGTTTTTTCTCGGCTTTAACTCATGATTATTCCGCTTATTTTGGCTTTGATCCTTTTGATAATTCTAATCCAGGATTTTTGTTCTTCTTCAGACATAATGTAAAGGTCGCTCTTATGCTCTGGTCAGGCGCTTTAACCTTCGGGGGAACAACTCTACTAAATTTAGCATTTAACGGCATGATCCTAGGCTCAGCCGTTAAAACCACCGCAGAGCAGATAGGGTTGATAAAAACCATACTCCTCATACTCCCTCACGGTGTTTTTGAAATCCCTGCTATAATCATTGCAGGAGCGGCAGGCTTTAAAATTCCTTATGAATTGTTGAGGTTTGCTTTAGGCAGGAAGGAGGAGATAATCACGGAAGAGGACGCTAAAGAATTCTTCAAACTTATAGCAATTTCAATAGTCTTAATCTTCATTGCTGCCTTAATTGAAAGCACGGTAACGGTTAAAATAGCTGAGAGCTTAAGGTGATTGAAATATAGAAGGATTTGGGGTTAGGATTGATGTTTGTAGGGAGGTAATTAGATGAGCAGAAATAGCGAAGGCATAGCAAGTTTCATTTATAAAACTGGGAAAGCATTCTCATATCAAACCGTGATGTTCCTTGGTACATTTATTGTAGAATTGCCCATAATCTCACTCCTTGGTGCTGCTGTTTGGCTACAGATTAAATAAAGATGACAACATATTCAGTCGTGGGAGCAAATATTAAACTTTTTATAATAACAATGTATAGATTATTATAGTGGGGAGGAGTAAGATTAAAAGGTTTGAGAATTCGAAGCTGAAAAGGAAGTACTAGCTTTACTTAATAAGGAGGGAATTAACATGGAAATCACCAAGAGGGACGTGTTTTGGGTTTTATTGTTGCGATTTGGATATACAATGTCTTCGCTTTGCTTGACGTCTTAGGAATAACAAGAATCAAAGGGTTGATGTTCTATGCATTGGCCACAATACCGCCGCTCTTCCTTTACTTCTACCTTATGGCTTCACCACCAGAGCCAGACATAAAGATGATAGCAAAATTTGGGGGAGCATCAGTGGCAGTTCTCTCAATCCTGGGAGGATTGCATATACTCCTAAAGTAAAGGAGGGAAGAACGATGAGTAGTATAACTTGGTTCCTGTTACTCGCTGGCGCGGGATTTATAGCAATTCAAGAGGATTACAAAACCCTCCCCGTAGCTTTTCTAACAGCGCTTATATACTGGGCTGTGTCCTATTTCAGGTTTGGTTCCAAGTTTTCATTATTCCCTATCGTAATGTTATTTGTAGGAACAATACTTTACCTGAATTCAAAAAATAGAAAAGTTATGAAGATTGCTGGCATATCAGAGATTATAGCATCCCTAGCATTCTTAATCCTACCTTAGAGGGGATAGAACATGGTGAAGAAACTCATAATTGCAGTAGTTGTAGGGCTCTTAATGGCTCTTGCAATTAATATGACTTTGAACATATTTCCAACACTCTCACTTAAATTCCTCGGGTTGAGTTTCCTCTTCGTGCTGTTCTGGTTAGAGATACTTGAAGATATAGCTGAAAATAGGAAGAATAATCTAAAGAAGCGGGCAAGAATTGTTGCAGGTGCAATAATTATGGCACTAGTGACTGCTCTTACGATTGCAGTAGCCTTTAACGATGTACTTCCAATACCTTCGACTAGGGCCTTCTTTGGAGTAACCTTCGCCTTTACTTTATTCTACTTAACCCTTGGGGAAATAATTGAGTTCCAGTGGTTCAGATAATGGAGAAAAATTTCACATTAATGTAAACCTTAAAAATATCAAAAATTTCTCAGGTTAAGGGGGTCAACATGAGGGAACCTTTGCGGAAGTACTTTGGATTGATTATTGTAGGATTCATAATGGGTTTAGGAATGGCAATCAGTGTAACCCTTGTATTTAATGACATCCTTCCTATCAGATCAATCATGGACTTTCTCGGAGCAACACTTACTTTCACACTGATATACGCAGAGTTCGGATACATATTTGAGTTCCTCTTACCAAAGGCTAGAAATGTCTGACTTTTTGACAACCTGCTTTGAAGGTTTAAGGTAGTACTCCTGGGGTTTGAATTCATTAAGATTAGGGAGTGAGGTTGAATGGAGAAATTTAAACTGGAAGGGGAATACAAAGTTAAAGATAACCTTTATTATTTCTTCGAATGGTCTGAATATCGGATAATAGGGAAGGAGAAATTCAAAATCAGGATTGGAAATCAAGATGTCAAAGTGGAAAGATACGGAGACTTGCACGTTGCCAGATTCTCCTTTAAAAACTATATAGGGAAGACAAAGATAGAGATACTGACCAAAGATAAAACCATTGTTCTAGAGGGGGAGGTCCTCTCGAAAAAAGTTCCCAGAATATATGGAATCAAAGAAGATAACCTGGAGACAATCATAAAGGCCCACAGAAAGTTTTATGAAGCGTTAGTTAAAGAGCTATGGAAGATTTCTTCCACGTTACCCTTTTCAGTTAATGCACCCACTAGCTTTGGAACTGTAGAATCGAATAGACCGATGAATGAGCTCTTTGCCTACTACTACCTCCGTTCAAACAGGGAGAGAATATTGGGAGCCTTTGAAACCTTGATGAAGTTCATTAAAAGGAAGCTCGTGGTTAAGGAGGAGCTCGTTGATGTTTGGGAAGCTGATGATGTAAATCCAGATGCAATACTCTGGATGACTCAGCACCCCGAGTATTTAACCCCTGGGCGAAAGTTCAGCCCTACAAAGGTTTTAGCCTTTAGAAAGTATGAAAGCTTCGACACCCCAGAGAATCGCTTTGCTAAGTACTTCCTGGATCTCCTCATCGAGTGGGGAGAAAGAGCGCAAAGAAACGTGGGTGGTGTGAGGGATATAATTGAGGATTTAAGATTCCTTAGGAGCGATCCCCTATGGGAAGAAGTTGGGAAGATGAAGATATTCCCCTATACATCGCAAACTCTTCTCAAGGGAGAAGGGTACAGGGAATTACTTGGGCTTTACCAGGAATTCGTTGTGAGGATGCCATTCTTTGCTAAGCTTAGGGAAGCAATTGATAACCGGGATATTGCAAGGCTCTACGAGTACTGGGTTTTCTTCAAGCTCGTGAAAGAACTCGAGAAAATTTTAGGTGAGAAAAATGTCAGAATAACTATAGAGCCTGCTAGAGGACTTTCAGAGGAAGGAAACGTCTATGCGGAGTTTAAAGGAAAATGGAGACTTTACTACAATAGGAAGTTAAGGCCCAGGAAGTTCAGCTATTCGGTATCCTTAAAGCCAGACTTCTCCCTCTTTAGGGAAGGTAAGGTAGTTGGTGTGTTTGACGCAAAGTTCAAGCTCGAGCTTGTCGATGTTGATAGGTTTGCTGACGAAGACAAGGAAATGGAGGAGAATCCGAGCATTGAAACGTGGGCAAAGCTTGAAGATATATACAAGATGCATACGTATAGGGATGCTTTAAGATGCAAATTTGCCGTTGTTCTTTATCCTGGGAGTAAAAGCGTGTTCTTCGATGCTAAAAGAGGTAAAATTGATGGGGTATCTTTGGCTGAAATTATCGGAAAAGAGGGGATAGGCTACCTGAGTTTTATTCCTGGGGGTGAAGAGGATGAATACTGAAAGGATTATCGAAATCGTAAAGGAAATGAAAAAATATTCAATAGAGTTCGAGAAAGTTATTGAGAAAGTTGAGGAATTCAGAAGGAGAGTAGAAGAAGCGTGGAAAAAAGATAAGAAGGACGTTATCAGATACCTAGGAGAATTTGAACGATATATTAGTGGTAATGAATTATCAAAGGTACTTTACTTAAAACATGACAATAGGAGGCTTATAGAATACCTGGGAGATGAGGATTTTAGGGGACTCCTTGAAGAAGTTTCCAAAATAACCGATTACGAAGAGTTTTCTAGGAGAAAAGGTAACATCGCAAGATACCTCGAAAATATAAAGAAAAAGAAGAATGAAAAGAAGCTTATAGACTTGGGACCGGCTATAATAACATCATGGATGACGATCTTTAACCCTAAGATGTTTATGCCATTAGGGAACTGGCTTAATCCTATTTTAGAGGAGCTGTCACTTGAGAAAAATTGGGGATTTGGAGGATGGGATTCAAATAAAATAATTAGAGTTTATGAGGAGCTTAATGAAGAGAATTTCAGAAAGGAGCTAGAGGAGCAGGGAATTAAAACGCTCCTTGAGGTGGCCTATTACCTTAAAAAATACATAGATAAGGGTGAAAATGAATACGAAATTAATAATTTAAAGCCCAAGAATGAACTAAAAAATGACCTTAGAAGTTACTTAGAAGCGAGTGGTTACAAATATTCACAATCCCAGATTTCTCAATTTTATGTTGCACTAAAAACTAAGGGATTCGTAATTCTATCTGGTTTGACGGGAAGTGGAAAGACAAAGATAGCTCAAGAGCTTGGCGAATTATTGGATCTTCCTCAAGTAATGTCAGCTTCTGGTCCAAATACGGTAGCAAAAAGAGAAATCAAGAGCTTACAAGAAACAATAAATAGGCATGGATTTGCAGTTTACGGGTGGCATCCCCCAGGAAAGATTAGTAAAATTAAACCTCCTTTCATCTTCTGGGTTTATGACAGTGATGAAAACGACGAATACTACAAAAAGGTACCATACGGGATCGTGGTGAGAGACGTTATAGTCGGCAAGAATATCCCAGAAGAGTGGAGAAAAGGGATTGAATGGGCTAAGGAGGTGTATGGATATGACATTGAAAGGTACATCAACGAGCACGATGTATTCCTCAAAGTAGTAGAAGTAATTCCCTGTGGCCTTGAAATCTCTGAATTTATTGACGTTGAGGAAGGGAGAAATCTAACCACCAAAGATGCCCAAAGAATTCGGAGTGGATTTATATACGTTAAAGCCCCAGAGGAGTGCAGGAAATGGAGTAGGCCATATATTTTCCTCTCGGTTCGCCCAGACTGGCGCGATTCAAAGCTCCTCCTTGGATACTACAATCCAATAACGGGAAAGTACAACAAAACGAAACTTCTAGATTTCATAATGCAAGCTATAGAGGATTACAAAAATAATGGAGAGAATGCATTGCCTTACATTATAATCCTCGACGAGATGAACCTTGCACACGTCGAGTACTACTTTGCCGACTTCCTGAGCGTTCTAGAAAGTGGAAGGGATGAAAAAGGGTTCACAAGGGAAAGCATAAAGCTCCACGATGTCGATGAAGTGGAAGAGAAGCAAGGAGTACCGAAGGAGATAAAGTTACCTCCCAACCTTTACATAGTTGGGACAGTAAACATAGATGAGACAACTTACATGTTCAGCCCGAAGGTTCTTGATAGGGCCTTTGTAATAGAATTCCATGAAGTTGACCTAGAGAACTATCCTCCCAGAGAAGAGAAACTCGACGAAGATCATGTGGTTGCATTGAGGAATTTAATCCTCGAGGATCTCAGAAGGGATGGAAAGTTCCTGAACTATTCAAAGCATGAAATAAATGAAGCCGTTAGAGAGCTGGATTTATCAAAGGTTAGGATACTCAACGAAGTTTTAGAACCTTATGATCTCCACTTCGGCTACCGTGTCGTTGATGAAATAGCTCTATTCCTAAAGAATGCCAAGGAAAGCCGGGAAAAAGGTATTGTAAGCTTTGAGAATGAGGACGAGATCTTTGACCTTGCGTTGCTCATGAAAGTCCTTCCAAAGTTCCACGGTAATAGGAGAAAGCTAGAAAAACCCCTTCTCTTGGTTCTTAAGTTTGCTAAGACTGGAGAAATTAGAGAAGAAGACGCTGAAAAGGGAGAGGAAGAACTGTGGAAAGAGATATTTGGAGCATCAGAGGTCGGAGATACCAAAGCTGTAATAAAGGAAATGAAAAGAGTTAAAGATTACAAATACAAACATACTGGTAAGAAAGCTCTCCGCATGCTTAGGCAACTTTACGAGGTGGGCTTTGCAAGCTTCAGCTAATTTCTATTATTTTTCCAGAGTGGAGCTTTTCAAACCTATCTCCAAGCTCCTGGGCGAATCTTGACTCAGCTTTAAGTCCCGTGCAATGCCCTGCGTAGACCTTTTTAACCTCAAGCTCCTTAAACGCTTCAACAGTTTTCTCGATCCTAGAGTCTTCAGCGTTTATCAAGTGGAACCCTCCAAGAACTGCATAGACCTTGTCGTTCCCGCTTAGCTTTATAGCCTTCTTAACCATGCTTACGATTCCAGGATGAGCGCATCCTGCTAGAACAACGAGACCTTTCCTTGTGTTTATTGCGAGCCCGATCTCATCCTCAACTTTATCTTCGATAACCCTCCCATCTTCAATCTTGAAAAGCCCCGTGCTTCCTTTCTCAAATTCCACCTTTTCCTCCTCTTTAATCTCGCCCAGGGTAAAGACTCCTGGCATTAAGGTTATTGGATCCCTAGTTAAGATCCATATCCCTCCGAGCTTCTCGGCCTCCTCCTTAAGCCTTGGCGTTCCAGCGTACATGAACTCGGGCTCCAAAGCAAAGCTTACCTTGAAGATTTCCGGGTGGGCAAATATAGGTACCTTCCTATTTATCTCCCTCAGGATCCCCAGGAGGCCGCCTGTGTGATCGAAGTGGTTGTGAGATAGCACTATCATATCTATATCCCTTGGGTTGAGGTTGAGGAGTTTCATGTTGAATAGTATCGGCTCCGCGTAGGATGCCGTGTCAAAAAGTATCTTCTTCCCCTCAACTTCAACTAGGAATGAAACCCCGTGCTGAGCCCAGAAGGGGCTGTTGTATCCAGCGTAATCATCGGCCAAGGTATAGATCTTCACCCTCATAAGGTTCGCCCTACTAGTATAAGCTAAAACTGTAAAAAAAATTTTGATAAAAGGAATTAGGAATTCTGACCTCTCTTCCTCCTTATATATTCATCTATTGCTTTAGCCGCTCTCTTTCCATCTCCCATTGCTAGGATTACCGTGGCTTCTCCCCTAATTGCATCACCACCAGCGAAAACCCCAGGAATAGAAGTCATAAGATTCTCGTCCACTACTATCGTTCCATCCGGATTAGTCTTAAGCCTCCCATCCTCGGTTATAATCTTGTTCGGCTCAAGTCCTATGGCTATTATTACGGTATCGGCTTCTAACGTTACGTACTCTCCGGTTCCGACTATCTTCCTCTTTCCTTTGCTATCACGCTCTTCTAGTGGCTTTGTCCTTTCGAATTTAACGGCTTTGACTCTTCCGTTCTCATCTCCAATGAATTCGACGGGTTGCAGGAAGAATTCGAACTTTACCCCCTCCTCTTCAGCGTGCTTTATCTCCTCCTCCCTAGCGGTCATGTCTTCCCTTCCCCTTCTGTAAGCTATTGTAACCTCTGCACCAAGCCTTAATGCTGATCTAGCTGCATCCATCGCAGTGTTTCCAGCTCCGATCACTATTACCTTCTTCCCCACAGCTATCGGAGTGTCATACTCTGGGAATTCGTAGGCCTTCATGAGGTTGATCCTCGTGAGGAACTCGTTTGCTGAGTATATCCTATCTAAGAGTATCCCAGGAATGTTAAGTAGCTTTGGCGTTCCTGCTCCAGTTCCTATGAAGACAGCATCGTATTCCTGGAGCAACTCATCCAATGTTACAGTCTTTCCTACTACGTGATCAGTCCTTATCTCGACTCCTAGCATTTTAAGCTTCTTTAGCTCGTGATCCAATATCTCCTTGGGTAATCTAAACTCCGGAATTCCGTAGGCTAGAACTCCACCGGGTTTATGAAGGGCCTCAAAGATCGTAACCTTATATCCCATCTTGGCTAGCTCACCTGCACATGTTAGGCCAGCGGGTCCAGCACCAACTACCGCTACTTTACCTTTGCTCCCATCACACTTCTCAGTGAATTCGCGGAGCAATTCTTCCTCTATTCCGTGTTCTCTTGCGTAGTCTGCTACGAACCTCTCTAGTTTTCCGATGTTTACGGGATCACCAACCTTACCAACTACACAAGCACCCTCACACTGATCCTCCTGCGGACAAACCCTACCAGTAATAGCGGGTAATGTGTTGTCATTCCAAATAATCCTAAGGGCCCCCTTGATGTCACCCTCCTTTATCTTAGCTATAAAAGCCGGAATGTTTATGTGAACTGGACATCCCTTAATACAGGGGGCATATTCCGGTGGACACTGGAGGCAACGCTCTGCTTCCTTCTTGGCAAGCTCAAAGGTATAACCCAAGTTCACCTCCTTGAAATCCTTAATCCTTTCCTCAACGGGCCTCTCGGGAGTTGGAACTCTCTCCTTAATAAGCTTAGGCATTCAAATCACCCCCTTCTTTCTGAGGTATTCAAGGTAACGCTCCTTGGCGAGCCTCTCTTGCTCTAAGAAGCGGTTTGCCCTCCTGAGAACGTCTTCCCAGTCCACTTTGTGAGCATCGAAAACTGGTCCGTCTCTACATGCAAACTTAACTTCTCCATCGTAGAGTATTCTGCAAGAACCGCACATTCCCGTCCCATCAACCATGATCTGCCTCACGGTTGCGTAGGTGGGAATTCCGTAGGGCCTCGTTAGCTCCGCAAGCTTAGCTAAGCTACCCAACTTCCCTCCAGCGAATATGATATCAACTTTATCCTTCTCTATCAACTCTTTCACAATGTCAAGGTAATGCCCCTTTATCCCAACGCTTCCATCTTCGGTCGTTAGGTAATGTTCATCGGCAACTGGTTTAGCTAGGAATTCCTCGGGATAAACGTTCTCGGCATTTTCAAAAGTTTGAATCGATATTGTATAGTTTCCGACCTCTTTCATGGCTTTAAGCGTTGCATAATTTTCTGCTTGACCGCAGACTGCATCTGAGGCAAAGACAACGTTTCCGTAATACTTAACCTTTATAGGCTTTCCAAGTGGACCTACCATGCTGTAGAACTCATCTCCCACGTTGAACTCATAGTAGAGTTGTAGGCTAGTTTTACCGAGCTTCCTTATGAACATTCCAATTCTACCATTCTCGGCCTTGTAGACTGACATTGGAACTCTTTCTCCGCGCTCGTGTAGGATGAAGATTACAAACTGACCTGGCTTCCAGGCTTTCGCTATGTGTGGAGCTTCCACTTCAACGAAGAAGTCTATTGGGCTCAAATCTCTCTTATCGGTGATTTTGTACCCCATGTGTACCACCTTTGTTCATTAAAATAATTTTATCCGTTATAGGCCTGGAATTCAGGGTTTATAGCGGTTTTTAAAACCATTAGTTTAAAACCCTCTAAAAGGAAAGGAAGCGTTTTTCATGCTTATCCTGGAGTAGAGTAGAAAATGCTCCGACAACATTCCCTTTTGGGATAAGGGGATAGGTTGAAAACTTTTGGTTTTAAAAATGTCTAAAAATATTGGTAAGCACTTCTTAATGGTGAAGCTAATGTGTCTTGCCGTCCCAGGAAAGGTTCTTGAAATTAAAGGAAACATCGGGATAGTTGATTTTGGAGGTGTGAAAAGGGAGGTTAGACTTGACCTTCTAACCGATGTAAGAGCTGGTGATTACGTTATAGTTCACACGGGTTTTGCAATAGAAAAACTCGACGAGGAAAAAGCTAAGGAAATACTTGAAGCTTGGGAGGAAGTTTTCTCAGCCCTTGGAGGTGAGTGAATGCTTGAGAAATTCAGAGAAAGAGCAGTAGCACAAAGAATCATCGAGAAGATAAAGGAGGAAGTCAAGGGAATGGAAGAGGTTAGATTCATGCACGTTTGTGGAACGCATGAGGATACCGTAACGAGGAGTGGAATAAGATCCCTACTACCAAAGAACGTTAAGATAATGAGCGGCCCAGGATGTCCGGTATGTATAACTCCCGTTGAAGATATAGTAAAGATGATGGAGATAATGAAAATTGCAAGGGAAGAGGGGGAAGAGATAATACTTACGACCTTTGGCGATATGTACAAGATTCCAACTCCAAGGGGAAGTTTTGCAGACCTAAAGAGCCAAGGTTACGACGTGAGGATAGTCTATTCAATATATGACTCCTATAAAATAGCTAAGGAAAATCCAGATAAGCTTGTCGTTCACTTCTCTCCTGGGTTTGAAACTACAACTGCTCCGACAGCAGGGATGCTTGAAGTTGTTGTTGAGGAGGGTTTAGAAAACTTCAGGATTTATTCTGTCCACAGGTTGACCCCTCCAGCGGTTGAAGCTCTCCTCAAAGCGGGAACGGTATTTCAGGGATTAATTACTCCAGGACATGTATCTACGATCATAGGAGTGAAGGGATGGGTTTACTTAACGGAAAAGTTTGGAATTCCTCAGGTTGTTGCCGGCTTTGAGCCGGTAGATGTACTTTTAGCGATACTAACCTTAATTCGGCTTGTGAAGAGAGGGGAAGCTAAGATTGTTAATGAATACAATAGAGCGGTAAAGTGGGAAGGAAACGTTAAAGCCCAAGAATTAATTCGGAAGTTCTTTGAAGTTAAAGATGCAAAGTGGAGGGCCTTGGGAATAATCCCGAAAAGTGGTTTAGAGCTTAGAAAGGAATGGAAAGAGCTAGAGATTAGAAACTATTATGATCCTGATGTCCCAAAGCTTCCAGATCTTGAAAAGGGTTGCCTGTGTGGTGCGGTTCTTAGAGGATTAGCCTTACCTACTCAGTGCCCACACTTCGGGAAGACCTGTACACCAAGGCATCCCATAGGACCCTGCATGGTTTCATATGAGGGAACTTGTCACATATTCTATAAGTATGGAGCGCTGTTTTGAAGTTCCAGAAAATGCATAAAAAAGGAAATCGGAATGATAAATGGAAAAAGCTTATTTGCCATCTAAAATTCTGGTTCTATGTTCTCAATTAAAAACAACCTGAGGTGAGATCATGATTAAAATCGCGATCCCAACTTCAAAAGGTGGCCTTGAAGATAAGGTTCATGAGAGCCTTGTACGGGCGGAGACATTTACGTTAGTGGAAGTAAAAGATGGGAAAATTGAAAGAATAGAAGTTGTGGAAAACCCACACAAGAATGAGCCTTATGGTGCGGGCTCTAAAGTTGCCATATTCCTAGTTAATAATGGAGTGAACATCCTCTTAACACCTATGGACTGTCCTAAAGGAAAAGCAATACTTGAAGCGGGAGGAGTTAAAATTATCAAAGTGAAACAAGGAAAAAGTGTGAAAGAAGTGATTGAGGCTTTTCAAAGTAGTTCTTCTGGTTATTCGTTACAGTAGCAGATGATCTTCAGGAAAACATTGACTTCCACACTTTCAATCCCATCTAGGCTTTTACAAACTCTACATACATTCCAATTTATCATCAAGATTTAACATTGAGCTTTATCCCAACCTTCTCAGCTATTGCTAGGGCAACTTTAAGAACGTCTTCCTCGCTTATGTCAAGCGTTGGTTGCTTAGCTATTCCAAAATCTGTAATGGTAAAGCTGTAGTCTATTTTTATTCCAGCCTTCTGTATAACTTTTGTTGCGCACTTCATTGGACAACCATCTATAACAATTACCCTTCTAGCCCTTCTTCCTATATCTAGGTGCATCTCCGAACCGGCCGCAACTGCAGTGGTACAACAAAGCCTTGCAGCTTCACCAGCTTTAGTTAACAGAACTCCAACCTCATGACCTATCTTCCCAACGCTTGCAGCTCCAGAGCAGGTGAAGATAATATCTAAGTTCTCAGCTTCCTTGTGACAAAGTGGTAAGAACTTTGGAAGCTTTTCCATATCAACTTTCTCAACCATTTTTCTCACCTCGATCTAGGCTAGTATTCAATCATTTAAAATTATTTTCATATGTTTTAGTTTTCAACCAAGAGTGTGAGGGCAAAATTGTCCAGAAAATTTTAAATTCCCTTCACATGACATCCTTTTGGTAGCTATGTTATGCCTTAGAAACGTTACCTATAGGGTGGATGGAAGAAGGATAATAGAAAGGATCAATATGCGCTTTAAGGAGGGAATGACGTATTCTATTTTAGGGCCTAATGGGGCCGGAAAGTCAACCATCGCTTACATTTTAATGGGAGTCATGAAGCCGAGCGAGGGTAGAGTCTTACTCGATGGGGATGATATAACTAATTTAAGTATTACTGAGAGGGCAAGACTTGGAATTACCTTGCTTTGGCAGGAACCAGCACGCTACGATGGGATAACCGTCGAGAAGTATCTTACCCTGGGGGGAAAGATTAAAGTTGACAAAAATGAGATGAGAGAGATCCTTGAACTTGTAGGTCTTCCTTACGAACTTTATGCCCATCGATTTGTAGATAAAAGTCTAAGTGGGGGTGAAAGAAAGAGGATTGAGCTGGCATCAATCCTCATGTTGAGACCTAGGTATGCAATACTCGACGAGCCCGATTCTGGTCTCGATATAACTGCTGGAGAACTTATTGAAAACGTTTTGGAATACTTTAGAAGGGTGGGAACTACCGTCATTCTAATCACCCATCACGAGGAGATAGCGGCCAAAACCGACTTTGCATACTTCGTCTGCGCGGGGAGAATCATCAAAAAAGGTTTCTCTCGGGAAATTGTTGATTACTATAAGAAGACCTGCGGAAGGTGCTTCTTAACGGGGAGGATGGAAGTATGACTATAAAGATTAACCATGTTAAAGAGTATGAAGCCCTAGTCGAAATTTACAAAAAAGAGGGGCTTGACACTTCTCTTTTCGGCAATAGAATAGCGGCTATAATTATAAGTGGGGATAAGATCATTGGACTCAATAGCGTTCCTGGAGTAAAAATACGGGGAGAGGAAGTAGAGAATGGCGTTAAGGCTGACATAGAAATAGCTGACAATGTGAAGCTTCCGTTTCCAATTCACCTCTGTACAGGTTATCTAAGAAGTGAGGGTTATCAGAAAGTTATCTTCAACATAAAGATTGGTAAAAACTCAATAGTAAAGTTTACTTCTCACTGTATTTTCCCGTACGCAAAGGACTTTAGTCATGAAGCACTAACAAGTATAAAGGTAGGTGAAAATTCCTGGGTTTCCTATGAAGACGAGCATATTCACGGTGAAGGGGTAAGGATGATAAGTAAAACAGAGATTGAGCTTAACAAAAATGCCCGTTATACTGGGAAGTTCTCACTTACAAAGCATAGAGCGAAGGAGCTAAAGCTTGAAATGATCGCTAATCTAGGAGAAAGATCAGTTCTTGAGCTCGAATCGAAGGTCAAGGCCGTTAAAGATGACTCAGTTGAGGTAAGAGAAGTTGCTTACCTAAAAGGAGCATATTCAAGGGCCAATCTCAAGAGCACGGTTATAGCCTTCGATGAAGCTAGGGCGAACGTTGTGAACGAGGCCTATGGCTTCGGGGATTATGCAAAGGGGCATGTTGAGTGCCATGAGATAGTTAAGGGAAATGCAGACGTTCAGACGGTACCGCTCTTGAGGGTGAAGAACGACAAAGCAGAACTCACTCATGAAGCCTCTATAGGTAGGATAAATGAGGCTCAGCTAATGCAATTGATGGCGAAAGGATTAACAGATGAGGAAGCAACGGAGTTGATAATTAGAGGATTATTGGGGGAATATTGAAAGGGGGATTAAGAGGAAAAGTCGTGGACAAGCGTTTTAATTCCAGTTACTAGCCATAGAGCTAGTAAGAACCAGTAAAGAGCAAAGCCAAACTCTATCATTGCTGTTATTCCGATGCTTATCCCAACGTTATAGGTTGCACTCACGTAAGCTCCGAGTGGAAATATGAAAGCCCACCAAGCGAGGCTGTATGGAAGATGGAGGTTTTTTAGGTAGTGTAGAGTCATTAAAATCGCCATGATGAGCCACCAAAGTCCAAAACCCCAAAGGATAAAGGCAAAAGCCTTAAACGCGCTCTTCGCGATGGGCATTATTTTAGCGAGGTTTAGGAGGGCCACGGCCCCGGCCCCTAGCGGACCAAGGTTTATCCACACAGCAGGTGCCATTATTGGGGGGAGAAGTTCATGAGTTATGAAACGCCTCATAACTATTGCAAAGAGAGCTAGGTAAATGAAAAAGCCAGCACCAAAACCAAAGTAGTTTAATACGATGAATACCTCCCTCCACATCACCGAGGACGGTACAAACGGTAGGGAGGTGAGAGGGATCACGATAAGTCCAACAGGTGGTATAAACCACGCAGGTGTTATCGTCTTTACATCCACTCCTTCGCTTATAAAGAACAGATAAGGTATTAAAAAGGCAAAAATCACAACAAGGATGCTTCCAAGGATCCAGAGTGGGAGTGCTATTTCTTTATAACCAAACATTGCAAGATTCACAGCTACAATCGTCATTGCTATTGGCATCGTTCCGTAAAAGTGACTTGTTACGGGATGGTATAGGTCTTTCTTTGCCTCCGAAGGGTATTTGATCCATCTCAAGAGCCAGGGAATTAAAAGAACGAAGAAAATTATAGTATTGAGGTAAGTAAGAAATTTTGAAAATGCTTCCAATATTGGAAGCTTGAATGAGTATGACTTACTTACCAGGGCTAAAGCTCCTGTCCCCATGACACTTGCAAACCAACTTGGTGCAAAGTCCTTTACTCCCATCCTCATCTTTCCACCCGAAAGCTCCCTTGTTTACCGCTTTTAAGCATTTTTGGACGTTTAGTTTTGTGAAACTTACAAGTTAGAAATAGAATCCTAACTTAAGGAGGAACCTTAAAGAATTAAAGCTTGGCGCTTTTTGTTACTCTCTGAACACCTCACCTGTAACAAGGTCTATTCCAATTTTCCTAACTTTTAGCTTCCAGAGCTTTTCTGGTGCTCCACCACCTTCTTCTCTATAACCTGCCATTTCTATTATCCCTGCATCTTCAAGAGTTGAAAGATGATAGTAGAGTGTTGAACGAGGCATTGCTAACCCTTTCTCCAGAAGTGCTTGGTAAATTTCATTCGTACCTTTAACCCCCTCACTTAAAATTCTTATGATGCTCCTCTTTGGTTCCGCTAAAAGAGGCTTAAGAATCATCATAAGGGTCTTGAGGGGAACCATCTCTCCCATCATCCATCTCGGCATCTTCTATCACCATATTATGTACCCTTCCAAAATTTATAAAATTACCTATTTTGGTTCAGCTTAACTCGAATATTATAGAAAACTTTATAAATATTTTTGTGATATTACAAATTGGGAAAGCAATAGGGGTGGTGAAAGATGATAGGTGTTGCGATCCTAACTTACATCCTCGCGAGTATCTTCGCAATAGCTGGCATGGGAGCTGCGGGCGTGCTCATACCAAATTACATAGCCCTTGGCCTAAGCGTTCATGCAGCAATGCTCCTGGGGCTTACTCAAAACACGGCCGAACTTACGGTGGCGACTGGCATAAATTGGAAGAAAGGGCTTATTGAGTGGAGAAAAGTCGCAAAAGTCTTCATTCCAGCCGCTCTACTAGTTCCGCTCGGGGCTTATGTAAACATTCACATTCCCAGGATACTGATCCTAGTTGCATTTGCCTTATTCCTGCTCTTCGCACTTTACCGCATGCTTTCATCTGGGAAGATTGAAAACAGCGATGGGTGGAAGATATACCTCCTTGGAGCAATAGAAGGCTTTACAGCGGGATTAATAGGCATGGATGCTGCGCCAATAGCTCTCATAGCATTCTCCTACCTCTTCGGTAACCCAAAGAAAGTCTCAGCTAACACAGCTGCTGCGGCCCTTGGTGTTTCAAGCGTCACCCTTGTAACCTATCTAGCCCTATTACCAAAAATACCAATAGCAACTGGAACTCTTGTGACGATAGCAACGGCAGGTTTCCTGGGTGGAATAACGGGAGTATTCTTCATGCATAGGATAAAGCCCCTCTACGTCCGCTATACAATGGTAGCAATACTCAGCCTTGCATTCGTTGAGATAACCGAGAAGATAGTAACGGCAAAAGTCCCTGGAACTCTCCATATCCTCAGTATTGGAACCGTTATACTTGGTTTATTTGCATTCCTCTATGGAACTGGAAAGAAGTTCAAGGAAGGAAAAGCCCTTCCCGCCCCATGAGCCTTTCGTTATTTGAGGAGATATTGTGGAGGTGGTTAAGATGCCATTCGGAGTTCCCGGCTGGAAGTGGAAGGTTGGAAAATTCGGCTACACCGTTGAGAATGAGCCTAACTACGAAGAGATAAAGGCCAAAGCTAAAGAGGTTCTTTCAAGGACTACTAAGGGAATCGCTTGGAGAGGTCACTGTGGAAGTCTTCACATCCCTTTAGTATTTGAGGGGCAGATAATAGGCGAACTATGGGAAGATGCTGATCCGAAAGAGGTTGAGATAGGTGCTTACTGGTTTGGAAAGTGGGGAATCAAAGTCCAGCTCGTGAAAGATGGAAGAGTTATTGGCTTTATCTGGCTCGCTTGAGCCTTTTTTATTTTTTGGACTATAAATATAAAAAATTTAACATATGAAGGGAAGGGAAATGAAGATTGTTGAGTTTATGAAAGATAAGATGGTTTATATAGTGTTCACACTTATCTTTTCATCAATCTACGCTGGTGTTCACCATCGTAGCATTTTCCTATCCCTTAAAGTAACTCTTCCCATAGCTCTTTTCATGATGCTCTTTCAGCCCATGGTTTTCATGGACATAAAGAAAGCGTTCACCACGAGGACTAGAGTTAAAACAAAGTACTTAATATTACTAACGTTCTTTTACACTCTGCTCTTTCCGGTCCTGACCTGGATCTTCCTGAAGTTCTGGCTTAGGATGATGCCAAATACTGAACCACAGCTTCTTGCAGGTATGGTACTCATAGGTCTCGCCCCACTCCCCAGTTCATCACCGGCCTTCACTAATCTTGCAGGAGGGAGGTTTCAGCTGACCCTCGTTGGTGTCATGTGGACTTTTCTACTCTCGATCTTTGTGATGCCGTTCTATGCGAAGCTTATACTACATACCATCATCCAAGTACCCATTGAAATGCTTCTCAAATCCCTCATCCTATACATAATAACTCCCCTTATAATAGGCCAGCTAACCAAGTATATCATCCTTCACTGGAAAGGCACGGATGCACTTATATCCCTCAAAAAGCCCCTCATAGGTATTTCACTAATTGGGATGTATTGGATGATCGTGGTAGTTTTTGGCATAAATGCTAAGGTAATAGTCGAAAGACCAGAGTTAATACTGATAGGAGCTATCACTATGAACATCTATTTTCTCTTACGTGCGGCAATAGCATATTTCATCGGAAAAGCTCTTGACTTTCCCTTTGAGCAGAACATTTCTCTAGTTTATTCCACCGGCTCGAACATGACCCTGGCAACGGCCATGGCAATAGGAACCTTTGGTCCACTAGCAGCTGTTGGTACTGCTTTAGGAGGGCCTTTTAGTGACATGCTTTTGATGATATTCTTTGTCAAGCTCTTTACGTTAATTCGGAAAAAATATATACACAATGAAAGAAAAAGTATTACAGGTGGCTAACGAATGGAAATTCCTAAGGTGTGCATAGTTGTTTGTGAGGATTCCATCTCCGAGTTAGTTGTTAGAGAAGCCTTAAAAGAACTCAGTGATTATGTTGTTCTTTGCCCCCTAGGAACGGAGAATAAAGGAACTAGTGAGATAATAAAAAGGGCCAAATACGTAATGGTGGTGGACTCTTGCTCCGACAAATGTGGTAAAAAGCGTGCCGAAACTCTTGGAATACAATACAACGAATATCTTAACCTTGAAGAAGAGCTTGGCATTAAAATGCCCTGCTTGAAGAACCCTTCTGTTGATGTTATAGATGATATCGGATTAGCCGCAGTTCACTTAGTGGAGAGAGTTAAAGAGATCCTTGAGAAGCTTTATTAATTTCAAAAATAAATAAGAAAAATATAGCTATGACCCTTTCATAGCCTTCCACACTTCTTTTATAAAGGTCTTTGTGTCACTAATTGAATCTATCCTGATAGGCCTTCTTGTCCTAACGAGATACTCAATGGTTCCTGCATATTGAAGGGCATATTTTCCAACGAGTTGCGCTCCATTTAGCCTTCCATTCTCTATAAAGAGCTTAGCTATGTGAGAACCATGCCATATCTCCTTTCTAGCCCCCATAAAAGTTCCAATTGAAGCGAATACTTTGTCAAAGATCGTTATAATATTCATATTTATGGAGCCACGATAATGCTTTTCGTGTCCAAGCATGTTATAACCAGCCACTCTCCCCTGCTCTCTTGCGAGTGGCCATATTGCAAATATACCGTAGCGTCCACTTATCACATCTTTTGTTTCTGCACAATCGCCAGCAGCATAAACATCCTTCACATTCGTCTCCATTTTTTCATTAGTAAGAATTCCTCCATGTTCTCCAAGTTTTATTTTACCGTCAAGAAAGTTTAAGTTAGGTGTAACACCGAGTGCTGCAACTATTAAATCTCCATAAATAACGCCACAAGGGGCTTTTATCCCCTCCGCTGGGTCTCCAATAATCTCGATACTTTTCTCGAATAGAACTTTAACGCCATTAAGTATCATGACATCCCTGATTATGTTTGAAATATCCTCGTCAAAAAGCCTTCTTAAAATCCTTGAACGGCAGATTATTATGGGATCCGCTCCGATCTTCTTGAGCGCTATTGCAGTTTCAACGGCAACTGGGCCAGCCCCAATTATGATGACCCTTCCCTTAACCTTCCTTAGCCTCTCAGCATCTTCAAGTGTTCTAACCCCAATAACATTCTCTCTATCAAACTGAGGCACTATACGAGGTTTTGCACCGCTCGAAATTAGGAGCTTATCATATTCTATTTCCTCTCCGTTGTCTAATATTACCTTCTTTCTCTCGGTATCCACTCTTTTAACTTCCCTACCCATAATGTAGTCTATACTGTTTGACCTTATGAAATGCCAATCCCATATGAAGAGCTTTTCCCTTCTCACGCTCCCCTCGATGTAATAGGGAAGGGCAGCCGGAGAATATGGCAGAGTTTTCTCTCTATTTATCACGATGATCTCATCTTCAGAATTGGCCCTTATCGTCTCTGCTGCTGCTGTGCCAGCACCTCCAGCACCTATAATAACGTGTCTCATTCCAGATCACCCAATCCAAGTTTTTTAAGAGTTTCAGAAGTTGGAACACCATTTTCATCCCATCCCCTTAAAGAATAGTAAACGCGCTTCATTTCCTCAAGTTTTTCTCTGTCAAGTCTTGGTTCCTCACTAAAAAGTCTTGGGGAGAGATCATCTTTTACTTTTCCATACTTTAAGTTGAAACTCCTCTCCATTGTTCTAATCCTTTCTGCAATTGTCATTAAGTCTTCTTCTGTAATGCTATTGCCCGTAACTGCTTTGTATGCTCTTGCCCACAATTTCAAAGGCGTCGTTAGCAGTGCTATAACGCAGACACCAAGAGAATCTGCTATGATGTGTAGATTCTCCCATATAACAGCGAGCTTAACTTTGCTTGAAGAATAGCTCCATGGATAGGCTGCCTCAACATCTCCCACAAATTTTGTTGCAACCATTTCTGCCTGCTCCTTTTTAATGTAGTAATAGAACTCAGGGAAGCTGTAGAGAGCGCGGTTGACACTGCCAGAGTCTGCAACCGCTGCTATAAGGGCTGAACCAACGAATGGCCTTATGTCGCTGCTCCAGGATTCCATTCCTCCTTTAACGTAAACAGCAGGAACACCAAAATGCTCACTCGCTCTCTTAATTCCTTCTGCAAAGATATCACCATCTCCTTCACGTTTCACAAGCTTGTCTATGAAGTCAAGAATTTCTTCACTTCCGAGCTTTACCTTTCCAAGGCGTGAGGCATAGGCTATGACTGCTGTTGCGCTCATCATGTCTAAGCCTTCACTTTGGCACTTTCTATAAACCCTCCAAGCAAGCTCGGGATCTTCAATTTTTAAAATAAATGTTGCCGCTGGAAACGTACCTTGGCAGAGGTTTATCGGCAGGGTTTCTCCATCATAATTAACTAGCCCCCAGCACCTTAAGGGGCAGGAGAAGCAGCTTGCCCTGCCAATTGTATGCTCCTCAAAGAACTCCTTAGCTTTCATTGCAGCCTCTTCTGCTTTCTCCCACTCTCTCTCGTAGTCTCCAAAGTAGGGCATTCTAAGCTTCAGTATCGTTGGGACGAAGTTTACATGCCAATCTTTGAAGCGGAGGAACTCACCACTACTTATTATGCTCTCTTGGATCTCCTCAAAGACTGACATCAGCTCAATAGGATTGTAGGGATTTACCCCCTTTGTACCATGAATGAGTATTGCTTTGAGTTTTTTAGCTCCCATAACAGCTCCAAGACCTCCCCTTGAGGCAAGATTCCTGTGAGAGAATACTATTCCAGCGAACTTTACTCCATTTTCGCCAGCCCTTCCAATGCATGCTACCTTTAAATCAGAATGCCCACGCGTTAGGTAGTCTATCGTTTCAAAAGCATTTAAGCCCCAAAGTTCTTCTGCACTTTCTATTGAAACTTCATCATTTTCTATCTTTATGTAAACGGGTTTTTCCGCTTTACCTGTAATAACTAGTCCATCATAGCCTGCAAATTTTAAAGCAGAGGGAAATTCTCCTCCAGTACTGCTCCCTCCAATTAATCCAGTTACGGGAGATACTGCCACAACATCCATCCTTGAACCCGAAGGTACGAAAGAAGTCAATGGACCAGTCATGAAAATTAATGCATCGGGATTCTCGTAGAGGATCCTCGTAGCAATTCCCCTTCCTCCCAGGAAACTTTTAGCGTACTTCTCGGTAGGTTCAATTCTAAAAGTTCCAGAGCTTAAATCAATAAAGAGAATTTTTCCTGTGTATCCGAACATTTTCCATCACCACTCAAGCCCATACTTCTTTAGCGTTTCCTCAGTTGGGATCCCATTCTCATTCCAACCCCTCAGCATGTAGTATTCATCTTTCATTTCCTCGAACTTCTCCCGATCGAGTTTAACTCCCTTCCAGGGACCTGAGTGAATTACACTTTCAAAAAGCCTAGGTGAAAGAGTGTCTTTCTCTCTATTAACGCCTCTTCTAACGTTGAACATTCTCTCAAGCGTCCTTATCTTCTCGGCATAAAAATGAAGCTTCTCCGGGCTCATCTCTATCCCTGTAGCTGCGGTAAAGGACTCGGCCCACAGTTCAAGGGGAACGGAGAGCATTGGGGTATCGCAGACACCAAGAGAATCTGCTATGATATGTTCGTTCTCGAAGTAGGCAACGAGTTTAGCCTTTCCCTTGTAGTTGGTTGGCTCTGCTGCACTTTCGTCACCTACTATCTCCTTCGCAACCTTCTTGGCCTTCTCAGGTTTTGTATAGTACGAAGAAGCAGGAAAGCCATGGATGGCCCTACTTATACTCCCACTCTCTGAGACTGCTCCAGCCAAGGCCACTCCTCGGAATGGTCTTATGTCGCTGCTCCAGGATTCCATTCCTCCTTTAACGTAAACAGCAGGAACACCAAAATGCTCACTCGCTCTCTTAATACCTTCAGCTAGAATATTTCCTGGGCCTTCACGGTTAATTATCTTATCTATGAGGTTTAACACATCCTCACTCCCTAACTTTACAAGACCGAGACGGGAGGCATAGGCTATTATTGCTACAGTGCTCATTATATCCATCCCTTCTCTTTGAAGTTTTAGATAGACTTTCCAAGCTAGTTCAGGATCCTTTATCTTAAGGATGAAGATTATTGCTGGAAAAGTCCCCTGACAGGCTACCATGGGAGCTTCTTCTCCTTTATATTCTACCCAAGCCCAACATCTAAGTGGACAGGAAAAACAACTACTAGGCCTTAGACTGGCCTTCTCCTCAAAGAATTTCTTAGCGTTTTTAGCAGCTTCTTCCGCTTCTTCCCAGAACTCCTCCTCGTAGTCCCCAAAGTACGGCCTTCTCGCTTTTAGTAGAGATAGAGAGATGTTGGCATGCCAGTTTTCATACTTCTTAAAAGATGGACTTTCTTTTATTCGCCTCTGAATTTCAAAATTTACTTTCATAAGCTTATTTGTGTCCTTTATTTTAACTCCTTTCGTTCCCGCTACTGCTATTGCCTTGAGGTTCTTGCTTCCCATTACCGCTCCGAGGCCACCTCTCGCTGCAAGATTGCGCTTTGAAAAGCTTATTCCTGCAGTTTTAACTAGATTAGCTCCAGCTTTTCCTATGCATGCAACCTGAACATCTTCTCTTCCTAGCTTCTTTACACAGTCAACTGTATCATAAACGTCATACTCCCAGCAGGCTTCGGCATCATGAAAGGTAATCTCATCATCTATAATCCGTATACACGTTGGTTCTTTGCTCTTTCCCGTTATCACTATTCCATCGTAACCTGCAAACTTTAGAGCTGCTCCAAAGTCGCCACCTGCACTACTTCCACCGAGTAGGTTTGTTAACGGAGAGAGTGATACGACGTCTATTCTCGAACTTGACGGTGCAATTCCAGTAAGGGGGCCAGTCATCATTATGAGAGCATTTTCAGGGTCAAAGGCGTTTGCATCAGGAGGGATAATGTCATAAGCTATCTTGGTCGCTATCCCCCTACCTCCTAGAAAGTCCTTTGCATACTTCTCCGTAGGAATAGTATTGATTATGTGGTTGCTCAAATCTATAAAGAGTATTTTTCCAGCGTAGCCGAACATATTAATCAGCCTCTCCATAGAGAATTCTAACGCCTCTCTTCCTGGCCTCGGGAACAGCATCATCCGGGACAAGCTCTATTGCATTCATGGGACAATATTTAACGCATTGTGGATCGCCTCCACAGAGATCGCATCTTATCATCTTGTTGTTTATGTAATCGTATAGGACACCGCCAATGGGGCAGACGAGGGTGCACATCTTGCATCTAATGCACTTATCATCATCGACAATTCTAATGTTCCCTTCCATGTGTATTGCTTCCATAGGGCATACAAGCTCACATGGCGCGTCTTCACACTGGAGGCACATTATGGGAAACTTCTCTCCCTTGTATCCTATAACATGTATCCTGGATAAATCGGGGTTTACTATTCCCTCGTGGCTTAGAGAACAGACCATTTCACACGTATGACAACCTATGCACTTATCCTCATGCACTATTAAATAAGGCATTGTTTTCACCATTATGTATTGAATTTTTTTCATATAAAAACATTTTCATATTTAAAACCAAAAGTTATGGACAAAATTGGGAAATCTAATCTAACAGCTCAAATCTTTCCTTAAGGGGGTTTATCAGAGCTTCTGCAATAAAAACACCAGTTATAACAATTAGACCGGCAACTATGAAGGTCTTTCTAACACCAATAAGATTAATCAAGAAGCTCCCTAAAAGTGGCGCATATAACCCCCTTATTCCACAGGTTGTTAAGTGAAGAGCAGAAAGATCTTCCGTCCTATAGTCTGGGACTCCCATTGAGAAAGCTTGCCATCCTATTGAGATCGCTGAACCACCTATCCCACATAAAGCCCCTGCAAGATAAATGTGCCATGGTAAGGTACTCATAAAGTAAATTCCCGCCATAGCTCCAATAGCTATAAAGCCAAGCTGAAAGACCCTAACTACATGAGACAGCTTTTTAATGACCCTTCCCCATAGCTCGGAGAATATAACATATGTTAGACTGTCTATAGCTATTGCAATTCCAATTGTCATGTTGGAGAGATTGAGAAGTCTAACTTCCAAGATTGGAATTGCTGGAAGCATCATGAGCATTCCAGTTCCAGCTATCATGAACATTAGTACTAAGCTTAAGATCAGTTTGTCTCTATATGGTAAATCCCTATTTTCGTTTTCACAGTCTTTAACCTCTGGAAATGGAAGTCTAGAAAGGGTTGCAATGATGAGCAAGCCTGAGGCTAAGATAAAGGCAAGTCTATGGCTCTCTACATCCATTATATAGCCAGCGATTCCAACAGTGATGGTGTAAATTAAAGTGTACGTTGCCTCTGCATGACTCAGGATTCTAAGATCCATATAAACCCTTTCAACTATTGTTGGGTAAAGAACCTCTTTAATTCCATAAAAGGTATAATATAAGAAGATGAGAAGAAGAAAAAGAGAAATGCTTTCAGAAAATGCTAACATAAAAAGGAAAAACGAAGCGAAGAGGAATGACATTATTACTAGCTTTTTAACCCCAATTCTCTGTGAAACTCTGGCCCAAAATGGGGAGAAAAGATTAGAGATGTAAGAGCTACTTCCCACTAAGCCCACTATAAAGGGAGAAGCTCCCATCCTCGTGATTATCACATCAAAGAAAGCTTCAGCTAGACCTTCTGCAGCACCAAGGCTCCCCTGGGCAAGAAATTCAAACTTAAGGAGTTTTTTGGTTTTATTCATAACTCATCCCTCAGCAGTAAACTACCGACAAACTTTCCCCTCCAGCTTAGCTCGACCTTAATGCC
Source organism: Pyrococcus horikoshii OT3 (assembly GCF_000011105.1). Lineage (NCBI taxonomy): Archaea > Methanobacteriati > Methanobacteriota > Thermococci > Thermococcales > Thermococcaceae > Pyrococcus > Pyrococcus horikoshii. The sequence goes on from NC_000961.1 coordinate 800,612, forward strand.
AAAAGGACCCTCCCAGACACTATCGATATCAACTTCATCAAGTGGAACATCCTCCTTTAGTTTCCCAATCTTTGTTTCATTATACAATAGGATAATCTTCTCTCCCTTCTTTACCTTCTTTGCCTTTGAAAGGAGCTCCTTAACCTCTTCTTCAACTTCCTCTTTCTTTATCATCTTTTTCTTTTTCTTACAACCGAAAGGCATTTCAATCGCCAGCCCACATTATTTTGACTTTTACCAATTTGCTCTGACTACTTAATGTTTGAAAACTTTTTTTATATTACTTCACTTCCATAAAGTGGGGGATCAAAGTGACTCACTATGAGAATCTTAAAAGAAAAATGATGCTCTCTTTTTCCCTTAATTTAGGTATAACGCTAGCAGAGGTTATTGGGGGGATTATTTCTGGAAGTTTGGCTTTGCTAAGCGATTCACTTCATAACTTTAGTGATTCTATGGGCATATTCGCAAGCTATTTTGCTATAAAAATAGGAGAAAGAAAGAAAAATGAAAAATTCACATTTGGGTATAAAAGGGCCGAAATTCTAGTTGCTTTCGCAAACTCCGCTGTACTTGTTGGTGTATCTCTTTTCCTTATTTTTGAAGCCTATAAACGGTTTAAAAGTCCCGAACCAATAAAGGGTTCTCTTATGCTCTTCGTTGCTTTAATTGGACTCTTTGCTAACTTAGCTTCCGTTATTCTTCTACATGAGCACGCACATGAAAGCATGAACATTCGTTCTGCTTATCTGCATCTGGTGAGTGATTCCCTATCTTCCATAGCAGTAGTCCTTGGGGGCATTGCAATAACAAAGTGGAATGTTTTTTGGATTGATCCTCTCATTACCGTGTTAATTTCCCTCTACATTCTCCACGAAAGCTATGGAATCCTCAAAGAGAGCATTGAAGTGCTCATGGAAGCCGCACCTAACTTAGATTTCCAGAAGATAAAGGAAGAAATTGAAAGCATTCCAAAGGTTAGAAATGCGCACCATTTTCATGCTTGGAGGGTTGGAGAAAATGAAATTCACTTTGAATGCCACGTTGAAACTGAGGATATGCTTCTAAGTGAAGCTCAAAAGCTTATAGATGCTATTGCAGACAAGCTCAAAAAGTTTGGAATAACCCATGTGACTATTCAACTTGAGACAGGAAGGTGCAAAGAGAAAAGCATGATTTGCAACGAAGAGTACTCTTAAACCTAAGGTTAAAAATCTCCCTTCTGTTTCCAACTTTTGGTTTTAGAAACCTATAAAGGTTCCAAATTCTGAAAAATATCTGGGAGAGAGAATGAAAGCATATAGAATTCACGTCCAGGGAATAGTTCAAGCCGTCGGATTTAGGCCCTTCGTGTACAGAATAGCTCACGCTCATAACTTAAAAGGATTCGTAAGGAACCTGGGAGATGCGGGAGTTGAGATAGTTATAGAGGGGAATGAAGAGGATATAGAGGGTTTTCTCGTAGATTTATATAAGAAGAAGCCTCCCATTGCTAGAATTGATAAAGTTGAGAAGGAAGAGATTCCTCCCCAGGGATTTGACAGGTTCTACATAGAGAAAAGTTCAACGGAAAAGAAGGGAGAGGGTGATTCAATTATTCCCCCAGATATAGCAATTTGTGATGATTGCCTTAAAGAGCTATTTGATCCAACAAACAAGCGTTACATGTATCCCTTTATCGTCTGTACGAACTGTGGGCCAAGGTTCACGATAATTGAAGATCTTCCCTACGATAGGGAGAATACCGCAATGAGAGAGTTCCCAATGTGCGAGTTCTGTAGGAGTGAGTATGAGGATCCATTGAACAGGAGGTACCATGCTGAACCAGTTGCCTGTCCTACATGTGGGCCGAGTTATAGGCTATACACCAACGATGGAAACGAGATAGTTGGGGATCCCCTGAGAAAAGCGGCAAAGCTGATAGATAAGGGATACATAGTAGCAATAAAAGGTATAGGTGGAATTCACTTAGCTTGCGATGCTACAAGGGAAGATGTTGTGGTTGAGCTTAGGAAGAGGATATTTAGGCCCCAAAAGCCCTTCGCTATTATGGCTAAGGATTTAGAGACCATAAGAACATTTGCCTACGTTTCTCCTGAGGAAGAAGAGGAGTTGACAAGCTATAGAAGACCAATAGTGGCTTTGAAGAAGAAGGAGCCCTTCCCGCTTCCTGAAAATCTTGCCCCTGGGCTTCACACAATAGGGGTAATGCTACCCTATGCAGGAACCCACTACATCCTATTCCACTGGAGCGAGACTCCAGTTTACGTCATGACCTCTGCAAACTTTCCGGGGATGCCGATGATAAAGGATAACGAGGAAGCCTTTGAGAAGCTTAGGGATGTTGCCGATTACCTCTTACTCCACAATAGGAGAATTCCAAATAGAGCTGACGATAGCGTCGTTCGCTTTGTAGATGGTAGGAGAGCTGTAATCAGGAGAAGCAGAGGGTTCGTTCCCCTAGGAATAGAAATACCTTTCGAATATAAGGGATTAGCGGTTGGGGCCGGGCTCATGAATGCCTTTGGCGTTTCAAAGAGTGGAAAAGTTTATCCAAGTCAATACATAGGAGATACATCGAAGATAGAAGTTTTAGAATTTATGAGGGATGCAATAAGGCACTTCTTTAAGATTCTGAGGATTGATAGCTTAGATTTGGTTGTAGCAGATTTGCATCCAAGTTACAACACAACAAAGCTGGGAATGGAGATTGCTGAGGAATTTGGGGCGGAGTTTTTACAAGTTCAGCATCACTATGCTCACGTAGCCTCTGTAATGGCCGAGCACAACTTAGAGGAGGTAGTTGGAATAGCCTTGGATGGAGTTGGCTACGGAACCGACGGGAAAACTTGGGGTGGGGAAGTAATATACCTAGGCTATGAGGATGTTGAGAGGTTAGCCCATATAGAATACTATCCACTCCCAGGAGGGGATTTAGCGAGTTACTATCCCTTAAGAGCTTTAATTGGGATATTGAGCTTAAACCACGATTTTGAAGAAGTTGAGAAAATAATAAGGGAGTTCTGTCCAAACGCAATAAAGAGCCTAAAGTATGGAGAGACCGAGTTCAAGGTAATTCTGAGGCAACTCAGCAGTGGAATCAACGTTGCTTATGCTTCTTCAACTGGTAGGGTGCTTGATGCTTTCTCAGTGCTCTTAAACGTTTCCTACAGGAGGCACTACGAGGGGGAACCAGCAATGAAGCTTGAAAGCTTTGCATATCAAGGGAAGAACGATCTAAATCTTACTGTTCCCATTGAGGGAGAGGAAATAAAGGTTTCAGAGCTGTTCGAGGAAGTCCTTGAGCTAATGGGGAAGGTAAATCCTAGGGATATAGCTTATTCCGTTCATTTAGCCTTGGCTAGAGCATTTGCAGAGGTTAGCGTTGAGAAGGCTAAGGAATTTGGAGTCAAAACTGTAGTGTTAGGAGGGGGAGTAGGGTACAATGAGCTGATAGTTAAGACGATAAGGAAGATAGTCGAGGGAAGGGAGCTTAGGTTCTTAACTACCTACGAAGTTCCCAGGGGGGATAATGGAATCAACGTGGGACAAGCTTTCCTGGGAGGGTTGTACTTGGAGGGATACTTAAACAGGGAAGATTTGAGTATTTAATTTGTCTTTTTACTTTCTATCTGTCTCGAGTGTTAGTTTTGAATATGGGTATTCATAATAAAGCTTTAGATGATGCCATACATGGTACGTAGATCTTGGGATATATTATCCCTGTTCTTTTTAATTAGATCCACGAGCGATTCTTGAACTTCTTTTGGAACTATCTCTTTTCTCCTTTTTACGTTGGCTAGATTTGTGATTATCTCCTGGGATATGCCTAAACTATAATCAGATCCAATTGCTGCATTTTCATCAATTTCGTATAGAGTCTTCAGTTCTCTGAAGTTTGGTTTAACTATTAACTTTCCTGCTTCATGCTTGACATCTAAATAAATTCCTGAAAGACCATAAAATGCTATATCTACCAATCCAACGTACTTTCTTTTTCCACTATGAGCTTGGGCCTCCTCAATAAACTTTATGCTTTCCAACATGTTAGACAAACCCACAATAAGAGCATCACTATGGGGACTTGTTAAGTATCCCAAAATTTCCCTTTTTACACCGGTATAGTCTTCGACTCCATAGAGGGTACACCTATAAACGAAGCGTGCAGGTGTGTCTACTAATATTCCCCCTAGGAGATATACCTTTAGTTTATTTAAGGGATCCAGATTTTTAAAATTCTCTTCCAGTAATGAGGCGAGTTTAGTTTTTCTCACATACCAGAAATTGTCTATAATTTTTACGTCCAATAATCCAAAATTCCATAGCAGTAAGATAGTACCCCTTATTCCTGAAATCCCAATTTTAGATTTTGATTCCGTTTTAATTCTTTTGACACTTATTTTTGCATAGTTTCTCTTTATTACTTCTATTTTTGATCCTCCTGCGGTATAGGGAGCAACTTCCATTAGGCTATCAACTAGTTTCTCAACTTCTTTAAGTCTTTTGGAGCCTTTCTTAGTTCTTAGTGATTTTAAAGATTTTAGATATGAAGCACCTTCTTTAATTCCTATTACCTTCATTAGTATCCCTCCTTTTTCTTAATTCCCATATCTATGAATTTAACTTTATCGGAAAGCATTTAAAACATGATATAACAATAGTTGATTATGAGGTGAATTACTATGATGTCTACGGAGATCTCTAATAAACAAACTTATAATATCTATCTTCCCAAGGTGGCAGAAGAATCGCCTATAGATTCCTTAGAAAAAATTGAACCTGTCGGTAGGATTAAGAATTTCATTGACATAAGTTTCAAAGGCATTAAGCGAGTCGAAAATGGTGTGTCGGGATTTTACCCAATGGCAATTTTTGGTTACTATGGAAGTGGAAAGACATTCTTTGTTAGAAAGCTATCAGAGAAAATAGTGAAAGAGCTAGAAAGAACTATACCCCTGCACTTTTATTTAGGCCAGACGTCCTATTTTGACTTGATTAAATTTGTAGATGGTTTGATAGAAAGCATAGAGGCCTTTATTAATAGAGGGGACAAAACAAAAGCAACAATAAGTGGATACAATCCAGAAAAATGGAAAGAGTTTCTAGAGGTTTTAAAAGCGGCTAGGGAGAAAATTTCTAATGAGGAGGCAGAAAAAAGTAATGTGGAAGCATTCATAAAATTCTTAAATGAGATTAACTATGCTGGATACTATCCCTTTATATTCTTCGATGAATTTGAAACAGTCTGGATTGGTGGAGTCCTTCAAGATGATAGAAGCTATAGGGTTTTTGTAGACTTTTCCAGTAGATTATTTGAGATGATAAGAGGAAAAGCGTACTCTGGAGGAATATGTTTTGTCCTAACGAAACCAGTTAGAGAACTAATTAGAGAGGCTGCCTCCATGAATCCGAGGCTGGTAAGAGAACTTAACGAAGCTTTTGGAACAAATCTCGTAGATTATCCAGAAATGTACCCCTTAGAGAGAGAACCAGCCAGAGAAACTTTGAATACGTTTAACATTAAATGGAGCTATGAGGATCTTGAATTATTATCTAAAAAATACAACTTAGTAATTCATGAGGACATTTTAATGGCAATTTCAAGAGTTCTCCCAACTCCGAGAGCTGTTATAAATATTTACTATAAGCTACTAGCAATTAACGGGGATAAAATAACTTCCCCGACGATTTTTGGAAAACTAGTGGAGGACAAACTAGACATCTTCATAAATAGAGTTATCTCAGAATTTGTTACTCCAAATTCAAAATGGCACTTAATATTCAAAACGCTAGTTGAGAATGGCATCCTCTATGTCTACTCAAGAGATTGGGAGGCAATTAAGAGAATAGCTGCCCTGCTTGAAGTTTCAGCTCCCGATGAAAAGAAGCTTATCCAAAAGGTCAAAAACTACCTCAACAAATTAAGGGATTTAGGCCTTTATGAGTATAACAAGCCGTATTCAACTTACCTAATCTCTCCAGATGTACTAGCGTTCCTTCTAGGAATTGAAAAATTACCAGATGGAAGAGAAGCAAACGAAGATACACTAAAATTGAAAGTAAAAGCAAAGATAGAAGAAAGGAAGAAGAAAAAGCAGAAGCACAAAGAGAGTAAAGTGACATCTTAGTTTAGTATCTTTCTTTTTGGGACTCAGCGATGGGCCAGCCTCATCACCGCTCAGTCGGGGCTAATCTACATCATCGCTCTAACCTAACTTAAGTACGTGCCTAGCTTTTTTATTTACCTCAATATCAACCTTAACTTCAACATCTTCTCCGTTCTTTACTATGAACACTTTTCTATCCTGGGAGAATGGCTTGTAGATTTTAACTATCACGGGTTCTCTAGCTATGTTGGAAACTATGTATATCCAGTACTTATCCTCATTTTTTAGAGCAAACTTATACTCCTTTTCTGTTAATTCCGCGAGAAAAAGCATTGGATAGTGACCTTTAACCTCTATATACTTCTCTTCTCCATCTTTAAAGGCTCTTATGTCGTAGTGCTCCCTTAAAGATACATCCTCAACGTTGTATCCTCTAGTCTTTTCCAGCTCCATGACTATTTCCATGGCCTTCCTTTCACTTTCAAGGATTTTGTTCAGAGGAACAAAATTTCTCTCAAGGGCCTTAATGTACTCCTCGGTGGGTAACTCTACATTGGTAAAATCGAGTCCCAGTACTTTTACAATTTCAACAGGAACCCTCTTAATAATTTCGAATTCTCCCTCACTAACTCCTTTTATTTCAAGAACCTTCTTTATCTCAACCTTGATCCTCTTAAAAAGCCTATCCCTCTTAATGCTCAGCTTTTCGTAATCCATATACCTACCTATTATGGGGAAATAGACCCTGTCCATGATCAGCGTCCTAACTTTATAATCGGTACCTTTGCTTACCCCTTTGACGATCTTGTACTCCTTGGTTAGTACCTCGCTAATTCTCCGGAGTATGTTAAATCCAATAAAATACCTTCCATTTTCAACCAATATTGGATATCTATAAACTTCCCTACCCTCTTCGTCGTAAAATAGAACATAGTACACATCCATAGAACCATTGTATCCCTTGACTAAGACCTGAATTCCTTCAATTTTGCTATTCTCTCTTAAGAGTGCTCTTACCAGGCGAAATGGGTTTGGGACATTCTTCTCAACGATCCCCTTTAAAACTTCTATATCAGGGGTATCCTCCAAAATTAAACTCAGCTCTCTCTTTATACTACCCGCGGGATTTACAGGGACTGCATTTTCAACCTTCTGTTTCAATATCCTGAGGGTTCTAACTAAGGCCCCCGCATAACCCTTGAGTTGTCCCTTAATTGAAGCAAGGATGAGTTCATACTCTGAAACTTCCTCGTTCCTTTCCTCAACGTCTTCCCTCCACAAGTTTTCGAAATCTCCTTTGAATATTGGCTTTCCAATAATAGGCCCACTTCCTATGGCCTCCTTTATGTTCATTATTTTCTTGTAGAGGTTATTTAGAACGTCTAAATCCGTTTCCGTTGCAAGAAACACTGTGTACGCGTTAGTTTCCTTTCTCTGATTGAGTCTCCATATTCTCCCTACCCTCTGCTCGAGCTTTATCGGGCTCCAGGGAGCTTCGTAGTTTATCACCACGCTAGCAACGTGCAAATTAAGACCTTCAGATGCAACGTCTGTAGAAACTAGCAAGTCTGATCTTTCGTGAAACTTCTTAATTTCCCTCTCTATTTCCTCAGACTTCATACCCCCGTGGAGCTTTGCAATATCATCACTTTCCAGTAAAATACCATGTCTTTCCCTTAAGATGCCAGGTAGCTTTCCAAGTATGTATTCGAGCGTATCTCTAAATTCAGTAAAAATTATTACCTTCTCTCCCTTTCTAATGTGGTAGGCGATTATATCCGATATAACTTCAAGCTTACTATCCTTATTGCCGATTTTCTTTCCGAGCTCTAAAACCCTCTTAAGTTTTTCGAGTTGTCTTTCGTCCAGAAACCCCCTATACTCATCTATTATTTTATGTATCGCATCGTCTATCTCCTCAAACTCCTCTATTTCAAGTTCCTCATATCCCATTCTAAATATCTTTTCAACGTATTCCTCGATCCCTTTTGCCTTTTCTTTCCTACCTCTGTGAGAGCTTTCAACAATTCTTGTCAGCGTTTTTAGGGCCGCCTCATAGCTGGAGGATGCCCTCTTCCTAATTATGACTGCAAGAAGGGTTAAAGGAGAGTAATCCGCTTGATCCTTAACTAACTCGAATAGTGCTCTATTCAATTCTTCAAAGAACTTCCTCTCCTCATCGCTAACATCAACGACAATAGCCCCAAAGTGGCACTTCTTAAATACTTCTCCTTCAAGCTCATTAACAACTTTCTTAGTTCTCCTTAGAACGAGCGTTCCCCTTGTCCTCATATAAAGCTTCTTTTCGTTTGTTGGAGATATTTCCTCAGGAAGCGTTGGGTCGAGTAGCCTAAGCCTCGCCAAGTAATCCTTGTTATTTCCCCTGTGCGGGGTTGCTGAAAGGAAGATTACGTTTAGATTCTTATTCTTCGTTAGCTCTTTGAGGAATTCATACCTTTGTGTTCCCAAGGTAGCATTGTGAACTTCATCCACTATCACTAAATCCCAATCCTGGCTGGTTATCTCTTTGGTGTACCTCTTTGCTAGGTCTATTGATATTATGAAATACTTCCTCGGCCTTCTCAGCTTCCTTTCAATTTCAATCCCCCTATCTATGATCTCTGGTGCTTCCTCTAGAATCCTCTTGACTTCTTCTCTCCACTGTTCCCTAAGAACTTTCGGAACAACTATCAAGGCCTTCTTAATCTCCCCCCTGAGATCGAGATACTTTGCTATTAAGAGGGCTTGTATTGTCTTTCCGAGGCCTATCTCATCCGCAATCATGAGCCTCACTGGCCTTATAAGCATGGCATGATAGAGGGTCTGGAACTGATGCTTGAAAGGAATAATGCCTTTATCAGAATAGGAATAAACAAAAAGGTGAGGGTTGTGAAGTATAACATCCCTAATCAACCATCTCAAATCATCTCAACCTCCATGAACCTTCTGGCGAGGAACATCAGCCTCCTCATGTTCTTGTATTTCCAGTAAACATTTCTAAACTTTGAAGCCCAGTATCGGAGCTCAATGGGCTCCATCTCGAGGACTCTCTCCTCGAGCCTCTCCCAATCCCCTGGGTTTCTAAGAACGCCCATGACTACTCCATAGATCATGGCCCTTAGGTAGGCGTAGTCATTCTCAGTTGTCATTCTTCTCTTCTTTACTTCAAACCCAAGTCCCTTGGCAAAATCGGAATATTCCGGTAGAAATACCCTGGCCTTTGCTTCCACTTTCCCTAGCGTACCGTCCTCAAAAATTGGATAAAATTCGGCGAGCTTCTGCTCTCTATTTACCGCTAGTTGAACGGGCTTAATGTACTTCAGCTTTATTAAATACTTCATTCCCATTAGCTTTCCCTCCTTTTGAGCCTAAACTTTACCTTTCCAAATAGTGGTCTTAGCTTCTCAATCACCAGGTCGTTTATGACAACTTCTTCACTCGCAACAACGTCAACATTGATTGTTGGGTTGCTCTCAAAGAATTCCTTCATTTCCTTTACTATGTGCTTGAAAACTTCCAAGTCAACATCCTGGAACTCGGTTCTCCATAGTGGTTCCTCAAATTCAAGGCTTCCGCTAGCACTTCCTTTGAACTCTATCCTGTCTAGAGAGTCCACATCTTTAATGGAGTGAACTGAGAGTAGTAAATATCCTTTGTGTTCTTCTTTTATCTCTTTAACTTCTATGACATCCTCCAACTTTGGAATTAGAAGTATTTTTGCTTCTGCTTCCTTTCCTTTGTTGCTCTTTCCTCTTATGACGACCTCCCTTTTAACCTTCAGAATCCTCCCTCTCCACTTAACCCTGACTTTCCCGCCCTTAAGCTCAACTTCATCCACTTCTAACTTCCCAAAGCTCGATGATAAGGACACTGTGAATTCGTCATCGCTTATCGGCTTCACCGTTACTTCAACTTCAACCTCTTCTCCCGGCTTACCCGTTATGCTTGCCCTACTAACACTTATTTCGAACTCTCCTTCCATAATTTTCTTTTGTTCTCTCTTTTCTACTATGTATCCCCAGAGTATTCTATTCAGGTCTTCTTTTACTTCACATTCCTCTCCCACTATGCTCCTCAACGGTATCGCAAGGTTTTCCTCTGGTATGTGAATCTCGTACCAAACTTTAATCCGGTACTTCTCACCGTTCTTTTCCGCAATGAGGTCTTTTTCTTCATTTAGTAGGGAGCACAATTGCCTCTGAAGTGCTACCTCTCTGGGCAGTATTACATCCTTTACCTCTATATTAGCCGGGGGGTGGCCTTTCTCCTCTTCGCTTGGTATCTCCTTGTAAATCTTCTTGAAGAATATCCTTCCACCCCTTTCAATTCCAATCATTAATTTTTCCACGGCCTTTCTTATGATTTCTGTTAGTACCTTATCAGCTATCATGGGTAACCTCGGATTAGTCCTGAACACATTTCTCAGCTCTGAGAATGTGTATCCCCTTCCTGGGAAGTCTATCCCAACTTCTGCAAGAACATCCCTAAGCCACTCAAAGTCGGCCTCTTCCTCTACTATTTTACCCCTTGATACGAGAGCTGAATATACATTCTCAACTACCGACCTTGAGGAGGCTGGGGCATCCACGATCTTTACTTTGTCACCCTCTGGGTAAGCTACGTGCTTAAATGAAATTATGAACTGATTTTCCAGATCCTCAAGGGCTTTTTCCATAATCTCCCTAACCATGTTTTTCTGTATCTCCTCAACATCCTTACCAAACTTACCATATATGGCTTTTATCTCCTTCATCACCTCATCGCAGGCAAGGACCCTTGCCGTGAGTTCTATTAGTGTATCTAACGATTTTTCAGCCAAGTAGCAGACCACCACGGTGTTCCTGTACGTTCTAGCCGAGGTGTTTTCAAAGAATATTAGCCTCTCTAGCGTATCCCTACTTACGTCATCCCTTACAATAACCTCGAGCTTGTACTCCGGAGTATCCCTCAACTCCTGGGGATCCTTCGTAACTATAATCATATTCTTCTTGAAAAATGGTATCTCTCCCTCAGAAGACCTTTTCCTCCTCAGGCTTTTCCCTTCCCTAATGAATTTATCAGCGTACTTCACAAGGGAAAGCCAAACATCTCCATAACTGGTTTCAATGAGCTCCCTCGCCTTGCTCTCAACAAACTTACTTACGTTGGCTCTCCTCCAGAACCAGAACGTCTTGTCTTTCTTTGCAAGGTACATGAACTTCACACTTTTTCCTATCTCTTCTATAGTGTCCTTTATATCTGCTGGTAGCCAATTGTTCTTCTCGAAGGTCTCCGGCTCGTAAACCCCCCTAGCAATACTCTCTGGCGTTGGAAATCCTGGGTGTGGACGTGGACTGTCAAACGGGTAAGTCTTGAGGAATATATACCTTAATATTATCTTCCCCAGTTCTGGATTTGAGAGGGTTTTAACTTTCTCCTCGCTGATATCTACCTCAAAAACAGTCTTGTAATCTGCGAAAGTTGTCCTTTTCCCAAAGAAAAGCCCTTTTATAGCTTCATCCTCGGGGTCTATGTGATAAGGCATTATTATCTCAGGGGGAGCGTTGATGAGTTTTCTCACAACTATCCTCGTAATCTTTATGAGATCTCTAGTCCTCTGGAGGCTAGTCCTCTCTATTATGTTTCTTAGCACTTCTATATACTCAGGGTGAAAGGGATAGCTAGCTTCGAGGGATTCAAGGAAACTTGAGGATATTCCAAATATCTCTCTGTTGCTCATAACCTCCCTTAGCTTGAGCAAAACTCTCTCCTTCTCCCCCTCATCTATCCTCTTGAATATCCTCTTCTTCAAAACCTCAATGAGCTCGTTTTCCCTTCCCTCAGTTCTCATTGGGGAGTAAAGGTTATGTCCAGCTACCTTAGTTACCGCACTCCAGATGCTGTTGACGGTCTTCCTGTCGTATAGATCCTCGACTTTCCCCTCACCTTCCATTGGTAGGGTTAGTATCATAATACTCCTAGTAACGGTTAACGCTTTCGCTAAGTTGTGGAGGAAGTTTGCAACATTCTCTGCGTAATTCCTATCTTCCTCATTGGCGCTCCTTGAAAGTGTTTGCACGTGGTGAGCAATCTCATCTATGAGCAGGAGGACATTTTCCTCCTGGAAGAGCTTTACCAAAACCTCTATTGGAGGAACAGTCAAGTTCTTGTCATAGTCTTCCACGAGCTCGTACTTTCCCAGGGAGTGTGCTATGTAACCCCAGACGGTTCTAATCTTTCCATTAAGTGGTGTGCTCGGCTGTCCAATGTTTGTTTGACCATGTACAATGATTATCCTCGCATTGATGTTTTCGGCAAGATAGCTCAACTCTTCCAACTTTTCCCTGATATTTCTTCTCTGGCCTTCCAGTACCTCTTTTTCTCTGAGCGCTCGTGGATTCCTTAAAGCGTGGTATACGCTCAATAGAGTGTGGCTCTTACCTCCACCGAATAAAGAGTATATTAAGATAACATTGTTCTTTTCATCTCCCCTTAGCGTCTTTATCACTTTCTCCAAAATCTCAACTATGGAAGATGTGAAGTAAGTTCTCTTGAAGAACTCAACTGAATCGAGGTAAATTGTAGGAGCATTTCCTTCCACTATTTTGTACAATTCTGGAGCCACTTCCTCATCAAGCTTTTCATCCAAAACGTCTTCCCAAACTTCATGCTTTCCAAACTTCATAACATTTCACCCCTAACAGCTTTGACAAGTCTCTCCATAAGAATAACCTCATAAAGGCCGTCTTTCTCTAACCTCTTTGTTATTTCTTTCTCATCTTTAATTCCCAGGGTTAAGGAATAAATTCTCTTATAATAGGAAGCTACGAGCTTTGCAATAGAAATTGCCTCGTTCACTTCCATTTTACTCTTTAGCTCCTCAATCGTCTCCCTGACCTTTGAAGCCCCCAGGAGAGAGGCGTGCTCAAGCACGTGAAGAACATCTATGGAGTTTCTATACTTTTCCGCACCCCTTTCCTTAAGGAACTTTTGAAGTTCCCTAGCATCTAGGGCCTTCTTACCTAGAAGGTCGGGAGAGTATAGGGTGATCTCGCTATTTACTCTCTTCAAAATTCTCAGCTTTTGAAGACTTGAAGAATCTACGGCCGTAGCTAGGTTTAGTAGTATTATATCATTCGGCGAAACCTTTGCGTTTCCAAAGAGCACCTTATAAGCTGTGTAGAATATCCCCTCTCTTGAGAGCGTTTCAGCTTTTACATCTTCAGTTATAGCCCCCACTATTCCCCTAATCGTCGCTGGATATACGTACTTCTCCAAGATTTCCCTCACGCTCAGCTCTCCCTTTGGGGATTTTACTGCTTTATACTTTGTAACTTCCGAGAGAACTGAGGCCATTACACCATAGAGGAGATTCAACCTGTGGTAACCGTGGGAAATGAATTCCTTGGCACTCTTCATTCCCACCTCTGTTAAGGTCTCTTCAATGTCACCTACCCAAACCTCCTTCTCTTCATTCCTCTTTCTCCAAACAACTACTACTGAAGTGTCAAGGGCCATCTTTCCTCTGGCGGTGACTCTCTGGGATGACTCCGTTCCCAGGGGAAAGGCCCTCGTCACTTGGAGCTTTGCCTTTCTCCATCCGGCTTCTATCAGGGTAATCCAACTCTCTAGGTCGGTGTGGGCGTAGTAAGTAACTAGTATTCCATCGTCCTTGAGGTGTTCCCTCATGGCCACGAATGCCTGGCTGAAGAGGTTCTCGAAGTGCTTTGAGGCGATTTCCTTAGCCTCTTTGCCTGACTTTCCATCAAACCTCGCTGGATACATCGAAACCTCCTTCTTGGCAAACTCTTGCCACTGCGTCTTTATTTCGACCCACTTAGGGCCAATTCTCTTGAAGAACGCCTCTCTGTGGAACCTTGGAACGAGTTTGCCGTTCTCAACGTCGCTCAAAGCCCTCTTCAGCCAGACGTAGTAAAAGTCGGAAAGCTCCGTGTAGGGGACGTCGTCAGCGTAGGGTGGATCGGTCACGATGACGTCGAACTTCTCGCCGAGGTTGAGAGAGGTTGCATCGCCCTGGAGGACTTTAATGGAGTTGCCCGTGAAGTCCGCGAGAGTTTTCTGGGAGGACGAGAGGGCTGAGGTGAGGTACTGGAGAGCCCTCAAGACAGATTCAGTACTTTTTCTGAAAGAATATGAATTTCCCTCCTCATAAAGGATATTAGTGTCTCCCCAGTTCCATACCATTGCAATTCCTCTAAATGACAAAGAGGACTGGATTTTATTTGTCAAAAGAGATCCAGAATACCATGAAGTACATATTGAATTAAAGTTCATTAACCTGACCAGAACAATGCTCAAATACGTTGCCACGGCCTCCGCGTATTCAAAGGCCCTCTCCTTGCTCCAGCCCTCAGCAATTTTCTCCTCCTCGACCTTCTTGCCCACTTCTCTTATCAGCCTCACAATCTTAATCAGCGTGAGGAGCTGGCGGGGGTTGAATAGGTTATTCCAACTGATGAACACCTTATAAATATCTCCAAGAGTAGCTCCACCATAGGGTTGCATTTTCTCAGTCGGTACATCAGGGTCTTTCTTCTCAACCATCTCCTTGACCTTCTCCTTCGCCTTCCAGAGCTTCTCATTGTCTTCCCTCGTTGCAGGCTCGAAGATCAGATCCTTGTTTTTAACCTTCACCTTCACGAGCAATCTTTGCCTTGCAAACCTCTCATTCCCCTCGTGATACTTCCTCAGAGCGAACTTCACATAGAAGTCCACGTTCTTTCCCTTAGGCTTTTCAATGTAGTGATTTCCCTCTTCATCTGCATACTTAATCACGTTACCACATGATAGGCAAACAAGCTGGCTTTTCCTACCCTCTATATTCGGCCTTGGAACTTTGAAAACGACTTTGTCTCCTTCTATTTCAACGTCCTCCTCTTTGAGCTTCCCCCTTTCAATAGCCTTCTTGACCTTCTCCACGTATCCCTTCCCCTCCAGGATTATCTCTCCCCTCTCCGTGCTTACCTTGGCCCCAGAGACATCTGCGAATATCTCATTTAGATCAATTATTCTTACCTCCCCATTGGGATCTATCTTCATGTAAGCGAGCCTCTTGTAGTTCTTTCCATCCTTAACTCGGGCAAGCCAGAAGTTTCCCACGGCTGGAGTCCACCTCCCACAGTGAGGGCACTTAACTTCCCAGGTTCCAATGTAAACGGCTACATCCTCGTCATAAAGCTCCTTAATCTCGGGGTCGTTCTTCAACTGCTCGGTTATCCAGTTTCCCCATTTCTCCACGTCCCTGATTAATTGCCTCCCAAATTTCTTTGGATACTCAAGGACGGCCTTGAGGAAGATATATGCAGTGGGTAAGAGCTCGACTGCGGTAACATCTAGGCCAAGCCTTAAACCTTCGAGTGGGATTGAGCCAAACCCGGCAAAAGGATCGAGGAGCTTCTTCCCCCTAAACATTGGCTCTGGGTTAGCTTTATGGCCTTCGCTAAGCCTTATCTTGGATTTAAACTTATTGACGTCGTAATCTTCTGGGAGAAGGGAGGCCGCTATTATAGCCCTTGCCCCTATCAATGGCTTCCTAGTCCACCAGAATACCATCTCCCAGTAAGGGGGCCTCCCTGGGCCCTTCTCCTTCAGGCTCTTTTCATTAACCTCTTCAATTGGAAAATTGGGACTCTCAATCAACCTCTTCTCCATTCTATATGCACCAGAAACATTTATTTTTAATTGGAGTTATAAATCATTTGGGGAGTTTTATGAAGGCGGTGACGTTTCCAGTTCCCTGGGAGTACCTAAATAGGATATTCGAGGGAAAGAACGTCTTCGTGAAGCCGGCAACGCTCAAGGTTGAAGAGGGAATGAAGGTTATCTTCTACGCTTCCAGGGAAAATCAAGGGTGGCATGGGGAAGCAGAGGTTGAGAGGGTTGAACACTACACCAACGTGGAGGAGATAATAAAGAAGTACGGGGATAAGCTTTTCCTAACCCCCGAGGAGTTGAGGAGGTACGATAAGGAGAGAAGCAGATGGGGTTCTGGGAGGAGAAAGAGGCCATGGATGGTTCTCGTGCTCAGGAACATCAGGAAGTATCCCAGGGTTGTAAAGCCAAAGAAGTTTATCGTTGTCTCTGGAAGGTACGTGGATGAGAAAGAGTACGAGGAGATTAGGAAAAGTACGAGCTGAAAATTTCCAAAGCCATTACCATACCTAAAAGGCGTAGATACGCTTCATACGTAGCGTAGGGATAGTACTTTAGGAGGGGATTGTTTGGATTAGAAAGCTTTGGAAGGGTATAAGTGTCAAGCTCCCTAAGCTCAAGGAGGACATAGTTGGACAATAGCTCTGCATAAGGCCCTTTACCCTTTTTCTTTGCAAAAGCAAGGGCCCTCCTGTAGACCTCTTCCCTAATACCTGTTATGTTGTACGGTACATCCCTCTCACTTTGAAGCCCTCCCCCAATGAAATATGGGTGAGGAGCATTGGCCCACTTTGATTCCGTCAAGTTAAGGTATGCAAGTGCAACTGAATAGTACCACAGGGCTAGGGATTTTTCTCCCCTATTGTAACTCTCCTCTGACATGTTTAGCCAGGCCAAGGCAAGGATTACTAAGCCGGTTTTTTGAGTTTTATCATTCTTTAAAGCCTCTTCCATCTCTATGATTTTCCTCCTGGTCTCGCTGATGTTAGAGAGGTTAAAGTTTATTCTCACATATTTACCATCTATGTGCTCCTTAATGAAGGGGATGAGGTACTCCATTGTGAGTGCTGCTCTTACTGATGTCATGTTCGGGTTCTGGGACCACCCCAAGTAAAGCTCCGCGACGGTTAACCATGGAGACTGTCCCCTTGTTCTTTCAATTTCCCTTATTTCATTTAGTAACCCTTTTACCTCACTCAAAGCCAGGCTAACGTTTCCCTTAATGTCATTGCATTCTATCTTGTCAGCTACTAGGTAGGCAAAAGTTGGAACGAACGTGTAAATTCTACCTGAATAAAAATCCTTCTCCATATCGCCAATCAAAATGCTACATTTCCTTGTGCTATTAAGCTCTGAGAAAAGAGAGTTTATCTGCGGTATTAATGATCCATCGGTAGTAAGTCCGCTGAAATTTACTAGAGAAAACTGTTTCCTCATCTCTTCAATGTATTCTTTTGGGTATACATATGGGGAGGGAGGTTCCGCCTTGTCTTTCGACTCAGGAATTCCGATGAAGTAAGCTCCAATTAAAATGAAAATGACTACAAAGACTGCGAACTTAATATCCAGCTCATCCATGCAAGTGCCTCCAATTTATTCTTTGGAGTGTTAAGACACATTAACTTCACATTTTACAATTTAAAACTTTTATCTGGTGAATTGTTATAGTGTCGGATGAGTACTAACAACCTTATACCAAAACTTTTTGAATTGAACATTTCGAGCCGATTTTGATGAACATAAAGAGCTTCATAAACAGGCTTAAGGAGTTAGTTGAAATCGAGAAGGAAGCTGAAATAGAGGCTATGAGGTTAGAGATGAAAAGGCTCAGCGGAGTGGAGAGGGAAAGGCTAGGTAGAGCAATTCTCAACTTGAACGGTAAAATCGCTGGAGAGGAGCTCGGCTACTTCTTGGTTAAGTACGGGAGGAATAGGGAGATAAAGACCGAGATCAGCGTTGGGGATTTGGTGGTTATAAGCAAGAGAGATCCGTTGAAGAGCGATCTCCTGGGAACCGTTGTTGAGAAGGGGAAGAGGTTCATCGTTGTTGCCTTAGAAACAGTCCCAGAGTGGGCCCTTAGGGATGTGAGAATTGATCTTTACGCCAACGACATAACCTTCAGGAGATGGCTCGAAAACCTCGACAGGGTTAAGAAGGCTGGGAAAAGGGCTTTGGAGTTTTACCTTGGTTTAGATGAGCCTTCCCAAGGGGAGGAAGTTAGCTTTGAACCATTTGACAAGAGCCTAAACTCCTCTCAAAGGAAAGCGATAGCTAAGGGTTTAGGTAGTGAAGACTTCTTCCTAATCCATGGCCCGTTTGGAACCGGGAAGACAAGGACTTTAGTTGAGCTAATTAGGCAGGAAGTGAAGAGGGGGAACAAAGTTCTAGCTACAGCCGAGAGCAACGTGGCCGTGGATAACCTAGTTGAAAGATTAGCTAAAGATGGAGTCAAGATAGTCAGGGTGGGGCACCCAAGTAGGGTTTCGAGGCATTTACACGAGACAACCTTAGCTTACCTCATTACCCAGCACGAGCTCTACGGCGAGCTTAGGGAGCTAAGGGTGATAGGGCAGAGCTTGGCCGAGAAGAGGGATACTTATACAAAGCCGACCCCAAAGTTCAGGAGAGGATTAAGTGATGCTGAGATAATTAAGCTAGCGGAGAGGAGGAGAGGGATCAGAGGACTCTCGGCCAGGCTAATAAAGGAGATGGCCGAGTGGATAAAACTAAACAGGCAGGTTCAGAAGGCCTTTGAGGATGCTAGGAAGCTTGAGGAGAGAATTGCGAGGGATATAATTAGGGAAGCTGATGTAATTTTAACAACTAACTCTTCCGCGGCCCTTGAAGTCGTTGATGCTACCGATTACGATGTTGCGATAATAGATGAGGCAACTCAGGCAACGATACCGAGCATATTAATTCCCTTGAATAAGGTTGATAGGTTTATACTTGCTGGAGATCACAAGCAACTTCCCCCTACTATCTTAAGCTTGGAAGCCCAGGAGCTCTCTCACACGCTTTTCGAAGGTTTAATTGAGAGGTATCCGTGGAAGAGCGAAATGCTAACAATTCAATATAGGATGAACGAGAGGATAATGGAGTTTCCGAGCAAGGAGTTTTACGATGGAAGGATAGTTGCCGATGAAAGGGTGAAAAACATAACCCTGGGAGACCTCGGAATTAAAGTTAACGCCACCGGAATATGGAGGGATATCCTAGATCCAAGCAACGTCCTCGTATTCATAGATACTTGCATGCTCGACAATAGGTTTGAAAGGCAGAGGAGGGGAAGCGAAAGCAGGGAGAATCCATTAGAGGCTAAGATAGTGAGTAAAATCGTAGAAAAGCTCTTAGAAAGTGGAGTTAAAGCGGAAATGATAGGAGTAATTACCCCTTACGATGACCAGAGGGACTTGATAAGCTTGAACGTTCCCGAGGAGGTTGAAGTCAAGACAGTAGATGGCTACCAGGGAAGGGAAAAGGAAGTGATAATTCTATCATTTGTTCGCTCTAACAAGGTGGGAGAGATCGGCTTTCTCAAGGACTTGAGGAGGCTAAACGTGTCCTTAACCAGGGCTAAGAGGAAGCTTATCATGATTGGTGATTCCTCAACGCTTTCATCTCACGAAACTTACAAGAGGTTGATAGAGCACGTGAGGGAGAAGGGGTTATATGTTGTGCTAACGAAGGATGGCATTAGGTGAGTGTAGCATGCCAATAACGAAGGTTACTCGAAATTATCGAATAACAATTCCCGCGGAAATTAGAAAGGCCCTTGGAATTAAAGAAGGTGAACTACTCGAGGTTAAGCTCGAAGATGGGAAAATTATTATAGAAAGGCTCAAAAAAGAAAGAAAAACACTCAAGTTGGGTAAAAAGTTAACTCCCGAAGAAATTGAGAAAGCAATAGTGGAAGGGATGAAAGAATGCATATAGTGTTAATTTATGATACATTTATCGATTCTGAGTTTCACAAAAAGGCTAGATCTCTTTTGGATTCTCTTGATAGATGGTACATTCCTCCCACAGTACTTCAGGAGTACGTGTGGTTTTTTAGGAGTCAAGGATTTTCAAGTAGAGATGCCAAGATAATGCTCTCTGAATATATCAGATCTAAGTTGACCTTCTCGAAAGGAAAAACCTCTCTTTGCCACAGTTTAATGATATGAGTTCAGTAGAATCTAGCAACTTTTGATCAAAAACCAAAAACTTGCAAGGAAGTTGGGTGTTGAAGTCTTGCTATAGGGACAGATGAGGAGATCCCCTAAAAAGCATTTTCCAGCTTCTCTCAATATTTCGCATGATATCATGAACTGAAAGCCATGGAACAACCTTATCACCAACGAACTAAACGTACTTGAAAAGCTTGGGCATCTCTTTTTCATAGCGTTTAATCTGCCTGCATTCTTCTTTCCAGTCCTTCTCTAGGCACTTCAACTTGATTTGTAACTAAAAACTCATTGTTTTCATAATTTATAGGCATAAGTCCCTTTAAGTAGTCCAATATTCTGCGAGAGCCTTCAACATAACAAATGGAACCTTCTAAGAAAAGGAAGAAGTTATAATGATGAATCGATAATTTCGATAAAATCAACTTTCTTAAAGTCTTCATCAAAAGTGGCTATTTTCTGAATTTCGTAATATTTGCAAGTGGCAACTATTATAGCATCATTGGTTAAAAGAGCGTATTTCTCCCCAATTTCTGCGTTGACTTCGACTATCCTCAAAAGTTCATTCTTTATCAGCAGTTCAATCGATTTTTTGACTTTTCCATAAACCCAAGCATATCTATCTAAATGCTTTCTGAGATCATAAACGCCCTTCAATCCATCTCGAAGGGCTAAGGTGAACATAACTTTATAAGCCGTTTCAGAGAAAACGACAGGGTTTATGACTAAAGTGAAGCTCCTTTCAATCAATGACTTCACTAATGCCTTTGCCTTCTCGTCACGAAGAGAAAAATAAACAAAAATCATGAAAGATAGGCCTTTCTAAACTCCAATCCTGCAAATCCAGCGAACACTAAAGCTAGGAGTATTAAGACTATCCAATCCTGCATAATCCCAAAAGTTGGAGTTACCCCTGCAAGATAGTACCTAGCCCCATCAACTGCATACGTTAAGGGGTTTATCTTTGCTAGCCACTGCATCCAGTTTGGCATAGTCCTTACTGGGTAGAATGCACCGCTGAGGAACATCATTGGGAGCATTA
This sequence comes from Pyrococcus horikoshii OT3, assembly GCF_000011105.1. Classification (NCBI taxonomy): domain Archaea; kingdom Methanobacteriati; phylum Methanobacteriota; class Thermococci; order Thermococcales; family Thermococcaceae; genus Pyrococcus; species Pyrococcus horikoshii. Next base: position 821,581 of record NC_000961.1, read on the forward strand.
GCATCATCACTATTATCTGGAACCCCTCCATGCTACTCATCTTAAGGGCTACTGCAACACCCAAGCCCGCTATTGCTACGCCTACGAAGAAGGCCAGGATGAGCGTTGGTATTACCCCGGAAACTTTTAGATTCGCTACAATAAAGCTTAATGCTACCATTATAAATCCCTGGATCATTGCAACTATTGCTCCTCCCGTTATCCTTCCCAGGATGCTCTCAACTCTGCTTGCAGGGGCCACTAGAATTTCCTTCATGAAACCAAACTGCTTATCCCATATTATCGTTAATCCTTGCAAGAAGCTCATATCAAATACCGTCATTACAACGACTCCCGGGACTAGGTAAGTCATGTAGTCAACTCCGCCGAATATCCTCGTGGCCATGGGAAAGTTGAACACCCCGCTCCATCCCTTTCCGAAAAAGATCAGCCAAAGTAAGGGATTTAGAATGCTCCCTATTATTCTAGAAGGTGACCTTATGAACCTCTTAAGCTCACGGTAAATCATCGTTAAGAAGACATTCATCTCCTCCACCTCCTTATTGGCATTGTTGGCTTTTCAGAAGCTTCATCCCTTATTTCTCTACCAGTTAAGTGCAAGAACACATCGTTTAACGTTGGACGGTGATAAGTAACTTCTAAAATCTTGAGTTCCATCTCCCTAGCTTTTTCAAAGACCAGGGGTAAAGCTTCTGCTGCGTTCTTAACTTCTAGGGCAACCCTTCCGTTGTTGAGAACCTTACATCCCCTTATGAACTCGGCTTGTATGCACGTCGGTTTCTCAAACTTAACGTAGATTATATCATTACCTACCAACTTCTTCAGCTCCTCAGCCGTACCCTCAGCAATTATCTTTCCATGGTCTATGATTGCTATCCTGTCTGCAAGTTGCTCAGCTTCATCCATGTAGTGAGTGGTTAGGAATATCGTCATGTCATGCTCTTCCTTCATCGTCTTGATGTACTCCCAAATATGGGCCCTTGTCTGGGGATCGAGCCCTATTGTAGGTTCATCCAAAAAGAGGACTTCCGGCTCATGGATTAAAGCCCTCGCTATCTCCAGCCTCCTTTGCATACCTCCAGAGAAGTATTTTACCTGCCTATCCTTAAACTCCCAGAGTTCAACGAATTTTAACAACTCTTCAATCTTCTTTTTCAGTTCTTGTCCTTTAAGCCCGTAGATCCTCCCATGAATGTACATATTTTCCCAGGCCGTTAGTTCTCGGTCAACGCTTGGATCTTGAAAAACAACTCCTATCTTCTTTCTAACTTCCCTGGATTCTTTAACAACATCGTGCCCAGCTACTATTGCTCTTCCCGAAGTGGGCTTCAGTAGCGTGGTTAACATATGAACTGTCGTCGTTTTTCCAGCTCCATTTGGTCCCAGGAAAGCGAATATTTCACCCCGTCTTACCTTAAAGGATATCCCCCTTACAGCTTCAAAGTCTCCATACTTTTTAACGAGGTTCTCCACTATTATAGCCTCCACCTTATTCACCCCCCAGGAGGATTATCTTGATCCTCTTAACGAACTCAGAAAATTCCCTCGCTAAAGCGGTTTTCTGCTCTTCGGAAAGCTTGTCAATGTTCTCAATGACTTCCCTTAGAACCTGCGCAACTTCCCTACCTCCAAGTTCCGAGAATTCTTTAAGCTTATTTGCAATCTCCAAAGCTTCTTCAACTTCGTCTTCGTGTTTTTTAAGGTATTCTTCTCCTTTTTCCGTTATTCTATAGAGCTTCTTTTCCCTCTTTCCTTCTCTTGCCACTTCAATTAATCCACTCTTTCTTAGAGATGATAGGATTGGATAGATTGCACCTGGGCTTACCTTTATACCAAAGGTCTTCTCCAGTTCTGACATAATGCCATATCCGTGCAGGGGGTTTTCTTCCAGGAGCTTCAGTATTAGGAGCTTTAGGTGCCCCTTAAACTTGGGCTTTTCCAAATTATCACCTGATATATCAATTGATATATCAGTTTATAAGTGTTTTTATTGTCTACTGGTTGCTATTAGTTAAAAGCATAAACTTCTCTCTTTAGGGATCTTCTTTATGACATTTTTCCCTTTGAAGTCTCATGTATATCTTTCCAGCTTTTGTTACCAGGTACTTGGGAGTTCTCTCATTAGGTTTTTCAGGCTTAACAAGGTTATATTTTACCATTTCTTTCAGCTCATAGCTGATTGTTGCTGGAGAGAGTCCAAGCTCTTCAGATATTCTCCTCACACTTTTCCCTTCGAGAAGCCCACAAATTATCTTTGCCCATCTCCTTTTGGATGGGGCTAGGAATGTTCCTAATTCTAAGGAGATGTATCCTGAAAGGTTTTCGAAGTCACTTTCTATGATAACTCTGACATCTCTAATTGTCAGAAGTGCTAAGAGCGTGGATACAATAAATGGCCTCATACCACCTGAAAGAACTGCCAAGATGAGACGATCGTCTGTGATATTTTCCGTTATAGCATGGGATATTCTAGTTACCATCTCCTCACCATTAAGGGGAACTTCTAAAATTATAATATTCTTTTCTCCAATTATTGGAGATGCAATATTTTTTATAGAGTCTATTGCATTAAGTGTTCTCTGCTCTCTTTGGTAATCTTCTGGAACTATCATCAGGAGCTTATCTTTGGGTTCAAGACCATTTACACCCTCTCTTTTTCTTACTAAAGCCCTGATAATAAATTTTTCATCAAAACCTACTGGAAAAACTACTAGCAACCTTCCACCCCCTAACTTTTAGAACTTCGAAAATTTCCTTTCCAAGGGCACTCTTCTTTCCACCTCTATTCACCGCTGCAGCATAGTTGTCAGCAACGACTAGTGGAAGTAAAATAGAGTACACACCCCTTAGATTTGTTCTCATGATCTCTTCAGCTTCTTCTGTGAATTCGATCCAATTTCTCCATGGGATTTCTTCTGGTATCTTTTCTCCAGAAAGTTTCTTGATTATGGAAAGACATTCGTTACAAAGCTTAAGGTTTCTTGGCCTTTTGGGACTTTTTTCTCTTATCCAATTGTGATGATGGAGAAGTATCGCAACAGAAACTACACCACCTATATCTCCATATTTCTTAAAGACTTCTCTCGCTACTAAAGCAGAGTATACCTCGTGAAACCTGAACTTTTCCCGCCTTTGTTGGAACTCTTCAAGACACTTTCCAATATCATGGAATATGTAGGCCTTTTTTAAGAGTTCTTCTGCAAGTTTAACATCGATATTCAAAATTTTGGAAAGAAAGTGGCCATAGCCCCTTCGCAGATATAGTCCCTCAATAATTTCAAGACCTTTCCTTATGTGATCCTCCATTGTTTCTACGCATACTTTGTTCTCAAAAAATGTACATACGCTCATGGAATTCCACGCTCCCAGTCATAATTTCCTATGAAGATTATTTCAATGTTCTCTCCAAGTGCCACAGATTTTGCCACCTTGTATGCATCTTCTAAACTTTTTATCTCCTTATTAAAACCTTTAATTTCCACAAGCTCCTTAGAATAAAGTTCCAGCAATTTACGGGGAGTTATTAACACCATATCGTCCTCTACTAGAAGTGGAATTAAAAAATCTCTCATAATTGAAATTCCCCTAACAGTTAGGCTTTCTACAGCACTTAAAACATCAGGGGCCCTCTTACTTGGATCTTTCATGAGTCGAACTAACTCTCCTTTAAGCTCTCTGTTAACATTTTTTGTAATAGACCTATGGACTTCCGTAACTATTGTCTGATATGTTTCTGGAATTCTTGGTAAGATCTGGCCTCTCTTCATTAGATCTAACGTCTTTTCAACTTTATCCTCCGGATAAGGACCATAGGGGGCATCTTCAAGAATAATGATCTCTCCTTCTTTTTCGTTCTTATATCGAGCTACTCTTCCAAACCGTTGAATGAGTGAATTTATCGGAGCCCTGTCGGTTATCATTAAATCAACTGAAAAGTCAATACCAGCTTCAACTGCCTGTGTTCCTATAAGAAGGAAATCTCCTTCTTTCTGCCACTTTCTTAAGCAGTTAATGAGATCTCGTTTATGGCTTGAAGTCATTCTACCATGAATTAGCATGACTCTATCTCTTTCTGGCCATATATTTTTAGCTCTATCAAATATTTCAACAGCTCTTTTGACGGAATTTACTATAATCGCGTTTCTTCTCCCAGGCTCAATAAAGTTTAGAGGGTCTCCGCGATTAAATTCGATTTTAATGTCTTTTTTTAGTTCTCTCTTAATAAATGGATCATCATTTTCAGGATCCAAAACTTTAAAGTTGTAATTATTTTTATTCGCATACTTCTTGAAAATTTTCTTATGAGCTTCCGATAAGGTAGCAGTCATGATAACAATGGGAACTTTCTGAGAAGTTAGAAACTCAATAACAGACAAAAATGCAGTTACCATTGACTTGTCCTCAAGAAGGAAGTGAGCTTCATCAAAGATAACAAGCGATGTTAATATTGAAGCTTGCGTTAAATAATCATATCCAAACTCTTTACCCGCTTTAATTCTATGCCTCCTCTTTGTGTTGAGCTTTAGAAGGTCCCAGGTAAAAGTGTCCGCAGTAGTTATATTAAGGGGAAAAAGATGGAGAAATTCTCCGCTCGAACCCATCATTTTAGTTCTAGAAAATCCAAATGCCTCTTCTGCTGTTTTCTGAATGTCCTCTATTATCGATCTCATTGGAAGGACATGAATGATTCTATCAAATAGTTTAGCATCATAAAGAGAGTGCACTGCTAAAGCATAGCTTAGGAGTGTTTTTCCATAACCTGTAGGGGCTTGAAGAATTAAAAATGGCGGTTTTTCTGAAGATGTGATAAAATGAAAAGCCCCCTCAAGTAGGGGCCTTCTCTCTGGTTTAAATCCCTTTGCCTTTGCAAGCTTTTGGAGTGCATCCTCAAAAGCTCTCAAAGGAGCACCCCCAAGTGTTCCTCCCACATAAATGTTCTCATGACCTTCCGGAACTCCCCACTCCCTCTGCTGCTTCCCTCTAAAAGTGCCCTGCCCTGTCGGAACAGTCTAAAAATTGAGTCTTGAATTATATCCTTCTTTCCGCTATTAATAGCCCGATACAAGTCTTTTACAAAGATATAAGCTAGCATCTCTTCATCTCCCTTAACTCCTTTCCAGACTTCTTTTTCTGCGATATCCACAAGAGCCCAAAGAGGATATTTTTTTACAGTAGCACCTCCTTCTTTGAGTTCTACAAGAAGGGACATGGATCCCACCTTACTAGCCCTGATTTTCTTCACATATTCCGTTATGTAATTGTTTAGTTCGATTAGGTTTAGTTGAATGGTTTTAAGTTCCGTGTAGGATTGTCCTTCAAGGCTTATCACGTGTAGAGTTACAGGATAAACTTCATCGATAATATTCTTTTCCTCCTCAGCGAGCTTCATTGCCAATTTCATTTCATATAGCTCTTCAGTGGTCAGAGATATTCTTCCTGATGCTCCAGCGCTCGTTAATGGTAGGATACCATGCTCAATAATGTCTTCAACCTCGTATGGCCAGAAGCCTTCAATTCCTGGTTTTGTTATTAGATAGTACTTTCCACTAATGAACCCTGCGAAACTCGTAAAGAATCCAAGGGCCATGAAAGAAAACCACAGAGGATCCATACGTATCTGAGCTTTTCGAGCTGTTGTTGGTTTTAGAAAGCTACTTTGATATTCATAGTATTCTGGCTGTTTGAGTATTGCAGGCAAAATAGCTTGTTTTTCCTTATACACTACTCCAAGGTATGTTCCATTTTTGTCAGTTTTTATGGTAGATAATGAGGCACTTGGATCTATTTTATCCTCTTTAAGGAGTTTTATCGTCTCTCTAATTACAAGTTCAAAAAGCTCTCCATAGGTTTCAGGAGTACTTCTATTAAACCAAGCTTGCAAGACATCATTAAAAGAATTTCTATCATTTCGTCCTATTTTTGATGTATTAATCCTGGTTCTACTCTCTAGAGAGTTTAACGCTCCTTCTAGAGCCTCAATTAGCTCCTCTTTATCAGGTTCTAAGCCTGCTTCCATTACAACCCATGACATGCCTAATGCTAGAAGTTCCCTTGTTAAGCCTTCATGGGGATACCTTGAGAGTGCCTCAAGAAGCAAGAACAATCACCTCCCCATCAAGCTTTGCAACTGAAAGTTTCCCCTTGACTTCAACTATCCCATCTGGGTAAAACATTACTATGCGTCTGGCGTTAGAATAATCTCCAATTCCAGAGCGCCAGTCAACAACTGCTTGAAAAGTTCCCCTTCCTTCAATTTTAACATCTTTTCCAAATGGAAAAGCGTATGCAGTTTTTGCTTCTTCAGTATATTCGATTTTTGTCCTCCCTATCTTAACATCTTCGACGCTAACTATTGATTCCCTTGAACCGATCCTTGTTATTCCCCATGCAGCCCTTGTCAAATCTTTTGAACTATATGTACTTTCCGCTAATTTATCATCATCAATAAGATAAGCTGCTGTTAAGATGTAGTCAAATTCTCCATATAGAACTGCGAAAGGGAAAGACGTCACTGCACTTTGAACCTTTCCACGGTAGATAGTGTTGATTTTTAATAAAGATCCATAGAGCTTAGGTCTTCCTCCCATTTTGATTGTAACCCATTTAAATAGACTTGCTATTGACTCTGCCTTACTTCTAAATGTTTTCTTCTCATATATAGTTTCTCCTCTGTCCCCTGTAAGATGAAGCAGAGGATATGCTATTGCACCTATTAATGCGGTTGGTGGGATGTAGCGAAGAGCAATACGCATCTTGCTTTGGGGAAGAGCGCGAAGAGCTATTATCCCGCTTGGTTTCATTTGAACTTTTAAAAATAAAGGCAAAGAAGATCACCTCAGAAGACTCCCTTTTCGTTGAGGTAGTCAATCGCCTCCTTCAGAGCCTCTTCGGCTACTCTGTCTTCTTTTGCAATAGTGATGAAGATTTCTTCTCCAAAGTTTTTAAGAATATTTAATCTCCTCTTGGTTCTCTCTATATAGTCGTCGTAGATTGGTGAGGTTACAACGAAAGGATGTTCTGTCACTGTAACAATAAGTTCCGTTATGCCACCAACTGGGAAGAAGCGGGAGAGCTTAGCTCCGAACTGACTAGAGGAGAGCATTCTGAAGAGTGCCTTTAGTGAGACCTCTCTTCTCTTCTTTATTTCGTTATCATCTAGTATCGGTTTCGATGTTATCGCACTTATGCCCACTGCGTCAAGATCAAGATTGAATATGAATCCATATAGAGCGGTTCCAGTTTCGACATAGTATATCATCTGCTCGGAAACGTTGCCCTTCTTGCTCGATGCATCAATCTGTGCATGTCTAGCATGGAGTTGGGGCTCAGAGGTTGCGAAGAGAGCAACTGACTTGACTGGAAGGGCATAGCTTACCTGGAAGGCTGAGCTTCTCCTAACTGGTGGCTTTTCAGCATAAAGGAAGCCACCAACATCTTCAACAACACAAGCCTTCACAATTGCCTCCTCTATCTCCTTAGGATCGTCTGGGATTGGAGAAACTTTTTTCTCAAGGTGAATCTTGTTCATTGACTTGTAAAATTCTCCCCTCCGACAGTCGTCGCATACTGGTAGGCCTGCAGAGAGAGCTTCATTAACGAGATGCTCCTGATATGCATGGGCTAGACTTTCACCGCTTATAGCTGGAACATAGACCGTTTTTAGCTTCCCATTCTCTTCAATTAAGTATGGAACACGCCTATGTTTTGTGTAGTTTCCAGCCGTTTCAACCATGTTGAGGGCCTCAACGTTGGCTTCGAATCTAATACCAACACTTAAAAACATCATTCTTCACCTCCAGAGTTTTCTCTCTTAGAGGGATACGCGAGAGCAAGCGTTGCCACAAGTTTAGCTACTCCTATGTTTGATCGGACATCTTCTAGAAACTTTTCTACTTCTTCATCGCGAGGAATGCCTGGGACAAGGATTTTATTCCCATCCTTTTCCACATATCTCCTTCCTTCTTTATCTATAGAAGCACTTTCCCTGACGGATCTAAATGCTCTTATAGTTTCAAAAAGTGCTACCTCTACAGTTTCTGGATTTAGGGCATTTCCAATTCTATCGACGTAACTAAAGTTCTTCATCTGAACAAAAAACCTTAGCATTTTTACAATACCTTCATATTCGGTCTCTACCACAAGGATCACCTCATCATATAATGTACCTAATAATGTTCAAAAATTTAACGTTAAAAATTGTTTGATAAGGACATAGTAAATGTTTAGAAAAAATTGAACATACTTCTAATATAACCTTCTGAAAACGTCTATTATATTTTATTTTTGTTATTTGTTAATTTGATTTACTAACATTCTAAGTTCTTGTTCAATAATATCTAAACATTTTGGGAAGGTCACGAACTTCATCCCCTAACATTATGATTTCCAGCATTTGTTTTCTTTGCATAAGCGAAAAATAAAGGGTAATTTGTTTTTAGTTTTAATAATTTTCTATGCCTGCTTTGCTAAATGCAGGAAAGGAATACCGAGACTGGTATTACTAAAGGATCTCTAGAGAACTTTGACTTGGATAATGTTATTACTTTCCTTATCTTCCCAACCTTAACTGGGGAAACTTTAACGTTGTCGCTCCACTTAACCTCTATCCCTACCCCTTCTCTAGTCACAACATCGATCTCCCTTCCATCGCGCCAATACCCTACTTCATATCTCCTTGCCACATGAGTTGCCACCACACTCTCAACTATCTTATCTTCACTCGGCTCCTCCGTTAAAGTCCATCTAGAGACTAAGTGGTACAGAAAAGGGTCTATAAGGTGCACCTTTTTCTCCCTCTTAAAATCCGCTTCCAATTTATCCGGATCTATGTATGGAAGAACCCTTATGAGAAACATCCTCTCGAAAAGTTCGATATAGCTAAATACCGTTTTGTGAGATCCTATATCTATCTCCTTTGCAATTCCATGCCAACTCACTGGAGAGGGGAGCTTTTTGATTATGGTTTTCATTATTCTTCGTGCAACCTCTTCGCTTTTTCCAAGCTTTAGTATGTCTCCCCTCATCCAAGAAATGTAGGTTTCATAAGTTTCCTCCGAAACCTTATTATGCTTTAGCAGGTCTTTCACGGCCCTGGGAAATCCCCCACTAATGAGGTAAAGTTTGAAAAGACTATTAAGTTCCTCAATGAAAGGTATAGCCTTTAAACACTCCTCAACTTTGTTTAGACTGTTTATCCTGGGGAGAACTGAATGTAACTTTGGGGATGCTATCTTAATAAACTCCCTAAACGTCAATGGGAGCATTACTGCATCCTTCCCTTTTCCTCTTCTCCCAGGAAATGTTTCGACTTCTCCTTTTGTGTACATGCTTGTTGAACCAGTTAAAATGAGAACATCGTTCCTGAATTTTCCCATATCAATGTAAAGCTTTATTGCTCTAAACCACTCCTTTGGGAACGTGACTTCGTCAAGTAATATGTATGATGATTTTATTCCCTCGGTCTCTTTAATTTCAAGGTACTCATCAATAACATTCATAAGCTCCTTATAATCGCTTATATAGTCACATCGGAGATAAAAAATCGACCTTGGATTTTTCCCTTCATCGAGGAGTTTCTTTACTATGAGCTTCAATAGGGTAGTTTTTCCAACCTGTCTGGGGCCAAATATTATATTGAGAGAAAAAGGTTCTAGGGATATTTTCTTTATAACCTCAGGCACCCATCTAACTTCACTTCCTATCCACTTCCTGTAGTCTTCATCCTCCTCTATTCCCTCCCTTCCTTTCCACCATGGATTAAAATGTTCAATCATGTTGATATTTGGATTACCAAATATTTAAAAATATTTTGGTAATGATATTACCAATGGGTCGGACTTTCTTATGGTAAAAGTTGTTGGGGGAGGTTAAGGAGGGTGGTGGATATTACATAAGGAAAATCGAACAGTGTCCCAGGGTTTTGTATAGGGTATACTGGAGATGCGTAGTCTTTGCTTGAAGGAAATCCTAGGATAAATAGTAAGCTCACCTTCTGGATACCTAAAATGGTAGCTCTTAAATTTAATTTTTGAAAAGGAAAAAGAGTAGAGTCATGAAAGTGCTTTCTCAAGCAGCTCAATTCCCAGGTTTAAATACTCCTGGGCTTTCTCTTTGCTCTTTGCTTCGCTAAATATCCTTATTATAGGTTCCGTTCCACTCGCCCTAACCAGAACCCATCCATCCTCAAATATTATCTTAGCTCCATCCGTTGTGTCAACCGTGTATCCCCTCTCTCTTGCCATTTCTGCCACTTTATTGACTATCGCATGTCTATCTCCCTCAACGTGCCTCTTGGTCTTTATTTGGTAGTACTTAGGTAGCTCATCTATAAGCTCGCTGAACTTCTTACCGCTCTTAGCGAATATTTCAACAACCTTAGCTACGGTCATCGCTCCATCTCTTCCCAGCACATGCTCTGGAAATATTACTCCCCCGTTCTCCTCCCCACCTATTGTTCCGTTGTTCTCATAGAGGGCCCTAGCTACAATTAAATCGCCAACTTTAGTTCTCATGACCTTGGCCCCATGCTTCTTTGCAATGTCATCCAACAGGTTAGAAGTTGCCACGGTTGTGACTAGTAGCCCTCCACCCTTCTCCTTAAGTACCGCATCCGCAACAAGTGCAAACGTCTTATCTCCCTGGATGAATCTTCCGTTTTCATCTATGAATACTGCCCTATCTGCATCCCCATCCTGGGCAACTCCGAAATCCGCACCTAAGGCCTTGACTATCTCCATAAATTCCTTGAGGTTCTCTTCGTTAGGTTCCGGATTTCTTGCAGGGAAGTATCCATCGGGCTGAGCGTTTACGGTAATTACCTTACATCCGAGTTCCCTTAGCAGGTAAGGTAGGGTTAGTGATCCGGCCCCATTGGAAGTGTCTACAACTACGAAGGGTTTTCTCTTCTTTATAGCTTCAACGTCAACCTTGCTCTTTATCGCTTCTATGTAGGGCTTTATTATATCCTCCCTTCTAACCTCACCTATCTCGTACCACTTGGCCCTGTCGAAATCTTCCTTAAAGAATAGTTCCTCAACAATAGCCTCCCTCTCTTTCTTAAGACCCATTCCATTGGGCTCCAAGAGCTTTATTCCATTGTACTCCGGTGGGTTGTGGCTTGCGGTTATTACCGCACCACCATCGGCATTGAAGTGCTTGGTCGCCCACTGCACCGCTGGGGTTGGTGCTATGCCTACATCTATCACGTCACAGCCAACGCTTAGGAGGCCGCTTATTAAAGCCTCTTTCAGCATTTCTCCACTAACCCTTGTATCCCTCCCGACAACTACAAGTGGCTTTTTCCTTCCCTCCCTTTTGAGTAGGGTTCCAAAGGCCATTCCTATCTTCATTGCAAATTCCGGCGTTATCTTCTCGTTGGCTATCCCTCTAACGCCAAAGGTACCAAAGAGCTTTCCCATGCTTTCACCTCCCGTAATCGTCTTGAAGCCTTACTATGTCGTCTTCTCCAAGGTATTCGCCTATTTGGGTTTCTATAACTTCGAGAATCACTTTTCCTGGGTTTTCGAGTCTGTGAGGAACTCCGGCTGGTATGAAGGTGCTTTCTCCTGGCCTTAGGATGAACTCCTTGTCCCCAACTTTTACCTTAGCAGTTCCCCTAACAACAACCCAGTGCTCGCTCCTGTGATAATGGATCTGTAAGCTCAACCTTTTTCCGGGAAGGACTGTTAACCTCTTTATCTTGTACCTTTCACCCTCCTCTAAAACGGTGTAGCTCCCCCAGGGCCTATACGCTGTTCTATGGACTATTGCCCTCTCGTCGTTTTCCTCCTTCAGCTTCTTGTAAACCTCTTTAACCTTCTGAGTTTCTCCCCTCTTTGCAACCAAGAGGGCGTCTCCAGTGTCAATTATCACGAGATCCTCAACTCCAACTGTAGCGGTTAGCCTCTCCGTTAGTACCAGGTTATTCCTGGAATCAACGTTTATGTACTTAGCTTTAAATCCTGTAACATGAACTGCATTTCCGTTTTCATCTTTTTCTAAGGCCTCGTAAACAGCATCAAAGCTACCTAGATCGTTCCAATATGTATTCAAAGGGACTACCGCTGCTTTATTGGTCTTCTCCATTATCCCATAATCAACACTTATCTCTGGGGCGAGCTCATAGATCTCCTCGATGCTCTTTCCTTCCTCAAAAGCTTTTACTACATCCGGGGAATGCTTTCTGGCCTCCTCCATGAAGACGGAAACTTTGAACATGAACATTCCACTATTCCAGTAATAGCCGTTTTCAACGTACTTCCTAGCGGTTTCTAAGTCAGGTTTTTCCTTGAACTCGTCAACAAGATAGCCAAGAACTTTCCCCTCTACTTCAATTTTCTCCCCAGGTTTTATATATCCATACCCCGTATGGGGTTTCGTGGGCTTTATCCCAAACGTTACTAAATACTTCTCAGCAAGCTTTTCGGCCTTCTTGAAAGCTTCCATATAACTCTCGTTGACTTCAATTGCATGATCGCTGGGTAGAACCGCAACCACGGAATCCCCGTAGTTATCGTTTATAACCTTAAGCCCCCAGTATATTGCCGGTAACGTATTCTTACCTACCGGCTCGAGCAAAATATTCTCTTCTGGGACTTTAAGCCCCAGCTCATTTAAATCATCCAGGACTCTAAATCTATATTCCTTGTTTGTAACTACGAATATTTCCTTGGGTTTTGAAAATATTAAAGCCCTTTCAACAGTTTTTTGAAATAAAGACCTGTCAGAGAAAACCTTAATGAATTGCTTAGGCATCGCTTCCCTGCTTAGGGGCCAGAGCCTCGTTCCCTTTCCCCCAGCTAGAATCAAAGCCTTCATTTGATCACCTCCAAAACATCTATTATCGAGGATACGTTTTGAGCTTTTTTATGCTTCAAACTTCCAACTATGAAGGCCTTGTCAACAACTTCAAACATTGGGAAGTCATTATAGCTATCCCCGACAGCATAACTCTCAATTTGTCCAAGCCTTTTATAAAAATCTAACAAAATCTTAGCCGCTTTCCCTTTGTCGCTATTCCCATGAACGGTATAGAACCTGCTCCCCATGGTGACCTTGAATCCTCCCTCGACTAATACTTCTTCCCAACCATCTCTGGACCATTCAAAGATAGTCTCACTGTATTCCCTCTCCATGGCTAGTGGGACTAATTCTGGTGGCATACCTGTAAACTTCTCTATCTCCTCTTTTGTTGAATTACCATAGTACTTGAGTCCGTAGATATTTTCAAGCTTTTTCAATTCTTCTCTAATTTTTTCAACCCTAATTCCAAGTTCAATAACTATGTAATTCCCCACTTCTTTTCCCTTAACGTCGAATGGAAAATATCCCTTTGGAATAAATATAGCACTCCCGTTCTCCGATATAAATGGGGTTTCAACCTCTAATTCCTTCCTATAGTATTCCTGCTCGGCCCTTGTTTTTGAAGAGTTAAAGATTATCTCAAATCCCATATCTTTTAGCTCTTCTATTATTGGTTTAGCTGGATCCGGTTCGTACCCTGGAATTAAAGTCTTATCTATATCCAGGAATATTAACCTAATCATAGCTCAAACCTCAGTAACGTTTCTGAGTTACCCTCAACTATATCCATCCACTCTTTTATTGGAATCTCCTTTATTGGCCTCATCACAAGGGGCTTAGGAGGCTCCTCATTCTCCCCGAGAATTCCGTGATCTCTTAGATCTTTCAGAATCCTTTTCCTAAGATTATCGGTTGCAAGCTTCGAGTGATAGATCGTTGCCAAACTTAGCAATAGCATCTCCTTTACGTGCTCTTTTCCCTTATCCTCATGGAAATGAGGATTAAGGGTTTCTATCTGGAAAATTTCAATCCCCTGGTCGAAGACATCCTTAAACTCTTCAACGTTTTCCCACTTTCCAAATCTTTCAAGAATGTAAACTATTTCATAGGGTTCTATAGAGTATCCAGTCGAGAACGGTAATATTTCAGCAAGCTTCATGGTCATTGCATGCTCTCCTGCATTCCCCGTGACCATTATGGTAGTTTCAAACGCCGTGTGCTCACTTACAAGCAAGTTCAGGTAGTGATTCGTTATCTCACTTACTCTTCCCCACTTCTTAAAGTATAGGGTTCCCTTCGTTACCTTAGGTTTATGCCTCCAGTGTAACCTGACCATTGTATATTCGCTTTCGCTCATAAGGAAGCCTGCTGCGTAGTCCTTCACGTACTCATTAACGGCCCCGGGGATGTAATTATCAGCATCAACGAAGCCTACGTATTCTGCTCCAATGGCTTTGGCCAGTAGAAGCCCTACTAACATCCCTTCCCCCTTTCCACTCCTTATCATGCCATTCTCGTCCAGAATATCCGTATATCCTACCTCCTTGAACGCTTTAGCAAGTCCAGGATCCTTCTGATGTATCATTATTATTTTTGAATGAGTTAGATTGTAAAAATGCCTAATTAAATCGACCTCTAGTTTATACCTATTTGGCCCTTCCCTCTTACTATTTGAGACTATTATAATTGGACACTTATGGGGTATCGCTTTTAAAACACCATCAACGAGATGCAACTTTTCATTTTTCATTGGAACTATAACGGCCATCTTTCCAAGTAGATCGTATATTTTCTCCCTGGGGATGTTACTTATCGTGTATATCGGGACTTCCTCCGTCTCTGTATCCATCTTTATTACCTTCTGAACCTCGTGAATCGTTACTGCGCCAAATATTTCCTTATAAACGGGAGCTTCTAGAAGCATTCACTTCACCTGATCTGTTATTCTGTTAGTCAGAATATATAAAGGTCCCTATCCGTTTAACTAGCCTCCTATAATATAAAAATTTAAATTCTCGTATGAAAAAATTACCCTCTGGTGAGAATTAATGGCAATGGGGGGGCAAACGATAATTCCTTAAATAATGTAGTTGGCATAATAAAACTCTTGTCTGGGGAAGTCTTGATAGGAAGAATAAAGAGCATAAATGATGATTTTATTCTCGTGGAAACCCAGGAGAAGAAAATATTCATAGTAAACAAGAAAGCAATCTCTTATATTGAAGTTACGAAATTTAAATAATGGTGCGGTGGCCGGGATTTGAACCCGGGTCGCCGGCTTGGGAGGCCGGCGTCCTAGACCAGGCTAGACTACCACCGCATATCCAGGATTTAGAATTATTAGGCACCTTAAAAATTTATCGTTACTCAAGTGGAGATCTTCCGTACTTTGTGAATACCTTAAGCTCCGGATCCTTATTCCTTAAATAATTTATTAATGCATCCAGGGCCATTCTAGCCTCCTTATAGCTAATCTTAGCTCCATCATGTGCAAGTTGAAGGGGTCTTATATAACCCCCAACCCTATGGTGTAATATTAACGGTAAAATATCCTCGATCTTCTTGGTCGATTGAACCATGTAAATGACATCTCCCCTCTCGAACCTCACATATCCTATATTCACACCCCTCTCCGCGAACTTCTTCACATTCTTAAAATGGTTTATTAAATACTCGGGAATTTCATGAGGAATTCTTACCGGTTCCTCAAAGCTCCAATATCCCTCCTTCTCTTTTTTCAAGAACCTCCTCAAAACGATGTCGAGAAGGGCCGTATCGACTATTGGAATTCCAAGCATGTTGGCCAGTTTCTTTGTATAAAAGCTCTTTGCAATATAGGCTAAATTAGCAACTTCAAGCAGTTTGTCGAGGGAATACAAATATTCTATATAGGTTAGTAAGATGTGAAACGCATCATTTACCATGTCTTTATCTATCACAACCTCAACCCTCTCCTCCTTTATTTCCCTCAGGGCATCTTCTAGACTTTTACCTTCCTCTAAAAATCTTTCAAGCAATGAAAGGGGAACTCCCTCCCGCTTAATTATACTACTAGGAACCTTAACCCTAACTTTGTTCCTTATATGCCCAATTATTCTCGTTTCAAGGTACTTCCTCCTGAACTTGTCAATTATTACATCAGAAAGAAGGGGAGCATCACTTGTTCCCTCATCTTTCAGTTTCCTCCTCACTTCCCTGTAGTGTTCTTCAAGCATCTTTACATACTCGTAAATCAGGTTATCGAAATCGTTAATTCCAATTAAGGATCTAATTACTGCAATGCTCTTTATATCCTCCGGGTAAACAGGTGGCCTAATTAAAGAACCTGTTAAAGTTCCATCCATTAAAATTAGTTTTTTCTCACCTCTCAGCATTTTCTCTGCAAGGTAACCTATCATGTTCTCCATCGTCTCCATTTGCATCCTCACGACTTGATCGGAAACTCCATGATTGTACTGCATGGCATTCGCGTAGAACAGCTTGTACGATCTCCCACTACCTATAGCTATGGCCGATAAAAAATATACTATCGTTCCACTAAGCCTAGTTACACTCCTACTTCCATCCACGGCATAGACAGATGACCTCTCGGCTTCAGGTAAAGCTTTCCAGTTTGAGAGCAAGACCTCATAATTAACGTTCCTAAGTGTTTCGTTCAATTGAGCAATTAGGATATCCGCTATCTTCTCCATGTTCCACCTGGTAAGGAGCCTCAAGATACCACCTCCACCTTTGAGGCCCCACCCTCGAGCCTTATCCTTATCACGTGATCCGCTGCATCCTTGAGTTCCTCATCATGGGAAACTATGATCACTTGAGATATCTTCCTCAAGTGCCTCTCCATTATCTCTATCAATTTCCTCCTCCTCTCCTCATCTAGGAACGGTGTGGGTTCATCGAGGATCAGCAAATCTACCTTACCTATTAAGTACATAGACATCGCAAGCCTAAAGGCTAAACCAAGGGCTATTCTTTCACCTCCACTAAGGAAGGTTAGCGGCCTCTCAACGCCGTCGTAAATAACGAATAGTTTAACCTTATTGTCTTCGGCCCTTATCGCTATCCCAGAATATTTACCATCCGTAAATTCAGAGAAAATTTCACTGGCAATTTCTCCTATCTTGTTTAGAGCTTCCTCTTTTATTAGGGCTTTATACTCTTTTATTTTACCTCTAAGCTCTTCAATCCTCTTTATAGCAATATTTAGCTTTTCAAGTTCCATCTTAGCTGATTCTCTCTCTTTTCTCTCCTCCTTAAGCTTTTCTATTGTAGATTTAATTTCATCCCTTCTTCTCTCAAGTTCCTCTAACTTAGTTTCCAATCCCTTTATCTCCATACTAAGCTTCATCATCTTCTCCCTTTTTTCTTCGTACTTCTTTTGGTCAAATTTCCTTTGAAGTTCGTTAAGCTGTGAAGTGACTTTTTCTATATCCGTTTCAATTTTTGCTAGTTCTTCGAAGGCCTTATCAAGTTCCTCCCTCTCGTCTTTAAGACTTTCAAGGATGTCCCTTAACTCCTTCTCAGCGTTTTTTGCTTCTATGTATTTGTTGTGAAACTTTTCAAGTTCCCTTATCCTCCCAGAAAGCTCATCTATTGTTTTAAATCCCAACCTTAGTAACCTATCTTCGATCTCAGATAATTCCTTTTTGGCCTTATCTATTTCGATTTCAAGCTTGGTAGATTCATTTTTATAATCATTAAGCTCATTTACTTCCTTTTTTAGGCTCTCCACTTCACCCTTTAATTTATTGCTCTCACTTTTTAGTAACTCGTACTCTTCCTTATCCCTCTTCAAATCTTCCAGATTTATCTTGCTTAATCTTTCTCTAATCTCAATGATCTGATCAGCTATCGTTTTTAAGCTGGAAAGCCTACTCAGTTCGTTCTCAACTTTCCGAAATTCAGCTCTTAATTGCCTTTCAAGGGCTTTTGCCTCTTGGATTTCCTTCTCTATCGATGAAAGCTCCAAGGAGTACTTTCTCAGTAGATCCGCCTTATGTTCTTCGGTGAGCTCCCTCCCACAAACTGGACATTTCCCCCGGGCCTTCTTCAGCTCAATTATTGCCAATCTCCTATCTTTACTCCTCTGGTTTAACTCGCCTATCTTCCTTGTTATCTTGTCTATTTCTTCTTCAAGCTCCTTTTTCCTATTCTCTAAGTATAGGAGTTTCTCATTTATTTTCTCAGGCTCCAATCCACCCAACTTGGATTTTAAGGATTCCATCTGAGCTTTGAGGCGCATAGCATCTTCGAATTCCCTAACCCTTGGCTCAAGCTTCATAATTTTTTCCTGTATCTCTTTTAATCTTTCCTCTATCCACCTAATCCTAGCAACTTTAGACTCCGCATCCTTAATTTTTCTTTTAACCTCTTGTAGACGGTTACTTAAAATACCAAGCCTCTTCTCTAGCTCATTTTTCTTGACGAGGTACTCATCCTTAAATTCAATTAATCTTCTGTATTCAGTCTCCTTTTTTTCAAGTTCTGGAAGTTCCTTTACAACTTCTTCAAGCTCTTTGCTTTTCTTTCTCTTTTCTTCAATTCCTGACTCAAGCTGCCTTATTCTTTCTTCAAGCCTACCTTTTTTTCCGTTTAGCTCTCCCAACCTTAGTTTCAGTTCGGTTATACTATTGAAAGTTGCTTCCAACGTTTTAACTTCCTCTTTGATCCCTTCCAGCTCCCTTCTTAACCTGGGAAGGTTTGAAGATATATTTCGAATTTCATTAAGCACTTCTGTAAAGCTCTTTTCCTGGGTCCTTATGAGATCCTCGATGTTTTCTGTTTTCATGATGAACTTTTCCTTCTCCTCTATGGAATATTTGATGTACTTCCTGATCTTCCCAAGATTGTCGTAGGCTTTCTCTAGCTTGTCGAGGTTAAGGATCTCTTTGACTATTTTATCCCTGGTCTCGTCACTTTCCAATATTGCATCTATCTGCCCCTGCCTTACATATATAGCGTTTAGGAATACGTTGTATGGAATAATCCTATCTATGAAGGATGAGACGCTCTCCATACTAGTTTCGGTAACGTGCCTCCATTCCCTCCCGTCAAGTCTCTTTAAATAAGACACATTTCGAGCAAAATCCCTAAGTACCTTGTATTTAGTTCCATCCTCTTCGAACGTTATTTCAATTATAGCTCCTCTCGTTCCGGTTCTTGTGAACTCATCTTTTTTTAATCCTCTTAACCTCATTCTCTTTGACCAGTAAAGACCAACTAAGATTGCATCCAAAAGGGAACTTTTCCCTGCTCCATTTTGACCTATTATTAAGTTAATGCCCGGTTTAAACTCGATCTCGCTATTCTTATGCGATCTAAAATTCTGAACGATAACTCTCTCGATTTTCATCTCTATCCCCCTCTAAGCCAGGCCGTTAAATCTCCAGGATTCTTAGGTCTCTCAAACTTTCTAATTTTGCTTTCTTTTTTCTCTCTTTCCTCTTTTTTCTCATATCCGCTTAAGATATCAACTATTTTTTCAATGTAAGACTCAAATTCATCGCTACTAGCTAGATCTATAACTTTCCACTCCTGTTCTGTGAAGAAGGATTTTATATCAACGCTCTCACCATTCATGGATTTTTCATCCTTAATGATAGCTGTATGAATTCTTAGATACTCGGCATTTACGATTTCCTTTATCCACTCGACATCGAAAGGTTTCCTCCACTTTATGTTAAACCTTACATATGAATTCCTTGGGATATGAGGTAGAGAAGCCTTTACAGCTTTTTTTATCTCCCTCTCAGAGTCTCCTTTTATCACGACGTCGATGAAATCTCTCACCTTGATATTAACGAATCTTGGGGTGAAATCTTCGACTATATAAAATCCTTTATCGCTCCCCACTTCCTCTCTAAACGTAACCCCATTCCAAACTAATCTCTTTGCATAATCGCCAAAATCCCATCTTTCCAGCGATCCGGGATATACAACTGGGGAATCCCCATAATTCGTCTCAAACCTCTTATGAACGTGTCCAAGGGCATAATAAAGATAACCTCTTGGTAAATCTGAGAGCTTCAATTCAGCACTATAGCTAGGAAAAACTTTCTCCGTTATGTCTCTTATTCCCTGATGCAGGACTAATATGGCATCTTCATCTGGCCGAAATATACCTTTAAAGAAGTTCAAGTTAGCCTCAAACCATGCAGAACTCATGTATTTCATCCCGTGTATCTCAAGGTTATCATAAACTCCCTTTACGAGCCAGTAGTTCCCAACTCTTTCACTTGTTAAATACTCGTTCTCCACCCTCTCCTGTCTAAGCCCAATTACGTAGAGTAACCCAAGATCTTCAAGGAGGTGAAGAACCGAGGGGCCCCTCTGAGTCCTATCATGATTTCCTTCAATAGCAAAAACTGGAATATTGTTCTCTTTCGGAATTTGGAGTAATTTAATTGCCGTTTTTATCGTTCCTGGGGAAGGTCTGCTTGAATTAAACAGATCTCCAGCTATTATTATAAAATCCACGCTTTCCTTAACACACATCTCCAGGGCTTTTTTGAAAGTATTGGCAAATTCTTCGGCCCTCTGAGGCTTGTTAAATTGTTCATACCCCAGGTGAACATCAGCTAAGTGAGCAAACTTCATGAGCTAACACCTTCAGAAATCTATATCCGGATCTATCCTAATGAGCTCTTCATTCATTTCCCTCCATCTATCCACGATTCCTATGTCCTCTCCACCATATACACCTCTCCCAGCCCTTCCCTCCAATTCTTTGAAGTTATAAATCTTGACGAGGGCCGGAACCTTAATGGCCTGCCCAACTATAACTGCTTCTCCCTTACCAAGGCCAGCTATATCCTCCATAAGATCTTTACTAAGCTGTTCGCTAGCCCTCAAAACATGCTCTTGATCCTTTGGATTGACTATCCTAAGGATTATCTTAGTGTTCATTTGACTTAGAACATCCTCATTTAACCTACTGGGCCTTTGAGAGACCACTCCAAGGCCAACCCCAAATTTTCTACCCTCCCTAGCTATCCTGCTCATGATCTTAGATGCGTCACTTTGTTCGCCCTGAGGAGCAAATATATGGGCCTCTTCAACGATTATAAGAATTGGATAAGCTAGTGCTGGATACTTTTCCCTGATCTCATCCATTATCTCTTGATATTCTCTCACCCTGCTTCCGGAGACCCTATTCAAACTCTTCCTGGCTTTTTCAAAGTCAACCCTTTTCTCAAACACTTCCTCCAAAAATTTCCCGACAACGAGTCTCATCTGATTCTCGTCTAGGGGGCCTAGATCTATTACATTAACCATTCCTGGCCTTATCGCGGCGACCAAATTTTCACTTGTTACGAAAGCTCCATAGTTCCTAAGAAATCTGTTTATCCTATATATTAACCCCCTAATCGTTTCAACTCTCTCGCTTCTTAGTGGTTCAGAGGAGTAATTCTCCTTTTTAGGATCCCAGTATCTTATGCTCTTTTTAGATATCCATTCCCTTAGTTTAACCTCTAACGCTTCAAGTAATCTCCTCCCTCCATATCCTTGATTTTCGTACTTAACAGTCTCCCAGGCCCTTCCTAAGTATTCCCTTTGAATTGAGGCGTGGGTAGGAACCTCAAGAAGGTTTGCTAATTCTTCTGCATCTAACTCATCAACCCTAATTTTACCTTCAATTATATTTACCAGATCAGTCCCCGTATCCGGTAGTCTTAGGTTGACGTAGTCGCCATGGGGATCTAGAACAACAACGGTTCCTCCTATCCCCTCAACTAATCCCCTAATCATAACTGCAACGGCATTGCTTTTTCCTGCTCCAGTAACCGCTAGGACTGCAAAGTGCCTTGAGACAAGCTCATCTACATCTAAGCTAATTTTAACTCCTGGTCTCAGTAGAAGGGTTCCAATCTCTATGCTTGGACCATTTGGCCTATATATCCTCTCTAGAATATCATCTGATGCCCTATATACGAACTCTCCATTTCTGACAGGTACTCTGTTTGGAACGAGCTCATCCCCATCCACTTTCCCAAGTATCCTAACGGTTGCAACGACCTCCTCATTTTCCACCAAGCTCTCTCCATATTCATTTATATCAAGCCTTAAAGAGTTGAAGTTACTTTTTCCAGCTGAAAGAAGCCAATTAACGTTTTTCACACTTCTAACAACTCCAAGAACCCATTCTCCACTCCTGTTTTTAGTAACCACAAATTCGCCAAAGGAAATATTCTCCTCGGGATTAACCGAGAACTCATAGTTAATGAAGCTTGATTCTCCCCTTACAATTCCTATATATTCACCCTCCTCGATCATCATTATACATCCCCTCCCTCACCTTAAGAAAGTTTTCTAACTGTGTATCTAAATAACACTGGAGTTGAAAGGGCCGTAAGCATCGATACTATAACTACCGTTGCAAATATCCCTTCATCTATGAGTCCCTTCTCTAATCCTAGCTTGAGAATTGCAAGCTCCAAGCTTCCTCTCCCTCCCATTCCTATCCCAACGATTATTGCATCTCTAATGGAAGAACCAAAAATTTTCATACCAAGTCCACAGCCAATTAATTTTCCAAGAACTGCAGATGCGTAGAGTAATAGGATTAATAGGATACTTATATCCCTAACATTTGGATTAAACATTAACCCTACGTACACGAAGAACAAGGGTATGAAGAACTCAACGAGAACGATTTCAAGCTCTTCAATTAGCTCATTTAGCTTGATCCTCGTTATGACCATTGGGTCTTTCCTTTCTCTTAATCTACTAATTGTTAATCCCGCTAAATATGCCCCTATTATTTGATTCAACCCTATATCCTGGGCTATAAACGCGAGGGTGAACGTCAACACTATCGTAAACGTGAAGAATATGTGTAGATCCCTGATAATATTGTAAAACCGAGTAGATCTTTTAAATACGAATTCTGAGAGCATTAGAACTCCCAAAATAAAGATAACTATCTTAATTGTTAGAAAGACCAACGAGAGGCCAGATATTCCTCCCTGGGTTATACCCGTGAGTATACCGATTAAGTAAACGGCTATTATGTCATCAGCAAAGGCCGCTCCCATGAGTACCGAGGAGATATCCTTCTTGACCCTCTCCCTCACTAAAACACCACTCGTAACTTCTATTGCAGTATTTCCGAGGGTTATTCCAACAAAAAGCGCAGCTATTAGGCTTTTCTCGAGGAAATAAACTGTTAGAAATCCCAAGATAAACGAGAAGGCCACCCCAAACATGGCCACAACGCTAGCCTTTACTTTGTTCCTGGAGATCGCTGAGAAGTTGCTAGTTAAACCCATGTAAAGCATCATCATTATGAGCCCAAACTCCCCTAGAACCTTAAGCTCACTTGTAGGGAGGACTATCGAAAGCCCAAATGGTCCCAAGATTATACCCGTGAGTATATGGGCAATTATAGGATGGATCCCCTTTTTCTTTAATAACCACTCGAGAGACTTAGCTACCACGAGTAAGATTGAAAGATCAAAGATGTAGCTCATTTCAGGGCCTCCTCGAGAGGAGAGCAAACAGGAACCAGGTTAGCATAAGTAGCAATGCAAGCACCATCGCTATTGTCACGCCCCTTCTAGTTCCGAAAGCTATTGGAACCGGGCCTATCATTATTATACCTCCAGCCTCTACATTTGACTCTTGAGGCTGGCCAAATGCCGAGATTAATGTTCCCAAGAATACAAGCATAAACCCTATCATTATCAATGCTATTCCAGTAATTATTAGAGCTTCACCTTTCATGTTAGAAAGTTTGGGGAGGATTTATAATAGTTTATCTACCCTCCCATACTTGATGCTTGTCATACTTGACTTAGATGATACACTCTGCAATACGTGGGAAGCACTAAGACTAGCCCTGATAAGGTTAACTCCAATCATTATCATGAAGAGAAAATTTAAGCTAATAGCCTATTTCCTTACGAAAAGATATGAAAAGCTCGAGAGCATTAGGGATATACACCTCCTGGACTTCGAAGGGATATTCAACAGGATAATGGAGGATATCTATCGAGATCTTGACAAAGAAGAAATTAAAGAGATGCTTGATCTTTTTGATAGGGCATTCTTTGCTAACCTTAAGCTCTATGACGATGTATTACCATTCTTGAATGAGCTTAAACAAATGAAAGCAAAGCTTGCTCTTGTAACGGATTCAGCTTCAAGCTGGCAAAGAAGAAAGCTTGAAGTACTTGGAATCCAGAGGTACTTTGATAAAATTATAGTTAGTGGAGATACCGGGCATACAAAGCTCGAACCTTATAACTTCTATTTGGCAACGAAAATGTTTCCAAAGGAAGATAAAATTTTCGTTATAGGAGATAGGGATGACACCGATATGAAGGGTGGGAAAGCAATAGGGGCAACGACGATTCTAGTAAAGAGGGGCTACTTCAAAGGAAGAAGGGCAAAGTACGCCGATTATATTGTAAACAATCTATATGAGGCACTAGAGGTGATTAAAGGTGAGCTTAAAGCTTGAGCTTAAAAGGAAAGCCCTTCACATGACTGGATTATCCGTACCCTTAATATACTTAGCCTTAGGTAAAAGTGCTGCAATAACCTTCGTTTTAATATTCTTAATAATCTTCCTGGCGTTAGAGCCTTTTAGACTTGGTGAAGGGTTAAGAATCAAGGTGAAAGAGAAATTAGGAATTCCTGAAGAAGTTACGGAGAAAATAGAGAGAGAAATCGATGGAATAGCAAGAGAACGTGAGAAAAGAGGGATAGGAGCCCACATCTATTTTACAATAGCGGCCCTACTAGTGATCTACCTTTTTCCTAGGGAAGTTGCCATCGGTAGCATTTCAGTTGCAACGTTAGGTGA
The DNA here is from genome assembly GCF_000011105.1 of Pyrococcus horikoshii OT3. NCBI lineage: Archaea > Methanobacteriati > Methanobacteriota > Thermococci > Thermococcales > Thermococcaceae > Pyrococcus > Pyrococcus horikoshii. Next base: position 846,188 of record NC_000961.1, read on the forward strand.
TGCAATGGCCGCGATCATTGGTAAGTCATATGGAAGACACAGGTTCAAAAATGGAAAAAGCGTCGAAGGAAGCTTAGCATACTTTATAACGGGTCTGCTAATATTAACCCCTCTAGTAGGATTGAAAATGGCCCTCTTAGCTTCCCTAGTTGGAATGATAGTAGAGTTCTATGGCCTACCTCCTGACGATAACTTTTCTAATCAGCTTGCAATAGCGATAACCCTTTACTTAGCGGGGGTGAGATAATGAAGTTTCCCAGGATTGGACTTCCCAAGGAGAAAGTTATAGAACTCATTAATGAAAAAACTAAGAAAGATCTAACGTTTTCATCTGGTAAAATCCTTGGCTCGATGTGCACGATGCCCCACGATCTAGCAATCGAAGTGTACACTAAATATATAGATAGGAATTTAGGTGATCCTGGGTTACACCCTGGGACTAGAAAAATTGAGGAAGAAGTAATAGAGATGATCTCCGATCTTCTACATCTAGAGAAAGGCCACGGTCACATAGTTTCTGGAGGAACGGAAGCAAACATACTCGCCGTTAGAGCTTTCAGGAATCTTTCAGATGTGGAGAAACCAGAATTGATACTACCCAAGAGTGCTCATTTCTCATTCATAAAAGCCGGGGAGATGCTCGGGGTTAAGTTAGTATGGGCCGAGCTTAATCCTGACTATACGGTTGACGTTAGGGATGTTGAGGCTAAGATAAGTGACAACACGATAGGAATAGTTGGGATAGCTGGAACCACTGGGCTTGGAGTTGTGGACGACATTCCAGCATTGAGCGACTTGGCTAGGGATTACGGCATTCCCCTCCACGTGGATGCGGCTTTTGGAGGTTTTGTGATACCCTTCGCCAAAGAACTTGGCTACGAGTTGCCCGACTTTGACTTTAAGCTTAAAGGGGTTCAGAGTATAACGATAGATCCGCACAAGATGGGGATGGCCCCCATACCAGCTGGGGGTATAGTGTTCAGGAGAAAGAAGTACTTGAAGGCGATAAGCGTTTTAGCTCCATACTTAGCGGGGGGGAAAGTATGGCAAGCTACGATAACGGGAACTAGGCCAGGAGCTAGCGTAATAGCTGTTTGGGCATTAATAAAGCATCTAGGCTTCGAAGGTTATATGAGAATAGTAGAGAGGGCTATGAAGCTTTCAAGATGGTTTGCGGAGGAGATTAAGAAGATCAACAACGCATGGCTTGTGAGGGAACCAATGTTGAATATAGTCTCCTTCCAGACGAAGAACTTGAAGAAGGTTGAGAGAGAACTCAAAAGTAGGGGTTGGGGGATAAGCGCTCATAGGGGATATATAAGGATCGTCTTCATGCCCCACGTTACCAGGGAAATGATTGAAGAGTTCCTAAAAGACTTAAAGGAGGTCCTATCTTGAAGAAGCTAAAGGTTTATATCCCAGGAATAAAGTTTCCTTCGATTTCAGTTACAGGTGAGTATTGTTATCTAAACTGTGCTCACTGTGGGAGGCACTATCTCAAGGGAATGCTCAAAGTAACTAGAAAAAGTCTTCTTGAAAGATGCATGGAAATGGAGAAAGAAGGGTACACTGGTTGTCTCTTAAGTGGTGGCATGGATTCAAGGCTTAAAGTTCCTCTAGATAAGTTTAAAGATGAGATCAAAGCCATAAAAGAGAAGACAAAGCTTAAGATAAATGCCCACGTTGGGTTCGTGGATGAAAGTGATCTCGAGTGGCTAAAATATATTGATGTAGTCTCCCTTGACTTTGTTGGAGATAATGAAGTCATAAAGAGGGTTTACAAAATAGACAAGAAGGTAGAAGATTATCTAAGGGTTCTTGACCTCCTAACGGAGAACGGAATTAGGGTTGCTCCCCACATAACGATAGGTTTAGACTTCGGCAAGGTTCACTGGGAATTCAAAGCGATAGACATTCTCGTTAACTATCCTATAGATGTCTTAGTCCTGGATGTCCTGATCCCAACCCCTGGAACTGAAATGGCAAATGTCCCAAAGGTTCCCGTTGATGAAGCTATAAGGGTAGTTAAGTACGCCAGGGAAAAGTTCTCGGGTGAATTAAGCATAGGGTGTATGAGGCCATTCGGTGAGTGGAGGGTGAAGTTTGACAGGGAAGCGATACTAGCTGGTGTTGATAGGATAACTAACCCTCCCAGGAAGATCATAGAATGGGCCAAGAAGATTAGAGATGTTGAAATTATCTATGAGTGTTGTGTCATGTAGAGATTTAAACTCCTAAGGGAATATACTATGATGGTGCTCCGCATGAAAGTTGAGTGGTATCTTGACTTCGTTGATCTAAACTATGAACCTGGAAGGGATGAGCTGATAGTGGAATACTACTTTGAGCCGAACGGTGTCTCCCCAGAGGAAGCCGCCGGTAGGATAGCCAGCGAGAGTTCTATTGGTACTTGGACAACACTCTGGAAGCTTCCGGAGATGGCGAAGAGGAGTATGGCTAAGGTTTTCTACTTAGAAAAACACGGGGAGGGATACATAGCTAAGATAGCCTACCCCCTAACTCTCTTCGAGGAGGGAAGCCTAGTTCAATTGTTCAGTGCAGTAGCTGGAAACGTCTTTGGAATGAAGGCTTTGAAAAACCTAAGACTACTGGACTTCCATCCACCATATGAATACTTAAGGCACTTTAAAGGCCCCCAGTTTGGGGTTCAGGGAATAAGGGAGTTCATGGGCGTTAAGGACAGGCCATTAACGGCAACGGTTCCAAAGCCAAAGATGGGGTGGAGCGTTGAGGAATATGCTGAGATAGCTTACGAACTCTGGAGTGGTGGTATAGACCTTCTAAAGGATGATGAGAACTTCACGAGCTTTCCCTTCAACAGGTTTGAAGAGAGGGTCAGAAAGCTCTACAGGGTTAGGGATAGGGTTGAGGCCGAGACTGGGGAAACTAAGGAATATCTGATAAATATAACGGGCCCAGTTAACATTATGGAGAAGAGAGCAGAGATGGTTGCCAATGAGGGAGGACAGTACGTGATGATAGATATAGTGGTGGCAGGATGGAGCGCCCTCCAGTATATGAGGGAAGTTACCGAAGATCTAGGCTTAGCAATACATGCCCACAGGGCTATGCATGCAGCTTTCACAAGGAACCCAAGGCATGGAATAACTATGCTAGCCTTGGCAAAGGCCGCTAGAATGATAGGTGTTGATCAAATACACACAGGAACGGCCGTTGGGAAGATGGCCGGTAATTACGAGGAGATAAAGAGGATTAATGACTTCCTCTTAAGTAAGTGGGAGCACATAAGACCTGTATTCCCTGTGGCCAGTGGAGGTCTCCATCCAGGATTGATGCCAGAGTTAATAAGGCTCTTTGGAAAGGACTTAGTGATTCAAGCAGGCGGCGGGGTTATGGGGCACCCAGATGGTCCTAGGGCCGGGGCCAAAGCTCTCAGAGATGCAATAGATGCCGCAATCGAAGGGGTTGACTTAGATGAAAAAGCAAAATCGAGTCCGGAACTTAAAAAAAGCCTTAGAGAAGTGGGGTTATCTAAAGCCAAAGTAGGTGTCCAACATTGAAGATAGCTAAAATCAGAGATTTATACTTGGAAATCCCTAACGTTCGCTATTCCTTTTTTACTACCCCTTACATTCCTCATAAGTTGGGAACTGCGGTTGACGTTTACTTCGAGGATGTTGCTCTCTTTCCATTAGAAGAGGGGAAGTTGATAGATGTCAAAAAGATAAGAACCCCAAGGTATATACCAGTTAAAGAAGATTACATCATGATATTTTCTCTTGGAGAGATCTGTCTTAAAGTTCTTCATGTTCAACCAAGTATTGAACCTGGAGACAGCGTTTCTTTAGGAGATGAGATTGGAAAGTTAAGGCTTTCAGGATTCTTCTCTCCATGGACTGATAAGCATGCCCACTTTGAGTTAAGGCCATGCAACGATCCATACAGAGCTAGAGGCGGTTTAGTGATCTATCCAATATTAACGGGGATTGTAAGAACTGCAAGAGGGAACGAATTTAAGGTCGTCGAGAAGAACGAGAGGTACGCTATGCTGGAACCTTTAAAGAAAGGTAAGAAAGGAATGACACCTTTTGGATACGTCGAAGGGGGAGTTCCCCACTACAGGTACGGGGCGATACTAAATGGGAACGAAGCATCACTCCTGGGAAAGAGCGTGAAAGCTGAGAGAATTTTACCCAACGGAGTTGGGTTATTTAAGGCTGACTTTAAAGTTTTAGCCAATGGAAGCATTGTTAAGGGAATTAGCGTCTATTGTAACGATGAAAAGATAAAGCTCATAGGAGGGAACTTTGAGGTGGATGAGGTAGTGGAGCTTAAATTTATATAAAATATTTAACCAAGATCAATCCATGAACAGGAAGCTCGACGAGTTCATTAACATTACCTCTTCTACCCATGGGGGGAAGGAAGTGAAGAAGAAAAATAATAGCAAAAAGAGACTTAGAGAGACAAACTTAGACAGCTTTTTGCCAGAGGAGCATATAGAGTTCTTTAAAAACCTAAGGATAGGCTCAAAAAAGATAGCTAGGAAAAAGATAGAGGAACTCTAAATAGACACAACTCCAAGAATAAGGGCAAAGAGTGCAGCGCTCTCGTTCAGGTTGACTTTAATTAGATAATCTCTCTTTACTAAATGATTCCTAACGGCGTAAAAGCTTAGAGCCGCAAGGAGTATAAGGGAATCGTAAGTTGAAAGTTTGCCTCCAAGCATGAATCCAAGGATAAAGGCTAAGGTTCCAGATATTAGAGAGGGGAGCACGCTGTAATTGCTTGGTTCGTTACCATGACCTTTCCATAGGTAATAATTAAGCTTTGAAAATGAGAACGCCGTTCCGAAGGATACCGCGTAAATAATGATCTTATCTAATTTTGAAGTTACCAGCTGGGCTTTTCCAACCCCTCCAATGGTAACTCCCAAGCCCGAGATCGCTAGGCTAAGCATTAAAATGGAGATAAGAAGAAGAGAATTTTTCGAACCTAACTTGTTTAATTCCATTCTCCTCCTAGTATCAACAATTCCTCCAACCCCAAGGAAAAGTCCTGATTTGAAGATAGCATGAGCTAGCGAGTAGAGCGTAGCCCCGGTAATGTTTGACGTGCTTACCCCGAGGAGGATGTAACCCATTTGAGAGACTGTATGATATGCCAATAGCCTCTTAGCGTTGAACTGGAGAATGGCCATTAAAACTCCAAAGATCATTGAAAGGTAAGCGAAGGGCTTCAAGAACTCGAAGTTACCTAGTCTTGAGAGAAGAATCAAACCATAGATCGGGGCTTTAACGACTATTCCAGACAGAATCGAGCTTACATATGTTTTGGCGTTTGAATGAGCGTCAGGTAACCACATATGCAGGGGAAATATACCAGCCTTAAGCATCAATGCTACCGCTGCTAACCGAAGGGGAGTATCATCCCTCAACCCAACCCTCGAGGCAAGTTCAACGTTGAGGTAACCCGTTTGAAAGTATATCATACCCAAGGCTAGAATAAAGATATAAGAGGCCGTCATGGAAAGAATTAAATAGTTAAATGCTGCTTTCTTATCCTTAGAAGCTATTAAAGCATAGGAAGAAACCGAGGAGAGCTCCATAAATATATAGAAGTTGAAATAATCCTTGGATATGAAAGCTCCAATTAATCCAGCATGCATGAGGAGAAGCAGGCTGAGCTCCTTCCAGTTGGTGGCCCTCGGGAGTAAGTAGAGGGAAGAGGTCCCGAAAACTATAAACTCCGCGAGGATAAAGGTCATGCTTATGAAATCGAGATTAACCTCAATTCCTAACTCCCTAGGATAGTTTCCGACGACTCCTCCTTGGACAAATGGAAGAAGGAGCATTGGAAGAAAAATTCCGATAAAATATAGAATTTTAACTTCCTGGGCTAAGGGTAGCCTGAATTTAGCCCTAAAAGTTCCCTCTATCCTAAACGTTCCGAAAATGTATACTAGGATTGAGAATATAACTGGTCCGAGAACCATCACGATTGCATTCACTCCTCTCCCTCCTTGAGAAAGCTTAAAGCCAATCCAGTAACTGCGACATCAACTACGAGCGTTGTTAACATTAGAACGGAAGGAATTGGATCTACTGGATTGGTGAAGTCTCTTAGGGGAGGTCCCTCTCCTACCTCTGCACCCTTTCCTACAAGGTAAAGAACGACCCCAAGGGCCATTAGGGTTAGCGAGAGTAGTTGCTTAAGCTTAAGCTTGTTGATGATTACTCCCATTAGCCCTATAATCACCAGTATCAATCCGCTAACCTCAAACATTTTTAATCCCTCTCCAGAAAGGCTATTAGAGAGTAGAAGATTAGCACAAAGGCCGCACCAACCTTTATTCCGGCAAGTATATTAAACGAACCTATAAGATTTTCATTTGGATTTAGGGAGGTTAGAGCTAATAGCAATAGTAAAAATGCTATTCCAAGGCCCGAGGAAGTTTCTAGAGAGCTCACTGCTTTCTTCCTGAATCTCTTTCTAACCTTCCTATACCCATGGGAAGTTATCAAAAGTATTACCGCGACGGCAAGTATAACCCCGGCCTGAAATCCTCCTCCAGGAGAGTATGCTCCATAAAGCATTAGATAGGCCGCATAGGTTACCAGGAAAGGGGCTACGAGTTTACTCGTGGTTCTCGCTATTAAGCTCATTTTCACGTTTTCTTCCCCCCATGAGTAAGCTAAATCCCAAAGCAGCAGAAAATAGTATTAAAGCTTCCCCAACGCTGTCATAAAGTCGCCATCCAGCTAGTATCTCGCTAACCAGGTTATTAATGTTCCATGCTTTAACGTATGCCTCATAGCTAGCGAGATTTACCTTGAATTTGACTCTAAGGAGGGCAAAGGCTAGGGGTAGAACGGCCAAGCCAAGTGGTAGCTTAACTTTACACTCTCCTCCAGCCCTTTCATAGCCAAATACGAAGAGCCCTGTAACTATCCCTCCAACTACTATACCAGAAAGGGCCACATCTGGAGCATAAGAAAGTAGAACAAGCAAAATGAAGACTAGACTTGTTAGGGAATACACTATCAAGGAGGTCATGAAATCTCTATGCAATATGACAATCAAAGCTAAGGTTAGCATTACAACTTCAAGGATTATCCCAAGCATACATATCCACCTTGACCTTGGGTTTTACCCCTCCCTTATAAGCTCCCCTGGCTATGGCATGACTTATCATAGGATTTATCATCGCTATGAAGATAAGTAGAATTACGAGCTTAGTCCTAATGGCCCAAGAGTTAACGATCATGCTTAACCCGAGGATTATCCCCATTATTCCTCCCGTGTCACATTTAGTTGCAGCGTGAAGTCTAGTGTAAACGTCTGGGAACCTTACAACCCCTAGTGCTCCAAAGAACATTATCAAGTATCCAAATAATAGGGGGAGTAACTCAAGCACTTTTCATCCTCTCCATATGCTTAGCAAGCATTAATCCTCCAACGGAATTTACCATGAGAAGAACTATGGCCATGTCTATGAGGAAGTATTCTTCCCATAGTACACCTAGGATGGCGAGGATTCCAACAACCTTTGTGGTTATCGTGTTAAGGCCCACTATCCTATCCGGTAGCGTTGGCCCAGTTATTACCCTGTACATAGCCATTAAAGCAGTCCCCAGGAGTACCCAAACTCCCGCTACCAAAACATTTTCTTGAGCCATTCTTCAATATCCCCCTTTATGATCTCTCCAGCTTTCTCCACATTCAAAGTCTCCACATCTATCCAATGCACATACAGATAAGTCCCATCAAGTTTCTTCACGACATCCAAGGTTAAGGTTCCTGGAGTTAGAGTTATTGAATTAGCCAATATAGTTATTCCAGTATCGGAGTGTAAATCAGTTCTTATTTTGACGATCCCGGGATTTATATCCATAAGTAAGGCATGCTTAGCGACCTTCAAGTTACTTTCCAAGAGCCTAAAGCCCATTATAATGAGGTACTGGGGTAGGTATATGAAGGCGAAGTAAAGTATCTTCCACGCTAGATGCTTTGAATGCCTTATGTCCTCGGTAAGAAAATCCCTCAGATAATAAGATATTATCGCGGTGGTTGGGAACCCTAGAATTAGGCCTCTGTATGAAAGATCTCCAGTTATACCAAGCCAGAATACCAGAAGGATTAACCAGGTTATTGCGAATCTCTCCCAAGGGGACAGTTTCTGCTTCTCATAGATTTCATATCTGTACCTCTCCTTGACCTCCTCAACCCTCTTTCTTAGGTACAGGTGGATTCTAGTCATTAGAGGATCCTCCTAACCTCTTGGACTAATTTTGGCAGTATCTCTCCAGCTTTTCCCCTTAGGAAAAAGTCAGCTATGGGTGTTATTCCTGACTTCTGAACGTTAATCTCTATGACGACACCCCCAGAGTCTTTAACTATATACGGAATGTAAGCCGCGGGATAAACTAGTCCACTAGTCCCAACAACTATCACGACATCCGCTTCCTTGGCTAGCTTAAAAGCTTCATTGAGCTCTTTACTTGGTAAAGGTTCCCCGAACCACACCACATCTGGCCTTAGAAGCGAACCACACTTTGGGCACTTTGGAAGATCCTCGCTTAAAATCTCATCTATCCTTCCACTTTCCTTTAAATGCTCTCTAAACTCACAGCTTGTGCACCTAACCCGAAATATGTTCCCATGTAATTCAATCAAATTCTTAGTCCCTGCTTCCCTGTGTAAATCATCAACATTTTGGGTGATTACTGCCTTTAAGATCCCCATTTTTTCCAGTTCAACTAGGGCATAGTGAGCAGGGTTTGGCTTAGCCTTCAGGATTTTCTTGATCCTCCACTTATAGAAGTCCCAAACTAGCTTTGGATTTCTCTCAAAAGCCTCTGGAGTCGCCAACTCTTCCGGCCTATACTTCTTCCATAGCCCATCTTTACCCCTGAATGTTGGAATCCCGCTCTCGGCACTTATACCTGCCCCAGTAAATGCTATGACATTTTTCGATGAAGCTAAAACCCTCGCTACCTCGGCCATCATCAAACTTTATTTAGACGAACGTCTTAAAAACTGTTCCTTCAGGGTATGTTTTTATACCCTTAACTCAACAATAAACCATGCAACATGTCATCGCGCTTCACCAAGTTTATGGTGAACTAATATTTAGAGGGTTAAAATGGCATGAAATTAGGAGGAGTAGGGTGTTTGAAGAGGGAGACATCGTTTTTCTTTACATAGCTAGAGGGGATCTGTACACTTTAAAGAAGACCCTTAGGAAGCTTGGGTTAACTGAAGAGCAGACAATAACAAAGAGAGGAACGATAGCTGGAGGGTTTGAAGTTGGAGAAGTCATTAAGGCCGACTTTGAAACCCTGTGGGAGTTGACGAAGGATAGTAGTGGATTAAGCTTTGTGCATGGCGAGGAAGAAGGAAAGAGATGGCTTAAGAGGTACATAAACGATTACGGCTATGCCTTCGTCATAGAAAAGCCCTTCCTGTTTAAGGATCCCGTTACAAGGGAAGAACTCAAGGAAAAGTACGGAGTTCACGTTGAGGGAATAGTCCATCTATCCTTAAGAACCAGACGTCCCTGGGTTAGGGAACTTCTGGAGGATCTCATGAGCAGAGACTTTGAGTACATTTAATACACAAATTTGCTCCAAAAGCAACAAAATAGCACAAAGGTTTTTAAACTAGATTAGGTATTATCCATCGGGTGAAAAGCGAATGACGATAAAAACGCCCACCGTAAAGGTACCTGGACTTGGCACTGATCCCTTAGAGCAAAGAATTAAGGAGAAGGAGAAGAAGTGGAAATATAAGATAGCAGTCCTCAGCGGTAAGGGAGGAGTGGGAAAGAGCACCGTCGCGGTTAACCTCACAGCGGCCCTTGCAAAGATGGGATACTTTGTTGGAATATTGGATGCCGATATTCATGGTCCAAATGTCGCTAAGATGCTCGGCGTAGACAAGGAGGAGGTCTATGCTGAGAAGTTTGATGACGGTCACTTCGAGATGATACCACCAACAACGGATTTCATGGGACAGGTGACCCCAATAAAGGTCATGAGCATGGGAATGATGGTTCCCGAAGATCAGCCAGTAATCTGGAGGGGACCGCTAGTTACTAAGGCCATAAAACAACTCCTTGGAGACGTTAAGTGGGGCTCCTTAGACTTCATGATAATAGACTTTCCCCCAGGGACTGGAGATGAAATCCTCACGGTTGTGCAATCTATTAAACTTGATGCAGCTATAATAGTCACGACCCCCCAGGAAGTAGCCCTACTTGACACAGGAAAAGCAGTGAACATGATGAAGAAAATGGAGGTTCCATACGTGGCCGTTGTTGAAAATATGAGCTATCTCATATGTCCCCACTGTGGAAATAAGATAGACATATTTGGAGAAGGAGGAGGGGAGAAGCTCGCTCAAAAGGAGGGAGTTGACTTCCTGGGTAAGATTCCAATAGATTTGAAGGCCAGGGAAGCGAGCGATTTAGGGATACCTATAGTTTTATACGAGGATACACCCGCGGCTAAGGCTTTCATGGAGTTAGCCGAAAAATTAGTTAACAAGCTCAAGGAAATTAAGGGTGATGGAGGAAAGGAGTGAGGGAGTTATCTTAGCTTTAATTGGAATGCTCCTCTATGGGCTTGAACCGGTGGTTATAAGTTACAATCCAGTCAATCCAATAAGCTTCGCATTCTTTTCTGCTTTTTTGGCTTCCTTAATCCTACTACCTTTTGCCAACTTTGAAGAAGTTAAAGTTAATTGGAAGAGAGGGTTATTCATAGGATTCTTTGGAACATTCTTAGCTTACTTAGCTTATTCATTTGGAACTAAGATGTCGAGTTCTGTCAATGCAGCGCTAATAACAAGGACGGAGGTACTATTTTCATTTATTCTATCTTACGTTATCCTAGGGGAAGCGATAAGTAAGAGTAGGATTGCTTACTCAACTTTGGTCATTATCGGAGTTGTTCTGGTCATGACTCAGGGAAAGAGGGTTACACTAAATCCAGGTGACGGCCTTTTATTGCTAGTCCCACTATTCTGGCAGATGGGTCATGTTATAGCAAAAAGGACGAAAGCTGGGCCTCAGACGATAGCATTACTGAGGAATTCTTTTGGGGCCCTATTCCTTTTTGTACCAGCTTTACTTACCGGAATATCCTTCACCCTTTATTCCGTCGTGGAGGGTGTTATCATAGCCTTAGGCCAGCTCATATGGTACTCAGCGATAAAGAGAATAGATCTATCCCTTGCAACCGCAATAATAACTCCAGCTCCCGCTGTCGCTATAGGAATTGCCCTAATTACCGGAACACCAGTAACACCTTGGCATATATTTGGTTTTCTGTTCATAACCGTGGGAACGCTTGGGCTTACTAGAGATTGAGCTTTTTCATGACATTGTCTTTAATCCTTTTGAACTCTTCCTTATCTTGAAACTCCCAGTAATGCTCTCTTCCTGGGAATTTCCCCTCCTTAACCTCTTCCCTGAAGGTTGAGATGGCCCTTAATATCTCTTCCTTCAGGTTAGCATATCTCTTGGCAAAAGGTGGAGAACTCTCATATAAACCCAAGACATCGTGCCAAACTAGGACTTGTCCATCCACATAGGGTCCTGATCCTATTCCTATCGTTGGAATCGATACTTCCTCCGTCACTAGTTTAGCAACATCCGCTAAGACAAACTCCAAAACAATGGCAAATGCCCCAGCTTTTTCCAAAGCTTTTGCATCCCTGAGTATCTCCTCAACCTCCTCCTCAGTTCCCCCCATTATTCTATAACCTCCAAGCCTTAGGTACCTCTGGGGAGTTAATCCCGTATGTCCCATAACTGGAATTCCGATCCTAACGAGTTTTTTAACGAGCTTTCTATGATCGTAGCCACCTTCAATCTTAACGGCATCGGCCCCAGCTTGAACTAGCTTTATGGCGTTCTTAATTCCCTCCTCAACGCTAACTTCGTAACTGCCAAAGGGCATATCGGCCAAAACTAGGGCCCTCTTCACGGCTTTAGCAACGGCCCTAGTATGGAAAATCATCTGCTCCATCGTGACGTTAAGGGTACTTGGTTCTCCATAAACAACCATACCAAGGGAGTCACCAATGAAAACTATATCGAACCCGGCCTTATCCGCTAGTAACGCTGAAGGATAATCGTAAGCTGTTATCATGGTTATCTTTTCCTTTCCCTTCATCTCCCTTATTCTTTTTGGAGTGATCTCTCTCATTTTACCACCAATATATTCAATTTATTCCAATTACTTAAAGTTTGAGAGATCAAAGACCTTCTTTAACTCATCGAGTACTGCCTCAAATAACCATGGATATTCCTTTAAATGCGCCTTTCCAAGATTATAATCTTCCCTCCAGTCATCTCCTTTTAGAAAATCTACAGCAGCCAGGAAAATGTATCCAGCCCAAGCAAGCGGATAATCTGTGCTTTGAGCTATCCTTATCATTTCTTTTGCAAACTTTTCGGCCTTCTCAAGGTTTTTAGTTGCTATGTAAGATACGGAACCATAGGCCATTGCATCGGTGGCCCTCCTATAGTTCCTAATCATGAGGAAGTAGTTTGCGGCCTTTTCACTATACTCTGAAGCCTTTTCGTAAAGTTTAAGCTGGTAATATCCCTTGGCAAGTTCCATGTATGAGATATGCTCGAGAAATTTAATTCCATAAGCCTTAGCCATCTTAAGCGCTTCTTGATAGTAGGAGATCCCCTTCTCATAATTCCCCATATGAAGATAGATATCCCCAACATGAAGTAGCACAAGACCTTCCTTTTCCGGATCACCGATTTTCCTTATTATTTCAAGTTCCTTCAAGGCACTCTTTAATGCTTCCCTTGAGTTTTCTTTATAGTACTCATATTTCGTCTTCTCAGCATAATAAGAGAACCAGGCATACATATCATTGATCTTTTCAACTATCTCCTTGGTCTTTTTGAGGTATCTCTCAGCCTTCTCCAAGTTTTCGAGCTCCATATAAGCATCGGCAAGCCAGCTGTAAATCTCACATTTAAAGAATTCGTCTACGTATGGTTCCGCCTCCTTCAACAGTTTAATTGCTTTCTCAAATAATCCCCTTTGTACCTCTATAATTGCAATCTCTATCTTCGCATAGGGATTATCCTCAACCTCCATTAAAAGCCTCTGATACATCCTTGGAAAGTCAACAATTATCCTGTAGAACTCTTTGACCCTTAATTCCACTAAATTTCTTATCAATTCACTAGATCCAACCTTTATCGCATATTTAAATGCTCTAAGAAAATTTATGGGAGTTTTGCTCTTTAGGAGAAAGTTTACATGTCTAAGGTAGACCTCCTTCTCTTCCTGATTTGAAACTTCCCTTACAAATTCCCTAACCATGTCATGGACGAAATATTTCTCCCCCTTCTTTTCAATTAAGCCTTTCTTCATTAGAGAGTAGAGTGGTACGAATGGATTCCTATCGTACAGGAACTTTATCCCCTCATATTCAATCGGCTCATCAAAAAGGGAGAGTATTGAGAGTAGATCCTTCTCCTCCTCGTTCAGCATTTGATAAACTTCTTCAAACAGAAAGTTGAACACAGTATCCTTTCCAGTGGCTAAGATCTCGGAGCTCTCTAAAATCAAGTTTAACATCAAGGGATGCCCAAATGTCAGCTTATATAACTTTGCAAACTCTTCCGGGGTCATAGACTTCTCTTTTTCCCTTGCCAAAGAGTAGGCTTCTTCAGGATTTAGCCCCTTTAAATTCACATAAGTGACACCCTCATTTCCTAAATTCGGTCTTATCCTAGTTGTTATAATAACCTTCCCCTTCTTGATCCTAGGTGCAAGGTAAGAGAGAAGGTAATTTACCTTCTCATCCTGAAACTTGTGAAAATCATCGATGATAATTATCGCCCCAGTTTTTTCAATTCCCTCCGTGATGAGTTTGAAAATATCATTTTCGTTATTTCCTCCACCTCTTAGGTACTCAAGGAGGTCCTCAAAACCAATAGAGCTTAGGAATAAGCCTAACTGCCATGCGAAGTATTTGAAATCCTCAAGGCCAGTCACGTTGTACCAATATGCATTTGGAAAAGCCTTTGCAGCAAGACTCGTTTTTCCTATCCCAGCTATTCCATATATCACTACAACCCCCTTTGCATTCCTAATAATACTAAGCTCCCTCTTCCTACCCACGAAAACTTCAACCCTTGGAGAAGACTCCCACTCTATAGGGGCTTCATAACTCTCATTTTCACCAACTTTAACCTCAAGCTTAGTTGGGTGCATGAAGATTCTTATCTCAGAAACCTTAAGCGAGTATACTCTCACATTCTTCCCATCAACCCTCTCCCACTTTCCCTTAATGAGACCCAATCTTTCTAGTTGTCTAAGCCTTCTTGAGATATCAGTTTCATCCCTGTTAAGAATTCTTGCCAATTCCCTAGGATGAAAAGAGCTTGACCTCAAAAGTGTTAGTATCTTCAGATTTATAGGATTCGACAGGGCCTTGAAAATTTTCGAAGGCTCCAACATGCACACCTTAAGTTGGCAATAAGGAAAAACCCTTATAAAAGACTTTTTGTCAAAAGTTTTCGAAAAGATCAAGAGATGGAAAGAAGCTCCAAAGCTTTCCTTTCAGTGAGGTAAGCCTTTCTCATATATACTGCGTACCAGTAGATAGCTGAAGGTGAAGGAATTCTTGGATAATACTCCCTTCCCTTTAGATAGTACTTCTCAGCTTCCTCGTGGAGTCTAATGGCCTCTTGTGAAGTTTCATTGCTCATCTTCATAATGAACTCCTCCTTCAGGCGCAGGTAATTCCTTTCCCAGATGATCCCAGCGTAGTACAAGACCCTAAAGATATCCTTCTTTTCAATTTTGCTTAACGTTACCTCTACTATCGGATCCTCAGAGAGGAATATGAATAGGTATCCCTTGGAGAGCTTGTAATAATTACCATGCTTTTCATCCCTCGTTACAGTCCCATTCTTTATGATTCTAATAGAGCTAACTTTCATTCCCTCTAATGGAACTACTAGGATTGCATAGCCTCTGCTTATGCTTATCCTATACCTAATTTCATGCACTTTCTTCCCGTTCTCCTCGAATATCCTTGATGTTTTAGAGATGTTTTCTATAGTTGAATTTATCCTAGCTAAGAGCCACGGATCCTTCCTACCCCTCTCATCTATTACCAACGTTCCTCCAGATGGGATCTTAAATCTTAGGCTCTCCTTCACAATCTCTACGATTATATCCCCCTCGAAATACACTCTAGTCTTAATATCTCCAGGAATCGTAACTATCTCGGTTCCATTGATGATCCTAACTTTAACGCTCCTATTAATGGTGAAGTTTACAGTGCTACATCCAACGTTACCCCATTTGTCACTTGCAAAAACATTTAGCTCATACTTACCGTCATCTAGCTCAACCCTTCCGATCCAAGTCTCGTTAACTTTTTCGAGGCTTAAGCTTTCACCGTTTATTGTGGCGGTAACATTAGCTATTCCAGATTCATCCGTAGCTCTGACCTTAATCTCTCTAATCGTCTCATTATAAGTCATGTTCCTGGGGAATAATATCTCCACAAGTGGGGGTATTTTATCCTCAACTTTTCTAGCCCTACCGGATAATATGACTTCTTGGGTTAACTTCAGGGTTACCCTGGTGTAGTTCATAATTCCAACGATAGTTGCGTTCCTCTCGTACTCTGCACTCATCTCGCCAATGTCATTCTTAAGGTTCTTTTCAACGCTTATCAAGCTCCAGTTTTCTACGTTAACTTCTATGATTTCCTCAAAGTATTCTAGAGGAAGCGTAACGTTCCTCAACGTTAGATTAACCCAGACCTCAAAGTCTTTCAGGAAGTCCTTCCAAGATGTTGTGTTGTAGAATCCGAAATCTTTTGTATAGGAATACTCCTTGACCATCGTTAGGGTCGAACTACCGAAGACAACTACCTCCTTGCTTATGCTTGAGCTTAAGTTGTAGCTATCCCATACCGTCAGCGTAACGTTGTACCTTCCTCCCTTCCTATAAGTGTGGGTTGGATTTACTAATAAACTCGATTCATTGTCACCGAAATCCCATAGGTACTTTGAGATACCATCTTCATCACTTGCATTTGCTTCAAACTTAACTGTGAGGTTATCTACCTCCCAGGAGAAGTCAACGCTTGGAGGCTCATTCACCCTGAATATGACACTTTTACTCACATTGTAGCTGACATCCCACGCGTAAATGGTGAAGTTGTGCCATCCATAGTCCAGCTTGATAAACCCGGAATAGCTTGCATTTGAAGATATTAGCTCTCCATTCAAATAAGCTACAACCCCTACTAGATCGTGGTTAACGACTGTATAGTTTATCATTACCTCCCTCGAATTGTATACCTTCTCTTCAGGGCTTTCTATGTATATCACTGGGGCCTCCGGGTTTAAGTAAATCCAGAGACTTACATTACCCCTATTCCCAAATTCATCTTCCGCGTATATAGCTACAGTGTTGTTTCCGATGTTGAGTGGAACTATCCCCTCCCAAGTGGAGCAGGTTCCGTTGCTTTCTACCTCCGTGAATTCCTTTGTATAGTTTCCTACCGCTCCCCAGACTAAAGTTATTCCCGTTTCATCGCAGGTTCTAACTTGAATCTTGGGTATCTCCGAATAAATTCCACTACTTGGGGTTACGTTAAGAGTTGGAGGAGATTCATCGAGCTCATGAGTGGCATTTCCAAGGAGAACAACCAACTGAGTTACGTTTACAATTAAGTATTTGAACTCTTCTAAGCCCTCAACTCTTACCCTTCTTGCATAGGTAGCGTTTATCCATCCCCATCCCTTTGTTATATTCAGCATCTCTGAATAGTTCAGTAAGCTCCAGTTTCCTGGGAAGTAGTTCAGGACCTTAAAGTTAACTTTAGGAAGTTCTATTGTCGAAAGCGCCTCTTCAACCCAGCCCTCAAAGTCTCTCTTGAATTCATTCCAGTAGAAGGATTTGTAATGACCGAAGTCCTTCTCTTTAATGTAATTTTCAGTTAAGTTCCCATATACCTTCCTGTATGCAGTTACTGTTTTCGATAAGTTGTTAGCTGTGACTGTGTAATTACCTTCCTTCCTTATCTCAACCGTGGAATTGATAACCTTCCACCTTCCACTCTCTATTATTTCGCTTCCCTCGGCTATCGTACTGTTTCCTAACTTAATAATATAAGAGTACTCACCACTCACATCCCCAACGTTCGTCACGTTGAAGGTTATGGATAAGTTGAAGGGAACTATACCCCATTGAGGCTCAACTTTTAAACTTTCATTAAATTTTGGACCTAAATAAACCTTAATTTCCATAGTTTTCGAACTTTCTGTCCCTTTATCATCCCTAACCGTTAGTGTCACGTTATAGGTTCCCGGCTCTCTAAATACATAACTTACCTTATCCCCCACAAAGCTCTCGTTTCCAATCTTCCAAGTGTAAGCTATTATACTACCATCGGGATCATAGCTCAGGGATCCGTCTAGTACCACAGTTTCATTGGCAATCACAGGCTCTTTTACATATATCCTTGGAATTGGGGGTTGATTCGACTTGAGTATGTAAAACTCTGGAGTTCCCAAGTCAAGGACATGAAGCGTGCCATTTTCCATCCATTGATCCATCGGATTCTTCCCGTCACTCCTTACAACGCTACCCTTAAAGGGAACCGTGAAGTAAACCCAGAAAGGAGTTTTCATCTCTGGAATTATCTTTCTCATGCTCCCCTCCTCAACTTCCGTGAAATTCAGCAAGAGTACGTTGTAGTCAAATCCCCGGGAGTCTATTATCTTCTCAGGCTTTCCATCCCCATCATCATCAACTAAAAAGTCAAGCATCCCATCGTCATTCTCCGTGTTATTAAACGCCCTAATTAGGAAGTGCGTTCTAACTTCTTTAATCAACGAAGTTTCGTTTCCTCCTAGTTCATCGCTGTGCTTAAATGTTGCATTATACTGAAGGAACTTTCCACTGACTTCAGCGATCATGAGCCATGCGGCCGTTGAACTCTCTCCTGGGTTCAAGTCCCCAAAGTCTATTGTCAGGCTATTTGGAACTTTTTTACCATTTACTAGCGTCCCTATTATCTTAAAGTCTATGTACACTCCAGGATAGTTAGATCTCTCAATTTTAGGCTGAGCTGAGGCTATACGCAATTTCCTTGCAGTTCCATATCCCACGTTCTTAACCCTAACCCCGAAGATGAAAGGTATTGGAAGTTCCTTCTCAGGGGTGTAGGGATCATCTCCAAACACATAGGAGGGGAGAACGTAGTCTAAGACAAGCTGTGGAACAGGTTCCACCTCTATCATAGCGGGCCAGGTCTCGTAAACTAACTTCGTACTTCCCACTCTAGCTGTTATATTAGCCATAACATAGTACCGCGCTCTGAACTTCTCAGCTGCTCCAACCTTTGGAATAATAAGCCACTTCATCTCGGCCGTTTTCTCTGGCTCCAGGGAACTTCCACTTAATCCAGCCTTTTCATCTAACCGTACAAAGAACTTGTCGTCTACTCTATTGCCTTCTTCATCGAAGAATATTACTCTTACACTAACGTTCTCTAAACTATAATTCCTGTTAGTGTTTGTGAACTTCAATGAAGCTCTAAACGCTTGCCTCTCAAAGGTTAACCTCTGCTCTATCGTTAGAACGAGATCAACACACATGTGAAGCGTATTGCTCGGTTCCTCTTCATCATGAGTTTCAGATTCTCTAAATAACCTACAAACCCTTTCTTTAACTACATCCTCTGAGGAACAAGTGCTACAGCTCATGGAGGTGCTGGACTTCTTAACTGTGGGTAGACCACCACAAGTAAACCTTCCAACGGCCGTTCCACCGTCCCCTCCACCTGCAAGTCCACTTGGTATCATAGAAGGATATCCTCCTAGGGAACCACTTGCAATAATTTGAATTGGCCTAATTTCCTCCCCCTCAGGTAGGGTACAATCGTTGCGCATTAGACAGATCGCACAGTTCAAAAACAGCTGAGCTATGTATGGAGGAAGGTCCTCAGCCGCTTTGTCCAAAAGCTGGAGCAAACCTACACCACTTGCAATCCCTCCAAGGGCTCCTCCCATCTTGGACATCACATTTAAAACTATGCCATTTGCGATATTCACAGCCTTCTTATAGTCAACTTTAAGCTGTCCATTTTCTATCTTTCCAACGCCCATTCCGAGAGCGTAAACTGGAGTAGCCGTTCTGCTAACTGCAAATCCGGCTATGTCCCCTTTTGGAGTCTTTATGAGGGTTAGCTGTAACGAGTTTATTTCTTGGTAAGCTACCGGATCAAACATGAAGAGCGAAGCCAAATTAGCCTTAACGGAGTTGAAGGTCTTCACGTAGTTCTCCATGTTCTCCTTAGTTGGGTTAGCTTTATAGGCATTATACGCATCGAAGAGCGATTCAAGATTGTTAAGAGCCTCTCCAGCCAAAGTTGAGAGAACTCCCGTATCGTCAATGTTACCGAGGGCTTGTCCAACCTTTTGGGCTATAGCCATAAAGGCTAATTTTCCAGCAACCGGAAATACGCTCTCCCAACAGCCCTTGCACGTGGGCTTTACGACTATCTGATGGATCCTCTGGGCTTTGAGCGTTATTTTCCCGGCTTCTTCAACGCAAACCACGCCGGCCTTAAGCTTGAAAACCTTAGTTTCGTGAAGGCATGGATTTATAGGTGGTGAACGGGAATAGTAAATTCTAACGACATAGGGAACTATCACGGCTTCTCCTGGCTTCAACTCATCTATCCTGTTAATACCAAACTCAACGTCAATATAGTGACTCCCACCGCTCTCGAAAGTTACATTGTAGACGGAGATGTATTGATGCGTGTTCCTCACGATAACCTGCCCTCTAAACTCTAGCATCCCTTCTTCAGCTAGCTTTTCGTAGTCTACGTATACCTCAAGGTCTCCCCCTTCCATCCTTATTTCAGGGGCCGGAACGTGAGTTGAGTACCACATCTCATGCTTTATTATGTACACATCCTGAATGGTTACCGGAACTACCTCCCACTCAACCTCAAGAATTGAAGGTGTTAGAATAATGGAGACGTTCTTCTCAACACCGACCTCTATGGTTATTGAAGTACTATATCCGTAGTACCCTTCAAGAGAAGCGAAGAGCTTATATTCACCTATAGGAACATTTTCAACTTCGAGGGTGCCATTTTTGTTAGTGTATCCTTCAAAGTGGAAGTATCCGTTGTAAAGTGTCAGCTTGACGTTTTCTAACCTCGTTGCATTGGGATCCATTACAGTTACCTTAACGCCTCCCGTCGCATTTGGGGTAACCCTAATTCTCATTGGGACTTTTATTGGGTTATAGTTCGAGGAAGATATCGTTATCTCACCTTTAAAGGTTCCAGTAACGTTCCTAGGTGGCTCTATGTAAAGGGAAATGCTCTCATTATCTTTTGGATCAACCTCTGTGAAGTTTGACACTACCTTAACCCAGGGGATTGAAGATCTAATGCTAACGTTTCTTAATGCAGTGAATCCTAAGTTTCTAACAACTACCTCCGCACTCGCAGTTTCGTTTGTGAGAACTCCAACATCCAGGAAGTTAGGAGATGTAACTATAGCTGGGGCTGGAGGAAGGACTTTCAACTTTAAGGTTAAGCTCCTAGTGATGTTCAATCCAAGTTGCCTTGCTTTGAACGTTATCATGATGCTCCCGTTTACAGCGTTCTTACTTGATAGCCCAATGTTTATAATATTACTTCCTGGTTTAAGATGAAGAACTTTGGGAATTGAAACCTCATATTCTGGAGGGGCCTTAACGCTGACCGAAACGTCGGAAGCCCTCCAATAGTTTATCAATCTAACCCTCACGGTTCCATTAAACTCAACTGGAACGGTGAGGAGGTACAAGCTTGGAATTACTTCGATTCCTACAACATCAAATTCAGCATCCCTCTCAAGTAGCTCAATCTTTGGATGAGTTGCACTGACTATGAAGTGACCTGACTCCCCCTTAAAGGGCCTAAAGGTTAAGTTGAAATACCCATTCTCATTCGTCGTAACTATGTACTCCCTAACGAACCCTCCTCTTGCTATTGATACCTTCACTGGAACGTTTGATAGCATCCCGCTCTCGTTGTAAGCTACCCCCGTAATAAGGATCTCCTTTCCAACCTCATAAACGCTACTAACGCTAACATCGGCATTGTATTCAGGTTGCTCAGCAGTTAGCGTTAAGCTTTTCCTAAATTTGCCCACATCAGTGTTAACCGTAGCATTTATCTCAACGTTTTCCTCAGAGATTAAATACTCAAAAGATTCCTCAACTGAGAGATTTGGAGGGAGTTCTATGGATAATCTTTTGCTCATTCCGTTTAGCTCTATGCTCTTAACGAAAATAGGAGCAGAACCAATGTTCCTGAACGAAACGTAGATTTTCGCCTTTCCTCCCTTGATGAAGTTCTCTGTGGATATAGTTATTGGATTAAGCACAGACTCGCTTACATTAACGATTTTTCTTACCTCAACATCTGCTATCCTAAAGGTTAAATTATAGCTTCCCTTCTTGGGAGGAACTATTTTATATCTAAGTACGGTTTTCTTCCCAGGAGGTATTGTTAATGGAGCTTCTATTAGCTCTCCTGAGGAATTATCCAGCTTCATTAATGTTTCTGAGGTGTTAAGCTCCACAATTCCACAGTTCCTAATCTCGACCTCGACTAAACCAGGGAATCCTGCAAGTAGTTTACCTACCCTTATTTCTGGGTTTTCTCCCTCTCTAACCTTGGCGCGGTGAATAATCCTAGCGGTTGAGTTTCCTACCTTTAGCTCTCCCCTAATTAGAGTTAGTCCTCTCGGCACCATGAACACGAATTCATGGCTTGATCTTCCTCTAGGAACTTCAACTTTCCTACTAAGCTTTTCAATCTCATTTCCGAATTCGTCTATAAGGATTATAGACAACGTTCCGTTAGCTTCTCCGTCTAAGTTTTCCACCTTGACTTTTACAGCTCCTGGGTAGCCTGCGGTTAGGTTTTCCTCATCAACCTCAAGCTTAACTGGAAAGACTTCCGTCTTCTCACTTTCGAATCCAGAGAAATCGATGGCCGAGATGCTGTAGTTTAGGGTTCCTGAATAAATATCTCTAAAGTTAGGTTTTTCAATTGGGACTTCATTTAACCTTTTGCCATCTTTATAAATGAAGTAACCCGCGACGTCAGAGTCTGGACTTGGGAGCCAACTAAGTTCAACGTAACTCCCGTTTAGCATCAACGTAACCCCGGATGGTGGAGAGGGAACACCATTTACAGTGAATCTAATGATTTTCTCGGCCAAGTTACCGGCTTTATCCTTGGCAGTCACGTTTAACGTGTATGTCCCATCTAATTTTATAGGCCCACTGAACTCCCTTCCGTTAACCTTTACCTTATACCAGTCAAGATTATCGTCGATTACCTGGACTCCAGGAACTACGGTTCCGTTGTAGAGAGTTCCATCTGTTAAGTTACATACTATCCTGGGGGGCTCCCTATCCAGCGTGAAGTTCCAGCTGTAAGTTATCTCGTTACCGGCCCTATCTACGGCCTTAACAGTCACGGTATACTTTCCATCTAGGAGGGGTGTTGAATTCTGGAAGATTAGCCATCCTCCTGAGAATTTTGTACTCCCAGGAACAGACGTTCCTTCGCGATAAACCTCGATCTCTCCAAACTTAACTCCCGAACCCTCATCTCTCAGATAAGCCCCTATATAGGGTTTGTTCGTAAACGTTCCATTTTCTGGATAGGTTAACTTTAGAACTGGGGGTTCTTCATCCTCTATAAATACTTTTACCATTCCTTCGTTGTTGCTTTCGTTTTCCTCGTATACTTCATCATACGGGTCCACAATGGCCCTAAGAGCGTACTCCCCATAACTAGCCCTCCACTTAAATTCCAGGGTTATGCTTTCTCCCTTGTCTATCTTAGTTACCCTGTTTATACCTACAAAAGAGCTGTTAGCATAGAGAACAATGTAGAAGGGTAACTTACTAGATTCGCCAATATTCTTCACGGTTACCTTGATAATAATCTCCTCCCCAGCTACCTCCTTTCCAGAGTGGGTAATGTTTTCAACAGTAAGATCTGGGGATGGGACGCTAACTTCAATATCCAGCTTATTGTTCTCCTCATCCCACTCCCTTACAGAATTATACGGATCCGCGATCACGCTCACGTTGTAATCTCCAGAGTCAACGAGCCAGGGAACATTAACTTCAATTTCTTCCCCAGGAGTGATGCTATCTACGTAAGCGCTCCCAAGTTTTCTTCTCTTGTTCCTGATCAAAAGGTAAACGCCGGACTTATAGTCCCCAGAGTTCCGAATTCTAACTTTTGCATTGACCATTTCACCCGGGTAAGTAAAGTTCCCAAGGTCTGCACTAACTACTACTATGTCGGGGGCCTTTACGTAAGATCTAACTGAGATCTCGTTATTATCTTCGTTAAGCTCAACTACGGCATTTGTTGGATCAACAACCACCTTAAACGTCGAGTTTCCTGGGTAAGGTCTTATCGTTAGCGTTACCTCTTTTACTTCTCCCGAAGCTAGGGAATAAACAGGAGCGCTTCCCAAAAGTTTTCCATCCTGATAAAGGGAAACGTAAAATATCCTCTTTACATCCTGTCCTCCAGAGTTCTTTATGGTAGCATTAACTTTAAAGTAGCTGTTTGCATGCATACTTGGAATGTTCAAGCTCAAAACCTCGATGTCCGGGAGTACTATTGTTACGTTCTCGACTATTGCATTGTTATCCTCGTTAGACTCTGGTATGTAGTCCTGGGGATCCACAACAATCCTAACCTCTTTTCTTCCCCCACTGCTAAACCGCCACCTTAAAGTTCTCTCAGCGGTTTCTCCGTGTAGGAGCTTGTTTATCCAAACAGATGACTTGGGCTCACCATCAACGAACATTTGAACATAGAATCCCCTGTAGACGTCTCCTCCTGTATTGGTAACGTTAACTTTATATGCCAGGTATCCTCTCCTAACCTCTTCCTCGAGCCATTCATATCCACTTAACATAAGCTCGGGCGATTCAACGTAATAAGTCCTTTCTATTATGTTGTTACTCTCGTTACCTTCTACAATCCTGTTTCCAGGATCGACCTCTACCTTAACTCTGACCTCACCCACCCTATCAACGTACCAGGGTAAGGTCACACTCTTACTTTCGTTCTCCTTTATTCCATATACCGTCCTATAGTACCTCTCCCCACTTACATTAAAGAGAACCGTTATTGGCCTGTATATGGAATCCCCTAGGTTCTTAACCGTGGCATTTATCCTAACAAACTTTCCATAGGCTAGATCCTCTACACTCAAGTTTTCCAACTTAAAATCAGGAGTTCCTACGTTCCCTAAGAAAGCTGAGAATTCGTTATTGCTCTCATTACCTTCAGGGATGCTATTATAGTAATCCACAACTATCTTCACCGTTAAGTTCCCGGGCTTGGCGTTATACCACCTCCAATTGAATTCCTTGGTTTCTCCTTTCCCAAAACTCCAGTTCCTAGGATACGCGTTCGTTGAGTATATTTTCCTCGTACCGTTCCAGATCTCAGCCCTAACGGTAAAGCTCTTAAGAAACGGCTGTCCGAGGTTTTTAACGTAGATTGTAAATAGCACATTCTCACCAGAGGTGAAGTTATAGGGAGCCCAAGTAATCCCCTCAACTTTAAGATCCGGTTTCCCAAAGCTTAAGCTGAACGTCAAGTTATTGTTCTCTTCATTTTCCTCTATCCACCTATTGTAAGGATCTAAAACTATGCTTAAGTTGTGCTTTCCTGAGGAAGGTAGATAGCGGAGGGTAACATCCCTAGAAGCTCCGCTCTCAAGTCCATAAACTGAAGTAGAGGTTTTAATAATTCCATTATCAAAGAGATCAACCCTGATACCATCACTAAAGTTTCCTCCCAGGTTTGAGATGTTTAAAACTATTGGATAGGCCTTGTAGAGGTAGGCTGTTCCATTGAGAATCTCATCTGGAATTGAGTAGTTCAATATAGCAAAGTCTGGCTTCTCTAGCGTTAGGATGAGGGTATCGTTGTTGTTCTCGTAGATATTTTCGTACTCATCTACTATCCTTCCCATTATCTTATTCGTTCCACCGTTTAAGGTAATCCATACAACTTGGGAAATGTTAGCTCCTGGGGAAAGCGTTGCAGGGGCCAGTTCGTACCTTCCCAGGGTATGGGTTTTCCCATTTTCATCTTCAAGGGTTACGTAAAGACCTAAATATGGGCTATACCAGCTACTTCTGTCTATCCTTAGCGTTGCATTACCGACGTTCTTCACTAAGAACGTTATCTTAACGTCTTTCCCTGCCGAGAGTTCTCCACTGGGTGGGATTATACCCAATTCGAGGTCAGGATAACCCGTCGTATAGTTGATTATAAGGGAGTTATCCGAGTACGATGTCTCATTAACTTTCATGTTATAGTTTACCGTTACGTTTATCGTTGAACCTGGGGGAAGCATGGCCAGGGAATCAATTGAGATCGTGTAATTATCACGTATTATCCCCCTTAGATAAGACACCTTCCATCCATATTCAGTTTTGATCTTCACGGGTACTTGATAAGAGGTTGCATTGTAAGGAGCCCCCACATTCCCTATGGTAATGTTTAGTGGGATGTAACCGACTGTGTTATTGGGTAGGGAGATTTCTTTCACAACGAAGTTAGGCTTTGGAATATAGCCCATATTATAAAAGATCACGTTATTTCCCTCATTTGTCTCGGAAATCACGTTATGTGGATCAACAACAAAAATCAACGTGGAGTTCCCACCGTTTATGGGGAGGCTTATTATCGTCCATTTTTCTTCCCCGGATTTTATACCTCTCAAATAAGCAATACTACTCCTCAAGCCACCGTAAACGGCTATTGAGAAATATCCAGAATAATCCTCTCCCTCATTCTTAACGGTCACATTGAACTTTGCTTTACTACCAGCAATCCCATCGAAACTTAGAAGTTCAACTTTTGAAATTTTGAAGTCGGGTGCATTGACAAAGATCAACCTAGAGAGCCTATTGTTACCTTCATTTATCTCGTCTACGTAGGAATATGGGTCTACGACAACGGTTAGGTTAACGAGGCCAGCATTACCAGGTTTCCAAGTTAACGTCACATTCGTTTCATTGTTGATCCTAACCCTTCTCCAGTCCTTGGATGTTCCATTTTCGTAAAGCTTAACTAGGACGTTTCTACCGTAGCAACCCCCTAGATTATCTAAGGTAACATTGACTTCGTATAGATTGCCGATACTCACATTCCCTGGGATGTTCAGCGATTTAACAGTAAAGTCGGGTTTTTCTATGATGATGTGGTATGGAACTTCAACCTTGTTGTCGCTCTCATTACTTTCCTCAACTTCGTTCCATGGATCAATCTCAATAACTACTTTTTCGAGGGTTCCTGCCTTGATCATAGGGGTAAAAATAACCTCACTCTCCTCCTCACCCTTAGTTGATATATACCGGGTATATGACCGATTACCTTCCTCATAAACGAGGGTTAGCCTAACGGGGATACTCCAGTTTGCGGTGCTAGTAACGTTAACTCTAACTTCCCCTGTAGAGTCCACACAAGTCGGTAGGTCAATGGAATAGTTTCCTACCTCGAAGTTGGGTAGAGGGAAATTGTAGTTCCCTAGGAGGTAAATGTTATTGCTACTATTTATATCCCCTTTACCCTCAACTAGGAGTGCCAAAGTATAGTTTCCTCCCTGAACTAACCATGAGATTTCTCCTTCAGCGATCCCATTATAAAAGCTTAGATACTCTATCTTCTCTTCAACTCCATTGCGAAGTAGTTTTACCTTTGCAGAGGGAATTTTTGACGTGGTTCTTACCTTAAAATTTATGGAAGCAAATTCTCCTGGGATTAAATTATTAATGGAGGCGTTTTCTACCCAATAATCTCCGGGCCAAACCCCTACTTCAGCTAAATTGTTAGAAAGATCGGGGTCATCCATGCAGTTGGCAAAAACCTCAACGTGATAATTGGACAGGGGAAGCGTTAGAAGATAGCTTCCGCTCTCACGAACTTGATAAGTATAGAGCTTTGGGGTTCCCAATGGAACTTGGATTGCAAAGCTCTTTCCCTCTCCCTTTGTAAACCCCTTAACATCACCTGAAACCTTAGAATAATAACCAGAGAACAGATCATAGTCATGATAAGAATACTCTAGAGATTTGTAGCTCCAGGTTATAGTTCCGTTAGAGTTTATTATGACTTGAAAGTTTATATTATCTACAATTTCACTCTCATAATCTTCATATGTTGATGCCAGCCACTCGATCACGATCTTGTCTTGAAGGTTAACTAGGAGGAGGTAACCATCATATGTCACGAGATCCTCATCGAGTCCAAAGATCACGTCACTCTCGTAAAATTCTCCCTCTTCATGTATTCCGTAGTAATCCTCAATTCTTGGCTCCTCATACTCCTCAAGAAGCTCAATCAGGCCGTTAGTATTTACAGCTATCTTCTTTATCTCCCTCCCAAAGTAGTTAAGCGAGAATGGAAGCTCATAAATGAAGTAGCCATCATCCTCCCTCATTATAACGTTTCCATCTCTAAGGTATTCTCCGTAGGTTGCCTCAGTTGCACTTTCAATGTACTCACTTAAGTTCATCCATGTAAATGAGATCTCACTAACATTTGGGGCCTCGATAGGGGAGAAAACTGAAAACGTTAGGTTACAAGACCCAGCATCATATAGCGTTGCGTTGATAACTACACTGTCTCCAGCGAGATAATAGTCAGCAAATACTTTAGTATCTTTACTACCTTCCCCTAGCGCCCAAGGTGGTATTAAAGAAATAAAAAGGATGAGCGTTAAGATTAACCCCTTAATATTTATCATTTTCCTTTACCTCCATTGACTTCTCAATCTGAAGAACGAGAAACTTTTCTTCAGCCCTAAGAACCTTGAGGACAGTTTCCCTATCTACCCCCGTAGAATGAATTATGTACTCTACAAGCTCTTCACCAATCTCCCTAAGCAATATGATCCACCAAAAAATTATAGGAAGAAGTAGGAAATATGATGTGGGTTTGAAGAAAATAATCAAACCCAGGAATTAGAGGTATCCCCTATCCTCCTCTTCATGGGTTGGCCTAGGTAGTTGTTGCTCCATTATAGTCCTTTGCATTTCCTCAACCTTTCTGAGTATCTCTTCCGTTTCTTTAGCCCTCTCCTCCAATGCGGTCATGTCTATTTCAAGTCCAAGTATCTTTGCTACTGCTGTCAGAACGGCCTTTGCGGCCTTCGCATCAACTATGTATCCCAAGCTCTCACCGAGCAGGCTTATCCCGAACATGCCTCTTAACTTCCCTATCCCCAAAAGAAGACCTGCAGCACCTACTATGGCCCCTCCCTCATCTTCCCTCCACATGACGTTTACTTTGCAATCCTTCAGTTTCTCTTGATAATATGAGATTAAATCCGGGTGCGTAACCGCCGCTAAAACTCTAGGTTCGCCCTGAAGCTCTGGAACTTGATAACCGCCCATGGTTATTATCTCCCTCGTCCCAAATTCCTGGACAAAGTCGAGCATTTTTCCGGCCACTTCGAAGTGGCCGTAGCTATCGGTAGGAGGAACCTGGGTATCCCCCGTGACGATTATCAAATCCCTATGCTCATCGTCAGGGCTCTTCCAGTAGTAAAATTCATTCTTCATCAACTCAACTATCGAGCCTTTCCTAATCAAAACCTGATGCATGAAGTGCGGTGAATACAGTTCCGCAAACTTCTTAGCCTTTAACTCTTGAATTAAATGCTCAGCAGCAAGTTTTCCAACCAATCCAATCCCAGGAAGACCCTCTATAAAGACCGGATCATAAATATCTGGCCTCTCATGAACAACAATTATGGTTTCCTTCATTTTTCCTTCCTCCCAATTCCTAGGAGTTCTCTCTTTAACCTCCTCCTATATTCTCCATATGGATCTTCAGGTGAGAACCTTGGTGGATGTGCTACTTTAGTCTTTTCCCCGCACACTGGGCATATCTCTTTAAGGGTATACCTCCCACATCTAGGGCACTTCCTTATTCTAAACCTCATCTCCCTTCACTTCTTTCTCTTCTTAACCTTCCTTATTCTCTTCTCCTTCCTCAACAAAGTTGCCTCTCCACCTGCTTGCTTTATAACCCTAAGTATCTCCTCCGCTATATCCTCGAGAACTTCTTCGGCCTTGTAGTAGTCTGGGGCCGTGATGTCTATCCTATACCTCGGTGCTCCTTGATATGTGAACTTAACTTCAATATCTTTCTCCTTGTTAGCTCTATCCCTGGCCCTTATCAAAGCTTCCTTTATTATCTCAACTCCGTTTGGCTTTGGAACGGTTATCTCAAATTCTGCATCTATAGTTACAGTTGGAACCTCAACGTAGTTCTCCACTATCTCCTTAAGAACGGGTAACCATTCATCAGGAACATGACCTTTTAAAACTTCAATTCCATCCTTTGCAGCATCTTCAAACGCTGCATAGACCTCTCCCCATTCTTCTTCCAGCGGAACCCAAACCTCCCTCCACGCAGCTTCAAAATCTTTTCCAAGCTTCTCCGCTGCGAGTCTTAGTAAGTTCTCAGCTTTCTGAGCTCTCTTAAACTCCTGTAGCTTTGCCTTCCTCTGTTGCTGTGTAACTCTTCTGAGACTTAGATCTATATGACCCTTCCTTGGATCAACCCTGATAACCTTGGCAACAACTTTCTGTCCCTCTTTGAGGTAGTCTCTAATGTTCCTAACCCACGTCGAGGCCACTTCGCTTATGTGCATGAACGCTTCCTTCCCAGGATACTCATCAAGCTCGAGGAATGCTCCATAATTATGAATCCTCTTGACAGTAGCGACTACAAACTCACCCTCCTCCGGATATTCCCTGGCCTTTCTTGGCATTGTCTCACCTCCAAGAAGTGCATCCAATGAACATCCTTTTAAAGTTGCCCCTTAAAATTCCCTTGATGATAATTGAAAAAGCCAGAGAAATCCTAGAAAAGCACCCTCTTTGCAATCACTGTCTCGGAAGGATGTTTGCTAAGCTAGGAAAAGGAACCAACGAGGAAAGGGGAAAGGCCATAAGGCTGATTCTTAGCATGGAGCTTAATAGGGAAGTTAAAGAACCAGAGAACTGCGAACTCTGTCAAGGAATTTTCCGAAGAATGAATGAACTTTTAGATTTGGTGAGGAACGCCGTTGAAGATTATGAATTCCAGACCTTTCAGATAGGTTCCAGGTTTCCCAAGGATATTCTAGAAAAAGAGAAAAAGATCTGGGAGGAGTTCGGAATAACAACTGGGGAACCAATTAATAGAGAATTCAATAGAGAACTGGGAAAATTATTTGCAAAGGTCACAGGAAAAATTCCGAATAGGGAGAGGCCTGATATAGTTATAATCGTTGAACCATTCTCAAGCAAAGTTGAGCTACAAGTTAATCCAATCTATGTAGCAGGTAGGTATAGAAAGCTCGTAAGGGGAATTCCCCAAACTCCTGCCCCTGGTTTTGAGGAGAGCATAGCAACCATAATCTGCAGGGTTTTTAAGAAGAACTTTAGGGGAAAGTGTATCTTTAAGGGGGCCGGAAGGGAGGATGTTGACGTGAGAACCCTTGGAAGGGGAAGACCCTTCGTCGTTGAAATCAAAAAGCCAAGGAAGAGAAAGGTAGATTTAAAATTGATAGAGGAGGAAATAAATTCCTCAGGGAAAGTAGAAGTTCTTGAGCTTAAATTTATAACGCCCGAAGAGTCCGAGAAGATTCTAACAGCCAGGCACAAAAAGATATACGAAGCATTGGTTTACGTTAAGGATGGGGTAAGTGCGGAGGAAGTAGAAAAGGTCGTCAAATCTCTCAAAGGTTCTGAGATAAAGCAGAGAACTCCTAGAAGAGTCCTTAATAGTAGGGCCGACATCGTTAGAGTGAGAAGGGTGTATAATGTCAGTGGAGAATACATCGACGAGCATCATTTTAAGCTAAAATTGGTGACCGACGGTGGCCTTTACATAAAGGAGCTTATATCCGGAGATAAAGGAAGGACTAAGCCTTCAGTATCTGAAATATTGGGGAAAGAAGCTTGGTGTGAGATATTGGACGTTCTAGATGTTTTAGATGGTGATGAAAATGTTGAGGGAGATAGTTGAAAGCTTTGAAGATCTAGTAGTTATTGATAAGCCCGTCAAGAAAGAGCTTGAACTGACTAAATTCCTTTTAAAATACAAGGATAAGCCCGTTCTCTTTAAGGATGTTGAAGGATGGGAGGTCGCTGGAAACCTCTGGTCGAGCAGGGAGAGGATAGCTAAGTTCCTTAACACGGATAATAAAGGGCTTTTAGAGCTTCTCTACGAAGCTATGGAAAAGCCAAAACCATTCTCGGTTGTTGAGAAAGCAGAATTCCTGAAGAATAGGGAGAAAGTTAACCTGCTCGAGCTTCCAATACCCAAGTATTACCCAAAAGATGGTGGCCCCTATCTCACGTCTGCAATGGTGATAGCTAAGAAGGAATTCGTGAACGTTTCTTTTCATAGGATGATGGTTCTCGATGAGGAGAGGGCCGTTATAAGGCTCGTTCCAAGGCACCTCTACTCTATGTGGAAGGATAGCGTTGAGCACGGAGAAGAACTTGAGGTTAGAATAGTCCTGGGTAATCCGGTTCACCTCCTATTAGCAGGGGCTACGAGCGTTGCTTATGGAGTTAGTGAGCTGGAAATAGCATCTGCAATCTCTTTAAAGGCATTCGGAAGGCCCCTTGAAGTAATTAACCTAGATGGAATTCCAACTCCCGTTGATAGTGAATTCGTCTTTAAGGCTAAGATTACTGATGAAGTAGCCGATGAAGGTCCCTTCGTCGATATAACGGGAACCTACGACATCGTTAGGAAGCAACCAATTGTCATCTTTGAGGAGATGTACCACGTAGATGATCCGATATTTCACGCCCTTCTCCCTGGGGGATACGAGCATTACATGCTAATGGGATTACCAAAGGAACCTCAGATATATGCAAGCGTTAAGAAAGTTGTTCCAAAGGTTCATGGGGTTAGATTAACAGAAGGAGGTTGCATGTGGCTCCATGCGGTAGTTTCGATAACGAAACAACATGAAGGGGATGGCAAAAATGCCATTTTAGCGGCTTTCGCAGGTCATCCCAGCTTAAAGAGGGTTGTAGTGGTCGATGAAGATGTCAACATCTACGATGACAGGGAAGTTGAATGGGCTATAGCGACGAGGTTTCAACCAGACAGGGATTTAGTGATAATCCCAAATGCAAGGGGATCTTCCCTAGATCCATCTGGAAAGGATGGTCTAACGGCGAAGTGGGGAATAGATGCAACAAAGCCATTGGATAAAAAGAAAGAGTTTGAGAAGGCTTCCTTAGATTTTTGAGTTAATAACCTTGAAGTAAGAATGGAAGGAAGAAACAGAGTCACTCGATGAAGATGGCAGGCTTAAGCGGCATTGCTTGCTTTTTCTTCCCTCCCTTATCTTCGGTTGGATTTATGATTATCTCAATTCCTAGTTCCTTCTCCATGAACTCCTTGGCCTCTCTTAGGGCTTTCTCTTCATTGATCCTCTTGACATCAAAGGTTCTCTCCTTTATCAGCTTCTGAACGATCTTGGCAACCTCCTTTCCGTGCTTCCTTATCTCAGAATCCTTCATCAACTCCTCCATAGAGGACTTGAAGTCCCTTTTCTCACTGACTACCTCCGCAACTTTCCACTTCCAGTCTTCAGCTGTGTATATGTAAGCCCTCTTTGCGTTCTCTATCTTAGCTACCTCTATTATCTCCTTAATATCCTCCATAACTGATCTGATGAATTCTTCTTCCGCTTCTATTGTCTCGTTCCACCACTCCTCAACCGGCTCTGGCCACTTTGCTAGGCTAACGAAGCCTTCACCTCCAAGCTTCTCCCAGAGTTCCTCACATATGTGCGGCGTAAATGGGGCCATAAGTCTAACCCACACATCCGCTAGGGTTCTAAGCACGTACCTCTTAGCCTCGTCATCCCTTCCCTCGGTTCTTCTTAGGTACCACCTTAAGTCATTCATTATACTGTAGAAGGCCCATTGAACAGCGGTTCTAGTCCTAAACTCTTCAAGGGCATTAGTTGTCTCTTTTATAGCTTTGTTAAGCCTGTGGAGCATCCATCTATCTATATCCTTCAGCTCGACATTTCCTTTTACCTCGTACTCTGCGAATTGACTTATTAGCTCGTAGAACCTTTCGATCTGCTTCCTCAGCTTTCCTACCTCCTTCCTCCTCCAGTCAAAGTCACTGTCATGCTCGGCCAAGCTCATTATGTAAAGCCTAACGACATCCGCTCCATTCTCTTCGATGGCATCTATGAAGTTTAGAACGTTCCCCTTGCTCTTACTCATCTTTTGCCCCTCTAGAGTTCCGAAGCCGTTAACTGCGATTCCCTTGGGCCAATGCTCCTCCCGGAATATCGCCACGTGGTTGAATATGAAGAAAGTCAAGTGGTTTGGAATTAAGTCTTTACCTGAGCACCTCCAGTCTAGAGGATACCAGTACTCAAACTCTTCCTTCATCTCGTGAATTATCTCAGCTGGGATTCCAGTTTTTTTCTCAAGCTCCTTCTCCTTATCCTCGCTGAACTCCTCCAGGAATATGTAGTCGAAGAACTCCGGAGTTAGTTTCTCTGGATCTAGCTTCCCTTCCTGTCTTAGCTTGTTTATGTGCCTGCTGATCGTGTAATAGGCCATGTAGATCGTGGAATCGCTCAAACTCTCAATAACCCACTCAGGATCCCAGGGTAGGGGGGTTCCAAGCCCAATCTTTCTCGCGCATGCCTTCTTGTCAAGCCAATCTATTATAGCTTCAAACTGAGCCCTCCTGGTCTCTGGTAGAATCTTCATCCTTTCAAGTGCTTTTCTTGCTTTTTCTTTCCACTCTGGATTTCCATAGTCAATGAACCACTGATCATGGATTATCTTTATTACGGCCCTGTTTCCAAACCTTGAGATTACGTTCTTCTCGGCGAACTCGTACATTATCTCAGCTATACCTTTTTCCAGCATTTCCTTGGCTATAGCTTCTTTAACCTCCTGGACGGGCTTCCCCTCGTATGGGGGTACCTTGAATATACCCTTATGGTACTCGGCCTTGTATATAGTTTTAGTTGCCTGCTCCAGTTTCTCCTTATCCTTTTGACTCTTTATGCCAAGTTTATTTACCTCCTCAACCGCTGGGAAGTCTCCATATCCTTCAAGCTTTATCAGGGAGATGTACGTTATGTTCTCGACGATCCTTGGATCTATGTCGTACTTCTCAAGTATTTCAGTTTCCCTCTTCAAATCTTCAAGGGCTACGTGGTCGAACGGAGCATGGGCAGGAACGCTCATCACGACTCCAGTAGCGTTGTCCGGATCGACAAATTCTGCTGGCAAGATAATAACTTCATCCCCACTCACCGGATTTCTCACGTACTTTCCGATTAGCTTCTCTCCCTTGAATTCTTCGATCACCTCTATTTCCCTATCCTGGAAGGAGAGCTTGTAAGCAGCTTCTTTACTGACTATCCAAGTTTCTTCCTTATCCTTTCTCCTGACCTTAGCTTTCACGTAGGTTGCATTTGGATTTACCCACATATTGGTGACTCCATAGACGGTTTCAGGCCTTAGGGTTGCGGCAGGTAGATATATTACCTCCCCGTTTTCCCTCAATTCGAACTTTATTATTATGTAATCAAGTATCGGAACATCTTCCCCTTCCATGAGGTCGTGATCTCCAAGTGGGGTTCCAACCACGGGATCCCATCTCACTCTATGGGCCCCTTTAACGATGTAGCCTTTCTCCTTCAGCTTCCAGAACTGCCACTCAATGAACTTGCTGAACGGCGGGAATAGGGAGGTTGTGTAGAACTCCCTGCTCCAGTCAACGCTAAATCCAGCCCTTATAAACGTCTCTTTTGCTGCTTTCATGAAATACTTAACTATGTTTATTGGATCCTCAAAAGTCCACAAAATTTCCTCCGGAACCTTATATACATCCCTATAGATCCATATCGTTTTTGGATCCCTATTCTTTATCCTCTCGGCTATCCCAACTATTGGAGAACCTGTAATGTGCCATGCCATTGGGAATAGGACGTTGTACCCCTGCATTCTCTTGAATCTGGCTATCACATCTGGAATCGTATAAGTCCTTGCGTGCCCTACGTGTAGGTGTCCTGACAGATAGGGAAATGCCACTGTAATGTAGAACTTCTTCTCCTTTGGCTTATCTCTTATATTCGGTTCAAAAATCTTCGCCTCAAGCCACCTTTTCTGCCATTTCTCCTCAATAGCCTTGAAGTTAAGCTCAGCCATGCCTAAAACCTCCCTTTAATTTTGTAAGAGAAGAGCTAGAATAACAAGTAGGGAAGTCAGTGGACATCAAAGATACGGAGGAGAAGGTACTCCCTCCTCATTGGCATCGCTTCTTGTAAGGGTCTTGGGTATTTAAAAGTTTTGATTTAGTTTTACTATGCACAATATAACTAAAATACCAAAATACTTATAAATATTTAATTTATGACTAATGCATTGAGGTGACTTAAAATGGATAAAAAATATTTTTATCAATAGTAAGATATCTAATAATATTTTATTGTTAGTGTATTTTCCAACATACACAATAGCCAGTGACTCCAGAAATATTGAAAAAGAGAATTATAATGCGCTTAAAGAAATTGCAGAGATCGAACAAGAGTTAATAGAGAGAGAAAGGCGCGATCCAAAAGTCCAAGAATACTATAAGATTCTTAAACTTATGGAAATGAACAATATTGACACTAGAAAATTTTTCCTTAAACTTGAGAATAGGATAAGAAAAACTCATGAAATTATAACAATTGAAAAAGCAATAGAGTTAGCTAAGGAATATTACGAAAATGTAACTGGAAAATCAATAGAAAATGAGCTCCTTATGGTCAATCTTCCAGATATAGGTTACAAAGATAATGAATACTTCAAGCCTTTAGCGTCTAGTGACGAAGTCGATGTAATATATGATGTCAATAATCCTTCCACTTCTAGTAGTAGTAGAATATATGTTAGGACTCTTACTAAGTTGAGGTTTGATGTTATTATACTTGGACTTCTTACCATTCGCCTGAAGAGGAGAAAAATTGGGTTCTGGAGGATTTACAAGATAAATCATGATAAAACAGATACACATAAAATATTTTGTCAATGCAAAAAGCCAAAAAGCATACTACGAGGGAGAAAATTGGGGAGTTCAGATGACCACACTTAAGCCTCTATACCCAATTTAACCTATGAAAGCTTTGAAAACCATGGACTTCCCTGGTTATCGCGAGTATCCTTATGCTTGGGTTGAGCTTTGGAGTGAGGCTAATTATTATCCTGATAGTGATAAGTGGACGTTTGTTGGGTATCCTCATGATTGGGATGGGGGTGCGGGAAGGATTAAGGGTAGTGGGGAAGTGCACACGAGTGCCGGATATGCAATGATAGACTACAGTCCATACCCACTATTGGCCTACAGAGAATTTGGAGGCGGTTCTGAAACCCACATCTCAATAAAACTATACTCCACAATATTGCACCAACAACAAATCCAACGCTAACACTTTAATTTTATATTTTTTATAGTTTAAAATTAATTTCTCGAGGAGGTGGAGAATATGAAAAGTCTTATTTTTATCATCAACAACTGCATACTCCACCCTTGGAACATTGCTAGGATACGTTGATGGGTATAAAATATTCTATTCAGAATATTATAAGGTGACAGTTGTTGATCCCGAGGGAAGGATAGTTTGGTCAATCCCATTACGTTATTATTCCTCAGTTGCCCTAGGAAAAGATTTTCTAATAGTCGCCAATCCAGACGAGGACATGTATAAGGTTAACGTAACGATTTACCTGCCAAAAACTAACGAAACATTCCAGTACTTCTTCCCCCTCGATCGACCAAATACGATAATAAAAGCCGTTGCAAATGGAAGTTATGCAGTTGTTGGTGTACCCTACACGTGGATGCTCTATTATTTTAAGAGGGAAAAGCTCCTTTGGGAAGGTTCACTCTCAATTGAATGTGGCTATGAGGATTATCCCTACTTTACTTTACACCTAAGCAGGAATGGCTTTGGCTATGCAATATCAAGCGATGGCTATGCTGTCACTTTCTTTAGTCCCAATATGTGGGGGAGTTTTTTCACCTAACGAGGACGAGAATTATTGCCTAAGCTTCGTTGAAGAGCCACCAAAGAATCTTAGCCAGGTTCTCGGCGCTGAAATTCTTACTAAATGCTTAGTCCTTAAGATGAAGTACAGAGGTAAAGAAAAGGGGCTCTACTTCTACAAGTTTGAGGCACATAGCGGGGATGACTTTACATTTAAAGCTGAATACACGGAAAACACACTAGCAAATTCTGAGTATCTTCTAGCTTTTTACAAGGATTATATTGCTCTCTTTAACTGCTCTGGAGAAGTCCTCCGTATCAAAGGAACCTTTAACGAGGCATATCTTGCAGGAGAGGGCTTTGCTCTCGTTAAATATAGAGAGAACGAAGTTTATATTACCCTTTTAAAGGTAGAAGAGAAGCCCGAAGTCAGGTTCATTAGAGCTGCCCTTTGGAAATGAATAGACAGAAAGATTAAGAGCACTCCTTTAGCATTAAGAAGAGGAGAAGTAATACTAAAACAAATCCAGGACCACAAATCTGGGTTAAATTGCTTGATGTACTAGGAGTATTTGTTCCTGTTCTAGTTTTATTGCAAGTAATCTTTTGTAGGGGTTCTATGGGTAGTTTTACGATTGTTCCATTCTCAATCCCAAAGATTAGTGGAACATCACGTATGCTCATGCTAATGGGAACGGTAATGACACTCTCATTGACGAGTACAACTCTATTCTTTGCTTTAAAAGCCGTCAATGAAGAGTTTACCACCCCAAGTCTAGTCATAAACCGCTTTTCTCTAATTCTACTTCCATGAAGTTTTGACGTGGGAGGCTCAAAGAGTTTGATCAATGTGTCATTGCAATTTTTGAGTGAAGTTCCGTTAGGATAAGTTATGTCAATGCATTTTGAAACCAATTCAAAGCAATCGTCTTTAAACCGGTAAACCTCCTCCACTCGAATATTCCTTATAAGGGGAAAGCTTCTGGGCTTGCCATTAATTGTGAGAGTGACGTTTTTGTATGTTTCCCTATACGTGGAAATTCGCACGGCGTAGAGGGTGTCATTTAGGAATCCTGCTGGCATTGTCCAGTCAAGTGGAGGGCCGAATCCACCCACGAGGAATGCCCTCCTACCATCAGTAAGGATTAGGTAGGAATTCACAGTGTCAACCCTCTCAACCCACTCACCAGCAATCATTTCGCAAATGTAGCTCCAATGAGAGACCTCCACTAAAATCCAACCATCCACCTGGGAGACAGAACTAACACTGTAAACCTCGTGCGGAGAACAATCCGCAGACACCACTGGGCAGAGGAACATAAGAGAGAAAAGTAAAATAGGAACGAGAAGAGGAGATGGAAATCGTTTACACATATTCCTCCCCTAGTCTTCTTGAGAAACCTTCCATTTCGTCAATGACCTTAAAGTCTACACTAAAATAATAAGCCAAGTCTTTATATTTTTCACCAAGTACATCCTTTTGAGATTTTAAATAATGGAACGCTATTTCTTTCGCATCGTATGTATATTGAATTAAGCACTCACGAGTAAACCCAGAACCACATCTCTCTATTAGGGATTCCCTAAAGTTCTCTTCTATATGTGTCTGAGAAATGTAGTCGTAGAGAATGCTCCGATATACTTCCATTTCTATCGAAACTATAGTGTTCAAGTTCTGTTTTTTAATGTGATCTCTTAAAGTAGTATAAACCCATCTAACCTTTTCAACAAGTTTCTCATATGTATAGTCCGTCCTACCTGATTTTTCAGTTAAAATAGAATTCTGATAATAATTCGGCTGAACGAAAACATAATCAAAGTAGCCTCCAATGCTAGGAATTCCATCAAAGTTATAATCATTTAGAAATGAAATACCCCTATTTCCAGTTGCTGGGATCCAAATTAATTCGAGCCCATGGCTGTGAATGTAGTCGCTCATTTCTTGAATAAATTGGATGTAGTCTTCTTTATACTGTTCCTTATCATTAATTTTTAACTTCTCAATAGCTGGGTCATTGATTGTTCCTTGTAGGCAGCTTTCGTAGCTCCAGTAGAAGCCGAGTCTGTTGTCATCATCAACCCCGAGGACTCCGTCAATCCAACTCCTCCAGTAAGAGTTTTCGAACCCATTGGCAGGGTTATCCCTAAGCTCACCACTACCATAGGAGAATGGTATTGTGATGTAATAATCTATTGAGGTGATGTGAGTCCTAATCCACAGTGCTAGGTAACGAGCATCCGCAAACCCATTCCCAGTGTAGTTGATTCCCCTCCCCTCCTCACCTAGGAAGACTACCCTATCAAAACCCCTCTCCTTAAACAACTGGACCTCATCATAATACGTTCCTGGACTCCTCCCACCAAGAGTCATCCTAGACTCATAACCACCCAGAGTATCATTCCACCTTATCCACCACAAGCCAATCCCCAACACAAGAATCACCAAATTTAACTAATTCCTATAGTACATAAAAACCTTATGGATAAATAAAGTGAGTCCAGAGTAGTAGAATAATAACACTTACCATTAAAATAAAAAATTACAATAACACATTACAACACATTTTGCAAAATGCTGCATATTAAAGAAAAGGTAAACTAGAGGATAATTAACTCTCTTTCAGCTTTAGTTAGCCTTCTTCCCTTTCCCTCATCAACTACAATGTCATCCTCTATCCTCACTCCTCCCAAGCCTGGAACGTAAATTCCAGGTTCTATCGTGAACGTCATCCCATTCTTGAGTATCACTTCACCATCCGGGCCTATGTACGGCTCTTCATGAACGTCGAGACCTAAGCCATGACCAGTTCTGTGGATGAAGTATTCACCGTAGCCAGCCTTGGAGATAACTTCCCTCGCCCTGGAGTCAACATCTTTAGCTTTTATTCCCTCCCTGACTGCTTTAAAAGCACTCTCTTGGGCATCCTTAACTACCTCGTAGATCTTAACCAACCTTTCGTCAAGTTCCCCTAAGCCTATAGTTCTCGTTATATCCGAGCAGTAACCTTTCCATCTCGCACCGTAATCTAAGATAATGATGTCTCCTTTCCTGATCTTCCTCTCACCCGGTTCATGGTGGGGATTGGCGGCATTTTCCCCAGAAGCTACTATAGGTTCGAATGCTATTCCATCGGAGAGCTCCCTTATTAGGAGTTCTATCTTTAGTGCAAGCTCCCTCTCCTTCATCCCTATGAGGTCCCAAGTTAAGATCTCCTCGAAGACCTTGTCGGCTATTCTTGAAGCGTGCTCCATCATCTTTACCTCTTCCTTATCCTTTATCATCCTTAGCTCTTTAATTAGCGAACTCAAAGGCTGAAAGGTAAACTTACCTAGCTTCATTATCCCTATTAGCCAATCCGCCCTCATCGTATCCTCGATCAATATTCTACCCTTAGAAATTCCTAGCTCTTCTAGTATTTCTCTAAGCTTGGCGTAGGGATTCTCACCGTCGTGCCAGAAGGTAGCTGGAAAGTTATTTACGACGTTTTCATATAGGCTGGGAGCTAAAAACCGGTAATCTCCTTCTGCTGAAACTGCGAGGATTGCTAGTCTTTCCCCAACCTCGTGCAACCTCAAACCCGTAAGGTAGTAGAGGTTCGTTCCTGGGCTTATGAGGGCTCCATCGAATCCTCTCTCTCCTAAAAGGTGAATGAACTTTTCAAGCCTCATGAGGTTAAGTTAATAGAAAAATATAAAAATTAATCGGAGTCACTTGCTCCCGTAGAGTTTGTCGTAGTATTCTCCAAGTAAATTCCTGGCTACAGTTTCTTCTCCAAGTTCTTGCCACCTCTTCTTTGAAGCGTAATACAGAACTAACCCCAGGAGGATCCAGAATATGAGGACTCCGTATTCATGCGGCCATTCTAAGCTCATTGACGTTCCTGGGATTAGAGGTATTATCACGACTATGGTCACTAAGATTAAGGCTATTATCCCAGTTATTATCCCTCCAGGCGGTCTTGAATGGCCTCTCTAGCTGAGGATACTTTATCCTCATGAGGATCATCGAGATAACCGAGATGCCCCAGGCAAATCCAATCGCAACTCCTGTGATCTATTAACCTGTCAAGGGTTGGGTTCTTTTCATCCACGAACAATCCGGCCGAGTTGAGTCCTATTACTCCATCCCTCTCAGCGATGGCTTGTATCTGTTCATCGGTGAGGTTCCTTGGATGATTTTACAAGGGCCCTACAGTTGGAGTGGGGGGCTATTATTGGGCCTTTTGAGAACTCAATAACATCCCAGAATCCGGGATCGTTTAGGTGGGAAACGTCTATTATTATTCCAAGCTTTTCGGCCTGCTCAACAACCTCAACACCGAATGGAGTTAGTCCTCCAGGAGTTCCAGACTTTTGGGGCTTTAAAAATGCTCCATCACCTACGTAGTTTCTCCTGCTGTGGGTAAAAGTTAAAACTCTAAGTCCAAGCTTGTAGAATATCCTTAGCATCTCTATATCATTTCCTAGCGGTTCCGCTCCCTCCATTCCAAGGATAAATGCTATTTTTCCTTCAAAGGGTTATTTCTGGAGTTGTTTCGAGTTCTTCGTACAAATAAGCTATGTAATCTAGCGCATGCCTTAGGGCCATCTCCGGAAGGGAGCTCGTGTCTAGATATATAGCTAGAACTCTTCCATTTATCCCTCCCTTTTTCATCCCTGGGAGAAAGTCCTCTGCTATTACGTTTTTCCTTCCCCGGCCCTATGATCCCTGAAGACGTTGTAGAGTATATCAGAATGCGCATCAAAAACGAAGGCTTCTTCATGAATCTCCATATGCTTCACCTTCGGCGATTTATGTTATTTTTGGCCTCCATTAGATATAAATTTTCTCTGAAAACTTTTAATAATATGACATATATCGCCAAATTTCTTGCTATTTTTTGCGAAAATAGCATCATATTTACAAAATATATATAAAATATATATCTAGCAGTTTTTTGTGAGAAGATTTGATGATCTATCACTTAAAAATTACACATTGTGAACGGGGATAATTTCTGAGTTTAACATGTTTTTGTAATTCTCTATACACTCTCCCCCTTCTTCTAATTTGTTCATTTTTCTCTCAGTTCTCTCAATGTAATTATAACTCTTGAAGCTCTCCGGAGATCTAACGATCATAACTTCTCCGCTAAACTCGTTTAGCTTTCTCTCAATGACCTTAATCGAAAAATCAATCCCTTTCCTGAATTCGGTAATTATATCTCTAGAGGATCCCTTAGCCTTTGAAATATCGGCCAATTCTCAAGACCTCTTAGGATCCTCGAAATCTTTCAAGTCCCATACGAGGTAACTCTCTTCTCTAAGCTTCTCTTTTCCCTCGAGGCTTTTAGTTACTAATCCGTAATATTTTTCCCAATTGTCTAGTTCGACAAGCTTGGCTTTCCGTTCTAAGTCCTTCAAAATTCCTCTTGCTTCCCTCTTGCTCAAATCCTTCCACTTCACCTCTATAAAGAGGACTTTCTTCTCGCGCTCATTCAAAGCCACCAAATCAATCTCCTCGTTCTTATACCACCACCTCCCAACCCTACTGAACCTAAAGTCAGTCAGCTTTGTGAAGACCTCGGGTTTTCTCAAGAGGCGTTCAAAGACTCCTCCCATGTATTCCTTGAAATCCTCCTTGGAGCGCTCCCAGATCTCTTTGCCCAGTCCGGCCTCAAGATAGCTCTTGTTCGGGAGAACGTAGCGGAACCAGAAGGCTAGATAGTTATCCGTTATCGAGTACCTGCCCCGCTTTAAGGCTTCCTTCCTTGAGGCCGTAACCGGTACCTCCCTCTCTACCATTCCAAGTTTTTCAAGGACGTTAAGGTACTTAGACACGAGACTCTTATCAAGGCCCGTGGCGTTCACTATCTCACCAAACCTGCTCCTTCCGCTTGCAATTGCCTGGAGTATTATGAAATAGTTCGCCGGTTCTCGCATCTCTTCCTTCAGGAGTATCTCGGCCTCCTCATAGAGGAAAGCCCCCTTCGAGAGAACCTTCTCCACAACGTTCTCGTCGAAGTTCTTCTCTGGATTAAATTGGAGAAGATATGCAGGAATCCCCCCGAGGACACCGTAAACTTTCACAAGCTCCTCGGTAGAATAGCTTGGGAAGAACTCCCTTAAGCTCCAGAAGGGAAGCTCACCAACCTTCCACTGGCCAGTCCTCCTTCCATAGAGTGGGCTTTTGTAGCCGAGAACTTCGGTTTCCATAGAGGAGACGCTCGATCCGCAGAGGATCAGCATTAGATCGCTCTTCGAGAGCTCCATATCCCATGCCCTCTGGATAAGAGACAATACAGGCTTATAATGCTCGATTAGATAGGGAAACTCGTCAATAATGAGAACTACTCTCCTTCCCTGAACTCTCTTCGAAAACTCGATGAGGAGCTCATCTATATCGCTGAACTCTACCCTCGAAAACAGTCTATCTCCAAGAAAGTCTCCCATCATTCTCTGAAGCTCGCGAAGGTTGTCCCGGTAGGGCTTCTCGCTTGCCAGAAAATAAACATGCTCTTTATTCCTAGCAAAGTGCAGGAGAAGCTCTGTTTTCCCTATTCTCCTTCGTCCATAAATTATCAGGAGTTCTGCGTTTCCTGAGGCGTATCTTTCCTCAAGGAAGGCCAGCTCCCTCTCCCTGTCCACGAACTTTTGTATACTCATGAGTATAATACTCATGCTTCAACTATTTAAGAATTCCGGTTATTGTGCTGGTGGGATAAAAACACTTCACTTATTCCTTAGAAGGCCATCCTATGGATGTCTTCTAGATCCCAAGCGAGCCATCCTTCTTCTTTAATCTCATCTTTTCCTCTGACGCTTTTAGCTACAAGCCCATAATGCTTTCCCCACTCATCCAACCCAACGAGTTTAGCCTTTCTCTTCAAGTCCTTCAAAATTCCTCTTGCTTCCCTCTTGCTCAAATCCTTCCACTTCACCTCTATAAAGAGGACTTTCTTCTCGCGCTCATTCAAAGCCACCAAATCAATCTCCTCGTTCTTATACCACCACCTCCCAACCCTACTGAACCTAAATGGAAGCCTTTCACTCTTGTTCAACCTCAAAAGGAATTCTTTAGCCACACCTTCAAAGACTTCTCCAGTGTAATGGTCTATGTCATCCATTACAGTATCAACTAGAAGCTCTCCGTTTCCGCTTTCGATCAGGTCGGCATTTGGGTAAACGTAGCGGAACCAGAAGGCAAAGTAGTTATCCGCTATATAGTATCTTCCCTTTCTGCTCTTCCTACTTGCAGTTATCGGCACTTCTCTCCTAACGAGGTCGAGATCTATGAGTACGCTAAGGTACTTCCCAACGGTGGCCCTCTCAAGGCCGGTCT
The DNA here is from genome assembly GCF_000011105.1 of Pyrococcus horikoshii OT3. NCBI lineage: Archaea > Methanobacteriati > Methanobacteriota > Thermococci > Thermococcales > Thermococcaceae > Pyrococcus > Pyrococcus horikoshii. The sequence goes on from NC_000961.1 coordinate 890,650, forward strand.
CGTTCACTATCTCGCCCAGAGTGGTATTACCCCTGGCTATCGCTTCCATTATGGCGAAGTAATTCCTGGGTTCATCAAGCTCCTCCCGAAGGATAAAGAGTGCATCGCCATAGAGTAAGGAGTCAACTCGGAAGTAACTCTTAAGGTTCTCCTCGAGACTCTTTTCATCGCTGAACTCAAGAAGGTATGCCGGCGTGCCTCCTAAAATCCCATAAACCCTTACAAAATCTTCAAGCGAATATTTTGGAAGAAATTCACGTGCGTTGAAGAAATCAAGGGGTTTAAGCTTGAGCTGAGCTGTCCTCCTACCGTAGAGCGGACTTTTATAACCTAAGAGTCTCTCCGTCATTGATACACTTGAGCCAGAGACTATGAGGAATATTTTTTTCTTTGAGAGCTTCATCTCCCAGTACTCCTGGAGAATTGAGGGTAGGGCCTTGTTTCCCTTCACTAGATAGGGAAACTCGTCTATAGCTATGATGAAAGGCTTTTCAGCTTTAGTCGAGAGGTATTCAAAGAACGCATCCAAACTTCTCAGTGGATTCTTTTTGAGGAATGAATCATTAAAGTATTCTGCAAGGCGAAGGGAGAAGCGCTCAAGGTTCTCTATTTCGCTTGTCTCCCTCGCAAGCAGATAAAGGCCTCCATGCCTCCTTAAGAACTCAAGTATAAGAGCAGTTTTTCCCACTCTTCTCCTACCATAGATCACAATGAACTGGGCTTTTCCACTCTTCAGCCTCTCCTCAAGAAGACCAAGTTCTTTTTTTCTGTCTATGAACAATTGTTTACTCACCAGTAATTTACTTGCGAGTAAATTATTTAAGAATTTCGATGCGAGACTTAAGGTTAAGTCTTTTAACTCCGCAACGCTTAAAAACTCACCTTCCAACATCCTTCGACTTGGCGGGGTCAACCCGCGGGATGTCCCCGGATGGGGGAACCACAAACCAGGGAGGGAGAGCAATGGGAATGTATAAGTATATTAGGGAAGCTTGGAAGAGTCCCAAGAAGAGTTACGTCGGTCAACTTTTAAAGCAAAGGATGATAAAGTGGAGAAGGGAACCCTCTGTAGTTAGGATAGAAAGGCCAACCAGGCTTGACAGGGCTAGGGCTTTGGGATACCAAGCAAAGCAAGGTTACATCATCGTAAGGGTTAGGGTTAGGAGAGGAGGTAGAAAGAGGCCCAGGTGGAAGGGTGGAAGGAAGCCAAGTAAGATGGGTCAGGTTAAGTACTCACCAAAGAAGTCGTTACAATGGATTGCAGAGGAAAAAGCTGCAAGAAAGTTCCCAAACCTTGAGGTTCTCAACAGCTATTGGGTTGGAGAAGATGGAATGTACAAGTGGTTTGAGGTAATAATGGTCGATCCTCACCACCCAGTTATTAAGTCAGATCCTAAGATCGCCTGGATCGCCCTTAAGCACCACAAGGGTAGGGTGTTTAGAGGTCTTACCTCCGCTGGAAAGAAGGGTAGGGGACTTAGGAACAAGGGTAAGGGAGCTGAGAAAATTAGGCCAAGCATTAGGGCTAATGAGGGTAAAGGTAAGTGATTTTTCTCCCTTATCTATCTCTTATGGGCGATGAAGGTCGTAATCTGCTGTATTGGAAATGAACTCAAAGGTGATGACGCTTTTGGAATTCTTGTATATGAAATGCTTAAGGGTAAAATTAGGGATGAAGCTCTCCTCATAAACTGCGGTAACGTTCCTGAAAATTACATTGGAAAAATAATTGATGCAGATCCCGATTTGGTTATACTTGTTGATGCGGTTCACTTCGGAGGAAAGCCAGGTGAGCTAGTAATCGTCGATCCAGAGGAGACCTTGGGAGAAGCTTTCTCTACTCATAGCTTACCCCTAAAGGTTCTAACTAAATTCATAAGGGAGAATACTAGGGCCAAGGTTTTACTTCTAGGTTGCCAGCCCAGGAATGTTGAGTTCCTTGGAGTGGTTAGTGAAGAGGTAAAGGCTGCTGCTGAGAGGGCAACTAATTACATAGTTAGATTATTAGGTAATTATGTGTAGATCCTCTTTCCTGTTAACATTGAAGAAGCTCTCCCTCCACTCCACGGGCAGTTTCTCAATGCTAATGTAGCAAACGTTAGGTATCTCCCTTATAGCATCTCCAAGCTTGTACTTCCCCTTTCTTATTCTCTCTCCCAGAATTTCCCTGAACTCCCTGGAGTACGCTGCATGTAGTGGTTCTAGGTACCCATTGCTCCATCTTGGCACGCATGCAATTTTCCTTGAATTATTGAATTCTTTAATTATATAATCAATGAATTCTGGAATTAAGGATGGCATATCCCCACCGACGACAAGGACTTCCCCCAGGGATAGTGCAGAGTACAAACCGGAGATAGGTCCTATCTCAAGCTCATCTACTATAACCTCATACCCGAACTCTCTCATAACTTTCTCGTTATGTGAGGATGCTACTATGACGACCCTCTTAATTAAATTGCATTTCTCAAGTCTGTCAATGGTGTGAAGGATGAGGGGCTTCCCATTAATCTCAAATAGAAGCTTATCTTCTCCGAACCTTCTACTTTTACCCCCAGCAAGCACCGCTGCTATGAGTTTCATATTTCTGTTTTGGTTTGGTCAAGCTTTAAATTTATTTAGGCTTACCTAATCGTGGTGATTATATGTTAGCTTTCGGTCCCGTGCCTTCAAGGAGGTTGGGGAGGAGCTTAGGGGTTAACAACATTCCGGCAAAGATATGTTCTTACGCCTGTGTCTACTGCCAGATAGGTAAAACCTTGAAGATGGAAGTTGAAAGAAGGAAGTTCTACGAACCTGAGAGGATATACAACGATGTTTCTGCTAAAGTGAAAAGCGGTGAAAGAATAGATTACATAACCTTCGTTCCAGATGGGGAACCCACTCTTGACATTAACCTAGGTAAAGAAGCTGAAATGCTAAGGGATTTTGGCATTAAACTAGCAATTCTAACAAATTCCTCCTTGATATGGAGGGAAGATGTTAGGGAGGATTTGATGAACTTCGATCTTGTCTCCCTTAAACTTGACGCTGTAAGCGATGATATCTGGAGGAAGGTAAACAGGCCTCACAAGAGCCTAAGCCTCGAGAAAATCCTTGAGGGAATGCTGGATTTCAGGAAAGAGTTCAAGGGGACGATAATTACCGAGACGATGCTCATAAATATAGATTATGGAGAAGAATTGGAGAAAATTGCAACTTTTCTCAAGGAGTTAAAGCCCGATAAAGCCTACATAGCGATACCGACGAGGCCTCCAGCTGAAAGCTGGGTGAAGCCTGCTAGTGAAGTTATTATAAATAAAGCTTACCAACTCTTCTCTGAGGCCCTGGGAGAAGAGAGGGTTGAGTACCTCATAGGTTATGAAGGAAACGCCTTCGCATTCACGGGGAACGTTGAGGAGGATTTGCTAAGCATAACTGCGGTTCATCCTATGCGGGAGGAAGCCGTGAGGGAGTTGCTTAGAAAAGCTGGTGCATCCTGGGATGTTGTTGAGAAGATGATCAAAGAGGGAAAGCTGATAGAGCTCGAATACAACGGAAAGAAGTTCTATATGAGGAAACTTGGGAGCAGATGATATTGTGCATATGCACAACGTTTAAAAACGTTAGGCTAACCTAATTCTAGGAGGTGAAGGGATGCAGATAGCGGTGAGCGGCGGAAAAGGAGGGACGGGAAAATCTACAGTTGCAATAAACCTTGCCGTTGAGCTTGCAAAGAAGTTCAAGCTTGTACTAGCCGATCTCGATGTTGAAGCACCAAACGATCACTTACTCTTGGGAGTTGAGCTTCAGAACGAGAGGGAGGTTCATCAGTTCATGCCAAAGTTTAACTATTCCAAGTGCATAAAGTGCAGGAAGTGTGCTGAAGCTTGTGAGGAGCACGCGATAGTCACCCTTAGAGATGGAACTCCGTTCTTAATGCCCACGTTATGTTCAGGTTGCAGGGCCTGTGAGATAGTATGCCCGGTTCCAGGAGCTATCGAGGAAGGTTCCAGGTTAATAGGACACACTTATGAAACCTTGACTCCATATGGCTTTACTCTCGTCACGGGAAAATTAAGAGAGGGAGAGGAAAGATCAATGCCCCTAGTAGTGGCCGCGAAGAGGAGGGCTAAGGAACTTAAGTGGGATCTCCTAATTGTTGATACTGCTGCTGGTACCGGAAATACCGTTTCGAAGGCCATTGAAGGTTCTCAACTTTTGATAGCTGTTACCGAACCGACTCCCCTGGGAATTCATGACACTGAGCTAATCCTTAAGCTTGGAGAGCTTATGAGGATAGAAACTTGGATTGTGATAAACAGGTCAGACTTGGGGGATGTAAAAGAAGTTTATAGGAGAGCGAAGAAGTACAATGCTGAGGTTATAGCGGAAATTCCTTACAGCGAAAACATAGTGAAAACTTACGTGGCTGGAAAGCCGATAGTAACTACTGATTACCCAGAGGCCGGAATATTTAGGGAGATCGCTGAGAAGGTTTATGAATTCCTGAGGTGATGAAAATGCAAGTGGTTATAGCGAGCGGTAAAGGAGGCGTTGGGAAGAGTTCAATAACGGCTTCCCTTCTGTATCTGTTGAAGGATGAGTACAAGTTAATAGCTGTAGATGCAGATGCCGAAGCTCCAAATCTAGGTCTCCTACTTGGAGTAACCGAATGGGAAATTGAGAGAGAACATATTGGAGCTAAAATAGCTAGGATAAACCCAGAGAGTTGTATAAGGTGTGGCCTTTGCCAAATGAGGTGCCCCTACGAATGCATATACGTTGATGAGGAAGGAAACTACGTTGTTAATGAGCTCACCTGTGAAGGATGCAACGTTTGTGGGCTGGTCTGTCCAGTTCCTGGGACGATAACTCTTGAGGAAGTTCGCTCTGGAATAATAAGGAAAGCTACAACAAAGTATGGCTTTCCAATAATCTCCGCTCAGCTTGACGTTGGAAAGCCTGAGAGTGGAAAGCTCGTCACTGAGGAGAAGGAATGGGCCAGTAAAATCATGAAGGAAGAGGGGTTAGAGCATATGATCGTTGATTCAGCAGCAGGAATAGGGTGTCAGGTCATAGCGAGCGTTGGGGGTGCGGATGTTGCAATACTCATAGCTGAGCCAACTCCAGCTTCCCTAAGCGACGTTCAGAGAGTTTACAAGGTTGTCCAACACTTTAGGGAACCTGCTTACTTAATAATAAACAAAGCCGACATAAATCCGGGATTCACTAAGCTAAGGGAATGGGCCGAGAGCGAGGGGATTCCGATACTGGGTGAGGTTCCATATGACTCATCCATTCCCAGGAGCATGTCTATGCTTAAGCCATTCGTAGAGGCATTTCCCGACTCAAAGGCTTCGGAAGCAATTAGAGGGATAGCTGAGAGAATAAAAGAGGAGATACTCAAAGGTTGACCTCGAAACTTTTATAAATTCCTTTATTTGTAAATCGTCTTGAGCGGGGGTTGCCGAGCCTGGTCAAAGGCGCGGGATTCAGGGTCCCGTCCCGTAGGGGTTCCGGGGTTCAAATCCCCGCCCCCGCACCACTTAAATTTTCTTATACCAACTCTCTTTGTTATGAAGTCCTGTTTTTGATCCTTATATGCATTGTAAAAGTGAAGACCTTGTATATCTTAACTAAACCCCCATCTAACATCTAAATTACCCAAAACTGCTTAATAAATTTATAAGATTTTTGTGCATATGCACAAATAGTGACGTTCATGCCAAGGGGATGGGGAAGAGGAAGAAGATGGTTTGGTAGGGGCTGAAGGTTTGCTCCCTAGGGTTCATGGCCAGGTAGAGGGCTATTTAGCTATCTGCCACCATGGCAGAGGCCGGGATGGATATATGGAAGGCCCTCCTGGAGGCGTGCTTATGCGCTAGCTTATTATCCTTTGCTATGGATTTGAGTAATAGCCTGTTAAAGAATGGGGACATATTCGTCGGGAAGTCTAAATTCCTAAGAATTCGCAAAGGAGCCTGAAAAATTTAGTTACTTTGCTGTTTGGAGTTATCAGGTGATAAAGGACTAGCTCATCCTTAACCTCATCACTCTTAAATTTCTCTGGTAGTTCGCTGAATGATTTTACTCTTTTAAGAATCCTTATTACTTCCCATCCATTGGGGATCAACCTATTAAAATATTCTCCCAGCCACTCCTCATTGATTTTCCTAACGAACAACTCGCCCTCTCGCGAGAGGCGATAGTAAGTGTGATGCTTGTGTACTTCAAAAGCTTTCTTAAACTTCGCTCTACTCCTCTTTATTGTGCTCCCTGAATCTCGCTCTATTAATCCAATTTCAATGAGATCCTTTATAGCATCCTCAATGAGGGGAAGAGGTAGTTTACTCATCCTTGCCATCATCTTGGCATAGTCCACACTAGCTTTCTTTAGATGAACTAAGATATAAAGGTGAATTGGAAGAAGTTTAAGTTTTTGATAATGCTCTCTTCCCATATTTTCCCCTCATCTTCAAATTCTCTACTTTCCTTTCTTATAAACGTTGGTAGGTAACAGTGGAAATCTCAGAATCATCTATGTTCGAGTTTTTCTATTTCACATTATTGTTGGCAACGTTCTTGGTGAAATTGCTGTCATTGCGGCAACCATACTAAGAATAAGACTAATATTAAAGGCTCTAGGACTTATGTGAGGGATGAAAAGTGTACGGGTGGAGGAGAAGGATAGGATTGATAGTCCCATCCTCTAATACAACAATGGAGCCTGAATTTTGGAAGATGGCCCCTGAGGGAGTGTCAATACACACCGCAAGAATGAGGCTGAGGGAGGTTACCGAGGAAAGTCTACTTGAGATGGAGAGACACGCCAAGGATGCAGCACTTGAGCTTGCGGATGCTGAGGTTGATGTAATAGTCTACGGTTGCACGTCGGGGAGTCTAATTAAGGGGAAGGGGTATGACAAGGAGATAGCAAAGAACCTTGAAGAGGCTTCAGGAATTAAAACGATAACGACTTCCACCGCTGTTTTAAATGCCCTAAATACCTTGGATATCCAAAAGGTTGTTGTAGCGACTCCATACATAGATTCCGTGAATGAAAGGGAGAAAGAATTCCTCGAAGCAAATGGAATTGAGGTGCTAAGGATTAAGGGGTTAGGAATAGTCAAGAATACTGAGATAGGAAGACAAGAACCATGGGTTGCTTATAAGTTAGCTTTGGAGGTTTACACTCCCGAAGCAGATGGATTGTTTATTAGTTGCACGAACTTTAGAACAATTGAAATTATAGACAAGCTTGAAGTTGAGCTTGGAGTACCCGTGGTTACGAGCAATCAAGCTACCATGTGGTACGCACTTAAAACTATGAAAGTTAAGGAGAAGTATGATATGTATGGAACGCTCTTAAAAGAGAAACTGTAAGGGGGATAAGTATGAGGGTTGATCTGAATTCAGACCTCGGTGAAAGTTTTGGAAGGTACAAGCTTGGTTTAGATGAAGAAGTAATGAAGTACATCACCTCGGCGAACGTGGCTTGTGGTTGGCATGCTGGGGATCCCCTAGTTATGAGGAAAACAGTTAGACTAGCCAAGGAGAATGATGTTCAAGTTGGAGCACACCCAGGATATCCCGACTTAATGGGCTTCGGGAGGAGGTATATGAAGCTGACCCCGGAAGAAGCTAGGAACTACATCCTTTATCAAGTCGGTGCATTGTATGCATTTGCCAAAGCTGAGGGGCTCGAGTTGCAACACGTCAAGCCCCATGGGGCACTATATAATGCCATGGTCAAGGAGGAAGACTTAGCTAGAGCTGTTATAGAGGGAATACTCGATTTTGATAAGGATCTAATCCTCGTAACGCTCTCTAATTCTAGAGTAGCAGATATTGCTGAGGAGATGGGGCTTAAGGTAGCCCACGAAGTGTTCGCTGATAGGGCCTACAATCCAGACGGTACCCTAGTTCCCAGGGGAAGACCAGGGGCCGTTATAGAGGATAAGGAAGAGATAGCTGAAAGGGTAATTTCAATGGTTAAAGATGGGGGAATTAGAGCGATAAATGGAGAGTGGGTGGATCTTAAGGTTGACACGATATGCGTTCACGGGGACAATCCAAAAGCTGTAGAGATAACATCCTACATAAGGAAAGTTCTGGAAGAGGAGGGAGTTAAGATAGTTCCGATGAAGGAATTCATTAGGTGAAGTCCAATGATAATAAAGCCGGCCGGAGACTCTGCCTTTTTAATTTCTTTTGGAGATGAAATAAGCGAAGAGATAAACGATAGGGTTCACTCTCTCGCAAAAGCTATAGAAAAAGAGTCACCAGAATGGCTAGTTGAATTAGTTCCAGCGTACTCCTCCCTCCTCGTGATTTATGATCCATTAAAAGCTAGCTACGAAGAGGTTGAATCATACTTAAAGAGGATATCAGCTCGAGAAGTTGAGAGGATAAAGGGAAAGACCATTGAGATTCCAGTTGCATATGGCGGTGAGTTCGGCCCAGATATAGAGTTCGTAGCTCAATATAACGGGTTGAGCGTTGATGATGTAATTGAGATCCACTCAAAACCACTTTACAGGGTCTACTTCCTGGGTTTCCTTCCTGGCTTTGCTTATCTTGGGGGTATGGATGAGAGGATAGCAACGCCAAGGCTTGAGAAGCCCCGCTTGAAGGTTCCAGCAGGAAGCGTTGGAATAGCTGGAAAGCAGACCGGATGGTATGCAATAGAGAGCCCAGGAGGATGGAGGATAATCGGAAGGATTCCTTTGAGAACCTTTAACCCAGGGAAAGTTCCCCCGAGCATAGTTCTTCCTGGGGACTATGTGAAGTTCGTTCCAATAGATGAAAAGGAGTTCTGGGAAATATATGGGAGGGAATGGGAATGATAGAAATAATATCAGCTCCTTCTCCCCTTTTAATTCAGGATCTAGGGAGGAGGGGGTATCTAAAGTACGGTGTTCCTAAGTCTGGGGTCATGGATGAAGTCTCTGCAAGGCTTGCAAATTATCTCGTTGGTAATCCTGATGATTCTCCACTGCTTGAGTTCACGTTAGTGGGGCCTACGATAAGGTTTAATTCTTCAGCAGTATTCGCGGTAGCTGGGGATGTAGACGTTTACCTTAACGATGTCAAAATAGAGCCTTGGAGAAGCTATTGGGCTAAAAGGGGAGACATCTTAAGGGTTGGAATGCTGAAATCAGGTATGTATGGGTACATAGCCTTTGCCGGTGGAATAGAGTGTGATAGGATACTTGGAAGTTGCTCAACTTATTTAAGGGCTAATTTTGGGAAACCTTTAAAGCCAGGAGATAAGCTTAAGCTAGGTTACGCAATCTTAACGGAAAAGGTTGGGAAATCCTTACCTGAAGAGTTCATTCCAAAGTATGGAAAAGAGATAAGGGTAATTCTTGGCCCGAACCTTGAGAACTTCACTAGGAATGGTATCGAGACTTTCTTAATATCCGAGTACGTTGTAACGAAAGAATCCGACAGGATGGGTTATCGTTTGGATGGTCCCAGGATAGAGCATTCCGATAAGGGTGCTGATATAATAACCGAAGCAATCCCCTTGGGCTCGATTCAAGTTCCAGCTAATGGGAAACCTATTGTGATGCTCGCGGATGCTCAAACCACCGGGGGTTACGCTAAGATAGCTGTGGTCTCCAAGGTTGATCTCCCAGCGATCGCTCAGAAGAGGCCTGGGGAGAAAGTGAAGTTTAGGGAAATTAGCGTGAAAGAAGCTCAGGAGCTTTTAAAGGCTAGGGAAAGAACTATGAAAGCTCTAAGAAAGGCCTTAACTGCCGAAGGTAACCTGTTCAGGATCAAGATCAAGGATTTTGAAGGATTGATTTTTGCATACACCGACGAATAACTTAAAAGGGATAAGACTAAGCAAAGTCGAGATGAGTGGGAAGATATATGTTAAAATCTATAGAGTCCAGGGAGAAGTGCTGTTGGCAGCTTGCGATGAGGAGTTGCTGGGTAAAACCTTTCGAGAAGGAGAGCTTAAATTAGAAGTCAAGGAAAGGTTTTACAAGGGTGAATTAGTTGATGTTGAATCCCTAGGGAAATTTCTTGAGGAAGCAACGATAGCAAATTTAACTGGTGAGAGGGTTATAAAGAAGGCCATTGAGCTGGGCTACATAGATGAGGGTAGGGTTTTAAGAATTCAGGGTGTGCCCCATGCTCAAATGGCGAAGATGATGTGGTGAGGGATATGAGGTTCTGCTATAGGTGCGGGATAAGCGAGGAAGAGGGAGGTCCATTAATAAATGGGCTCTGTCAAGTCTGCTTTAGGAAGGAGAATCCTGTCCTCTTGCTTCCCTCTGAGATAAATACAGAGCTCTGTCAAAACTGTGGAAGCTATAAGAAGAGGGGGGTCTGGGTAGATCCTAAGAATTATGAGCTTGAAGCTTTAATATTTGAAGTTGCGGAGAATGCCCTCTTAGAGGCCTTGGAGGATAACTTAAAGGTTAAGGACTTTGAAGTTGTTAACTGGGAAGAGCTTGATGAGATATCGGAGATACCAGTGGGGAAAGCCTTCGTAGCCTATAGGGTGGTCGATTATCACATAGAGTACTTCCCAGCTATAGTCATCTATGAGGTTAGATCCAAGGCTAGAATACATGAGCTTCAGGTGGAACCTCACGATGAGAGGACTACTGTTACAGTATATGTCAGGCAGACAGTCTGTCCAAGATGCCAAAAGTTCTTAGCAGGTTATTACGAGGCTATTCTCCAGGTTAGGGTTGAGGGTAGGGAGTTCACGAAGGAGGAAAGAGAGGAAATAACTAAACTTGTTCAGGAGAAGGTAGATGAGATCATGAAGAGGGATAGGATGGGCTTCATCCAGGATACTATAGAGAAGGAAGAAGGGATAGACTTCTACATGGGATCTACGAGTGCTGCTAGGAAGCTAGCAAATGCGATAAGGGAAAAATACGGTGGAACGATAAGTGAAGCCTATGAGCTGGTTGGAATGGATAGACAGACAAGCAGGGAAGTTTACAGGACTAGCGTGACGGTTAGGTTACCAAAGTTCAGGAAAGGTGACGTCGTGGAGGATAGGTATGGAAGGGTTTACGAGGTTGAAGAGGTTAATGGAAAAGGGATGAGATTAAAGAACCTTGAAACTTGGAAGAGTGAGCACTACGACTGGAAGACTATAAAGAGGGAGAGGGTGGATTTGGCGAACTATGAAGAGAAGAAAGCTATGCTGGTCAGTAAAACTCCCTCTGAAGTTCAGTTTATGGATATGGAAACTTACGAAACTTTTGAGGTTAAGAAGCCTACAGATGAACTTAAGGAAGGTGAGGTGTATACGGTAGTTAGAGTTAAAGGGAGGATGTACGTGAAGGAGGAGGTGAAGGAATGATAATAGTTTACACGACTTTTCCGGACTGGGAGAGTGCTGAGAAAGTTGTGAAAACTCTTTTAAAAGAGAGGTTGATTGCATGCGCAAATTTAAGGGAGCACAGGGCCTTTTACTGGTGGGAAGGTAAGATCGAGGAAGATAAAGAAGTTGGAGCTATCCTTAAAACTAGGGAAGATCTGTGGGAAGAACTTAAGGAAAGGATAAAGGAGCTTCATCCTTACGATGTTCCGGCCATAATCAGGATTGACGTTGATGATGTTAACGAGGATTACCTCAAATGGTTAATTGAAGAGACGAAAAAATGATGAGTACGGGGCCACCTGAGCGGTGATGAGGTTTCTCCCAAGTCTGATTACCTAACCTTTGCTCCCAACTTAACCTCTTTGTCGGGCATCAGTAAAGCAACGTTCTCGCCATCGTCAGCGGCCAGGAGCATTCCCTGGCTTTCAACCCCTCTAAGCTTTTTAGGCTCTAAGTTTGCAACAATAATGACGTACTTGTTGAGCAATTCTTCTGGCTTGTAATACTTCTTAAGCCCGGCCACTAAAGTTCTAACTTCTTTCCCCAGGTCAACTTTAACTATATATAGCTTGTCTGCATTTGGATGATCCTTTACCTCGATTATCTTCCCTACCCTAAGGTCGAGCTTTGCAAAGTCCTCAAACTTAACGTACTCCATCTCCTTCTCCTCCTTCCCTTCTTCAAGTTTAATATCCTTATAAATTCTCTTAAGGATGATTTTGGACTCTTCTCCAAACTTTTCTTTGGCAACCTTAATCACATCTTCCCTCTTGTAATACTTCTCAAGCAACATTTTAGCTCCTTCTGGGTTATTCCTCCCCATGTAATTTAATATGAAGTATATTATTTGTTCATCTGTAACCTTCTTGAAGAGTATCTCTGCTTTTCTCACTCTATGGCCCGCTGGAAGCTCTTTGAACTTCCACTTCTTGACTTCGTCCAGGTTGAGAAGATGCCATATCTTTTCGCTTGCATCCGGGAGGAAGGGTTCGAGTAGTATCCCAAGGGCCTTAACTATCTGGAGTGATATGTTAACGGTGGTCCCCGTCCTTGCCCTATCTTCTTTAGCAGTCTTCCAGGGTTGTTTATGGTCGAAGTACTTATTACCGAATGATGCGAGCTCCATAACCCTTTTAAGAGCGTCTTTGAACCGGTAGTTCATTATAAGTTCTCCAACTTCCTCAAATGCCTTTTCTATTTCTTCGAGGGCTTGTCTATCTAGCTCATCGAGTTCTCCCCTCTCTGGGACTATCCCATCAAAGTACCTGTTCACAAAGGTCATCGCCCTGTGCACGAAGTTTCCTAAGTTATTGACGAGCTCCTCGTTTATCCTAGTCTTGAATTCGGCAAAGCTAAAGTCTGAATCTCTAGTTTCTGGCATTATGGTTGTCAAATAGTATCTTAGATAATCCGCTGGGAAGACATCAAGGAACTCATGAACCCAGATCGCCCAGTTCCTGCTTGTAGAGAACTTCTTTCCTTCCAAGGTTAGGTACTCATTAGCTGGAATATCATACGGTAGATTCCACTCGGCCTCTACTTCCTCATCCTTGTACTTTCCATAGGCCATGAGAAAGGCAGGCCAGAATATCGCATGGAACGGTATGTTATCCTTTCCTATGAAATGTATGACTCTCGTTTCACTATCTATGTTTAGCCAGTATTTCTTCCACTCATTTGGCTTTCCAAGTCTCTTGAAGTATTCCATGGTTATTGAGATGTATCCTATTGGAGCCTCAAACCACACGTAGAGAACTTTATTCTTCATATCCTCTTCATCAAGAGGTACTGGTATCCCCCAGTTTAGGTCTCTAGTTATAGCCCTCTCTTCCAACCCTTCCTCTATCCACTTCAAAACCATATTCTTTACGTTAGGCTTCCAGGGCTGATTCTCTATCCATCTTTTCAATTTCTCCGCGAAATCCTGCATTTTTATATAATAATGGGCCGATTCTCTGAATGAGATCGGCCTCCCGCAGAGGGCACACCTTGGATTTATAAGTATCTCAGGTGTTAGAGGTCTTCCACAGACTTCACATTGATCTCCTCTCTGGTTCTCGGCCCCACAGAATGGGCATGTCCCTATAACGAATCTATCGGGTAGGAACATCTTATCATGCTCACAATAGGCCTGCTTGGTAACCTTCTTTACTAAGTGACCATTCTCGTAAGCTTTCAGGAAAAACTGTTGGCTTAGCTTATAATGAATTGGTAATTCCGTTCTACCAAAGAAATCAAAGCTTATCTTAGCCCTTTGAAACGTTATCTTTATGTGCTCATGAAATTCATCAACTATCTCCCTGGGGCTCCTCCCCTCTTTAAGGGCCCTAAATGATATGGGTGTTCCATGTTCGTCGGTGCCGCAGATGAAAACTACATCCTCCCCTTTAAGCCTTAGGTATCTAACGAAGATATCCGCTGGAAGGTATGCTCCTGCTAGGTGGCCTGCATGAATCGGTCCATTAGCATAGGGTAATGCGGAGGTGACCATATATCTGACCATTTTATCACCCCCTCAACTCTTCAACGTTAGCGCTAATTTTAAACATTACGGATAGTTATTATAACATTTTCCTATTATGCATATCTCTGCATATCAATTGCTAGCTCAACCCAGTTTTCCCTTCCGACTTTATACAGTTTCACGAGGCCCATCTGCTCAAGCCTCCTTATCATCCTCCACACTGTAGTCTTTGGAAGGTTAAGGGCTTTCCTTAATTCTGCCTGTCTGCACTTTCCACCTTTTTCTATTAAATATATTATAGCATTGAGCTCATCGTCGTTTAAATTGTACTCTTTAGCAAGTTTTCTAAGCTTATCCTCTGAATACTTCCTTTCCTCTCTTTTACTTCCCTTTAATGCTAAAATGCCAGCAGTAATAGCAACGAGGATTATCGCTCCAGCTATAGCCCTGTGAGAGATGCCGGCCTTTTTGGGGAGGAGGGATTTGAAGGTGTAGCAAATGGTTACGTTCCCGGGCCCCATTACAATGGTATCATTTGAGTACGCTATTGGAAGATCCGAGATGGAGATCACGCTTGCTTCTAGGGGAAGGATCACTTTAACTGGGGCTTGGGTAACGTTAAATTTTAAAGTCCAAAGGGCCCCCTCTCTTTTAACGTAGTTCTTAACCGTGTATATTACCGTTACCCTCCTGACATCAAGTGTCTCAATCTTTACAAAGCTTCCATCGGATTCATATTCTAACAGGGTTCTGTTGTCAGAGATAACTAAGATATCCTCAGCTTTTCCCAGGGTAGGGACCTTGATAAATACTTCATAATCCTCCGGATATATCACTTCTTTAACGGTTATCGAGCCATCTCTCCAAACGAAAATTGTCATGTTCTCAACGATATAAGCAGATGTGAAGCTGAGGAAAAGTGTGAGGAACATTATTGACACTCCCACTTTCTTGATAAAATTCATCACCTACCCTCCTCCCTGGCTACATAATCAAGTATCTTGCTGGCCCTTAACACCCTAAGATAAGCAATTTCCGTTCTGTTAAGCCTTAGATCTTCCTTGGCGAGGTCAAGATCAAAAGAAGCAACGTCAACTAATTCTCTTAACTTTCCCCCTTTATATTGCTTTGCTACGATCTCTAATTTAAGTATTAGCAATCTACTATTCTCCCTGAAGAGCCTTTCGATGATCTCTCTATGGTAATGATTGAGCTCCTCCTGCAAATATGTAAGGGTATCCAAGTTTTCTTGGAGGAGAACTAAAGCTTCTATATCTCTATTCTCCTCGGCTAAGTTTTCTGCATTTTTCATTATTTCCTTAATTTTTTCGATTTTTTCTTCTAACTTGGCATATTCACTCTCATTCAAGGCTACTCCAACTTGAATGGCATACTTTATCGTTGCGTTGTACTTCCTTAAGAGTAAGTTAAATAGAGTTGTGGGCTCGCCCTGAAATGATCTTTCTGGAATGTATAAGTTCAGCTTTTTTTCTCCATTCTTTATATGTTTTCTTGCCTTGTCCAAATCTCCCTTCTTGAGGCTACTTCTAGCTTCATCTATTTCCTTAATTATGGGATCCACATCTTGCCCAGTTTCGTTTAAAATTGAAACGTAAAATTCGAGCCTGTCTAACTCTCCCCTAACCTCAAACTCCGGGGGTAGTTCAACTCTTTCCTTTTCTACAAGGTTGGTGACTTCTCTGGAAGAGGAAAATGTTAACGAAAATGCTTTTTCAATGTTATCACTCGATAAAAGTTCTCCAACTCTCGAGCTCTCCTCTTCGAGATGGTTAGCAACATCATCATATCCCAGGATTTTGCATATCTCTATTGAATTTTCAAGAATCTTAACTAACCCATTAACATCATAGATGTGGGAGTTTGCAAGCGTTGGAGTTAGGATAGCAATAGTGAGTATTATAGCCAGGATTACCTTTTTTATTGGAGTTTTCATGTCAATTTCTAAGCTTTGAAAGAACCTCTTTAAATATTTTGATTCTTGAGAACTTTTTTAAACCAAAGATCGACACTACCTTCCATGGAAAAATATGCAGTTATCCTGGGTAAAAACCCAGAGCTGAGTTTAGTTGAGCTTAAAGCCTTTTCTAGAAGGTTTAGGCTTGGGGTTAGAATTTTAGAGGAGCGAATTTATGGATCGAATAAAAGCTTTGCTATTATACAGGCAAAAGAAGACATTGAAAAATACTTCAGATGGATTGGAGGATCGTTGAAACTTGTAAGACTTATAGGGGAAGGGGTTGATAGTATTCGGGATCTTGAGTACTCGAAACTATTTACGGTTAGCGTATATGGAAGGAGAGTTGATTGGAAGGAATGGAGAAGATTTGGCTCCATGATAAAGGAAGTATTTAAGGAGAAGGACTCTGCAAAATTCTTTAAGCCGGCCAATACGTATGCAATGCCAAGTGAGCTAATTCTAAAGGGGTTCCCAAAAGTTAAGGATGTAGTTCTTCTCTTCGTGGACGATAAAGTCCTAGTTGGTGAGACGGTTAGGGTTACCGATCCGTTTGAGCTTAAAAAGTTGGATGTAGAGAGGCCGGTCGTAAGGCCTACCATTTCAATTCCTCCCAGGCTCGCTAGGGTTATGGTAAACCTCTCCGAGATTAGAAGGGGAAACGTTCTAGATCCTTTTTGCGGGACGGGAACGATAGTTATGGAACTTACGCTTCAAGGATTGAATGCGTATGGAACTGATATAGAAGAGGGTAGGGTGAGGGATGCCAAGAAGAACATAGATTGGTTGAGGAAAGAGTTTAGGATTAGGAAGTATCCAGTACTTAAGGTTTGCGACGTTAGAAGGCTAAGAAAATGTTTTCCTAGGACAAGGTTTGATGCAATAATAACGGAACCTTACATGGGAAAACCTCTCAAGTATAAGCCGAGTAGAGGTGAAGCCATTAAAATTGCTAAGGGGTTAGACAGGTTATATTATCAAGCGTTCGAAAGCTTTGCCGATGTACTTAAGAGGGGTTCAATTATCGTTTTCGTGTTCCCAGCTTTTAGCTTATCCAATGGAGAAGTATATAGAAGGAATAGGCCGTGGCTGGAGGAGCTTGGATTTAAGGTTCTTTACAGGGTGAGCGAGGGAGAAGAGGAGCATAGGATAGTGAGGGATATCCACGTTATTAAGTTCATTCGATAAAGCTAAAAATTCGAGAAGCTCTAGTTATCCTGGGGATCTCTATGCCTGAAGAAGCCTTAATAGTTGTTGATATGCAGAGAGATTTCATGCCTGGAGGAGCTCTTCCGGTTCCTGAGGGAGATAAGATAATTCCAAAGGTTAACGAGTACATAAGGAAGTTTAAGGAAAAGGGAGCTTTAATAGTGGCCACAAGGGATTGGCATCCTGAAAATCACATAAGCTTTAGGGAGAGGGGAGGCCCCTGGCCCAGGCATTGCGTTCAAAACACTCCTGGTGCAGAGTTCGTGGTAGATTTACCGGAAGATGCCGTGATCATTTCGAAAGCTACAGAGCCAGATAAAGAAGCATATTCTGGCTTTGAAGGTACAGATCTTGCGAAAATTCTAAGAGGGAATGGAGTTAAGAGAGTTTATATCTGTGGTGTTGCTACGGAGTACTGCGTCAGGGCAACGGCCTTAGACGCTCTTAAGCATGGGTTTGAAGTCTACCTCTTAAGGGATGCAGTAAAGGGAATCAAACCTGAAGACGAGGAGAGAGCCCTTGAGGAGATGAAATCTAGAGGGATTAAGATCGTTCAGTTTTAGCCTGAACGTTTTTCCATTCCCTTAACATTTCTATTGCCACATTCAGTACTATGGGCCCGATTATCAATCCCTTTAATCCCAATCCCCACGTTCCCCCTATCATTCCAATTAGTACAAGCACATCGTTGAACTCTGCCTCTCTTGCAACTAGCTTTGGTCTTATCGTAAAGTCAGGGAGGGGAGAAACAAGGGTGAATCCATAAACTGCTAGCCCTATTCCCGCTATTATGTGCCCCTGCTTAACTAGATAGAACGCTCCAGCTAGCCATATCATCCAACCCTCGAAGAGTGGAATGAAAGAGAATAAAACTGTTAATAAACCCGCTAAAATTGCTGTGGGTAGGTTAGATACCTTAAAAATTAAGAATCCGAGGGTCATTAAAATACCCTTCACAATGTTTAGGAGCAACCATACCCTTATAAGGGCCTGAAGGGTTAAATTCCCTCTTTCTATTATTCTAATTAACTTCTCATCCTCAAAGGTTATTAATTCTCTAGCTTCCTTTTCCTTGACCAGGAAGAAGTAAACGAAGGTTAGATAGACTATAACCTGAAGTAGATACTTTGGGACTGAAAATGTAAGCGAAACCAAATATCCCTTTCCCCTCTCAATGAACTCATCTATAACCCCCTCAAGGGATGATATCACAGACTTAGGGACTAGGGGAATATTAATCTTAATCTTCTCCAGGTTCGTTAGGTAATCGTAGGCCTGACCAATAACCGGGGTTAAGGTGTACACGAGGATCAGGAGGATCATTAAAGCACCTAGCAATAAGAACAGCGTTAAGAGGATCGCGGAATTTTTAGATCCTATCCTCTCTTTAAGCTTAATATGGAGAGGATAGAGAGCATATGCAGTTATGAATGCAAAGAATAATGGAGAGAAGAAGGGTAATATAGTCTTTATGGCCAGCGCGACTAATGTTATTATAATGATCCATGTGACTACCCTGCTAACCTCCATGAAGGGCCCTCCTAAGTTCCTCCACTTTCTCCCTAGGTAGTCTATTCTTTGTCCATCTTTCCTCATCTTCCAAGTTCTCATCCTTTACATCTAGAACCGCTTTCCTTATACCTCCCTTAGGATATTTACAATCATTATTAAACCTCGGAATGACGTGAATGTGTAAATGCTCCACGGTTTGACCTGCGGCTTTTCCTATATTAATCCCAACGTTGAAACCATCAGGGTTCAACGTTTTCTTTAGTGCCTCAATTGCAATTTCAATTCCCCTTAATAAGCTTGCTTTTTCTCCCTCGGAGAGCTCTTCAAGTTTTGTGACATGCCTTCTTGGGACAATGAGCAGGTGGCCAGGATTGGCCGGATAGTTATCTAGTAGTATCCTTATTGTGTCATCCTCATATAGGATATTCTCCTTAATTGGGTTGCAGAATGGACATTTCATAAAGCAAATTTCGCTATCCTTGTTTAAAACTCCTCGCGAAAACTTTATAAACCCACATTTAGTGAGATGATTTTGGGATTACCTGTAGGGTCCCGCGGTAGCCTAGCCTGGGAGTGGCGGCGGACTGTAGATCCGCAGGTCCCCGGTTCAAATCCGGGCCGCGGGACCACCAGAATTCTCACAACTTTTAAGGCGATTAATATGAAGGTAATTCCATTGGCATCCGAAAGCCTTGGAGTAAGAAGCTTGGCCCTCTTCTTGAAGATTGGAAAAGTTGGAATACTAATAGATCCAGGCGTAGCCTTGGGCCCGAAAAGGTATGCACTCCCCCCAGCACAAGCTGAAATGAAAGCCCTCTCCCTGGCAAGGGAAAAGATTCAGGAATACGCTAAAAAGGCCCAAATAGTTACTATATCCCACTACCACTATGACCATCATACCCCCTTCTTTGAGGGGATATATGAAAGCTCTTCCGTTGAGAAAGCCAGGGAGATATACGCTGGCAAACTCCTACTAATAAAGCATCCTACTGAAAATATAAACAACAGTCAGAAAAAGAGAGCTCACGAGTTTCTTAAGAATGCCAAAGAGATCGCTAAGGATATAAAGTTTGCCGATTCTCAAAGCTTTGACTTTGGAAGCTTTACAATCGAGTTTTCCCCTCCAGTTCCTCATGGAAGGGAAGGATCCAAGCTTGGCTACGTTCTTATGGTTCTCGTTGATGATGGGAAGAAAAGTGTTCTCCATGCCAGTGACACTCAGCTGATAAATGACAAGGCCGTGGAGTGGATAATAGAGAAGAACCCCGATATCTTGATCGCAGGCGGACCTCCTACTTATCTAGCCCATAGGGTTGGAAACGTCAAGGAAATTGGGATGAAGAATATAAATAGGATAATATCCGAGACGAATGCAAAGATAGTTCTAGACCATCACATAATTAGGGACAAGGGATATGAGAGGTTCTTTAGCGAGCTAGATGAGAGGCCTTTAACTTTCGCCGAGTTTCTTGGAAAGGAAAGTGCGCCTTTAGAGGCCTACAGAAGGGAACTTCATAAGCTTGAGAAGGGGGAGGAAGTGGAGGTTCCTGGTGGAATTAAAAAATTCTTAAAGGGCTTGAAATGATAGAGGAACTATTTAAAGGGCTTGAAACCGAAATAGTCAATGCTGATGAAATTCCACCAAGATCTGGGAAGTATGGAGACTTCAAATTTAAGAATCGCGAAGTTAATGAGCTCGTCAAAAGGTTAGGTTTTAGGTTATATTCTCATCAAGTAAAGGCCCTTAACCTTCTGTATTCTGGTAAGAATGTTGTTGTTTCAACTCCAACCGCAAGTGGAAAGAGTGAGATATTTAGGCTCTTCATCTTTGATAGTTTCCTCGAAAATCCTAGCTCTACTTTTCTCTTAGTTTACCCCACCAGGGCTTTAATAAACAATCAAATGGAGAAGTTTGATAATGAAAACAAGGTCTTCGCTGAGATAACTGGGATGAAGGTTAAGGCATCCATATTAACTGGGGATGTGGATTGGAGTGAGAGGAAAAAGATTGTCAGAAATAAGCCGAATGTTATATTTACAACTCCAGATATGCTGCACCATACGATACTTCCCAGGTGGCTCGAGTACAAGTGGTTGCTAAAGAACCTGAAGCTACTAGTTGTAGATGAGCTCCACACCTATAGGGGGGTCTTTGGGAGTAACGTTGCGTATGTTTTTAGGAGGGTCTTCTTTAGACTTAGAAGGCTTAATTCTAGTCCTCTAATTTTAGCCCTCTCAGCTACTTTAAGAAATCCAAAAGAGTTTGCTGAGAGCTTTTTTGGTTTTGAGTTTGAGGAAGTTACCGAAGCTGGAAATCCAAGCCCCAGGAGATATATAATAATGTTCGAGCCAAAGAGGTTTAGCGGGGAGCAACTGATAAAGCAAGTAATCGATAAGTTAATTAGAAACAACGTTAAGACTCTCGTTTTCTTTGACTCTAGAAAGGGAACCGAGAGGATAATGAGGATGTTCCTTTTCTCTGAATTCTTTGATAAAATAACGACTTATAAGGGGACATTAACAAAACTCGAAAGGTGGAAAATAGAGAGAGATTTTAGGGAGGGAAACCTTAAGGTTCTCTTAGCTACCAACGCCCTGGAACTCGGTATAGACGTGGGAGATTTGGATGCAGTAATAAATTATGGAATCCCATCGGATGGCTTATTTTCCCTAATTCAGAGATTTGGGAGAGCTGGAAGGGATCCCAATAGGGTTGCAATAAATGGGATAATACTTCGCAAAAATGGGCTTGACTACTACTATAAGGAGCACTTTGATGAGTTGGTTGAAGGAATAGAGAAGGGTCTCGTCGATAAAATACCCGTAAACTTGGGTAATGAGAAGATAGCAAAGAAGCATCTTCACTACCTTTTGTCTGAATTGGGTGTAGTGGGGAAGGATGAAATACCTGAGTATTGGGTAAAGGTTCTGGAAGATTTAAAGCATGAAGGGATCGTTGACGAATACAAAAACCCAATAACCGGTAAATTTGAGGTTAGGGTTAGAAAACCCGCGGTGTATTCCTCAATAAGAACGGCGAGTGATGAAAGCTTTTTCCTAGTAATCGATGAAGGATGGATAAGGAGAACGCTTAGAAGGAAGAGGGGAATCGAACTTTTAAGGTTTATAAACTACCTCAAAGCGAGAGGGTTGATCATAGAGGAAGTAGATGAGGTTGAGTTTCACAGGAGTCTTCTCCCAGGGATGGTGTACCCCTCCAGGGGAAGGCTTTACATGGCCGTAGATAGGTTAAAGGTTGAAAAGTTTAACTTCGTTTTTGCTAGGGAGATTCCCATGAACGAAGACTTGGAAACAAACGTTAGTAAAGTTGAGAGCGTTGAGATCTTAAACACTTACGAGGGAAAGAATATTGGCCCAGTTAAAGTTTATTTCGGGAGAATAAGGGTTAAACAGGAATACAATGGATACGCCGTGAAAGGTAAAGACGTTGAAAAGCACGTCGATAGGTTGGAGAAACTTAAAGATGAGGGTATCCTTAGGGGTGAGGTTGAGGTTGCAGTAACGATGTTTGAGGACTGGTGGAAGTTTGCGAGGGTGTCTTTTTATGACCCCTACGTTAGGGAGTTTGAAACCGAAGGAATTTGGCTGATATTCCCAAAGGAGATAGAGGATGTTCCAGCTGAAGAGTTTAGGTACTTCTTCTCAATAGCCTCGGATTATAATTATGACTTGGCGATGTTCCTGTTTAATAAGCTAAGCAGGAAGATGCTCTTTCCGAGTCTTCTAGGGGCTACATCTCACTATATAAGGAGGATCATCGAAAAATACGCTAAGGATGAAGGTCTTGGAGAAGATTTCATTTTTGCCGTTAAAAAGATGATAGATAGTAAAGATGGGATAGGTTCAGGCCTTCATGCGATAGAGCACAACCTCATCAAGATAGCCCCTGTCGTAACCTACGTAGACTCAAGGGAACTTGGAGGTTACAGTTACGATAACTTCAATGGATTTCCTGTTATCTTCATATACGATGGAAACGAGGGTGGTTCCGGAATCGTTAAATCGATATATGAGAACATTGAGAAGTTAATGGTAAGGAGTAGGGAGCACATAGCTAAGTGTCCATGTAAGGATGGTTGTCCCGCGTGTATATACTCTCCGAAGTGTGGAACGTTTAATGAGTTTCTTGACAAGTGGATGGCGATAAAGATCTGGGAGAAGGTTCTCGATCATAAAGCTTAAATACTTCAACATTTTTAGTTAATTTTGGTAAGAAAAAGGAGGTGGTGAAGGATGGTGTATGTAGCGGTTCTCGCGAACATAGCTGGAAACTTCCCAGCGCTTACTGCAGCTTTGGAGAAGATAGAGGAGTTAAAAGAGGAAGGTTATGAAATTGAAAAGTACTACATCCTGGGGAACATAGTGGGACTATTCCCTTATCCGAGGGAAGTTATCGAGGCAATAAAGAACTTAGCGAAAACAAGTAATGTCAAGGTAATAAGGGGAAAGTATGACCAGTTAATAGCGATGAGCGATCCCCATGCTGGAGATCCAAAGTACATAGACAAGCTCGAGATCCCGGATCACTTAAAGGCCACGCTAAAGTACACTTGGGAAAAGCTGGGGCACGAAGGGAGGGAGTACCTAAGAGATCTTCCAATATACCTAGTTGATAAAATAGGGAAGAATGAGATATTTGGCGTTTACGGTAGTCCCGTAAACCCATTCGATGGGGAAATTCTTCCAGATCAACCAACTAGCTATTACGAAGCTATAATGAGGCCCGTTAAGGAATATGAAATGCTCCTGGTGGCTAGTCCTAGGTATCCCCTTGACGCAATGACAATGTATGGAAGGGTAGTTTGCCCAGGAAGCATTGGATTTCCCCCAGCTAGAGAGCACAAGGCGACATTCGCATTGGTAGATGCTGAAACTTTGAAGGTAAAGTTCATTGAAGTTGAGTATGACAAGAAGATAATAGAAGACAGGATAAAGCTGGAGAAGCTTCCGGAAGAAGTTATAAAGATCTTATATCATGGAGGAAAAGCCTGATCTTTCTCCATTCTATTATTAGGTACGCTATGACTAAAATAATGGGACTTATAAATTTGCTGAGTAACTGAAGGATGATTGCAAGAAAGAGTGGAACCGTTATTCTAGGTTTCACACCGAATTCTTTTACAGTCTTTGCAAGGGTTAAAGCGAAGATCGTTGAATAACCCATTATTAAACCGATCAATGTGCCGAGAGCTCCGTGCTTTGGAATTAAAAGTAACCAAGATATGAGGGAAACTATAGAGCCTGAAATAGCGTAGATTGACGAGCTCCTTATGAACTTCGTTGCGCTTAGCAGATTTATTAGGGGATTGTATGATACATATATTTCAACACCTATAAGTGCTGGTAGAAGGAGCGTTCCCAATTTTAGCCTGAAGATCCTTTCGATAATTGGCTGGAAAGCTAAAATCGCAAATACGATGATCGCTGTTGCTATGGATAGCATCTCCACGGAGACCTCCGCTAATCTCTTGGAGGTTTCCATGCTCCCCTTTCCATAATCGTAGGCAAAAATCGGGACTATGGCGGATTGCACTACTTGGGGAAGATAAGATAAGAGGAATGCTGTTGAGAGGATTGCAGAAACTATGCCAGCGCTTTCACTTCCGGAAAGAATATCGGTCAAAAAGTAGGGCCCTTGGATTAGGAATATTCCAGAGGCGGATCCAAGGAAAGCCCATACTGAATACTTAGCAAGCAATATGAAGTCATTTATCCTTGGTTTTCCGATTAGCTTTTCCCTGCTTAAATATACTACGCCAAATACCGATATCGTAGCCAGGAACAGATAGTAAGGAAGCAACGGATCACCCAGGAATCCCAGGAGGAAGAGCGTGAAGCCAAGCATTATAGAATACGCATAAACTTCTCCCCTATGGAGACCGTATATAAATGACCTGAAAGTCAACTGAATAGCCCTTAAGATCGATAATAAAGCCAGACTAAAATTTATCGGCATAAGAACTAAGCCAAGCAAAGGAGAAAGGAAGGAAATGCCTGCAATAGATTTTATCCTATTTTTTTCTCCTCTTCCCAGGAACTCGGCCGTGTACTTCCCCACTCCTATAGAAAAGAATGCAAGAAATCCGGCCAAGAAAAAGGCCTGCGATATTAAAGAGTTGATTTCACCGAGAACTTCAACCCCAAACTTCCTACTTATGATAACATTGTAAAGAAATCTGCTACCCCCAAAGAGGGCCAGAGCAATTACACTTGCGATGGAATGCCTAACTATTACCCTTTTTCTATTCATGCTCATATGTTTGAACCTAAGATTAAAACGGTAACGAAAGATTAAAATTAAAAGAATCAGCCTACAATCTAGGTGGTTACATGGTGGAGAGGAAGAGGTGGAGTGAGGAATTTAGTGAGTGGTTCAATGAGGTAATAGAGGAAGCCGGAATTTTAGATAAGAGGTATCCCGTCAAGGGAATGAATGTGTGGCTTCCATATGGGCTTAAAATAATGAGGAATATTGAGAAGTTCATCCACGAGGAGATGGAGAGGACTGGTCACCAGGAAGTTTTATTCCCAGCTCTAATCCCTGAAACCGAGTTTAAGAAAGAGGCCGAGCATATAGCTGGTTTTGAGGGAGAGGTATTTTGGGTTACCCACGCGGGCCATGAACCTTTAGATGTAAGGTTAGTATTAAGGCCGACAAGCGAGACGGCCATGTATTCAATGTTTGCCCTATGGATTAGATCTCACGCTGACTTACCGTTTAAGGTTTATCAGATAGTGAATGTCTATAGATATGAAACAAAGCACACGAGGCCCTTAATAAGGGTTAGGGAGATAAGCAGATTCTTTGAAGCTCACACGGCCCATGCAGATTTTGAAGATGCCGAGAGGCAGATAAAAGAGGATCTCGAGATATTCGATAATTTAATGAGGAAGCTTGCATTGGCTTACATAATTTCCAAGAGGCCGGAGTGGGATAAGTTCCCTGGGGCTTTCTATTCCCTGGGAGCTGAAGTAGTTATGCCCGATGGAAGGACTTTGCAGATAGGGACGATGCACAACTATAAGCAGAACTTCTCTAAGGCTTACAACATATTATACGAAAAGGAAGATGGAACCCATGACTACGTTCACCAAACGACATTTGGGATGAGCGAAAGATTGCTAGCCGCAGTTATAGCAATTCATGGAGACGATAGAGGAATGGTTTTACCCCCAACGATTGCTCCGATTCAGGTAGTGATAGTTCCAATTCCAAAGAAGGGAAGTGAGGAAGAAGTTTACAGTTACGCTAAGGGAATAGAGGAGGAACTTAGGGATGCTGGAATAAGGGTTTACCTTGATCTAAGGGATAAGAGGCCAGGATGGAAATTCTACGATTGGGAACTCAAGGGAGTTCCAGTTAGGGTTGAAGTAGGACCCATAGACGTTCAAAACTCAACGGTAGTTCTAGCTAGGAGGGATAAGCTTGAAAAGATCACGGTTAAGAGGGAAGAGCTCGTGGATAAGGTGAGGGAGCTCTTTGAGGATATAATGGAATTCTTATACGAGAGGGCTAATGAATGGCTTGAATCCCATATAAAGAGGGTTGATACTTTAGAAGAAGCTAAAGCCGTCTTTGAAGACAGGAGGGGCATAGTCGAAATTCCATGGTGTGGAGAGGAGAGCTGTGGCTTGAAGATGGAGGAAGAGCTTGAAGCTAAGATGCTTGGAATCCCCTATCCTGAAGAAAAAGCGAAAGCCCCTGAAGGATCCAAGTGCCCGGTTTGTGGAAGGGAAGCGAAGTT
Source organism: Pyrococcus horikoshii OT3 (assembly GCF_000011105.1). Classification (NCBI taxonomy): domain Archaea; kingdom Methanobacteriati; phylum Methanobacteriota; class Thermococci; order Thermococcales; family Thermococcaceae; genus Pyrococcus; species Pyrococcus horikoshii. Next base: position 916,914 of record NC_000961.1, read on the forward strand.
TATAGCTAGATTCGCTAGAACCTATTAGGTGTTTCCTCATGATAATTCTTTTAGTTGGAATGCCAGGCTCTGGAAAAGGAGAAGTAGCAAAAGCATTTAGGAGAAGAGGAATCCCAGTAATTTCTATGGGTGATGCAATTAGGGAAGAAGCAGAAAAAAGGGGAATTCCAAAAACTCCGGAAGGATTAAAATACGTAAGCTTAAAGGTTAGAGAAGAGCTTGGCCCTGGAGCCGTTGCTATATTAACGATTCCAAAGGTTAGAGGGATCATAAAAAGGAAGGGGATAGTGGTCATAGAGGGTGTCAGGAGTCCTGCTGAAGTCCAAGAATTTAGAAGGGAGTTCAAAAATGAGAGGGTAATAATTCTGGCAATTCACTCTCCACCTAAGGTAAGGTTTGAGAGGCTAAGGAGAAGGGGAAGGAGTGACGATCCAAAGACCTGGAATGAGTTTTTAGATAGGGATAAAAAGGAGCTTGGATTTGGGATAGGAGAGGTTATGTCTTTAGCGGATTATGTGATATTGAACAATTGTACATTCAATGAATTCCAAAGGAAGATCGAAAAAGTTGTCTCTAAGATACTGAGCAATTGGCCCTGAATCCCTTTTCTTTTAGCAGGGAGATAAGGTTTAAAAATAGTGGTAGGGGTATTTATAAAGGATTTTTAAGGAGGTGTTAAGATGGTGGATACAAGCAATGTCAAGCTAAGGATCGAGAATATAGTGGCTTCCGTAGATCTTTTTGCTCAGCTCGATCTCGAGAAGGTTCTGGATATATGCCCAAATTCTAAATATAATCCAGAAGAGTTTCCCGGTATCATCTGTCGTTTTGATGATCCGAAAGTTGCTTTGCTGATATTTAGCTCCGGTAAACTCGTCGTTACGGGGGCAAAGAGTATCCAGGACATAGAAAGAGCAGTTGCAAAGCTGATCCAAAAGCTTAAGGGAATTGGAGTAAAGTTCAAGAGGGCTCCCCTAATAGATGTACAAAACATGGTCTTTAGTGGGGATATAGGAAGGGAGTTCAATCTCGATAACGTTGCATTGACCCTTCCCAACTGTGAATATGAACCTGAACAGTTCCCTGGAGTTATATACAGAGTTAAGGAACCAAGGGCTGTAATACTACTGTTCTCTTCTGGTAAGATAGTTTGCTCTGGAGCTAAAAGCGAAGCTGACGCTTGGGAAGCAGTTAGGAAGTTGTTAAGAGAGCTTGAGAAATATGGCCTAATAGAGGAAGAAGAGGAGGAGCTCTAGTTTTTTATTCTATTGGAACCCCATCTTTAGTCCTTGGGGCCAACCATTTCATGAGTTTTTGAGGTTCCTTTGTTCTAATTGTAATCGTTATTGGCCCCAGGGGAGAATCTTCGTTGAAGTTCACCTTCCCAACGTAAGCGACTTGCTTGTGAACTTTTATTATAATTTCTTCCCCAAAGTATCCCTCCTCAAGCATCATTCTTGCAGTGTCGAGAATTTGCTGTCCTCTGAAGAGCTCATACAAACGCTGAAGGGCCCTCTTATCCTTGGTTCTACCTACTAGAATCACGTATTCCCCTTTATCAAACGCTTCAAATTGTAGACCAGGAATTAAATTCAGCATCGCTTTCTTTACCTTTCTGATGTCTTCAGTGGGGTATACGTAGGCCTCAACTTCCACTTCCTCAAACATGGTCATCATAGGGAGAATTGGATATACATTAAAAACGTTTGGTTGTTAAATTTAGATTCATACCATTACCTGGGAACCTGGGAGTAGTTCGAAAATTCCTTAAATATAGCTGATCCGCTATTGGATAGGTGGTGACATGGATATCGAGGAAAGGATAAACCTAGTGTTGAAGAAGCCTACCGAAGAAGTACTGACTGTTGAAAACCTAAGGCACCTATTCGAGATAGGGGCCCCTCTGCAACATTACATAGGCTTTGAGATAAGTGGTTATATACACTTAGGAACTGGGCTAATGGCTGGGGCAAAGATAGCTGATTTTCAAAAGGCCGGAATAAAGACTAGGGTTTTTCTGGCTGATTGGCATAGCTGGATAAACGATAAGCTTGGTGGGGATCTCGAGGTAATCCAGGAGGTTGCGTTGAAGTACTTTAAAGTCGGAATGGAAAAGAGCATCGAGGTAATGGGTGGCGATCCAAAAAAGGTCGAATTTGTTTTGGCTAGTGAAATTCTCGAGAAAGGGGACTACTGGCAGACGGTAATTGACATATCAAAGAACGTCACCTTAAGCAGGGTTATGAGGTCGATAACGATTATGGGTAGGCAAATGGGGGAAGCTATAGACTTTGCCAAACTCATATACCCGATGATGCAAGTTGCGGATATATTCTATCAGGGAGTTACAATAGCTCACGCTGGTATGGATCAGAGGAAAGCCCATGTTATAGCTATAGAGGTTGCACAAAAGTTAAGATATCATCCAATTGTTCATGAGGGTGAAAAGCTTAAGCCCGTAGCAGTTCATCACCATCTCCTCTTAGGACTTCAAGAGCCCCCCAAGTGGCCTATAGAAAGTGAGGAGGAATTTAAGGAAATAAAAGCTCAGATGAAGATGAGCAAGAGCAAACCATATTCAGCGGTGTTTATCCATGATTCCCCAGAGGAAATAAGGCAAAAGCTTAGAAAAGCCTTCTGCCCAGCTAGAGAGGTTCGTTACAATCCGGTTCTTGACTGGGTAGAATACATAATCTTTAGGGAAGAACCTACCGAGTTTACAGTTCACAGGCCCGCAAAGTTTGGAGGAGATGTAACTTATACAACATTCGAAGAGCTGAAGAGGGACTTTGCTGAAGGTAAGCTTCATCCACTTGACTTAAAGAACGCCGTTGCAGAGTACCTGATAAACCTTCTAGAACCTATTAGAAGGTACTTTGAAAAGCATCCGGAACCCCTTGAGCTCATGAGAAGCGTTAAGATTACCCGTTAATGAGCTCAATGTAAAGCTTAGGCTCTACATCTTCCTCTTTTAATCCTAATCTTCTGGCAACATCCCATATTATCTTTTTCCCTTCCTCTGGGTTCGAGGTTATAACTTCAATATCTAGGAAATCCCCAGCTTTTTCAACCCTGTTTAGTTCAAATGTCACGTTATTGAGCTTGTATATCCACCTTCTCTTCTTAACTACTCCTTGAACTTTGAATCCAAGCCTTTTAAATAGCTCTATGGCTCCCTCGGGATCTTGAACCTCAAATTCCAATTCATAGAATTCCTCATTCCTTTTGTCTAGAATTTCCTTGTACGTTATGTAAGATTTTCCGGTGTTATTGATCTTTCTGACCCTCAATAGTTTTGGGGAAGGAAGTTCAAAGTAGACATCTTCTTGCTCTTCGATTCCAAAAAACTTTGCACCTAATCCCTCTATTTTCCTTTTTATATCCTCAAAGTTTACCCTGAACTTAACCTCAATCTCCATTACCTTATACCTCCGCTAAGAAACCTGAGATTTCATCACCTTTCTTGATCTCAGAAATTGGAAGCACTTGGACACTCCTTAGTGTCGGTATTGACTCTATGTTCTCTTCTATAAACTTTAATAACTTATCCCTATCTTCACCGCCCACGAGGGCTACTATCTTTTCTTTCCCACTCTTCGCCACAAAGAGCACTTCCGGGAATCCTGAAAGTGTCTTTGTCACGTATTCCATGTACCTGTCAAGAAAATCTTCAATTATTGGCTTATCCACTTCAAGAACTACAAGGGCCAATTCCCTTGGCCTTATAGGCTCCCCAAGAATTATCGTGTATTTTTCAATAACACCCCTCTCTTGAAGTTTCTTTATTCTGAAGTGAACGGTTGATTCAGGTTTTTTCAATTGATTACTAATTTCAGCTATAGTTAGTCTCGCATCTTTTTTAAGTAGTTTCAATATAGCCCTGTCGAGGTCATCAAGAGGAGTGCTAATCATCTTCTCTCATCCCCCACCTTCTATATAGATTATGGGTAATTCCCAATAGGTCAAGGATTTTCCCAATTATAAAGTTTACCATGTCGTCTATTGTCTTAGGTTTTGTATAGAATGCTGGAGATGCTGGCATGATTATCCCACCAGCTTGGATAATTTTCAACATGTTTTGGACATGCACCAAATTAAGTGGAGTCTCCCTTATAAGTAGTATCAATTTTCTCCTCTCTTTTAGAGTTACATCCGCGGCCCTCGTGATTAAATTATAAGAAAATCCATTCGCTATTGCACCAAGTGTCTTCATTGAGCACGGGGCTATAACCATCGCATCAAAAGGGTATGATCCAGATGCTATTGGGGCAAATAGATCATCTTCATCAAAATCGGGAGTTATTTCCATCCCAGTTTCATACTTAGCCACCTTTATTCCGGTTTTAGATGCCAGAAGTATAACATCATGTCCCAATTTCTTTAAGATTTCATACAGTTTTATCCCATATATACTCCCACTAGCTCCCGTTATGGCAACGATTATCTTCATTCTCCCACCAATTTCAGTAAACCTTCTCAATGTTTATAAAGTTGCAATTTAAGTAGTCATGTGGTGTTAAAGTTGGAGATATTTGAGATCCTACTCATAAAAGCTAAAGAAATAGCTGAGGAGATAAATGCCAGGGTTATAGTTTTGGTGTATCCTTCGAGGGAGGATGTTAACCTAGAATTTAGTGGAGAAATCGTTATCGTTGGAAGGGAGTTTGATGTTTCAAGGGAGAACATTAAGAAGCTTCCATTCCCAGTTTCAATAGGCTTACCAAATCTACTTAGTCTAGTTTCTGCATTCTTAAAAAGTAGGGGAATTATTAAGGAAGGAGAGTTCTTTGTTTATGTGACTAAGGATAGTATTGGAATACGGAAGGTTGAAGAGAAAACCATGATAGCCAACGAGTTCTTTGAGAGGTATGAGGGGATAATAAATAGGGTGCTAGAGATAGCGATAGAGCTTAGCATTGAAGGGAGGGAAGGGGTTCCAGTAGGGACGATATTCGTTATAGGGGATACGAAGGAAGTCATGAAGCACTCCCATCAGCTGATTCCCAATCCATTCAAGGGTCATCATCTCAATATTCTCGATCCAAAGGTGAAGAACATAATAAAGGAGTTCTCTTTTCTTGATGGGGCTTTCATAATATCCTCTAAGGGTAGGATCATCGCAGCTGGAAGGTACTTAGATGTTGATCCCAAAAGTTTGGATGTTACACTACCCCAGGGACTTGGGAGTAGGCACCTGGCCTCTGCAGCTATAACTAAAATAACAAAAGCAATAGCCGTGACGCTCTCTGAAAGTGGGACTGTGAGAATATTTAAAGATGGTCAGATAGTCTTTGAGCACAACCCAAGGTTATCGTTTAGATCCCTTTAGCATTTTCTTAAGTTCTTCATTCTCCCTCTTCAGTCTTTCCCTCTCGGTTTTAAGGATCTCATTATCCTTGAGGGCCTTCTCATAGTACTTCCTTAATTCCGCAATTTTACTCTCCATTTCATTCAACTTCTCTATAAGCTTCTCTCTTTTCTCGAGTAGGTATTCCTCGTACTCAGCTATCAAAGTCTCCCTAACGTTATCTAGGTTATCAGTGATAAGCTTTTTAATATCGCTCCTTTTTAGCTCTTTAAATTTATCCCTGGGAACTATTATAGTTATCTCTTCCTTCATAGGAACTTGCCCATATACTCGAAGGGTATTGGGCATAAAACTATTCCCCTGCTCCAGAGGCAATCCCCACAACTTGGCGAGGTTCCCCAACAGTCTTGAGTGGTATCAAGCGCAAATGAGCATGAGGTGTTTAAAGGACAATCTATGCACGATGGATACGCTGAAGCTTTAACCAGGAACCTAAACCTTACATACTCCTCGCTCATCCATATATCCTTTAGGCTCTTCTCCTTAACATTTCCGAAAGAGTGAGCTATAACCTTTTTCTCTCTACCAAATATAACCTCCGGATAGGTGTGCAGGAATCTATAGCATGGAAAAACTTCTCCGTCCCATCTAACAACGGTAACGTTATTTTCGATGAAGTCACAGTACCTGTTAGTTCTAAGCTTAAACTCTGCTATTCTCATGAAAGGACCTCCTTCCGCTATCTGATGCAACTCGTTAACTATTGGAGTCATATCCACGCTCCCATCGTATACTATAGCCTTAGAATGTTCCTTTGTCATTGGAATTAAATTCGAGATTAGCATGGAATCCACTCCAAGGTTCCTAAGGTATATGGCCATTTCAGGTAATTGCTTGTAATTCTCCTTTGTGGCAACAACCTCAACACCAATAGTGGGTTTTTCAGTCTTATACCGCTTTTTGAGCTCAACGAGCTTCTTTATCCTGCTCTCAACGACCTTAGAAGTTATATGGCCTAGCGTTACAATGTTGGAGGGCGTGGGAATTGCATCCATGGAAAAATACACTACGTCAACTCCGAGTTTGACAAATTCTTCTAAAATCTTATCCTCTAATAAAACGCCATTGGTGCTCATTCCCAGTCTAAAGCCTCTCCTCTTTACTTCCCTAACCATGTCCATAAACCTTGGATGAACTGAGGGTTCCCCTATGCCTCCAAAGTATATCATCTTTAATTCCGGAAACTCTTTGGCATCATCAAGGATCTTTAAGAAGAGATCCCAATCCATGTCTCCCTCTTTATCCTCCCAGTACTGTTTAAAGCACATTTCACATTTCAAATTGCATCTATTCGTTATTTCCAGATATAGATACCTTAAATCCGGCTTTGGCTCGATTACTATCTTTGCCCCCCACAATTGGAACTCCATTCAACCCCCTCCAGCCGGCGGAAAGATGCTTACTACATCCCCATCCTTTAGCTTTGTTTTAACTCCTTCAAGGTGTTCTATGTTATGACCATTCACAAGGATTATATACCCTTTTTCGAGCTCTTCTTTAACCTTCGGATACTTGGAATATATCTTCTGAAGTAAATCTTCAACATCTTCGGCCTCCTCGTCAAAAATTCTTCTTCCAATGATCTCTATTAAAGTTGCGAAAACCTTCACTTTAACCTTAGCCATTAGGATCCCTCAAAATAAAAAAGATGAAAAGGTTACATAAACTCTTCGAGTCCAAGCTCCTTAAGCTTCTCCTCTGGGATCCTTCCGTCTTCTGTCCATCCTCTTAGCTTGTAATATCTTGGAAGCATCTCCTTAAGCCTAACCACGTGACCCTTATTTGGACCTTCGGGCATTGGCTCCTCCAGGAATCTCTTGGGTAGTGTATCCTCCTTAAGTGGATCTAGACCAGCTTTAAGGTTGAACAGCCTCTCAGCGTTCCATATCCTTTCTCCTATCTTGAGATAGTCATCCGTCGAGAAGTCCCAGCCCAATGCTGCGTTAAGCATGTCAGTGTAGTCATCCGCACCAAGGCCGAACGTCGTGAAGATACAGAGACCAGCGGCGTCTATCACGGCCGTAAGATCCTGGAAGAGGATTACCATCTTAACTTTCTCATCGCTTATGTCGTGTGGATCCATCTTATATGGATACCCCAGGATCTCTGGACTAATCATATATTGCTTTATGTGACATCCTCCTCTATTGTTAGTTGCGTACCCAAGTCCATGACCTTCAGCTCCCCTCGGGTCGTAAGCTGGTAACTCCTGCTTCTTAACGCCCATAAAGTACTCCAATCCGTTGAACTTCTCGGCGAGTCTATAACCTCCCTCGGCTAGTATATCTCCAAATCCCTCTCTCTTGGCTATCTTGTGTATCCAATAGTGGAGAACCTCGGTATTTCCGAACCTGAACGGTGGCTCATTCTCCCCTCCTATATCCTCCTGCTTTATCAATCCCCTCTCGTAAAGCTCCATCGCTGTGGCTAAAGTTCCGCCAAGGCTTATCGTATCCATACCGTATTCATCTGCAAAGTGGTTTGCTTCAATTATAGAAGCTAGGTCATTGATTCCGAGGTTAGCACCTAGGGCCCAGGTGCTCTCATATTCAGGACCTTCGGTCTCTCCTATTGAAGGTAGATAGTTAACCCTACCACATCCAATTGGGCAGGCAAAGCACGGTTTATTCCTTACGAGGTACTTAGCGGCCATTGCCTCTCCGCTCTGTTCGTATGCATACTTAAAGACTCCTGTCTGGAAGTTCCTTGTTGGGTAAAGACCATGCTCATTTATTATGTTTACTAAAACGGCAGTTCCATACTTAGGAAGCCCTCCTCCGGCCACTGGATCCTTCCTGAGCTTCTCTATCTTCTCTCTGATGACTTCCATGAACTTGCCTTTATCGGCAACTTCAACCCTCTTATGCCCTCTTACAACTATGGCCTTTAGGTTCTTACTTCCCATCACCGCTCCAACTCCACCTCTTCCGGCCGCCCTATGACCATTGTTCATTACTGCGGCAAATCTAACTTTGTTTTCTCCTGCAGGTCCTATGGAGGCTATCTGTACATGTTTGTCTCCAACTTCCTCCTTAAGCATCCTCTCAGTCTCGCTAACGAGCTTACCCCAAACCTTACTTGCATCTCTTATCTCAACATTCTCATCGTTTATGTAGATGTAAACTGGGTGGTCTGCTTTTCCTTCAACTATTATCGCATCCCAACCGGCAAATTTAAGTTCAGCTCCAAAGTAGCCTCCTGAATTAGCCATAGCGATGTAACCTGTTAGGGGGCTCTTCGTTATGACCATGTACCTTCCACCCGTGGGAGCGGAGGTTCCAGTTAAGGGTCCCGTAGCGAAGATAAGTTTGTTCTCTGGAGAGAAGGGGTCAATCTTGGGATCCATCTCCTTAAGTAGGAAGTATATTCCAAATCCTCTAGTTCCGAGCCACTTCTTGGCGAACTCCTCGTTGAAGGTTTCTTCCTTAATGGTGCCATCACTCAGGTTTACCCTCAGTATCTTCCCCCAGTAGCCAAACATAAAATAACACCAAAATTTTGTCTTTACATTTGTCCATATAAAATTTTTCGAAAATAAAATCGTTCTCGGTAAATAGGAAGGTTAAACGAATCTGTTAATTTGACATTTATCTGAAATTATTTAAGAGAAGAGGGGATCATGGAACGAGCCTTCTTCTATCCCTTGGGAATAGAATTACCTCCCTTATGTTTCCTATGTCTAGCATTCTCATTATAAGCCTTTCAGCTCCCAAACCAAAGCCTCCATGAGGAGGCATTCCATATTCAAAAGCCTTTAGATAAAATTCAAAGCTTTTAGGATTTAACCCTTTCTCTTTTATTTGCTCCAACAGGACATCGTGTCTATGTTCCCTCTGCCCTCCAGAACTTATCTCTACTCCTCTGTATTCAAGGTCAAAGGCCCTGCAGACTTCGGGCTTTTCATCGTACTTCATAATGTAGAACGGCTTCGCCTCACTTGGGTACCTGTAGATAAAGTAAAGATCTGCCCCTTCATTCTCCGCCATGTATTTACCAAGCAATTTCTCTCCCTCTGTATCTATATCCTCTCCCCAGGGAATTTCTTTTCCTAAATCGCTGAGGATCTCCAGGGCTTTGTCATAAGTTATCCTGGGGAAGGGTCTTTTAGGCTCGTTAAGCTCAAATTCCAGCGTTTTCAGTTCCTTCTCATTGTGCTCCCTGACGTAATTAATGACGTATGAGATCAACCTCTCAAGGAGATCCATAACCTCCCCTTCATTCTCTATAAATGCCATCTCGGCATCTATGCTCCACGCTTCGTTAAGGTGTCTAGTCGTGTTGTGCTCTTCGGCCCTAAATATTGGAGCTATCTCAAAGACCTTATCCAGTCCAGTGGCCATCATCATCTGCTTGTAAAGCTGGGGAGATTGGGCAAGGAAGGCATCCCTCTCAAAGTACTTCAGGGGGAATAGTTCAGTTCCTCCTTCCGTTGCAGTGGCTATGATCTTTGGTGTGTGTATCTCTATAAATCCCTCGCTATAAAAGAATTCCCTAACGGCCCTGAAAACTGAGGAACGTATCTTGAATATTGCCATCACCTTAGGGTTCCTCAAGTCCATGAACCTATTATCGAGCCTGGTGTCAAGCTCGGCCTTTACCTTCCCGGTAGGATCTAGGGGTAATGGGGTTTTAGCTCTGCTTATAACTTCAAGCTTTTCGGGAATTACCTCAAATCCAAGCTTTGCTTTGGGAGTGAAGTTTACAATACCCTCAACGACTATGACATCTTCGCTGTTCAGCTTGGGAATTAGCTTGAATATCTCCTGGGAAACCTTCTTTTTTGGAGCGGTTACCTGGACTATTCCCTCCCTATCCCTAATCCAGATGAACTTTATACCTCCTAAATCCTTAACCTCCTGCACCCATCCTGCAACCTTGACCCTCTTTCCGTTGAGTTCCTCCGTAATTTCGTTAGAATAATGAGTCCTCAGCATCCTAAATCCCCACTTGAAAAATTAGAAAGGTATTATTAAGTTTACCGGACAAAATTGTTAAGGAATCAGAAGAGCCACTGGTTCTCTATACACTCATCGCAAGGTGGCTTCTCTCCTGCAATGGCCTTAAACTTTTTGTATATACACTCTGGAAGGCCGAGAGGACAGTGATCGGGATATTGTCCTGGTCTAACTTTCGTTGGATCGAGCTTTATCTTTATGTATGCCTCGTACTCCTCAACTTTCTTCCATGGAAGAACCTTGGCCCCATAGATAACCAGATTGTCATATATCTTAGCGTAATCCCCTATTACGGCGTTCTCCTTTATTATGACATCCTTTCCTACGACGACTCCTTCGCCTAATATCGCATCCTTTAGCTCGGCCCTCTCCTTTATTATGTCGTTCCCCAGGAGTATTGAGCGCTTAAAGTAGGCTTTATCCTCAATTATTGTATTAGGCCCTATGTAAGTGTAGGCCTTTATCTTAACCCCATGCCCTATCTTTGCGTTGTCATCTATGTACACGGGTCCTTGAACCTCGACATCATCTGGAATTTCAACGTTTTCCCCTAGGATCATGTATCCATTTTCCTTGGATAGCTCATCAAGTGCTATTTGATGGGCATAGAAGAAGTCCTCTGGGGTTCCCAAGTCAACCCAGTAATACTGCTTTGGCATCTTGTACCCATAAACCAATCCTTGATTTACGAACTTTGGAAGAATTTCCCTCTCAAAGTAGATCTCTTTGTTCTTTGGTATCTCTTTTAGGACATCCTTGTTAACCATGTAAATTCCAGCATCTACCAAATTTGTCTTTGGTTTCCTGGGTTTCTCTTCGAACTCCACGATCTTTCCTTCCTCATCGGTAATTACGACTCCGAACCTCTCAGGATCATAAACCTTCGTGAGGGCTACAGTTATCAAACCATCGTTCTTCTTGTGGGCCTCTATTAGTTCAGAATAATCAAAGTTCGTGAAGACGTCTCCATAGATCACCAGGAAATCATCTGAAACGTATTCCTCGACGTTTTTCAGTGCCCCACCAGTTTCGAGCGGCATTGGATCATTTACGAACCTTATATCCTTAGGATAGTCTCTCATTTTTTCCTGAATAAATTCCCTAATCTCGCCCCTCATGTAGTGAACTGAAAGTATTATTTCATCAATTTCCTTAACCTTTTCCAGGGCCTCTAAAATATACTGTAGGTTCGGCTTTCCTAACACGGGAACCATTGGCTTTGGCCTCGTTGAAGAAATTGGCCTTAATCTAGTCCCAAATCCCCCAGCAAGAATTACAGCCTTCATCTTATTCACCTGATGTTATCCTTAAACCGTTCCCCTTTATAAGGTTTTCAATCCGTTAGAGAAGAAGTTAAATAAGGATAATGAGAAGGATAACTTATGTCACTTAGGGAGGAGTACAGGAGATTTAAGACCAGCACCGGAAGTGTAAAGGCGTCAATTGCAAAGTCCATTTTAAAGGAGTTAATCAAGTTTTCAGGGGAAGAACCCTACTGGGAGAGGGTCGAGGGTGAGTTGAAGATAAAAGAGTATGAAGCCAAAGAAGTTCTTTTATTCTTGGAAAGTATCGGGGAAATTAAGATAAGGAGGTCGAAAAATGGAAGGAGGCTGTACGTTTTAACCCTCAAAAACCTAAGGAAAAACCCTATTACACTAGATAAGTGGATTAAGGTTCAGTAGTCCTTCCCTTTATGCTCGCACCAATTCGGATTTTCCCATTTTCCATGCATCTCTCCTGGGATATGTCCCGTATCTGGCACGGCCTCTTTTAGGTCATATAGGATTTCTATTACCTCTTTCATCTCATCTGGAAGATCCCTCTTTCCCACGTACAGTGATGCCCTCGTTATTACATTATACCTACTGTTTGGAACCTCACTTTTAAGGGAGTCGAACCAAGCTTCTTCACTCGTTTCCCAGCCCTCTAACCCCTTTAGCCTGAAGAGATCGTAGTCATAATAAAGCTGTGGGAACGCCAGAAGCTTCATGTATTCCAGGAATATATAGTTTGCCCTATCCCTATTTTCCTCCATATAAAGTTCCATCAACTCAATTAGGGCTTTACTTATCGTTGCAACGTTTCCAAAGGTAACCCTGGTATCTATGTTCTCCCAAAATCTTGGACAGGAATGATTTGCTAGGAGCATTAGATAATAAATCCTACCAAGTTTTAGGGCTATTGAAGGATCAACTTCACTTATAGGTTCCATTACGTAATCAACGCTCGTATCAAGTTCAAAGTATTCATAATGCTCCTTGAAGAAGATCCTAGCGTACCTAACCAGGAACTCCTTAACAGCTTCAACATCCTTAACTCCCTGGCCTTTAAGTATGTCAATGACTCCAAACCTTATAGTCCTGTTTAACTCCCTGAAGAGCTTCATGAACGCATACTTCCACAGCTGAGAAACCTTTTTCCCCTTATACATTCTGTTAATCACCAAGTTATCCTCCCTTCTAATCCCCGTCCACCTCGTATCGCTAGTCCTTCCATCAAGGCTTAAGTCGAAGTAGTCACTCCAGCTTGAATAATCCTTAACGTTTATTCTGAAGCTCTCGCTACATTCCCCTGGAAGGCTTTTGTACTCTCCTCTCCTTTTCCTCCTCACGAACTCGGCAACGTTAACTATTTCGACTCCCCTTTTCCTCAACCTATCTACCCATTCGAGGAATCTGTCAAGTTGCTCAGGATTCGCAACCAAGCTTTCCAGGTCACTAGATAGGAATACAAGGTACTCTATTCCCTGATTTTCCTTGAATACATCTATGCATCCTTCGGCAACGGCCCTCGTTAATCCCTCTACATCTAACGTATTAAAGGCAAAGGCGTCACTTATTGTATGCACCCTCCCAAAGACGAAGGCGCTCTTACCATCGCAAAGGTATTTGTTGCATGAGAATCTCGCCTGAGGGATGTTAACTCCCACAAATTGCCTCTCGTCGAGGAGAAATATCACATCCTTATCCGTGGATTCCGCAACGATCCTGGCCGTCTGCTTTGTTATTAAATTTTCTGGAAGCCAGAAGGGAACGACATCTTTTCTAGCTATGAAAGGTCTATAAAAGTCAAAGGCGATTTTTGCCAAGATTTCTTGCTCAAAAATACTCAAATGGGGCATTATGGGATGAAAAGGCACCGTAACTGCAGGTTCCACGTGGGTTCCAAGGGTTTCAACTATCTCCCCATATATCTTCGGCTTGTACTTTAATATCATATAAAGCGTGAAGGGTTCAAAGTCAACACTTACGGAACCTTCATTCAGCATTCTAAGCGTGTCATCAACGTATTCATAGGCCTTTATCATGGTTCTTGTCCAGTTCCTCCCCTTAACCTCCTCCTCCCTGATCGTTAAAGCTACTGGGCTAAGCCTTTCCGAGTACTTTATTGGATCCCATCCGGAACCGTCATGAACGTAGATTATATCGCCCGGCTGGTAGGCGTGGAAGTGATAGCCGAACTTCATGAACATGCTAGCCCCCCCTTAGAAACTTTGGAAACTTTAGCATCTTGAACCCCCTTAGAAACCTGGGCATATCCTCATTTCTCGGGAATGCTATCCTCCTCAACTCGTTCCCGCTATAGCTAACAATGATCTTTTCCCTGCTTATCTCTTCTTTCTCCTTATCTTTCATAAGCCCAGCGTGTATCCTCCTGATTCTTTCCCTTCTTCCAACTTCCTTTCCCTCGTTATATGCTTCCTTTACTTCATCGTAGATCCCTAGAGACTCCGCCTCCCTGTATATCGATTCTAGAATATCTCTAACCCACCCAGACCATTCCACGTGCCCATAAAGGCCAACGTAAATCCCGAAGAGATAAGCTTTTTTAACCACATTCTTTTCGTTCAGGATATCTTGTATCTTTATCATTTCAAACTACCTCAAACGGCGATTTATTATAAACAACCAAACCCTGATCCGTGAACTTAAGTAATTTAAGGTTTGGATCGTGTTTCGTTCCCCTCATCTTAAAGATCTGTATCGCCCTGATCATCCTACCCTCATGCATGAAGTAGTGTAGCATTATTATTCCGCTCACCAAATAGTGCTCTTCAGAGTACTTATCTAACTCCACCATCTCAGCTATTAGGTACGTTGTAACCCCAAGATTTTCGAGGCTTCTAACGAACTTCGCTAACTCAACCCTCTTCTCCACGGGATCCTGCAACGGAAAATCTATTGCCGTCAGCGGATCTATAACTAGCCTAGTGATTTTCTCATTTTCAGTAATCTCCCTTATCCTGGACAAAACGCTCCTCCACGTCGGAACTTTGGTTGATTCCCTCCATAGGATTGGCCCCAGGTCGTAAAGTATCAGCCTCCAATTATTTACGTAAACATATACGGAAGGATCAAACCTTACCATATCCCTGACTACTTCCTCAGGCTTGTGGATTAGGGAGATGTAAGCAACCTTCTCCCCTCTCCTTGCACCCTCCAAGAGGAACTGCATTCCGAAGGTTGTCTTACCACTCCCTGGGGGCCCCGTAATCAAATACACCCTTCCGGGAATTAATCCACCCTCAATTAACTCATCAAGTCCCTTAACCCCCGTGGATATCCTTTCCTGTTGTGTCTGCATTTACAATCACCCCTCACTCACAAGTGTTATTTATAGTGCAACAACTAAATAAAAGTATTGAAGATCGAACAACATTAAAAAGTGAAATCACTAAGTAAGGAGTGGGGTGAAAAAATGATATTCGATGCTCACTCAGACTTGCCAACTTACGTATATGAGGAAAGGGAGAAGGGAAGGACTAGAGTCCTCGAAAGCAATTTCGAAAAGTTCTTTACTGGGATCTCGGCTAGGGTTATGAGCGTCTGGAGCAGGCCGGAGAAGAAACCGATAATACTTAGGTACGCCTTGGAGGCATATAACAGGCTGTTCAAGGATGTTAGTGAAAGCGAAAAACTCGTGATAGTTGGTACCGTTAAAGAGATGGAAGATGCAATAAAAGACGGTAAAGTAGCCCTTTGGCTTGGGATGGAAGGAGGGGAACCCATAGAGAGTCTAGACATACTGGAGATATTCCACTCGATTGGATTGAGAGTCTTAACCTTAACTTGGAGCTTAAGGAATCAAATAGGGGATGGTGTCTTTGAAAGAACTAGAGGAGGGTTAACCAACTTTGGAGCTGAAGTCGTTGGAAAGTGCGAAGAGCTTGGGATAATCATAGATCTAAGCCACATAAATGAGCAGGGGTTCTGGGATGTTCTAGACATTACGGGCTTCCCCGTGATAGCTTCCCATTCGAATGCTAAATCCCTTTGCGATAACCCCAGGAATTTAACAGATGAGCAGATAAAAGCTATTGCTGAGAGAGATGGGGTGATAGGGGCTGTGGCTATTCCAGCCTTCGTCGACAAAGATAATCCAACCCTTGAAAAGTACGTTAAGCATATAGAGTACATGGTGGATCTTGTCGGTTACAAGCACGTGGGAATAGGCTTCGACTTCGTCTACTACCTCCCAGGATGGAGTGGAAAGAGCGTTGAAGGACTTGAGGATGAATCTAAGATACCGGATCTAATAAAGGCCCTAGAGGAGAATTTCAGTGAGAAGGAGGTAAAAGGTATAACATTTGAAAACTTCAAGAGGGTATTCGAGAGGGTAGTTGGGTGATGCTCTACTTTATAACTTTTAGAGAAGCAAGGGTACTGCTAAAGTCAAGAGATTTAGCCCTTATTAATGTGGACTTAATGAAAACAGGAAAAAAGATTAGGGTTAGAGTCAGCAAAGATTACGTTGAATTCCCGGACGGCTCCAGAGTTAAGAAGGAGATTATAAAAAGGATAGCAGAAGATGAGGGGAACGTTTATTTCGTAAGGGATGGGGAAGTTTTCAAAGCGGCCATAGCCGGTGAACATTTCTACAAGCTAGTTCCAACGATTCCCCCCACAATTGAGATTAATGGGATAAGGATGCACAGGACTAAGGGTACGGATCCGTTGAAGGATACCATAGCTAAAGTAAACACCGTGAAGCCGAGGGAAGGGGAAGTAGTCCTAGATACGTGCATGGGTCTAGGGTATACAGCTATAGAATCGGCTAAAAGGGGAGCGAGAGTAATAACGATAGAGAAAGATCCCAACGTAATTGAACTAGCTAAGATAAATCCGTGGAGTAGGGAACTCTTTGAATCTCCAAAAATAAAGATTTTACAAGGAGATTCTTTTGATTTAATTAAGAAGTTTGAAGATGAGTCTTTTGACGTTATAATTCACGACCCACCCAGGTTCTCACTAGCCGGCGAACTCTACAGTGAAGAATTCTATATGGAAATGTTTCGGGTCTTAAAGCCAGGGGGTAGATTGTTCCATTACGTTGGTAACCCTGGGAAGAGGTACAGGGGGTTAGACCTTCAGAAGGGAGTGATGGAAAGGTTGAGGAGGGTAGGATTCATGAAAGTGAGGAGGGTTCAAGAGGCCCTGGGAGTATTTGCATTAAAGCCCAGTCTAGAATGAAATGCGCGGGTTAGAGGGCTTTATTCTCAAGAAATCCCACTACTATAAGACTGTTGCTTTTCATACTATTTAGTCCTACGGAAACGAAGTCCTCTACTACGAGAATGGCGTCTACAGGTTCAACGGCTTTCCACACTATTTAGTTCTACGGAAACACAGTTTGCCGAGCAGTTGGGAGCAACTTCCATAGTCTTTCCTCTTTCCACACTATTTAGTTCTACGGAAACATATAGGAGTAGAGACCATAAAAACCTTCCCCTACTAGTTTCCACACTATTTAGTTCTACGGAAACGCGACGAATTATGGAGCCACGCCCGAGCGGGTGAGCATTCCGTTTCCACACTATTTAGTTCTACGGAAACCTCTTTGGGAACTTTTAGAACAGGCAAAAGAGTTACTTAGGGAGCTGTTTCCACACTATTTAGTTCTACGGAAACTTTGTTATTATAGGTCAGCGAATGGGGTGGTTATGGCGGACGAGGAGTGGCAGAGTAGGTTTCCACACTATTTAGTTCTACGGAAACAAAATGCTAGGGAAATCCAAGAGATTGGAGAGTTTCCGTTTCCACACTACTAAGTTCTACGGAAACCTCAATTGCCTTGTCTAGTATAAATCTACCCAGCCATGGTTTCCACACTATTTAGTTCTACGGAAACGGTCTGCAGGGCATGTGGATCACCTTTCTATTATTCACATGTTTCCACACTACTAAGTTCTACGGAAACCCTTGCAGAAGAATGGCTGGAGACTGCAGGAAAGTTGGTAGTGTTTTGTTTCCACACTACTAAGTTCTACGGAAACTAGAGGGAAAGTTGTGATATGCAGAGCGGATGAGAACGAGTAGTTTCCACACTACTAAGTTCTACGGAAACAGAAATTGTTTCAGAAATGTCAATAGTGGACTTGAACAGGTTTCCACACTACTAAGTTCTACGGAAACAAGGAGCCGTCTCCAGGAGCCCATTCCCACCCTTCCTTGTACGTTTCCACACTACTAAGTTCTACGGAAACCTACTAGCAAGGCTGGCAATGTACACAGCAGTAGGGTACAGTTTCCACACTCCTAAGTTCTACGGAAACTAGTTGTATATTGGGCATTGGTTGATGACCTTACTCTCCCGTTTCCACACTACTAAGTTCTACGGAAACCCACAATACGGAGCCAGCAACAGCTCTTGTTTTGTAGTTTCCACACTATTTAGTTCTACGGAAACATAATATAAAATAGGAATAAGAGAGGGAACGGAAAGTGCTTTCCACACTATTTAGTTCTACGGAAACTTTTGTTGGGGGTGGTGAAGGATGAGGGTAGTAATTGCTTTCCACACTATTTAGTTCTACGGAAACTTGACAATCGGGAATTCTCCGGTGAGGGGTAGTCTGGGCAACTCTTCAACTTTCCACACTATTTAGTTCTACGGAAACGCCAAGAAGCCTGAAAAGTCGGAGTGGGAAAAGATAATCTTTCCACACTATTTAGTTCTACGGAAACCGTAGATCCCTCCTATGAGGTGTATGTGCTTGCCAGAAAGTTCTTTCCACACTATTTAGTTCTACGGAAACACGGAGCTCGGGATTAGTCCTGGGACTGTTAGGAAGGAGTTCTTTCCACACTATTTAGTTCTACGGAAACAAGTACGTTATTACCTCACTCGTAAACTCTTCCCGTCTTTCCACACTATTTAGTTCTACGGAAACACGGGGTTGATGATTACATTAAAGTTCCTTACAGTTCTTCTTTAAACTCTTTCCACACTATTTAGTTCTACGGAAACAGAGAAGTTTTACCTTCCGAGCTCGTGAAGTATATACAATCTTTCCACACTATTTAGTTCTACGGAAACTGAAAAGGGTTATAAGTTCTGGCGGTTAAGATTACTCTTTCCACACTATTTAGTTCTACGGAAACCTGGTTCGGTGGAGTGCTTGTGGCTTGGTTCTACTTCTTTCCACACTATTTAGTTCTACGGAAACAAGCTGTCGCCCTTCCTCACCACGGCAATTAAAGTACTTTCCACACTATTTAGTTCTACGGAAACATTAGCGAACGGCATGGTTAAGGAGGTCGGCATAAAGTCCTTTCCACACTATTTAGTTCTACGGAAACCTACTTCATTCCGTCTCCCTCTTTCTCTTATCACCGCCCTTTCCACACTATTTAGTTCTACGGAAACTAGGACTTCGCCGAGCCTTGCACCAGTCCAGCAGGCGTCTTTCCACTTTCCACACTATTTAGTTCTACGGAAACCTTGACGAGAGAATAGTCCAGAAATTAAGAGGAATGGGATACACGATCTTTCCACACTATTTAGTTCTACGGAAACGTGTTACCGTAGCACAGAAGGGTAGCTTCCGTGTCTCTTTCCACACTATTTAGTTCTACGGAAACGCTGCATTCAATGCCGAACCTGCAACTATGCTTTATCTCCTCTTTCCACACTATTTAGTTCTACGGAAACCCTATCGGCCTCAAAGACGCAAAGGCATTCTACGATTACTCTTTCCACACTATTTAGTTCTACGGAAACTGGAACACCTCTACAAATAATGTTGGATAATAAACGTTTCCGTCTTTCCACACTATTTAGTTCTACGGAAACATGTTACATTGACACTATCAGGAGCAAGCCACATAACTTTCCACACTATTTAGTTCTACGGAAACCTCTAGCTACTTCTGCCGGCTCTTCTAGGGATAATACTTTCCACACTATTTAGTTCTACGGAAACACGTGACTAAGTACAGGGTTATCGCAAAGGTTGCCTTCTTTCCACACTATTTAGTTCTACGGAAACAAGGAGGAGGTGAAGGGGATGAAGATTGTTCTAAAAACTTTCCACACTATTTAGTTCTACGGAAACAAGCTGGGGCTTGATACTGCGGACAGGATGGATAGTGCCTTTCCACACTATTTAGTTCTACGGAAACCTCATTGATGGGGAGGATGGGGAAGCTCCTTGCAAAACTTTCCACACTATTTAGTTCTACGGAAACAAGAAATACATTGACAGGAAAGTCATCTATTGGGAGTTCTTTCCACACTATTTAGTTCTACGGAAACATAGTAAAAGAGGAGCAGTACATCAGCGATGACGAGCTTTCCACACTATTTAGTTCTACGGAAACAGAGAATCATAGAGGAGGAGGGTGTGGAGACTGCTTACTTTCCACACTATTTAGTTCTACGGAAACCGGACACTGTGCAGAAGCTCAGGCAAGCCAAGAGTAGTTCCTTTCCACACTATTTAGTTCTACGGAAACCTTGGGAACTGGGTACGGCTGGGGAACTGGATAAGGCTTTTCTTTCCACACTATTTAGTTCTACGGAAACATATTATCCAGCGTCCTACCGTCTTTCGGCACCAGGAAGACTTTCCACACTATTTAGTTCTACGGAAACCTCAAAGACATCTAATAGGCAAATAGGCATAGCTTTCTTTCCACACTATTTAGTTCTACGGAAACCCAGCCTCCTCCCTTGCCTGCTCTGGGAGGAGTTCCCCTTTCCACACTATTTAGTTCTACGGAAACGAAGGGGTGATGGCTTATACATTGTAAGGCCTGGGGACTTTCCACACTATTTAGTTCTACGGAAACACGTTTGGGTAATCCCAGTAAGGGATGAGGCAACCGGCTTTCCACACTATTTAGTTCTACGGAAACAAAATGCTTCGATGGCGTGGAGTACCTTAACAGTCTTCTTTCCACACTATTTAGTTCTACGGAAACACTGTTATGTTGACGCGCTAACACACTCACACGCCCAGTATCTTTCCACACTATTTAGTTCTACGGAAACCGGATAGGGTCACTAAGTAACATTGGCCCCCCTTATGACTTTCCACACTATTTAGTTCTACGGAAACCGAAGTGATAGAATGGTCAGAGTACTGGAAATTACCAGCTTTCCACACTATTTAGTTCTACGGAAACCCAGAAAGGGGAACCTACAGGGCTGTAGTAATCAGAATCTTTCCACACTATTTAGTTCTACGGAAACGCGATTTCCGCAACTACCTTGCCTCCTGGGGGAATTGCTTTCCACACTATTTAGTTCTACGGAAACAAGACATTGTTCCTGATGATGATAAGTTGGAAAGAACTTTCCACACTATTTAGTTCTACGGAAACAACAACTCCATTTTTATCACCTCGTCTGGACGTTAAACTTTCCACACTATTTAGTTCTACGGAAACGCTGTAAAAGGACAGGGGAAACTTGTTGTGGAGGTTTACCTTTCCACACTATTTAGTTCTACGGAAACTTGTAGACAGTGTTTTTGAAGTCAAGCGTCAGTATCAACCTTTCCACACTATTTAGTTCTACGGAAACGTATTTCGAGTCGGATTTCATCTGGTATGCAAGAAACCGCTTTCCACACTATTTAGTTCTACGGAAACCGTTGCTTTCTTAGACGTTGAGGGAGCCGACACGACGCTTTCCACACTATTTAGTTCTACGGAAACAAATTAAGTTTCTGCTCCATGCAATTCCACCTCCTTTCTTTCCACACTATTTAGTTCTACGGAAACCCCAGGACTGCCCTTCTCAGCAATCCCCAGGAGCCTGTACTTTCCACACTATTTAGTTCTACGGAAACTTTTGGGTTTTTTGCTTTATTCGTTTAATAAAGTCTCCTCAAAGTTTATATAATTTACTCACTGTGGGAACCGGTAATACTGGACTTCATTTATAAACCTGACACAAAAATCTAGAAGTCACGAGAACCCTCGAATAAACCATCAACCAAAAATCCTCTCAATTCAACTGGAAAAGAGAGATCGAAACTAAGTTAAATTAATTTAACTCACTAACACTAAAATCCTTCAAAAATAAGCCCTTAACAAGACTCCTAGACTATCCAATTAAGGGGTTAAAACACTTCAAAGTTAAAATAAAGCGTTAAGATAACTCGAATTCCAAATGAATACAATTGACAAGAAATTACCACTATGATGGTAAACAGAAAACAAAAATCCCAATGAGAGAATTAAACTAAAAACAAGACATTAAGAACCCTTAATTATGGAATCTAGACCCGAGCAGGGTATTAAACCAAAAACAAGAGAAAACAAAAAGAGAAAACAAAAACCCGTAACACGAAAACAAAAACAAATGAAAAATTTACCATTCATGATCTCTGTAGCCTAAGAAGAGTCCCCTAAGTCCCGAACCCAGGAAGTCTTTAGCTATAAACTGTCCGAAAAATTCCTCAGTTTCCTTCTCATTCATCCACTTTATATGTTCAGGTATCCCTTCGGCCAGCATATAAACTAAAGACTGTGGAGTTTTTCCTATGTCCAGCGTATAGATCTTCTTGTTCAGCTTTTTGGCCTTCTCAACTTCCCTGCAAACTAGGGAGGAGAACTTTCCATATATTGCCACGGCCACTAGGTAATCAACTTCTGCTATCTTATCGCTTATATCTCTCAGTCCATAATCGGAGGGAAGTATTACATTGTTCGAATTTAGGTTCTCCTCTATTATCTCAAGGATTATTTTTTCTGTTTTAGTATGGTATAGGATAGTTGGCTCACTTAGATAAATGAGGGGCCCAAATTTTTTCCTCTTTCTTTTGAGGAACCCGAACATTTCCAGCACCTCAGATGGGGATCAAAACATCATCATCGACCCCTTTCAGCAGGGATGACACACATCATCGGTTTACAATTTAAATTTCCCTTTTGTAACCCTAGTTCTCGAACTAAATGGCTTTTTTGAGACATAATCATCAGGTACCTTGTAAGACCTATGAAGGAATCCACAAAAGGGACTTATAATCTTTTGTGTTTCTTGAACAGGTTAATATAGTGAACTTTGCCAGCTATCCCTGGTTGTACTTTCTTTTACAGGGTTAACGCTGAATTGCACAAGTAAAGGATACCTTGAACTAGTTCAGGAATATATGTGAGAGAGTCCATTTGGATGTTCTGAGGAGTTAAAGCGAATTAATAAACGCTCTTCATGCCAAAGCTGGGTGGCAATTCTTAGATCAATGGGGAGGCTGGAAAGACAAGTCTAGTGTACCTTTTTGCTGACTGAAGTAGACATGTCGCAAGGATTTTTGTTAGGGATATTACTTATAGCCCCCCTAAGATTCAAAATCTGAAACAGGGTATGAACAAAGTCCTAGCCATGGCATTTAATGAAATTTATTGGTGATCCCATGCTGGTATCCTCAAAAAACTGTTTAAAGTTACTCCCAAGGACAGTCTCTATCACTTGAGATACTCCTCCAGCCTTGCTCGATTGGGCAACTTTAAGGTTTAGAGCTTTATCCATCTCTCTTAGAGGTTGCAGGGCGTGAACGAAGCATTAAGGGAACTAGAGCATTTCTTAGACGGAAGAAGTCCCAGCCTAAGATTGGGCAGATGTGTAGTCTTCCTCTTCAAGATTTATGGGCTTGATTTTAACTCTTCCAGTTTAGGTACTTAGTTTGTGAACTTTAACTTGGTTTACCAGTTTTCATCCTGAGACTTCAAGTAATCCGGTACTCCATGAGATGATCTCTTTGATTTCTTCACCGAGGTTCAATCTCGCCAAAACTTCACAAAGGCTTTAGAGGAACTCATAGGAGGTCAACACTTAAGCCTTCTTAAGCTGTATCAATTTGTCCTCTTTATGAGACTTTTCTCTGAAAAATCTCACTAAGTATTTTTAAGGGGTATAACATAATGGTGAAGTGGTAAAATGGCAGAACCCGTTTTAAAGTGGGCCGGCGGAAAGAGGCAAATCCTCCATTATATAGTCTCTCTAATGCCTTCCGATTATAAGGATAGGCGTTTCCATGAACCATTCTTTGGTGGTGGGGCCGTCACATTTTGGCTGGAGCCAAAAGAGGGAACGATCAACGACATTAATCCAAAGCTGATTAACTTCTACATCATCCTACGTGATTACCCTGAAGAGTTAATTGAAGATGCAAAGATGCATAAGAATGAAAGGGAGTACTACTATAGAATGCGAAGAGAATACAATAAACTTGCCCTCAGTAGTTGGTTTAGGGACTTTGTAAGGAGGGGATTTAAGGTAGAGAGTGAGCAGGATAGGAGAAATGCAATTCGTCTTGCAAGCCTCCTGCTTTACCTGAATAAGACTGCATATAATGGGCTGTACAGGGAGAACAGGAAGGGCGAGTTTAACGTTCCCTTTGGGAGGTACAAAAATCCTAGGATCGTTGATGAGAAGAGATTAAGGGAAGCGAGCAGAGTTTTAAGAAACCTCGAAATTTATAATACTGACTTCTCATATGTCCTCGATAAGGCTAAGGAGGGAGATCTAGTTTACTTTGATCCTCCATACCAGCCCATTTCCCAAACGGCTAGCTTTACAGATTACTCTAAGGAAGGATTCACATACAAGGATCAAATAAGGCTTAGAGATGTGTGCTTAGAACTCCATAGGAGAGGAGTATATTTCATCTTGAGCAATTCTTCAGCTCCAGAGATAGTTAAGCTCTATAAAGATATCCCTGAATTCGACATAATAATTGTGAAAGCAAAGAGGGTTATTAACTCCAAAGCGGATCGTAGGGGCCCTGTTGATGAAATTCTTGTGACTAATGTTCCAAGGGAAGAAAGAGTTGGACTAGAGAAGGCTATTAAGTTAACAAGACAAGAGAGCTATGAAAAACAGGAACAAGGACACAATAGAGAGAGATCAATACTTGAGTGGATTAATTAAATCCTTAGTCCTGCTTTTTTCATAGCATTAACAGGGTGTTCTCCTTTCATTACATCAACGAACATCTGATATGCCAGTTTTCGACCTTTGTATCCCTTTTCAGGCGGTATTCCTGTTCGAATATCCACTCAAGAGCATGCAGGATATATTCCAAGGTATATCCAGGAGCTTTGCTAAATTTTCTTTTTGTATCCTCATCTATTGACTGCAATATTTCCTCCATAGAAGCATCCTTTTTAGTTATTAAATCAAAAAGTATCTGTCCAATTTCTTTGCTGTAACATAAAAATCAATTAGGAAATGCGCGTGCTTTGGGTATATTCTCTTTTTCCTGGAAATTTCACTTTAACAATAAAATCCCTATCCCCTTTTTTACCCGGTTCCTTCCAGAGAATTGTTCCGTCTGATAATATTTTACGAGGCATTTATGTCACTATTAGGCACCTTTTTTCTCAGCTTTTTAAATAACTTTATATGCCCGGAGCAATTAAGATAAGAGGGAGGTGATCGGATAATGACCTATTGGATCTGCATTACGAACAGGGAGAATTGGGAAGTCATAAAGAGGCATAATGTATGGGGGGTTCCAAAGAAACATAAGAATACTCTTTCAAGGGTTAAACCAGGGGATAAGCTCGTGATATACGTGAGGCAAGAAAAAGATAAAGAAGGAAATTTGCTTGAACCAAAGATCGTAGGAATTTATGAGGTTACAAGTGAACCTTACGTCGACTTTAGCCGTATCTTTAAGCCCCACAGGGGAGGTAAGGAAACTTACCCATACAGGGTGAAGATAAAACCTATTAAAATAGGGGAAATCAATTTTAAGCCGCTAATCAACGACTTAAAGTTCATTAAGAACAAGAAGAGATGGTCAATGCACTTTTTTGGGAAGGCCATGAGGGAGCTACCTGAGGAGGACTATAAGCTGATTGAGAAACTATTATTATGATTCTAGCATGAGCCTCACGTTAGTGCTCTCGTAATCCTCAATTACCGCGAACATTCCCCCGACCTTTACGATCCCTTTTTCCGTTTCTATTTGAATGTTGTTCACTCCCTCCCTGAAGGAAAGGGTGTAACCCACAACCTTCCCGTAGAGCTTTTCCACTTCTCCAGTCTTTACGTTCCTACCGACGATCTCGCTGAAGATCGTTGAAGAGGGAAGGTGTCTTTTCACGAAGTCTGCAGCATGAAAGACCGCGAAGAATCTTATATCCTGGGGATTCATTATCTGCTCAACTTCAAGTGATGACTCCTTAAATATCTCAAGGGTTAGGCTATACTGGGAGAATATTATCTCCTTAAACGTCGACTTAAAGCTTGGAGGGGAGGGAGGCATGAAGCTGACGTTCTGAATTGTTGCAACGACCTTTCCATCCGCTAGCCCTATTAAATGGTTAAACTTCGTAAACCTTCTTAAGAAAAAGTTTCCCCTCCCCTCAAAATCCGAGATATCTGGAACTTTATCTATATAAAGTGAAAGGGTTACCCCCCTGTCTAGAATACCAATAAGGGTTTCTCTAATGCTCTTAAAGAATTCACTTGGGGTTACAACTATAACCTCATTTTCTGATGATTCCAGGGTTTCCTTGAACATTTCTATGGCTTCCTCAAAATCGTGACTCCTCCATATCGAGGGCCTACATCTCTCCTCCCTTTTAACTTCAGAAATCGCTTTCTCTAGCTTCTCTGAAATTTCATCTAGTTCTTTTTTAAATCTAAGGAAAGCTATCCTGGGAGAATAAGCTGCATAAACCTTGGGATTTCCTTCGATTTCTGTGACAAATCCCCTAACTTTTAGGGAAGATATCGTGTCGTAAACCCTGTTATAGGGGATTCCGCTTCGAATTGAGATCTCCTTAGCGGTACTTGGACCGTAAACGAGTAGAGTCCAATAGGTTAGCACCTCGTACTTGGTGAAGCCAAGTTCTATCAAAGATTGAAGGATTTCGGGAGGAATTTCCATTGTCTCATCCTCCGAGGGAGTTCAAGATATCCAAGTACCTTTCCATATGTTTAGTTATTATGAAGTTTTTCCTCACCCTTTCCTTGGCCTTAGCTCCCATCTCCTTCGATACCTCTGGATGTTTAAGGAGATAGAGCACCTTCTCAACGGCTTCATTTGCATCCCTTACCAAGAATCCAGTCTCCCCATCTACTATCTGGAACTTAATACCGCCAACTGCTCTACCAATTACAGGTTTTCCCTTCCACATAGCCTCGGTAACTGTTAACCCGAACCCTTCCCTTATCGACATTTGTAATATAACATCGCTAGCCCTTTGGAAGGCGTTAACCTCCCTCGCGTGAACCCCTATTAAATTCGTCAGGACTTTCACATCGTAGTCTTCTCCTATCTTCCTTAGGGTCTTTTCGAAGTAGATCCATCCCTCTGGGTCGTCGTGGGCCATGACCCCAACTAGGAGTAGCTGAACTCCTGGGATCTTTTCCTTAACCTTTCTGTAAATCTCGATAACGTCGAATATCCCTTTCCATGGATCGAACCTTGAGACCTGGGTTATTATAGGTTTCTCCGGATCAACGTCGAATCTCTCAAGGATTCTTAGGATTTCCGTCTGCTTAAGCTCAACGTTCTTTTCGCTCAGGGGATCTATCGATGGAGGCATTATAACGGCCTTATTCCTATCTAACTCAGGCTGAACGTACTCAGGAAGGTGGAAGATATATCTGTCGTACTTCTCCACGAACCTCCTCAGGAACTCCCAGAATTCTCTGTTTGGTGAGCTGAGATCTATGTGGCACCTCCAGAGCCATGGGCTCTTCTTCTCGTAGAACTCTATAAGGGCGGCCGGCTGGGGGTCGTGGACTAGAACGTAGTCAAAGCTTGAAAGGTCAATGAATTTAGAATTTTCCCTGTTCACATTGAGGTAAAGTTCTTTCATCTCCTCCGTTAGCTTGAGGGATTCGTTACCTTGAAGTGCGTTGTGAAAGGTCTTCGTGACGTTGAAGAATTCCGTGGGCCCCTCGATTACGAACCACCTTGCTTCAATTCCAATGCTCCTCAGTAGGGGTACCAAGCTGTGGAGTATCTCGGCGACACCTCCTCCGAAGGAAGTTGAGTTCACATGGACGAAACTTCTTCCTTTCAATTTCTCGGCCTTTTCCTGGATTTTGCTAACTTCTTCCTCCCCTATTATGCTTTTATAGTCTTCAAGCTTTCTTTTCCCCGAACTAAATTCCTTAACCTCGTACATCTTCATCCCTCACTTCTCAACTGACCATCCAATCATACCACTAATGTAATACTTCTGGAACAATGCGTACACGAGGAGGGGGACGAGCATTACCATTATCGATGCCGCAGTTAAGAGCCCCCAATCAACGAAGTACTGACCTCTAAGCAGGGGTAAACGCTGAGTTGCAACGTATTTTTCTGGATTCTGAAGGAACACCAATGCCAGGAAGAAGTCACTCCAAACCCATGTAAATTGAAGTATAGATGCTGAGATCAGCCCAGGTAATGCCATGGGAAGGACTATCTTATAGAATATTTGGAAGTCGGTAGCTCCATCTATTTTGGCCGCTTCCTCGACATCCGTTGGAAGCATTGAGAAGTAGTTCCTCATGAAGAATATTATCCATGCAAGGCCCCATGCGGAGTGAACTATTATCAATCCCCTGAAAGTGTTGAGCAGGTGAGCATTCCTCAGTAGGAAGTAGAGGGGGACAACCGTCATCTGCTGGGGAAGGGCCATTAGGAGAACTATAAATGCAAATAGGTAATGCTTTATGGGGAAGCTGTACCTGGCAAATGCATAGGCCGCTAATGATGCGACTATAACGGGAACTATCGTTGATGGGATGGCCACTATTAGGGAGTTCTTGAGTCCTTCTCCAATAGGGAACATTGGATGATTTAGTGCGTTTATGTAATTTTTCAAGGTAATGGTGAATGGGTGAAGATGCCACCAGCCGCTCACGATCTCTTCATAGGGCCTTACCGATGCCATCAATACTCCCATGAACGGGATTAGCCAGGCTATTCCAATTGACCAGGCAATTAAGTTAGGAACTAGATACCTCCTAATTTTCATCCCATTATCCCCTCCTTTTTATCAGCCACAGTGCTGGGATGAAGGTTAAAGCCGTAAGTAAAACGGCAACAACGGCAGCGTAGTTGTAATTAAGGGATCTAGCGAAGTAGTCCCACATCTGGAGGGCTAGAACCATTGAAGCTCCTCCTGGGCCCCCTCCAGTAGCTACATATACTATGTCGAATATCTTGAGATCCCAGAGCAAGGTCATTGCAACTATCACGACGGTTATTGGCCTGAGGAGGGGCCATATTACGAATCTGAAGATTTGAAACTTATTAGCCCCATCGATCAGGGCTGCTTCGTAGTAATCCTTTGGGATGGAAGCTAGCCCTGCGGAGTACATTAACATGCTGAACCCCGTCCATATCCAGATGGAACCAAGGATGACTGAAAATAAGGCCGTCTGAGGATAGGCCGTCCAAGTAATTGCGAGTTTTTCAATACCAATTAGCTTAAAGAATGCTGGGATTACTCCGGCCCCCTCCTCGAAGAGGAACCTTATTATTAACCCTCCTACCACCATCGGGATTACCATTCCCAGGAATATTATCGACTTTATTATAGAGCTCCCCTTAACCTCCTTCTTTCTAAGGAGGAGGGCAAATCCCAAACCAAGGAATATCGTCGTTGGAAGGTGAATCGCTATCCAAACTATGTTATGAATTAATGCTCCCCAAGGAGGGGATTTCGTCGGGAACCTCTCAAGGTTAACTATGTCCGGACTTAGAAGGACGTTCTTATAATTTTCAAGCCCAACGAATTTATCGCCCAGAAAGAAGCTTAGGTATATCGTCTTGAAGACGGGATATATAACGAAGGGTACCATCAGGGTTAAGGCCGGTAAAAGAAAGAAGAAGGGAGTTAAGTTCCTCCTCACAGTGAATCCCTCACTTCTTCGGGAACTTCTCGTCTAGGGTCTTTAAAACCTCGTCAAGCCTATCGGGTTGCACCCAAAGTAGCTTAAGCTGATCCCAGAAGACCTTCTGCCACTCCCCTCCAACGCTGTCATCCAGATCTGGAGCTGATTCAACGTTCGCAACGATCTTTGCAACATCCCTCATCGGGGCCCAGTAATCGTCTATCGAAACCTTCTTCCAGGTAGCTAGCTTTCCTGACTTCGTTCCAACGTGGATCCTTTGTCCCTCCGTCGCAAGGAACTTAGCAAGTTCTAGGGCTTCCTTAGGATGACTAGTGTACTTTGGAACCATTAAATAGTCCGGGGCTATAACCATGGCTTTTACCCCAGGAAGTGGAATTAGGCCGAGGTCGTTCGGATCATCGACCATTCCTGTTATCCAAGTTCCCATGAAGTAGAGTGCGTATTCTCCTTTCCACCATAGATCAACAGCGGATGTCCACTCTATGGGATCACTAAAGTATCCAGCTTTTAGCAAAGGAACGAGTTTCTCCTCGAAGATTTTTCTAACCTGAGGATCTTCCCACTTAACTTCTCCTTTTATTAGCTTGAGCTGGAGATCCTTCCCTCCAAAGGTTAGTATGAAGTGTTCCGTTACATCTGATAGGGGCCATCCCACGCTATCTCCGCTGACTATTGGAGCTTTAATCCCTGGTATCTTCTTTATCTCCTCGAGCAATGCAACGAAATCATCCCAGGTCTTTGGTGGCTTTAGATTGTGCTTCTCAAAGAAGGACTTCCTGTACCAGAAACCTGGTTTTGCTGCGGCCGTAAATGGGGCCCCATAGATCTTCCCATCCACCGTTACACTATCTAAAATCCCAGGAACGTATTCTTCAGGGTTAATAATGTTGTTAAGCTCCATTAGGTGTCCTTTCTTACCCATCTCTGCGATGAACCATCCCCACATGAATATAACATCAGCTGGAGT
This sequence comes from Pyrococcus horikoshii OT3, assembly GCF_000011105.1. NCBI lineage: Archaea > Methanobacteriati > Methanobacteriota > Thermococci > Thermococcales > Thermococcaceae > Pyrococcus > Pyrococcus horikoshii. The sequence goes on from NC_000961.1 coordinate 947,302, forward strand.
ATCATGGGATTCGAATTGGAGGGGGAGAATCGTGGATAGGTCTTCTGCTCTATACGTTTTGTACTCGATCTTTATATTAGGATGTTGCTTTTCAAAGGCCTTTAGAACCTCCATGAATGCATCAAGTTCAGCCCCCGACCAAGGCCCGATTACCTTGAGCGTTATTACCTCCTGGGTCTTGGTCTTAGTAACCGTTGGTGTCTCTGTTGTTGTGGTTCCCCCTATACACCCACTCGCAACTGTGGCTATTATCAACGCTCCAACTAAAAGGAGGGCGGGAATCTTGTTCATTGCATATCGCACCTCAATTAACTATGTATGTACTAAAAGTATATATATTTTTAGATTTCATATGTCAACAAAAATTGGAAATTTTTCGCTTCATTTAGCATTTAACAAGCTTATACATACTTATCTTGTAACGAGTTGATGATGCCCTCTTGTGTATACTTTAAGTATATACACATTCGGGAGCGTTTATATACTCTAATCCACTAATAAGATCTTTGAGGTGGCCTTATGACAGCTGAAGAGGAAATATACAATGATGTACAAATGAATGGGATTATAGGACCTCACACTAAGATGCTTGGGCCGGTTGCAGATGGGGAAGGATAACATTTCTAACAGCTCCTGGGTGCTGGGGTCCAATGATAACACCAACTATTAGAGGAGGACATGAGGTCAACTATCTCGTAGCGGTGGAAGGGGCAAAAGTTGGTGACGCCATAGCGATTAGGGTAGAGAGGATTAGAGTGCTTTCAAAGGCCGCATCATCGGGCGTCGACTCCCCCAGAGAAGGGAGCTTTGTTGGTGACCCTTACGTTGCGAAGAAGTGTCCAGTTTGTAATGAACCATGGCCCGAGTTTGAAGTGGTAGGAATTGGAGAAGACGCTATAAGGTGCAAAAAGTGTGGAGCCCCTGTGTCACCATTTAGGATGATAAATGGGTATACCATGGTTTTTGACCATGAAGGTGGCGTTGGAGTCACTGTTGACAAGAAGACGGCCGAAATGATAGCGAAAAATGCCTGGGAATGGCATGCACTACCTAAAAATTCAAAACAAGTCCCCATATTAATCTTCGCAAAAGCAGATATCGTTGGAGTTCCATCTAGAATTAGACCATTCTTAGGCCAGTTGGGAACAATACCTGCAGTTGATATCCCTGACTCGCACAATGCTGGAGATTTCGGATACTTCCTAATCAACGCTCCCCACCCCTATGCGATTTCCAAAGAGGATTATGAAACCAAGTTAACCGATGGTCACTTGGACGTTGACTCCGTAAGGGAAGGAGCTATAGTCATAGCGCCAGTTAAAGTAGAAGGGGGAGGAGTTTACGCTGGAGATGCTCACGCAATGGAAGGAGATGGGGAAGTCGCTGGCCATACAACGGATGTAACGGCCGAGACAACTGTTACAGTTGAGGTTATAAAGGGCTTAAACCTAGAAGGGCCTATTCTTTTACCTCCAGAGGAAGATCTACCACCCCTGGCCAAACCCTGGAGGAAAGATGAATGGGAAAAGGTTGAGAGGTTAGCAAAGAAGTTTGGAATTGAAGTTGAGCCTGTTGCTCCACTCCAAATAATTGGTTCTGGACCAACGATTAACGATGCTGCACTCAACGGGTTTAAGAGAGCGGCAAAGCTCTTTGGAATGAGCGTTGAGGAGGTTAAGAATAGGGTCACCATTACCGGAGCTGTAGAGATTGGAAGATTGCCCGGAATAGTCCAAGTTTCCATGCAAGTTCCACTAAGGATCCTTGAGAAGCTTGGGATATACGAGCTAGTAGTTAAGCACTATAACCTTCCATTTTAGATTAAGTGAAAAAATCAAAGGGAGAGGTAGTGATAAGTCAGAAGAGAATGGATCGCTGCTCCCATCCACAAGATGTCCTCATCCACATTAAACTTTGGATGGTGGTGTGGGTAAATTATTCCCTTTTCTTCGTTTCTTATTCCCAGGAATATGAACAGTCCTGGGGCTTTGGTTGTATAAAAGGCAAAATCTTCAGCTCCCATCGTTGGTTTAGGCTCCCTAATTTCGCCCAGAACCTTTAGCACATCCCTCGCAAAATTCGCCAGCTTTTCATTATTTATAGTTGGGGGTATATGCTCTATCGTTAGTTCAAACTTCCCCTCGCACCTCATCCCATTGGCAAAGTTTTCAGTAATCTCCTTCATTCTCCTTACTATATAATCCCTAACTTCCTCATCGAATGTCCTTATGGTTCCAAGTATCTCCGCGGATTCTGGAATTACATTAAATGTCGTTCCAGCTTTTATCGAGGTAACGCTAAGAACCGCTGGTTGTAGTGGATCTACTTCCCTCGATATTATCTTCTGATAGGCATTCACTAAATCTACAGCTAAAGCTATTGGGTCTATCGAGAGGTGCGGTGCTGCTCCGTGACCTCCCTTCCCCTTTATCAAAACCCTAAATGCATCTGCAGACGCTAGTAGTGGCCCGCTCTTGATTCCTATGATTCCCGAAGGTAGCTCGGCCCATACGTGGATCCCAAAGATAGCATCTACATCATCCAAGTGCCCTTCTTCAACTATCTTCTTTGCTCCAAGTCCTCCTTCCTCAGCAGGTTGGAATATTAATTTAACGGTTCCCTGCAACTCATCTTTCATCTCCGCTAATATCTTTGCTGCTCCTAGTAGCATTGCTGTGTGGGCGTCGTGACCACAAGCATGCATCTTCCCAGGAACCCTAGACTTATAAGGAACATCATTCTCCTCCTGAATAGGCAAAGCATCCATATCAGCCCTTAAAGCCACGGTTTTTCCGTCTTCTTTTCCTTTAAGGATACCTATAACCCCTGTTTTTGCAGTTCTGACAACTTCATATCCGAGCTTTTTTAATTCTTCCTCCACTATTTTAGAAGTCCTCTCTTCCTCATACTTCAGCTCTGGGTACATGTGGAAATCTCTCCTCTTCTCAACTATATACCCCTGCAACTCTTTTGCTCTTTTAATTATAAACTCATCCATTTTCCATCGCCCCCTACACGGAGACTGCTTCTTTAAACCTAGTGAAGAGCTCCTCCTCGGGCTTCGTTAAGTATGCTACTATCAAAGTTACTATTATGTTAACGAGTAGGCCCCACAAACCAAAGTGAATTCCGAGAGGGTTCTTCTTTAGAACGAGCCTTAGATATGCCACCGTAATTAGACCCGCTATTATCCCAGTTCCAGTGGCGTACTTGTTCATCCTCTTCCAGAACAATCCAAAGACCGCTCCTGGAAACATTTGTGTCATCCCTGCGTATGCCAGGAGAAGCAGGGAAACAAGCCTTCCTGGGCTGTAGAGTGCAAGTCCCATCGCAAGGAGTCCTAATAGTATTACAGAAATCCTGCTAACTAGGACTAGTTCCTTGTCACTTGCAGTTGGCTTTGCTATTGCATATAAGTTCTTTGAGAGCAGACCTGCAAGTGAGAGGAGGATTGCACTTGCAGTTGAAGCGGCCGCAGCAAATCCTGCTGCGCCAACTACTCCCAAAACCCAGGAGGGATAAGTTATCTCCACGGCTTTAAGTACGGCTTCGTCTGGAGCACTTAGCTTTATTCCTAAGGCCGCAACCGTGAATCCAGCCAGTATAACGGGAATCATAAATATCGAATATAAGGGGAGTAGTACATAATTCCTCTTTAGGGTCTTTAGATCCCTTGCACCGTATATCGATGGATAAAGTTGCGGATACATGAAGAAGCCCAAACCGCTGAGGATTAGGGTTGAAACGTACCAGCTTATCCCGAGTGGCGGATGCAAGATTAGGTGATCTGGCTTTGTCTGGGCAAGGGTTTTAAATAATTCTCCAATTCCACCGAACTGCTTAAAGGGAATTGTAAAGAGGACTACCCAAGCCACTATGAACATCAACGTGGCCTGAAGTAAATTAGTCCAGGAAATTCCTCTTAATCCACTGGTGTAAACGTATATCATCATTATAATCATTCCAATGACTATCCCGGCCTTGGGGGTAATACTCCCAAGGGAACCAACGTGAACTATGTAACCAAGTCCCTGAAGTTGAAGTTGCAGATATGGGATGTTAAAGATTATCCCTATCAGCGCCACTAAAACTGCTAAGGCCTTGCTATTGTACCTGACCTGGAAATAGTCTGCCTGAGTAACGCATCCAAAGGCCTTTCCCGCTTTCCAAACGTACCTAGCGTAGAAGTAACCGAATGAGTATGCTAGGGCCCCATATCCGATGGCATACATTATAGGCATTCCATAGGAATATGCCCATCCTCCAGTCCCGAGGAAGGCGTATGCGCTGTAAATTTCTCCTGCCATTAGGACGTAAAGGAATATTAGACCAAGGGTTCTCCCCGATACCAAGTATCCTTCGAGCGTGAATTTCCTCTTTATCCCAGCCATAACACCTACGATCAAGCTGAGGAAAACCCAACCCAGAACGATTATTAAGGCACTACTCAAGGAGCCCACCTCCAAGTTCCAGCTTATATGCTCCATAGAGGCAAAGGGAAGTGAAGATTAGCCAGATAGTATTCCAGAACATTAAAGGAGGCATTCCGAGGATTAGTGGGCCTGGCTTGTTTAGAAATGGTGATACTATAACGTAGGCTATCCAGGGTATAATTCCTAGTAGCATAGCCATTGAATATACTTTACTTTTCTCCATAAAGTTCGACACCTCCCTTGAAAATTTTCAAAAAGAAAGTTGGTATTTAACGATTTTATTCCTTTTGTTTAGAAATTTTTCTTACATTATGGTTAAAGTTTAGCAAGTACATCATGGGAAATAAAGGTGAAGGAGTAGAAGTTAGTATTACTATAACGAATTAAAATTTAAGTTTCAAGGACTTGTACCAAGCCTTTGGACTCCCTATAGCGGTAAAGACCTCGTATTTCTCCACAATGGTCTTACTCCTTAGAAACCTATCTATGTGATATTTCAAGCTTTCTAAGTTGGATTCAAAGAATCTTAGCATCAAATCATATCCATTTCCTATATATTCAGTAACCTCGTATATCCTGGGATTCTCAACTGCTTCATTCACGAACTTTCTGATCTCCTCGGGTGTGGCATCCTTCGAAAATTTGACTAGAACATCTGCATAAGCCACGTCAGCAGCTCTTAGAAGGAGCAATCCTATCACCTGTAAGATACCTTCCCTTTGAAGCTTTAAGCGATGACGCCTGACGGTTGTTACCGAAACTCCCAGCCTTTCGGCAATCCTGCTATCGCTTATCCTGCCGTCTTCCCTAAGCATTTTATATATCATTATGTCCAGATCGTCTAATTTTCCCTTAAACACCTTCTTAAGAACCGCGGTCTCTGGATCATCATTCATACTCTCACCCTTTCTTAAGCTCTTTAGCAAGTTTTGCGAGCTCAGGAGGATATACGATATTCCCCTCATCCATTATTTGCACACCATCTATCCATACCGAAGAATTGAGGCATATCCCATCAGTATGAGAAGCCGCTGGAATTCCTCCAGGAATGTCTGGAACTAACCTTGGTCCTATGTTTCCAATTCCCCACTCTGTAGCTCCCCATACCCTTTCATCCTCAACTATATTCCCAGTAAGCTTTGCTCCAGGATTGAAACCATATGAGATGTGAGCTAACTGATACATATTGGGATCGTTAAAGCCTTCAAGCCAACTGGAGAACTCCCTTGCTTCCCTCCCTCCTTCAATGTTAACTATTTTTCCCCTTTCAACCTCAAGTTTTATCGGTTCCCTTAAGAGCCCTATCGGGGGATAAACTGAACCGTCAAATACTATAACACCATTGATGCTCTCTAACTTAGGAGTCCAGCTTATCTGTCCTGGGAGCATTTCATAGGTTCCTTTAGGAACGTAACCGGAATGAACTATCAATGGTCTCTCTGGATGATTTTCAAATTCAACATCAGTCCCTGCTGGTGTTGTAATCCTTACGTGTTTTCCCCTTTGAGTTATCTCAGCGATCATCTCTAAAAACTTGGAGAGCTTTTTCATGTCAACCTTACCTATCGTTCTTACCATCATATCGGGATTCATTCCCACTAAGCAAATGTACCGAATATTTTTGTTTTCCTTGATAACGGTATCAAAGACCGTAGAATAAAGCAACCATTGATAATTGAACTCTATCCAAACATCAACATTTTTTAATGCTCCTATTAGTGCTCTTTGAGGTAACATAGGGTCTGCGGCTTTTCCAACTCCTTCAGGGGTTGCTATCCACATGACGAGGGGTTTTGCTCCTACCTCAAACACAGCCCTCGCTGTGGCATTAACGACTTCCTCGCTAGAAAGAGTATCAGCCGTTATGGCGACAACCTCATTAGACTGAACGTTTAGGATTTCACTCACCAACCTCTTGGCCGCATAACCGAGTTCAAACTCATAGCTCCTCATAATTCTTCACCTCCAAAAAAAGAGTAAGAGGAAGGGATCACTTCTTACCCAACTTGAGGGTTGAAGTGAAGAAGCTAACCAACGTTGAACCTGCTATCAAACCTGCACCGAGGACATAGAGAATATTCTGACCTTCCTCCTTATACTTCTGCACTACGGCCCACCTTATAGCAAGGGCTACCAGTACAGTGATTCCCGCTATCGGGTAGTTTATGAGCAACCCTGTAGCGAACAATATTCCAAGTTGCCTGTCAGGGCCTCCTATAGCCTGCACTATAGCTCCTGGGATCGCCCATAATAGGAGGTACTTAGCTATTTCAGGATTTGCCCCAGCTTTTATCGTCGCGACGTAGACTCTATCTACAGGTGGCACTAGATCTTGAGCAAGGTAAGTCTTGGCGAAAAGAGCTACCATGGTTGTTGCAACTATTAAACCTGTAATCTCAGCAAAGTACTGCTGTCTCCTCCCCTCCATTTCAAATTTTATATCTTTTCCTTCTCCCCTAATTATCCACCCAGTCTTAAGGTCGTAACCCATATCAGCAAATGCCGGCCCTGTGGCCGCTGTGAATCCCACTAAAAGACCCAGGGCTGGAGCTGGAAATCTCATTAGGATCCCAAGGATGAGGAATATTAAGGCCGTTGCAAATGCCGGGAACCACCCAGCGTGCATTGCGGAGAGTCCAACGATTAGTTCAGAAACCAAGGCTGCTATCGCAGCGAAGAGGAACCACCAAATAAACATGCCAATGGACATTCCGGAATAAAGGCCACCTAACAATGCTAAAATCAATGCCACGACAGTATAAAATGTAAATCCCTTTGTTAACGCTGACTTTATATCTTCTTCGCTTCTCGTAAATTCATAAGTAGCTTCCTCCTCTTTTAACGCTCTCCTCTTCTTTGATATTATTAGGATTATCTGAATCAAAGCCACCAAACCCGCTCCAATCATTATTCCATGGGGAACATAGTACTTGTTGACATCCGTTCCGAAGAGTTGCTTGGAGTACCCTCTAACTATCAAACCAATACCGAACATTGCTAGGGCCCACATATTTCCGATCCATGCAACACCTGCTATATCTGCTGGTATTCCTAAATATCTAACTATACCTCCAGCTATCATTCCATAAAGTAAGAGAAGTGCTCTTTTTCCTTTTTTAGCGGCAGCTATTAAGGTTTCTGCGGTAGCAATTCCTGGAGGCCAGGGATTCTTTGCTGGGAATATTCTTGTATCGAAAAGCCAGTATATCATTGTCATATCGATTATCGCTGCTAAAGTAGCACCGATCCACATGGGAATTAAAAGATCTTGTCTACCTAAGAGCCAGGTAACACCAACAGGAAGAAAGATTGCATTTGCCGCACCAAATGTAGCTCCTGAAATAGCCGTCTGAACTAAATTCTGCCTATTGAGATCTAGGAATGACTTTAATGCTTTCGCAGGTAATCTGGCAAGTAAGATAGCAATTAATGCACCTATTATCGAGGTGTTCGTTGTAATTCCCAACCTTGTAATTAGCTCCAGACCGATAATGGAACCTAATATTGCCATTATCACGTTCAAAACAAATACACCAGGCTCAAAAGCTGAAGGATGTTTTCTTACTTTTTCCATCTAACCCACCTCAAATGACGAGATTCCCATCTTTAAACAGATATTTTCCATCAATAAGAACAGTTGGCTCCTTAATTATCCCATCTAAGTGTACGGGAGCCTTAACTTTTCCTCCAAAATCGTAGTTACTTCCCAGGGCTATATGAACCGTTCCAAAGACCTTTTCATCTTCTAGTATGTTACCACTTATCCTAGCCTTTGGATTCGTCCCCACTCCAAATTCGGCAATGTTCCTAGCTTCTTTCCCATATCTAGACAATATTTCTCTTAGCTTTTCCGCTTCTTCACCTCCTCTAATATCTTCAGCGAATCCATCCTTGACTATGATCTCGATAGGTTCTTTAAGAACTCCAATACCGGCCATCGAGCCATCTATAACAACCCTTCCATTTGCCGTCCCTTCTAGGGGAGCTATGTAAGCTTCGGCCCCAGGAAGATTTCCGCATTCTCCTGGATTCCTGTATATTCCAGTACTCCTCCTAGCTTTTCTTCCCTCGATTGAGAACTTTAAATCGGTTCCTAAAGGCGTTAAAATATGCACCTCCTTTCCTTTGTCAAGAACGTCAGCTATTTTATTGGTAAGCTCTAGCATTCCCTCGTAGTCAGCACTCATTGTCCGCACGAAGATTTCTCTGGTGATTCCAGGAAGGGTCGCAACCCTAGCTCCTCTCTCGCAGGCTTCCTTCTTTGCTAGCGTATGAGTTATAGATTTCGAAGTTGGGGCTATAACAACATCAGCTACTTTCATAGCCTCAGCTACAGGCTTTGGAGGCTCTTCCCCATGCATCTTTCTTGGCAGTATCTCAACGTATATCGCCTCAGCTCCAAGCTCCTTAGCCTTCATCCATAGATGATATCCTATCTCTCGTTCGGGCTCATCGGCTATTACTAAAACCGTTTCTCCAGGTTTCACGCCCATACACTGTTTTAAGGCAGTTTCACACGCTTTATATAGTTCTTTATCTATCCCCATAATTCATTCCCCCAATTCCCCAATTACCCTAGCCATCAAAGTTCTAGGAAGAAGAACGGGTTTTCCTGTAACCTCTTTAACTATCTCTTTTGACCTAGTTGAATAACCTATGCAGTCAAGAACTATAAGCTCAGAACTCGCTAGATCTTGAGCTTGTTTCCTTAGCTCTTCTTCGGTTCCAACGTATGGAGAAACGCTCCTCACTTGGACTTCCTTTACAACCTTCTTCCACTTTCTCTTGGCCATTTCTTTCTGTTTTGGATCCGGTACTAGAACTCCTAGCTTAGACACGTTCAGGGCTTCAACGGTTTTTAAAAGAAGGATTGAAGGTTCAATGAGTAGTTTCTTTGCCTTTAGTTCTGGGAATTCTCCCGTGCATAGAAGTCCTATTGCATCAACTTCCTTCTCGAGTTTATCAATGCACTCCTGGAGCTTCTTCACTATTTTATCCCTACTTAACTTAACTTGACTTCCATCCCTAAGCCTGCTGACTAGAACTTCCTCATCCTCTTTTGGAGCTAGTTCCTCAATTTCATCTCTGGTTAATTCATCCAAAGCTCCGCACTCAACAATTCCAACCCTCTCCATATAAGGTTTCATCTCCGGAACGACATCCATCCTTGGGGATTGACCTATCGTTATAAGGCCAACTTTCATTTTCTCTGCCTCCCAAGCGTTTGAAGGTGGTTCATTGGGCCATAAAGCTCAATTAAGCGTTTAAACTCCTCTTCATCGTAGAACTTCACTTTTCCTCTACCAAATCCCTTTGCTACCTCAATGCAGAACCTCGCGGCCTCTTCAATATCCACGATATGGCTTGCCCCAGTTGCACATCCAGGAACAGGGACCTCGGCCGTTATGGCAACTCCTACAACTGGTGCATTTGTAGTTGTAGCAGGTTGCATGATGCTGTTGAGGTGATAAATGCCATTTCCATACGGGGTTATGTCCTGCATCGTTATCGGAACAACTGCAGGCATCCTGCCAGTTACGTACTGCATTATGTCGAGAAGATCCTCGCTAACTCTGAGGATCCATCCTTCCTTCACCGTGGGAGTTATAGCGAAGCCTCTGATGTTTATTATCCTGTTCCCCTTGGTAGTATCTACTGAGAGGATAGCATCCATGCTGGGATCAACTTCATACCTATTCATAGTGGCCATGTCTACTGGAGAACCCATGAAGGGCACGGGATCATGGGGCTGGGTTGGAGCATTTGGACAGATGTGGGTTGCTATTATCACATCTCCATCCAAGATATCTCCATTTCTCCTCATGTCTGCAAGCTTTAAGGCCACAGCTATTGCCGTTATCGCTCCATCTGCATCTGATACTAGCCCAATCATTTCTGGCCTTGCCCCAATACCTCCAAGCCTTCCTATTATTCCTAAAGTTGGAGCATCTCCTCCTGAGAGCTTACCGTTCTTTCCTGGGATAATTATCTTTATGAAGTCCGTAGAGCCCTTTTCTCCAGTTATAGTTTTTACTTCAACATTTTCAATTCCCCTATCCCTGAGGAATTTAGCTACCTTTTCTCCAGTAACGTAAGCACTGTCTAGGAGTTCATAAGCTTCAATAACCTGTTTTAACATTTTTACCACCTCATAAAATCTTCTTTCCAACTACCTCCTCAACCTGTTTCAAAACTTCAGGATCTTTAACCCCTGAACCGAGAAGTAAAAGATCTTTGGGAACCGTCGCTATTACTACCTTATCACCCTCTTTTACTTCCGCGGAAGTCATTGGTAAGCCCGTATTCTGATTGATTAGAACTATAAGGTCAGGAAACGTTGCATATCTCTTTCCACTTGAATCTTCCAGCGTCATGAACTCATTCCAAAACGTGATTTCATAAGTTTCCTTTCCCTTAATTATTACCCTTCCTATGTCAAATCCTCCCTTGGTTTCAAGCTTGACCTTTTCTATAACTCCATTATCAACGACTCTTCCTCCCCCAATTACCTTAAATATCTTCTCTAGCATAGCATCAACTTCGTTCTTGTGATCTAAGATTACCTTTCCAATCTCGATTGCTTGGGAGATAGCACCGACTGCTGCATTCTCCTTTACATAATCTGGAGTTACGGGGTTTCTAGTAACGGCCACTAATCCTCCAGCTTGAACTGCAGCTTCTCTCACAAGCTTAGCCGCTCTTTCCAGGGATCCCTTGACTATCACTTCAACATACCTTTCCCTGCTACCACCAACGGCTGTCTGGATCGAGACATACTTGGGGAGCTTGTGAAGCCCTAGAGCTCCCATGACTCCGGTAGGGTGGGCCCTTCCATCAGCAGGTGCATCTACAACGGGAATTCCAAGGATTGCAGATTGAATCCAACCATTTACCGTTGAGTAGCCTCCATTTTCTGAAGATATGATGCCACTTAGGGGGACTTTTGCAACATCCATGAAGAGTTCCATAGACTTTATTGCATGGGATGGGAGGAGGTACTTTTCTTTAGCCGCTGGAGCTCCAACCATGGAAACAGTTGCTATGAACCCTTCCCTAATTTTATCCACACCCACTATCTCAACTTCACCGATCTCTACCGCAAGCTTTGCATGCTTCAGTCCAAGCTTTATATCACCTCCTCCTCCACCACCTAGGAATGCTCCTCCAAGGACCGCAGCTTCAGCGATCTTTTCATCTACCCTCAAATCTTTTCACCTCTCTTCTCTTGAGCGCATGAAGGGCAACGGCCCCAGAAGCGATAACTGGATCGATAACAGGAATTCCAACTTCCTCTTCAAGAACTGGAGCAATTCCTATTGTAGACATCCCGGTACAACCTAGAGCTATAACCTCTACTCCCTTTTCTTTAAGCCTTTTTGCAGCGTTTATAACTTCTCTTCTCCCCCAATCCGTTAACAAATCTAGGGTATTTGAAACTCCACTCGGATGATCTTCGGCTATTAAATTATTCCCTAGAATACTCCTGATAACTTTAGGAGTCTCCTCTGTTAAGTTTAAGACTCCTACTCTTCTTCCGTAAGCTAGTGCTAACGCTGAAACAGAAGATCCAGCGCCAATTACGGGAATCGAGAGTAATTTTCTAACTTTTTCAACGGCTGGATCTGCAGCACAACTTATTATAATAGCATCGACACCCTCCCTTTCAAACTCCTTAGCGAGCCTTATTATTTTGGGCTCGGCCTCTCTCTCGGTTTCTTCATTGTATATCCCCTTAGGTTGATCTTCAATGCACCTGCTAACAACCTTTAACTCGGGAAATGCACTTTCAATTATTCTACCATGTAAGTTAAGGATCTCTTTATCCTCCAATGTTATTACTCTTATTAGTCCAATAGTGTATTTATCCATACGATACACCTAAAAATTTGGGAGTAAAGTCCAGTATATATCCATTATTGAACTGTATCGATAGCTTAATAAGTGCGAATTAGACTAATAATTTAAAAGTATAATTGCTCAATGAACTAAAAATTAAGTGGGTAATCTCACGATCATGACAAATTTAGGTGTTGAAAATGAAGAAAAGGAAACTATCAAAAAAGGATTGGGAAATTATAAAACTACTCAAAAAAGACGCAAGAATGAGCGATGCAGAGATAGGGAGAAGAATAGGTCTTTCCAAATCTGCCGTTAGATGGAGGAGGATAAATCTGCAAAAAAGAGGATATCTTCTAATTTCAGCATACTTAAGGTTCGATAAGCTTGGTTATACCTATGCGTTCGTTCTCGTGAAGATAAAGCCCGACACTCCTAGGAATGAAATTTTAAAGTTTAAGAAAGCGCTCATGGAAAACGAGCACACCTTCGAGATTTATGAAGTTCTTGGGGATTATAACGTTCTTATAGGTGTATTTGGTGAAGATGTATCTGAACTAAAAAGGAACATTCAAGAGCTGATAATAGGGCAAAAGTGCGTTCAAGAGTATAAAGTCCTCCTGGGCGCAAAGAGCCTAAAAGGGCTTGAGGTACCATTTTGGGATGCACTTGAGGATTAGTTAATTAAAGCCTGAAACTTACTCCTTATCCATGAAGTTCGAAGCCTTCAAGATCGTTCCGGTCGGTTATATAAGAAAGGAGAAAAATGTTTTCATCGAGATCCTTCCAGAGTTCAGAGAGGGTATGGAGGGACTAAGAGAGGGAGACTGGATAAAGCTCATATTATGGTTCCACAAAAGTGACACTCCAGAGCTTAGGAGAATCCTTAAGGTTCATCCCCATGGGAATCCAGAGAACCCCTTAACTGGAGTCTTTGCTACCAGATCTCCCTTTAGGCCAAATCCTTATACTGTGAAGGTGCATAAAATTGAAGGTAACAGGATATACATAGACTGGATAGATGCTGAGGATGGAACGCCAGTTTCCGACATAAAGATATTTCCTGAGCGCTATGACTGCCCAAAGGAGAATTATCAGTCGACTTCCAGACTGAAATCTTGATAGTCCATCCATATTCCAGTTTTTGCAACAGAATCATATTGAGCCTTTAAAAGCTCGTAATGGGATTCTTCAACCTTTGCAAGTTCTCTTAAGGTTTTTCTAACGTCCTCATCTCTAATCTCTTCTGCAAGCTTCTCGTAGAACTCCCAAGTTGCTTTTTCTTGCTCCATTCCAATCTCCACGGCCTTTATTTCACTCAGCTCTCCTTCAACCTTGGGGGTAAGTTTCTTGACGATCTCCTCATCTATCCTGGGGCGTTCGCAGGATTTGAGGAGCTCATTTATGAGCTTCTCTTCAAAAATCCTCCAGTGTTCTGCTTCCTCACTTGCCAGGAAAAGGAACATCTTCCTGGCTTTCTCTTCCTTAGCGATCCTGGCCATCTCTAGGTAAAACTTAAGCTCCGTCTTTTCCACTTCAAGTGCTAAAGCTAAGGCATCGACAACCTTCATTTTTAACACCCCATAAAGTTATGTTTATGTCATTCATAAGCTGATCGTTAGACTTTGCTTGTATCTCTCCAGGTACCTGGTTATATACTCGTACCACAAGAGTAGCATTCCATTTTCAGAGGCATAGCTTGAAAGCTTGCTAACTCGGCTTTGTCTAGACTCTCAAATTTAAATAGCTCGTCTTTTTATCTCATCAACAGGAGAAGGCAATGACAAAGGAGCAGGGGTTACTAATTTTAATTTTTATTGATCCTTCTCCTTGAGCAAGCCATAGTTTTATTTAAGAATTTGACAGAATATTCTCCCCGCTAGGAGGATTTTCCTCTGGAAGAGTGGTAATAAGTCCTATATTTCAATATAACTTGCTCCACTCTCCCACAACCCTTTAAAGGTCTTATCAACATTCTTCATCTTTAGACTCCTTAAGCTTTCCAATGTACCAGAGCTCGTAGAACTTTTGAATGTGGCATGCATCGATTAACTCGAGGGTCTTATCAGCTAAGTATATAGTTATCAGCTAAGTATATAGTTTTTAGACTTATCGAGATTAAAGATTTATGATTTAGTCTAATAATAATCTATCTACTTAACAGCTCTCCAATGACATACCGTTAGGGGCAAGGCTACCCGGGGTTATAAGTGATTTAACATCTCCAAAACAAACATAACATCTGAAAAATGTCAAAAACGGTATAGAGATAGTCAAATCTTGGCTCAAACTTGCTAAGCCCAAGGAAGGAGGTGATTAAATGAGAGGAGGATACAGAGCTTGGTTTATTGTAAATCGCTTCTTTGGTTTTATAATTCTCTCTATTGCAACTCTTGTTTACTTTCTAAAACTTGAAGAGGTCAATAGTGAGACAGTAGGTATTCTGGTCTTTCTAATTCTCTTGGGATTTGCATGGACAGACTATTCTAAATTTATAATACGTACGAGCTTCGGTGTCGCAACTTTTCTTGCATTCTTCGGGTACGTTTTCGAGAGCTTATTCTATGCAATCCCCTTCTTCATGATCTTCTTAGTTTACGCCTATCTCCTTTCAATTGATAAGGAAAGAAAAGCATTTTACCTTTCAATGGTTTCAATACCTATAGCCATTGTTTATAGTTACCTTATTCCCGATGCCTCCCCCGTTACCTGGGCCTTCATTGGGCTAATGTTAGCCTATAATCACCACGTGATAATAGAGGATATGGCTATTGGAGACATATACATAATCCCCATATACTTTATGGTATTAGGTCCCTTTGCCCTGATTCCATATTCAGTTTTGTACGCGGTGGGAGAGGTACTCTACTACTCAGAGGCGGTAGGGGGCTTTCCAGTTGCACCAAGCTTATTTGTGACTGGGATACCCTTGTACATGATCATGCTAGAACATGGAATATCGCCATTTACCTTCCACTCGATCAATACCCATCCAAGTCTAGCGGCTGTACTATTTTTAATCGCCTTCATCTATATAAGCTACTTAGAGGCAAAGCAACTACTATCAGGAATAGTGGCGGGGATAACCGGTTTACTTCTATTCTTTGGATACGCAATGGGTCTTCGCTGGGTTTCGAAGGAATATCATCTATCTGAAGCAAAGCTTGCGCTTTTAGCGCTTCTTGGGTTAAGCATGGCCCTTGGCGTTGCTTGGATTATTTGGAAAAATATAAAGATCCACTATCATGGATTCAGTACCGTGGATGTAAGAGACATAAATATTCTCCTCTGGCTCTGCTTAGCGATTTCCATTGGATTGACAATTTACATAGTTAAGAGTGCGATCTCGGAGACCTTGAGTATTGTAACCCTTGCTTTTTCCGTTGTCTTTGCAATTCTTCGAATAAAGGTGTCTGATGAATATATACTCCAAGATCCCAGATTTAGAGCAATTGAAGGAGCATTGGCTGGTTTTTGGCTTGGGGTGCTTCTCTCCATGCTTCATTAAACTTAACTTTCCTTCATAATGTTAGGTATTCTATCGGGGGTAACATTCCAACTTTCAGAATTTTTGACTCTCTGCTTCCTTCCCTTATCTCACGTACTTAACGGCTCATATAGTCAGACAGTTATAAGAGAGTAGAAAAACCGTCCATAGTAGTTATTTCTACTTCTGCGGTTGAGTCTAGAAGTCGTGCCTTGGTTATAATAGCATAAACTATACAACAATCTCAAGCCTTTTTGTATCCCTAGGAAGGCGTCTAACAAAGTGAGTTCAAATAAAGTTCAGAAGAGACATTCTACAACCAGATTTTGATTGCAAACATGATCCTTATCGCTAGAAGATAAGGAAAGAACTTATTTTGGGTCTTAATCTTCAAAAATAAAGATAAGGATCAGACATGGGCGTCCTTCATCATCAGCTCAGCCTTCCGACTACTCATCATCCACAATAATCTCTATAATTGCAGTAGTATTTGGATCCCTAAGCCTTTCAACGATTTTCCTGTCTATGTCCTTAGCGGCCTTGTTAGCTTTGATTGCTAAGGTTCTCCCATCAACCCAATCGCTTTTCCTAATAACCATCGAAGTTTCACTTTCCAGGCTTAACCTAGGATCTCCATATGCTATAACCTCGTCAACAAGATCACCAACTCTGATTAAAATCCTAATCCTCTTTCCAGCTCTTATAGCCCTCTTAACTTCCTGGGAAAGGTCTTGGAGAGCTTTATCCGCCGAAACGCAGATTATACAGTCCCCTCTCTCCGTTAGGTAATCCTCTTTAGTTATCTCAAAAGTAGAGCGATGAGTGGCTTTAACGTTTCTATGCCCTTTACACCTTATAACTTCCTTGATCATCATTACTACACTATAGGGGAACAATTAAAACTTTGTTACCAGAGCATCTTTATTGTCCCTTCACCAAACTATGGATATTTCTATATCCCCAGGAAAACGGGCTAATTCTAGGTAGACCTTCTCCCTCCCGTTTGTAAGTAAAGTTAAAGAAACGACTCTACCATCAGGATTTGATTTAAAGGAGTTGTACCCTCTTCCAACCACTTTCTTTAAAGGCAGATTACCCTCTCTCTGTAGATGAACATTGCTACTCTATGGAGCAGATTCAACGTAAGTTATGCATAGTTTCAAGTGTAAGTAGATAATCTCTTGAACCCTTGGCAACGACTTAAGAATTGAGCCATTACAAAGTAGTACTCTCCAGGAGGAAGAAACGTAAATGAAGCTAAACTTATACCCCCTATCTCATCGAGTGAATACGCCGATGTTGGCTTAATTTCAACTTTTGGAAAATGAGCCTTCCTGGGAAAGCCAATTAGTCAATGGAAGGTAATACCGTTTCATATTTTGAAGTAAAGTTTGGGTAATATATAAAACCACCAGAAGAGAGGAAAGATTACCACTTTATCCTGAACTCTCTCCTGGTTTTTGCCTCTATTTGGGCGAGTATCCTCTTTAGCTTTGCATCATCTATCCTCTCTGTTATCTGCCCCGCCTGGTAGAGCTGAACTAGTATTAGCTCGACCTGTCTAGCTAACTCGGGCCTCACAAGCTTAACCCTTGCTAACCTCTCCCTGGCTTCAGGAGTTAAGATTTTCCTCAATATTGCCTGGATCTGGGCCTCAATCAAAGCTTGTTGCCTCTCCGCTTCCTCCTGGGCTTTCTGTTGCTCTAGATACTTTCTTTGTAACTCCATGAGCTTCCTTCTCCTAATCTCCTCAATGTCCTCGGCCATCTCTCTCACCTTATCCTACATTCCCGAGAACTGTTAAAAATGTATTGCCTAAAGATCCAAACCGTCAATTACTGCTTTCAAAGAGCTAAGGAATCTTTTTGCTTCCTCCATTCCAAAATCAGTTATCTCAACAACCGTCCTTGGCCTGTCGGCTATAACCTTGTAAGTCTTAACGAGGCCGTTCCTCTCGAGAACTCTAATGTGCGAGTCCAAGTTTCCTGGGGTAAGATCGAGGACTTTTTGAATTTGAGAAAAAGGAGCTTTCCTCCTGGGTAGAAGAAATATCATAATCCCCAATCTAACTGGATTTCCCAGGATGTGAGATTTCATTATCTCTTTGAGTTCCTCCATTAGATCACCCTAAATGCTTTGTAGAGGTTTATCAATGCTACGAGCGAGTACGTTAAGATTATCAAGGCCGTGGCAAACTCCCAGGAAGGGTTAGCGAACGTTACTATTGCTAGTACCGGAATTAGCATGCTAATCTCCCTGAAGGATACGTACATCCCTATGTGTCCGACAACTATCATGGAGGCTAATCCCCTTGCATCCCCGAGGATTCCAAATAGGATACCCCCGATTATCCAGCCAATGAGCCAGGCATAGCCAACTTTACCCTCTCCCGCTTCTCCTTTTAAGTAGGTTTTGTAAACCTTGACGGTTACCAGAATTATTAAGGTTATACCGATGATCCAGTAAAAGCCGATGTATTTGGGGGCCAAGAGCATCATCAAGAGATAACCTCCCATGGTTGCTAGCCAGGCCGAATAGATCAAGGCCGTGTAAATGTAAAAGGCTGCTACAAGCTTCTTCTCAACCTTGTCAAGTACTTCCTTAAGTTCCCTAACCTCTTCCATGAAAGGTCACCAAAAGATATGTGGAACTCGAAGTATTTATACCCAGGTTAAACTCTGCAATTCAGAGCTTGGGTTTATAATTTCCAAGCTTTTAAGGTTTGTAAACAACATTTAAAATATATTTCGTGCATACATGCACTTATGAGGTAACCTCTATGAGTAAGACGATAACAATAGCGGATGATGTATACTACGAGCTTGTGAAAATGAAGGGAAAGAGAAGTTTTTCAGAAGTTCTTAGAGAACTTATTGGGAAGAAAAAAGAGGGAATCTCGACGTACTAATGATAGCTTTTGGAACTATGGATGAAGAGGAAGCAAAAGAACTTGAAGAGAAAATAAAGGAGGTAGGGAAATGGCTTAACTCCTGGACACCAGTATAGTTATTGAAATATTTAAAGGAAACAGAAAAATTCTAGATCAACTTTCTCCTACAGAAGAATATTCTCTTCCTTCAATAGTGCTTTTTGAACTCCTTTGCGGAAATCTTAAGCCTCGACAAAGGCTTGCCCTGGAAAAACTACCTATTGTAGATTTTGATAGAGTAAGTGCGGAAGTTGCGAGTGAAATATTTAAAGATTTGGCATCAAAAGGCCAAAGGCCTCCGACTAGAGACTTACTAATTGCTGCAACTGCTATAGCCTATAATATGCATCTGCTCACATGTGACAAAGACTTCGAGCGGTTTAAAGATTATGTTTAGAAAGATAAAATTGGAGGTAGTGAGGATGGATCTCTCAACAATATTTGCCTCCTTGCTGGGCTTGTTTCTTTCTCTACTTACTACTGGAGTGTACAGGTATTACTCAAAGCCAAAGATTCACAAAACTGTAGGAGTTGTTATTTTAAACCCTGATAAAGTAGACGCTAAAAAGATTCCTCCTAACCTTCCAGAAGGTCTTAGGCGTGTTACTAACTCTTTGGAGCAAGAACTAGTGTTAAAGCTCAAAAAGGATCAACAGAAGAAAGCAATGTTACTAATTAAGATATCAATAATCGGAATTATAATCTCGACCATAGGGCTTATCCTTGGACAGTAACATGAAGAATTATTACTTTATTCAGGAATCCCAGAGAAGTAATCTCCTTCTTTAGTGCTCTCTTACTACTCTTGTCTCACATAGAATTCCTCTATTGCTCTGTAACAAATATCCTTGACGTTCAACTCAATTAATTCAAGCTTTTTCTCTTTAAATCTGCTATTATCGCTGAAATTATAGTAGTGGAACTGTGGTTTAACCCTTATGTAAAGACCTTCATGAGAGACAGAAACGGAGGTCTTAGCTATTATTACTTTACTCCTTGGGTTATATCTGGTCCTCACATAAATATCACCAAAAATTTCCTCTTTCTCTTTAATACGTTCCTTTAAATGTTCAATTATATCCTCGAGGTTTTCTATTGGAAGGATATTCATGAACAGCCTTAAGAAGCCCTTCCTGTCAAATCTGAAAAACACATTTTCACAAAAATGCTCCTGATTTTCAATGCAATATTCTCTAAGCCTCTCGAGTTCTTTAAGTACCATCCCAGAAAGTGCTCCGGGCTCATAGAAGTAGAACACCTTATCCTCCCGTATTAGCCTGTCGATATCATTGACAACCTTTCCCCTGTTTAATTTTTTCTCCACCTCTCTCATAGCTTTCTTTATTTTGTCATCCCAAGCTCTCAAGAAAAACGTTGTAACAACCATAAACGTCCATTTGTCAAATTCTTCCTCTGATAGCTCTCCAAACCTCTCTGTTAAAGCACTCCTAAATTCCTCATTTGACTTGAGAACTTGCATATAATATTCGATTGGATCCTTTAGTTCATTTCTTTGAGTTAACAGCATATATGACACCCATTTTGAGTTCAACCTCTTCATGAGTGTTTTTATGTGATCAATTAACCTTTGAGTAGTTAGCTTCTCCTCTAGATTTATCAGAATGTAACTTACATCAACACCCTCCCAATAAAGGTTCCGAACGGCTTCGCTTAAGTCCTCATACTCCTTGGTCTTGGGAGTCATCGTGATGACGAATACCTTTGTGTCCATAGGACTCGATATCCGGATTAATCTTCCAAGCCTCTGGTAAAACCTTAGCGCACTCTTTGGAACATCGGTCATTATAAGAACACCTGCCTCGGGAATATCAACTCCTTCCTCACCGACAAGCGTTGAGATTATTATATCAATATCTCCTCTTTTAGCCCTTAAGATCAGGTTTTTCCTTTCCTCTTTTGAAAGGTCACTAGTCAAAACTTCAACCTTATATGAGGGAATTCCGAGTTTCCTAACTACTGCATCTTTGAATTCGTACGCCGCTATCTTTCGAGAAGTAAAGACAATGATCGGCTTTAATTTTGGATTAAGCTCAGGATTATATATTGTTAGAACGTCAACTAACGTGCGGGCTTTATGGGAGTAGTCTTTATCCCTGCAGAATTCAATGATTTCGTAAGTTTGGGGAGATTCTCCTATTCCTCCTTTTTCTACTACCCTAAAGAAGCTTTCGCAGAGTGCTTTCTTCCCATATCTTGAGAAAGTCCTTTCAAGGAAGTGAATAATACTAGGATCTGCTTCTAGAGCTCCAAGGTACAGAAGATTGTATATTTCGATTTCCTTCTCATTTAGCTCAGAATCGAAGATATCAACCAACGCTTTAGGTGGATTGAACTTAGGATCGAGGTCACTCAATTTACGGAAATCGTAATGGAGTAGTTTTAGCTCTCCGACGGTTTCGCTTATTTTACTTAAACTTGCGTCGTATACCTTTTCGCTTGGTAGTAAAGCAGTAAAACCAATTACAATCTTTGGTTTAAGTTTAGAAATCAACTCATTGTAATAAGTCCCCGTGATTGCGTGGTGAACTTCATCGATGATTACACCATCAAACTTATTTTTTAGATTAGAAATACACTTTAAGGCCGTTTGTGGAGTTGAGATGATAACTGGATATCCAGCTAAAAAGCTCCAACAGTTCCCTTCATATTCTTTTCCAACGTTCATCAGCTCTCGCCAATTGGGGTGCATCTGATCGCACAAGAATCGAGTTGGTTCTAAAACTAGTATCCTCTCATATCCCTTGCTAAGCAAATATTCCGCTATTAGCATCTCAAGAATCGTCTTTCCGCTTCCGGTTGGCATGGAAACCGTAATAAATCTATCCCTTGATTCTAAGAGCTCTATTATATCCCTTGCGACCTTCTCTTGGTACTTATAAAGGGTAAATCCAAAACGTTGTTTAAGTTTCCTATTAAACTCTGCGGTAGCATTCATATTATTTCCCAAAATGTATACTTGTTTAAATGTTAAATCCTTTTAGGAAGAGAAAAAGAGAAGAGGTATCACTCAACCTTCTCAATTCCTATCTTTGCCTGAACCTCTGGCCACTCCACAACGTAGCCCTTGGCTTCTTCAAAGCGAACCTCGATAGCTCTAGTCTCGCGCATTATATAATCTAGGTTCTCTTGCAAGAGCTCGCGGTTGTCATCGGTTGTCTCTATTGTGACAACAATTCTATCATTGACGTCGAGGTCAAGCCTCTTTCTCATCTCTTGAATTCTCCTGACGAACTCTCTAGCTAACCCTTCAGCTAGCAGTTCCCTTGTAAGGGTCTTGTCGACGTAGACCCTTCCTCCCTCGAAGTCCTCTGCAACGAGGAAGTCTGGTAACTTCTCTTCCACTATTATATGCTCCCTCGTTAAGTGGAACTTCTTACCCTCGATCTCAACATCAACCTCTCCCTTCTCGTAGAGCTCGAGCCCGTGTTCGTTGATCCACTTGGCCACTAGCCTTGAATCTCCCTTGAATTCTGGACCAACCTTGGCAAAGTTCGGCTTAACGGTAAGTTCTCTCTCAACCTTTCCAATGACAACTTCCTTAGCGTTGAGCTGATCCCTAAGTATGTAGTTCAACCTCTCCACGGCTTTCTTTACTGTTTCATCCTGGGTTTCAATTATTATCTTCCTAACGGGATATCTAAGCTTTATCCTAGCCTTCTGCCTTGCAGCTGAACCTGCCTCAACGATTCTCCTTATGAATTCCATCTCTTTTTCGAGGTCTTCATCTACTGCACTCTCATCTACCTTTGGCCAGTCGAGCATGTGGACGCTCTCAATGCCGATGAATGGTCTCATTAGATTCTGGTAGATCTCCTCGGTTATATAGGGAGTGAAGGGGGCCATGAGTCTTAGCAGAACATCGAAGACCTTCCAGAGGGTGTAATATGCAGCCAACTTATCTGGATCATCACCCTCGACCCAAAGTCTCTTCCTTATCAACCTCACGTACCACCTGCTCAAGTCCTCAACCACAAAGTTATACAATGCCCTAGTGGCTTTCGTTAGGTAGAACGTCTCTATTCCGTTCTCTACTTCCCTTATCAAGCTATTAACCCTACTCAGTATCCACTTATCCTCTTCTCTGAATGCCAGCTCTTCTACCTTAACATTCCTTGGGTCAAAGTTATCTAGGCTCATGTAAGTTGCTGAAAGCACATAGACATTCCAAAGTATGTTGAGCATCCTCCTTACCTGCTCAACTCCTTTCCAGCTGAACTTAAGATTCTCCCAGGGGTTGGTTGCCCAGAGCATGTAGAACCTAAATGTATCCCTTCCGGCCTTTTCAACAACTTCCTCTGGCCTTATTATGTTTCCAAGGCTCTTGCTCATCTTGTCTCCTTTCTCATCAAGAACGTAACCGTGCATCGCCACCCTTCTATAGGGAACTGTGTCAAAGGCTATGACCGAAGCGGCTTGCTGCGAATAGAACCACTTCGTAACCTGATCTTCTCCTTCAACTATGAAGTCAGCGGGCCAGAGCTTTTCAAAGAGCTCCTTATTCCTGGGGTATCCCAGGGAAGCCCAGCTCGCTATTCCGCTGTCGAACCATACATCAACCACATCCTTTACCCTTCTCATCTCCTTGCCGTTAACCTTTATTATGAAAGCGTCAACGTAAGGCCTATGCAAGTCCTCTGGGCCGAGCTTCTCCTCTATAACCTTGAGCTTCTCCTCATAGCTTTCCGGTAAGTCGATCCTTTCACCGTTAACCTCTATCGCAACAGCAAGCTCAACCAACTCCCTCCAGGAGCCAACCACGTATATTTCCCCATCCTCACTCTGCCATATTGGAAGTGGAATCCCCCAGTAACGTTGCCTGCTTATCACCCAGTCTCCGCTGTCCCTAACTCCGTTGTCGAACCTTATCTTAACCCAGTCCGGATACCACGTCACTTTTTCGTCGTTCTCCTTGATTATCCTATCTTTAACCTTGCTAACCTTGAGGAACCACTGATCCGTAGCCCTGAAGATTAATGGTGTCTTACAGCGCCAGCAGTGCGGATATTTGTGCTCTATTTCTCCAGCTTTAACGAGGTAACCTTTTTCCTTGAGGTGCTCTATTATCTGAGGATCTGCTTCCTTAACGTAGATTCCCTTCCACTTCCCCTCTACGTATCTTCCTTGGTCATCAACGGGACTGTAAATCGGCAAACCATACTTCTTCCCAACCTCAAAGTCCTCTTCACCGTGCCCAGGAGCTGTGTGAACAAGCCCAGTACCCTCTTCCAACGTTACGAAATCCGCTAGTATTATCCTATGGGCCCACTCGTACTTCTCTCTGAATTCTTTCTGCCTTGGATACTCATCCATTAGAACATGGATGTATCTAAGGCCTTCAAGCTCTCTACCCTTGAATTCCTCAATCACTTCACCTTTGACACCTATTTCTCCAAGAACCTTATCCACTAAGGCTTTAGCCAATATCCAGTACTCCTCCTTACCATTGAACTCAACCTTCACCTTTACGTAATCATACTCTGGATGAGCGGAAACGGCCAAGTTAGCTGGGAGAGTCCATGGGGTTGTAGTCCAGATTAGTAAGTACTCATTTTCCTTCCCCTCGATTGGGAACTTTACGTAGATGCTTGGATCCTTCCTCAGCTTGTACTCTCCCCTTACCTCGTGCTCAGCTAAGGCCGTCTCACATCTAGGACACCAGTGAAGGACGCGCTTATCCTTCTCCAATAATCCCTTTTCCCAGGCCTTCTTCAACGTGAACCATGCCGATTCAATGTACTCATTCTTTATGGTCATGTAAGGATCATCCCAGTCCATCCAGATACCCAGCATTTTGAACTGCTCTGTCATTATCTTGAGGTTGTTTAAAGCGAATTCCTTACACTTCTTTATGAAGTTCTCAACCCCTATCTTCTCCTCGATCTCCTTCTTTGTCTTTAATCCTAGGGCTTGTTCAACCTTAACCTCTATAGGAAGTCCATGCATGTCAAAACCAGGCTGCCTCCAGACATTGTAACCCTGCATTGTTCTGAACCTTATTATCATGTCCTTGATTATCTTGTTCCAAGCAGTTCCCAAGTGAATTGCACCGCTTACGTATGGTGGTCCATCCAAGAAGTAGTACTTGGGCCCGTTCTTTCTTAACTCCTTAATCTTCTGATAGATATTGTTCTCCTTCCAGAATTCCTCTATTTTTTCCTCAAGCTTCCCCGGAGTGTAGTCTCTAAACTCTGGCTCCTTTATCATCTCAGAACCCTCCTGGGAGTTATAGTAAAGAATAACCTAGAATAGTCCACTACAAGTTTAAGCAACATTTGAGCTGGAGATAAATAAATCCCCCCTCATCGATATCGCCTAAGCTTCACTCATCCTACTTTATAAGGTTTTCCATTCAGTCAAGGTTACCTTTACAAGAGGATCGCTCAATATGTATTTACCCTCAACCTCATTGATCCATCCCATCTTCTTAAGGTTATTGAGAAGTTCATAAAGCCTTGGCTCAGGAGTTGGAATACCCTTAACTGCTAGATAGTCACGGATAAGGCTCCATCTATTGTAGCCTAACGCTATTCCCCTTAAAATTTCAAGATAGCGACGACTTCTCTTTTCAAGCTCTCTGAGTTCTCCAAGTATTAGCCCCTTCGCAACCTCAAAAGTTCTCTTCATGGCTTTTTCATAGTCTTTCTCTCTCATGTACTCCACTCCAAAGAGAACGAGCCACCCCGGTATTCCGTCCAGCATTTCAATTGCTTTTTCTATGATCTCATCCTCAACGTTTAGGTTAACTTCCCTAAACCCTGCCTTTAAAAATTCCTTGGATAAGTGTAAATCAAATGGCTCCACGTAGACTTCTCCTGCAACTCTCCCATACAGAGGGCTTTCATAATCGTTTATCCCCAGGAAATCGTGAAGAAGTCCGACTTCAGATCCTGTGAGCACTATTTTGAGGTTCTCTAGATTGTCATATGCATAAGCAAAAAGAGCTAGCAAATCTTTTCCTCCCCTAGAGCCATAAAATCTTAAGTACTGAGCCTCATCGAAGGCTAAAACAAACTTTCCCATCTTCTTTCCAATTTCATTGAGACTCTCAAATATATCCATAAGGGAAACTTCTTTAGGCTCAATTTTCAGGAACTTAAGATCAAGTGATACCTTAAATCTTGAGAGTAATTTTTGGACAATATTACCCCTCTCTTGAAGCTTTCTTATTAGGTCAATTCTTGTGATATGCCCCCTTTCCCCATAGAGCTCTCTGCAGTCTATCAAAATTCCTGGGTTTTCAGATAGATAAGCTTTTAAAAGAGAGCTTTTACCCACTCTTCTAATCCCCAGGAGAAGAGTCATGGGATAATCTTCGATGCTTTTCTCAAGTTTTTTGAATTCTTTTTCTCTGTCAAAGATGTCCTCTCTTCTCTCTTTAGGTCTTAGGTCAAAAAGCACTTATGCCACCGTAAGTAACTTACGGGGGCGTAAGTTATATACCTATCGGTTCAGGGCATTAATTTTGGACTCAAGTCTTTTTAACTTCTCCTTAAACCTCCTCATCTGGTCATTCGCTATCTCAACTATCTTATTCAGATACTCTTCTCCAACGAATATTTCCCCATTTTCTCCCAGGAGAACATCCATTCTCTCCGTGGATCTAATCTCAACGATTAGCTTTTTGTTACTTATGCTCTTTATGTTAGAATACTTAAATCCGCAGGAAACGGCCAAGTTTACAAGCTTTACTGCATCTTCCAGGGTTTTAGCCCCTACGTGGAGGATGGGACTTCTCACAAGAAACCACAGCTGTCCACTCCTATGCTTTTTAATGGCCTCTAAAACTTCATAGAGAGAAACTTCTCTATGCCACTTCCCAAGCCATTTGGCGTTTACCTTATCTCCAAAGTGGGGCATCTCCATTACGGAGATTCTTCCAGAACATGAGGAAGTAGTGAAGTAGTTTTCTATAGAATTAATTTTCTTTAAGAGAGGGATTATGTCCTCGTCAACCTCTCCCTTTCTTAGGGCAATTTCGAGGCTCATTAGAGCCTCCTTTTTAGCCCTTTCGAAGTTCTCAGTGAACCGCATGTATAAGAGCATTCAGGTGGAGCTTTTAAAGGTAACTTAAGCTGTTGAATATTATTCGTTGTGGGATGAGGAGTAGGGAGGGTTACAGTTTCTTCAATTTCAATGTATATCTTTTTAATTTTATACTAGCTTATTGGAACGGCCGATGGGAATGTTTGTGTTTCAGCATGTGAAGTCTTTTATAGTCTTATTGGAACTTAGGATCTTCCCTTTTTAGCACCTTCAATATACACATTTCAATTCTTTTATAATCTTATTGGAACAGGGGGGCTTTTTTCGCTCTAATTCTCTTATACAGAGTAATTGCATCACTCGAATTTATAAGGCTTGTGGAGGGTTAAACTTACCGAGGAACCCACTTTATAAATAAATCAACTTCTCCTGGGACTTTAAATTAACAAAACTACCAGGAACTCCTTGGAAAGAAACTTATTGTTTTTCATATCTTATCTCATGAACAGGCTCTATCAACTTAGCCAAGAAAAGTACTAACTTTTTACAAAAATTAAATAAAAACTCTCAAACCTTTTCCAAAAATATATCCTCCTCAATATTTTATTTAAAAATTTCAAAAATTTTCGTAACAATTTAATAACAAAACTTTAACATAAGGAAAATACTAATTTTAAGTAACTAAGTCAAACTCTAATCCCTCTAAAACCTCTATTCTAAAAATTAAGCCTAGACAAAGCCAAAAATCCAAAAATAATCCCAAATATCTTGCACCGAAAAATTTTTGAATAATTACTATCAAAAGCTAATAAGTGGTTAGAAATGTTAAGAAAAATTACTATACTAATATTGATTCTAATATTCTCAGTTGCTTTAGTTGATCATATAAGGAATGCCAACGAGAATGAAAATATTAATCTTCTTTCGAAAATTCCGGAAGATGTGAATGAAACGGGGCTTATTGGAGGGTATGGAAATGTTAAAGTGGCAAAAGCTACTCAGGGATATATAATATACATAAATAACTCTAAATTTTTCCTTAACGCTTCAAAGGCTTATTTCTTCCCCTGGGGGTTTGTAGTAATTGAAAAAACCTATGAAAATTTGACAATTCCAGTTTACATCTACACAAGAACAACTACAACGACCTACAGAAGAATAGAAGGCTCAAATGATACAATCAAAGGCGTAGAAGTAGCTATCAAGGAAGGAGTTGAGAACGTAACTGAAGTTGTCGAGGTAACAAAGATTAAAGCGTACAGCTACAACGGGAGTCTCTTGTGGGAGCATAAACCTCAACCACCGTATAAGTGGGGAGCTATTTTGCATTACCCTCGAGTACTTTTCTCCAACAATAGCGAAGTGTTCTTTATAGCTGAAATCCCCCAAGGAATTAGAGGAAACTCCCCTGATCTCCCACCACTCCTAAGGAATGTTACTCAAAACTGCTTGTATGTCTACGGAGAAAGAGGATTAATCCAAAAGTTCGTTTTCTCCAATCTATATAGGGCAACAGACGTGTTTCTCATCTCAGCACGAAATTACACGGCCTTTGGTATAGAAATTCCCTACGGAGACAATACCCCTCACTATGCCGAAGTGTTAATTTTCCAAGGTTCCAAGGTTATCTTTAGAAAGAGCTTCGTGAGAAGTAATCCCTCCGTCCTTATGGACTTACTTACAGGAAAGGCCAAAGTTCTCCCCAATGGGTACGTGGAGTTTGGAGTTTTCGACGGAGTGGGAGTTTATCACAATGGCACCTTTAAGTATATCCCAAGAAACTGAAACTTTTCTCCCACATCTTTTTAAATCAAAACTCAAACAACAATTCAGTTCTTCCCCGTGCCCAAGTGGCTCGGGGAGATGAGGGAGGAGAGAACATGATAAAAATCTACACTCTCGGGGGTTACGAGGAAGTCGGAAAGAACATGACTGCCGTTGAATACGAGGGAGAGGTAGTGATAATAGACATGGGGATAAGGCTAGACAGGGTTTTGATTCACGAAGACGTTGAGTTCCAGAAGATGAGCTCAAAGGATCTAAGGAAGCTTGGAGCAATACCCGATGACAGACCAATCAGGGATAAGAAGGTTGTCGCTATAGCCCTGTCTCACGGACACTTGGATCACATAGGGGCCGTGGGGAAGCTGGCCCCTCACTATCCAGATGTCCCAATATATGGAACCCCTTACACGATTAGGTTGGCGAAGAGCGAAATAAAGGGAGAGGAGTACTTTGAGGTTACGAACCCACTCTACGAGACAAATTATGGGGAGATAGTGCAAGTAAGCGAGAATCTAGCCATAGAATTTGTCCAGGTAACCCACTCAATTCCCCACTCTTCAATAGTCGTGATTCATACCCCAGAGGGAGCCGTCGTTTATGCTTGCGACTACAAATTTGACAACAATCATCCTTACGGTGAGAAACCCGACTACAAGAGGTTAAAGGAGCTTGGAAAAGAGGGTGTGAAGGTTCTAATAGCAGAATCAACGAGAGTTGCCGAGGAAACGAAAACCCCAAGTGAGGCCGTTGCAAAGATGCTTCTTGAGGACTTCTTCTTATATGAAGGAATGGAGGCCGATGGGCTTATAGCGACGACATTTGCAAGTCATATAGCAAGGCTTCAAGAGCTGATAGAGATTGCAAATAAGATGGGAAGGCAAGCTATATTCATAGGAAGATCTCTAGCGAAGTACACCGGGATAGCAAAGCAGTTGGGCTTGATAAAGATGAAAGGGTCTAGAGTTTTAAGAAGCCCGAATGCAGTAAGTAAAGTCCTAAAAGAGGTTTCTCAAGCGAGGGAAAATTATCTTCTCATAGTAACCGGGCATCAAGGAGAGCCTGGAGCAATCCTAACTAGAATGGCCAATGGAGAGCTTTACGATATAGGTCCCAGGGATACCGTTGTCTTCTCAGCGGGAGTCATACCAAATCCCCTAAACATAGCCCAGAGGTATGCCCTGGAGACAAAGCTTAAGATGAGGGGCGTGAGGATGATAAAGGATTTACATGTAAGTGGGCACGCAAGTAAGGAGGATCACAGGTACCTAATCAGAATGCTCAACCCTGAGTATATAGTTCCAGCACACGGTGAATTTAGAATGCTAACTCACTACGCTGAACTCGCGGAGGAGGAAGGTTATAGAATTGGGAAGGATGTGTTCATATCCAGGAATGGACACATTGTCGAGATAATTTAAAAAGGGTAAAGCTCATAAGGGGCTTAATTTTTTCTTTTCCTGGTTGGAGGTGTAAGTATGGAGAAATATGAAGAACTATTTGCAAGAATAAAAGAGAAGGCTAAACTCATCGATGAGAAGATCTTCGAGCTCATCCCGGAAAAGGATCCCAGAGTCCTCTATGAGGCCGCAAGACACTATCCTTTAGCAGGTGGAAAGAGGGTTAGACCCTTCGTTGTTCTAACGTCAACTGAAGCTGTTGGCGGGGATCCTCTAAGGGCCATCTATCCAGCGGTGGCCATTGAGCTAATTCATAATTACTCCCTGGTTCACGATGATATAATGGATATGGATGAAACCAGAAGGGGAAAGCCAACTGTGCATAGAATTTGGGGTGTAAACATGGCTATTTTAGCAGGAGATCTGCTCTTCAGTAAAGCCTTTGAAGCTGTGGCAAGGGCGGAAATTCCTCCAGAAAAGAAAGCTAGAGTATTAGAAGTTATTGTAAAGGCGTCAAATGAGCTCTGTGAAGGCCAAGCTAGAGATCTAGAGTTCGAAAAGAAGAGCACGGTAACTATAGAAGAATACATGGAAATGATAAGCGGAAAGACGGGGGCATTATTTGAAGCTTCAGCAAAAGTCGGAGGCATAATCGGAACGGACAACGAGGAGTATATAAAAGCCCTTTCAAGTTGGGGGAGAAACGTTGGAATTGCATTCCAAATTTGGGATGATGTTCTTGACCTTATTGCCGATGAGAAAAAGCTCGGAAAGCCTGTGGGTAGTGACATCAGAAAGGGGAAGAAAACCCTGATAGTTGCCCACTTCTTTGAGAACGCAGATGAAAAGGATAAGCAGAGGTTCCTAAAGATTTTCGGAAAGTATGCTGGTGATGTTAAGGGGAGGGGAATTATTGAGGAAGACATCAAGTCCGATGTTATGGAAGCTATCGATCTACTTAAGAAGTATGGGAGCATAGATTATGCAGCGGAAATTGCTAAGGATATGATTAAAAAGGCAAACGAAGCCCTAAGAATCCTTCCGAAAAGTAAGGCCAGAATGGATCTAGAGTTGCTTGCTAAATTCATTGTAGAAAGAGAATACTAACCTCCAACCCCTTTTCTATTCTTCAAATCCCCATAAATTTAAATCTTCGATTGGTATCAACCTCAATTTTACCCCAGGAGTGTTCTCCTGTAAGCCCGAGGATTATAAGATGTATGAAAGTTTTAGAGCTTGAAAAGTTATAAAGTAGTAAAAATCTGCACACCCGCTCTCTAATTCATCCCATAAATTTACAGTCAAATTACCACCCTCTTATTCCCATAAACCTTTTTAACCCTAAAATCTCTTAGATACACGATTCTTATGAAGTTTGGTATAGTTGCGAGGAGGGATAAAGAGGAAGCCCTAAAGCTAGCATACAGGGTATATGATTTCCTTAAAGTTCACGGATACGAGGTAGTTGTAGATAAAGAGACCTATGAGCATTTTCCGCATTTCAAAGAGGGAGATGTAATCCCACTAGACGAATTTGATGTAGACTTTATAGTAGCAATAGGTGGGGATGGGACGATCCTCAGGATAGAGCATATGACTAAAAAGGATATACCGATTCTAAGCATAAATATGGGGACTCTAGGGTTTCTCACGGAAGTTGAACCATCAGATACGTTCTTTGCATTAAATAGGTTAATAGAAGGAGAATATTACATCGACGAGAGAATTAAGGTTAGAACCTATATCGATGGGGAAAATAGGGTTCCAGATGCACTGAATGAAGTTGCGATACTCACGGGAATCCCAGGAAAGATAATTCACATGAAGTATTATGTAGACGGAGGATTGGCCGATGAAGTAAGGGCCGATGGATTGGTTGTCTCAACTCCCACAGGTTCCACGGGGTATGCAATGTCTGCTGGAGGGCCATTTATAGACCCCAGGTTGGATGTAATTCTAATAGCCCCTCTCCTCCCCCTGCCCAAAACCTCTGTTCCAATGGTTATTCCAGGGAGTTCAAGGATAGATATAAGAATGCTGACCGATAGAGAAATAATTCTTGCTATAGATGGGCAATATTACGAGCACTTACCTCCAAACGTTGAGATAACGGTGGTAAAAAGCCCAAGAAAGACGAAATTCATAAGGTTCACAAGGGAGATTTATCCAAAATATACTATCAGGATAAAGGAAAGACACTAGCGGAGGTTTGGGAATTTTAGAGTTGCCTTTATTATATCGGTGAAAACTCCGCTAGCGGTAACTCTTCCTCCTCCCCCTGGGCCCTTAAGTATAACTTCCCCTAAATTGTTCGTCCTTATAACAGCTGCATTTTGCACTCCTTCAACGAGCAACGGATTATCACTTGAAAGTTTCCTCGGCTTTACGCTTATCTTTCCCTTAGATACCTGAGCTACGAGTCTAACATTCCTGGCATCTCTAACCTCCCTAATTCCTAACCTCTCTTCCTCTTCTGGAGGTTCCCCATAGGAAACCCAGTGAAGGATCTTCGCCTTGTAATAAGCGTCTATTCCATCTATGTCCTTTGAGGGATCCTCTTCTAGAATACCTAGGCTCTTGGCTTCCTCTATGGCATCATCAAGCGTTTTTCCTTCACTCATCTTAGTAAGAATGAAGGTGGTACTAGCATTTACAACAGCGTCAATTCTCTTAATATTCTCTCCAAGCAGATTTTCCCTTAATACACCTATTATCGGCGTTCCGGCCATTACCGTTGATTCAAAGAATATTCCTGCATTATTTTCCTTGGCTAAATTCATTAGTTCGTCATAATAATTAGCTATGGGCGGCTTATTGCTTGTCACGACGCTTATCCCCTCACCAAGAGCAACTTTGTACATTTCATGAGCTTCATCCCAGCTACTGACATCAACTAGAATGTTTGGTTTAACTTCCTCGACTAGCTCCTGAGGGGAAAAGTTGTAAACTTCATAATCCCCGATGTTGCTCAGCTTTCCCGTGGATTCCTTAACTTCCTTAGCTTCCAAAAGGTCAAAATCACCCCATATAGTCCCGCTTCTGTCGGTTATTGAGATGACGTTCAGTTCAACCCCAAAAATTCTACTTTTTTCAGCTATAATTTCAGCTAGAGCTCTACCAACGGTTCCAAATCCGAAAATTGAGATGTTAACTTTCATGACGAAAGGTAAGCGGAGAAAGGTTTAAAAAGCTTATGAAAGAACTTAGAAACTTTATTAACCTCAAACCTTAAGTTTAATTTATGGAGGGGGTTCCTTTGAAGAATTCTAGGCCATATTTCCATAGATTCATGGTAGATTTTATCAACGGATCTTCACCTACCGAGGTATTAAAGTTGGCCTCCAACACCGTTGATGATTTTGTAAAAGAGTTGATCTCCATATTTGAATTAAAGGATTATAAGGTTAAATTTATGGCAATTGACGACTGGGATCACGCCGAAGGAGATAAGTTAGTAATTCTCCCGTACAGCGAGATAAGCGAGGATGGAAGGATATATTTTCTAAGTGCTGACATCCTTGAGGCCATGGATAATCCGGATCTTGAAAAATTGAAGCTGCTATCCTGGGAAATGATTCTTGGAAGAACGAGCTATATATTATACGAGAACTTTGAAGAGGTTAGGAAGTTTGAATTTAAAGGAGATGTGATAATACTTGCCAATCTCTTAGCTTCATCAACGCTGATAAGGATAGAAGACATTAGAACACTACTCGCGGTTCTGGATGCAAAGTTAAAGACGATTAGGTTAGAACTTGAGAGTCTAGAGGATCTAGAGGGAATGGAAGTCTTGAACTTTACTGAAAGAGAGTTGCTTTTTAACGATGCGAGGGCAAAGGTGATAAGAGCTAGTGTGCAGTTCATAGATGCTGCAATTCTTAGCTGGATGGCCATGCAGTCCCTTTCATTAGCTCCCCTTCTTCACCCTGAGGAGGAGATAATTAGGATCGTTAAGAAGAGCCTGTTTGAAGACGGCCTTCTTGAAAAACCTGGGGAAATTTTTCAAGCTGTGTTAGGATTTTATGATTTGCTAAAAGCTATGAACAGAGGAAAAGGGCCCGAAATAGTCGAGATAGGGGATAAGATAATGATGTACAGGCAGAAGTTGGGTCTTGACTACTATCCCTCAACCCAGGATATAATGGTAGGCTAGAAAGCATTATAAAACCAATGTCAAACCCCAAGATATGGAGCTGTTTTACAGGGTTACTCTCCATGAGATAATAGCAGATGCTCTAACCCTCATTGAGGAGAGGGAACTTTCATCGAAGCATGCCCTTGAAAGAGTATTTAGGAGAGTAGAAGGAAAGGATAAGGAAACAGCGAGAGGCATAGCTCATGCCTACGTTTTTGAAATAGAAAAGTGGAGGGCCAAAATAGACTTTATACTAAACTCAGTTCTCAAGGGTTCTAGGGTTGAAGATCTAGATACCTATCTAGCAAACTTGCTTAGGATAGGAACCTTTGAGATGAAGTTTAAGGGAGTTAACCCAGCCATAGCCACGGATTCCGTGGTTAGGGTCGTGAAGGAGAAGTTCGACCTGACGAGGGCCAAATTCGCCAACGCAGTTCTAAGGGAAGTGGAGAAGTTCAACGTTGAAAGGGCCCTCAAGAGGCTGAAAGAGAGGGATAGAATAGAATGGCTCTCGGTAAGGTTTTCTCACCCAAGATGGTATGTTGAGTATGTGGTCAAACTTTTAGGTTATGATGAAACGGTTAGACTGTTGCTCAGCAACCTAAGGCCTCAGAGGTATTATATAAGGGTTAACACGCTGAAGGTAGATGTTGATAGGGTTAAAAGATACTTGGAAGAGAATGGGGTAAGGGTCTCGCTAACTCCGGTTGATGACGTTCTAAAGGTTTTGGAATATGAAAAGCCTGTTACCAAGCTTGAATGGTACAGGAAAGGTTACTTCGTGATTCAAGACTTAGCCTCTGCATACGTGGCCCACGTTCTAAATCCAGAACCTGGAGAGAGAGTTCTAGACTTAGCGGCCGCCCCAGGAAGTAAGACCTTCCATGCAGCAGCTCTCATGGAGAACAGGGGAGAAATAGTTGCCGTAGATTACTCTTATGATAGGCTAATAAAGATGAGAGAGAGAATGAAAAAGCTTGGGGTTAAGAACGTTAAGCTCGTTCATGCGGATGGACAGAGTTACACAGAAAAGGAAAAGTTCGACAAGATAATCCTGGATGCACCCTGCTCCAGTTCTGGAACCTACAGGCAGTTTCCAGAGGTTAAGTGGAGGTTTAATGAAGAAAAGATAAAAAGGGTGATAAGCGTTCAGAGGAACATGCTCATTAATGCATACAGGAATCTTGCAGGCGGAGGAGAGATGACTTACTCAACTTGCTCGATCAGAATAGATGAAAACGAGCAAAATGTCCTCTTTGCCATAGAAAAGGGTTTAGAGCTTGTTGATTATCCCTTTGAATGGGGAGATAAAGGATTTCTGGAAATAGGGGATAAGGTGTTTAGAACCTGGACTCATAAGCATGACTGTAACAGTTTCTTTATAGCCAAACTCCGCAAACCTTAAGTTAGGGTATCCTAACTTTAATTCATGCCAAGGTTAATAGTACTCAACGATAATACACCGTCTAGGGGATTAATTAACGATTGGGGATGGAGCATTCTTATTGAAGGGAGGGAAAGGTTCCTGTTTGATGCTGATACAAATCCTCTAGTTTTAGCTCACAATTCTAAGGTACTAAACGTGAACCTGAGGAACCTTGACTTTGCGGTGCTGAGCCACTGGCACTATGACCATTATGGAGGCTTCGAGTACATCGCGGAGCTTAACCCAGGAATAAAATTCTACGCTCCTCCTCAGGGGTTGGCTTTGGCCATGAGATGGGGCTTTCAGCCAATAGCAATTAACTTTGGAGGAAAGATAGAGGAAGAGGTTTACACTTCTGGTGTTATAGATGGGATCGAGCAGGCCATAGGACTTGAAACCAGCTCGGGGTTGGTAGTTATTGTAGGTTGTAGCCATCCTGGGGTAGATAGAATGGTAGAGGAAGTTCTAAAAGTTTCAGGTTATGAAAAAGCTTATCTCGTGATTGGGGGCTTTCATTCGCCTCCGATCCATAGGCTCAGGAATTTGGCTAGGTTAAGTGAGCTTATAGCTCCAGCCCATTGCTCGGGGGATGTTGCAAAGGCCTTCATAAAAAGGAACTACAAGGAGAAGTACGTTGACGTTAAGACTGGAACGATCCTAGAGATTTAATACAAGGACTATGTACAGGGTTAGGTAAACCACAAAGACTATCTTAACTATGGCCCTCCAAATCTTATTCCTGGATATCATAAAGAGCCCAATCAAGACTAGAATAACGCCCCAGAATGATCTCTTGATGTAGCTGGAATATGGAATTAAGTAGTGGAGAATCTCGGGATGAAAAGATTTTATTATCATAAAAAGTCCCAGGAGTAGGAGGAGAAGGCCTAAGGTTTTACCCAACAAATCACCCCCTTAATATTAAATATGCTCCAAAGGTCACAGCTAATACCCCTACTACAATCTTCCAGGGAACATTAATGAAGGGATAGTAAGCCCTAAGAATTAAGATGAATCCTAAGGCTATCACGGCTATTCCTATTACCTTCTCATCCTTACCTTTAAACTTTAGGCCCTTGAAAACCTCCCCAACTTCTCTGACCATCTCCTCTACCCTATCCCCTATACTCCCAGATTCCTCACCGGGTTCCTCCGGCATTACAAGAGCGGCTCCAAAGTAGAGTATTGTTGCAACCTCAGGATTCAAGACGAAGAGCAGAATGAACAGAAGCCTAACTATCGTTGGATCAACGTCGAAGTACTTAGCTATCCCACCAAGAACTCCCAGGA
The DNA here is from genome assembly GCF_000011105.1 of Pyrococcus horikoshii OT3. NCBI lineage: Archaea > Methanobacteriati > Methanobacteriota > Thermococci > Thermococcales > Thermococcaceae > Pyrococcus > Pyrococcus horikoshii. The sequence goes on from NC_000961.1 coordinate 984,024, forward strand.
ACATCCTCTCATCCCTAGCCCTGTAAAGTCTCTTTTCCATGCTTTCCCCTTCTCCTTTACATGTGCTTGAAACTTTTAAACTTTTGTTTGTCATAGATTAAGCTAAAGATGAAAGTAAAAATACACACCTAATGAAAGAAGCCATCGATCACCACAATGGCCTGGCCACTATGAACCTCACAATCCCCTTATAGTAGCTCTCTTCCCTCTCCACTCTGAAGAATTTTCTCACAAGCTTGTGGGTTTCTCTGGTAGTGCTGTCATCTATTAAAGGTCTTAATATAAGCTCTAATGGTGCTAGAAATAGCATGTTTATTAGGAAGCTATCGCTGAGCGTATGTTCAAGGAATATGACCTTTCCGCTTGGCTTTAAAACTCTTATTATCTCCCTCATGGCCTTCTTCGGATTTGGAATTGTGCAGAAGACGAAAGATGAAATTACGAAGTCGAAAAAGTCGTTAGGAAAAGGTAGATCCTCAGCTTCCGCTTTAAAGAACTTTACATTGATCCCAAGTTGTCTCGCTTTTTCCCTTGCTACTTTAAGCATCTCCTCGCTTCCATCAATTGCGTAAAGCTGAACATCATTTGGATAGTATTTTAGCGTTTTCCCGGTTCCGATACCTATCTCCAGAACTTTACCTCTAACCAAGCTAACAGCTTTCTTTCTCAGTGGCTCAAAGTATCTCTCCAATGGAGACTCTAGAATATCATACTTGGATCCTATTCTATTGTACTTCTCCCTATAACTCAAAACCCCTCCCCCTTTATAAAAAAGAAAAAATCACTCAAGCTGAACCTCATTCTCCCATAGGCCGTGGATGTTACAGTAGCTCAAGGCATAGAGCTTCCCTTTCTTGCTTGTCTTAAAGAAGAACACGGCCCTAGGCTCTGTCAGTGGATCGCTGTGGTTTGTGAACTCAACCCTACCTACGAGTATTGGGAACTGCCCACCCTCAGGATGGAAGTAGAGTTCTATCCACGCTATGTGATGCTCTGGAGTGTTTGGGTGTGGTATCTCCTTTCCAACGCTGACCTCTACCTTAACTAGATCCCCTTCCCTCTCGTACTCTATAACTGGTACGTGCTTTTCACCTTTCCAATCTCCACTTCTAATGGTTTCCTTCAACATTCCAATCACCTTCGCTTTATGGTGCACCAGAGATTTGGCACACCATTTTGCCGCGAATTTCACCATTATTATGTTAGTATCTAGACCTTATAAAGTTTGCTATTCAAACCAAAAATGTTTTAGAATAAAAAGTAATATCTTATCCCCAAGTTTTAGCACTAAAGTTGCCATTGAATTAGCTTTCTCACAGCTTCCCTCAATCTTTCTTCATCTTCACTAGTCATCCTTCCTTTTGTTTCCACGACATCGACTAGCTCGAATTTGCTCCTGGAAATTAAGGTCTCTACCTTCTTTCCTGCAACTCCTCCCCATCCAAATGCTCCCACTATTAAAACAGGCTTTTCGTAATTCGCCTTATCTAAGATCTCATAAAGGGCGCACCTCATCCTTGGGTGTATATCCGCCTCATACGTTGATACTCCTATAACTAAAGCTTCACTGTCTGGAACTTCGCCGAGGATGTCGCTGATAGCTGGGTTCTCCTTATCCGTGAATCTATAGACGACTGGCTTTTTACCGTATCTCTTCAGCTCTTCTATAACAACACTCATCCTTTTCTCAACGAACCCATACATGGAGTCATATATAACTAAAACCTTATCCTTAGTCGGGATTCCAGCTCCAACCCTTTCATAATGCTCAAATATTCTGGTAGGACTCTTTCTCCAAATTAAACCATGTCCGGGAAGTATCATGTTCGCATTCTCTATTATTCCGAGTTCCTTGAGTTTCTTAATATTCTGAACTATGTACTTATGATAGTGTCCTATCACGGTTACTATGTACTTCGTTACGTAAGGTAAGTACTTTTTCACAACGTCTTCATCGCTATCATCTATGGCCTCAGGGATCCCATAACCTCCTCCCGCATCGCAACTGAAGATTAGTTTATCCTCTACATCGTAAGTTATCATTGTATCAGGCCAATGAAGCCAAGGAACAGTTATGAACCTAAAGGTCCTATTCCCAATTTTTACCTCTTCTCCATCCTTTATTGTGTGGAAGTTTTCAACTACTTTGTCTCCATAAAAGCCTTGTAATAAATTCTTGGCAAAGGTCGTTCCTATGAGCTTTGCCCTGTACTCATTAAGTTCCAGAAGCTTTGGAAGGGCCCCACTATGATCCGGCTCAGTATGGTGAACTATTATATGCGTTATTTCCTTAGGATCCACAAGGGTTGAAAGACTCTCTAAAAACTTCTCAGTGTATTCCCCTTTCCATGTGTCAAAGAGCACGACTGCATCTCCAACTTTCATTAAATAAGCATTGTAAGTTATACCCTCGGGTATGCTCCATGCGGCCTCAAAGTGCTTAATTTCACTATCGTCTAGCCTCAATATATATAACTCGGGCTCATCTAATAGTTTCTCGACCCAGACCTTAACCATGCACATCCCCGAACCTAACTAGTGCGAAAATATAAATAAAGCTTATCCACTTTTAAATTTTCAATTTGATCTCAGAATATACAATTTTTGAGAAATTCTTTATTTCAATTTTATGTTATTAAAAATTATCTCAAATTGTTTTATTCCTAATAGGAATTTTTAATCCTAAAAAATATGTCAAAAAATATATAAAAATCGTGAGCTTATGAATTTAAGGGGGAAGATGATAGTCATCAAATTTGGTGGAAGTTCACTTCGATCTGAGTTTAAGAGTGCAGTTTCCCTAATAAAGGCTCTTTCGGAAGAAAAAGATGTAGTAGTTGTCGTATCGGCTTTAAAAGGAATAACTGACTTGCTAGAAAAGTACACAGATACTTTTGATTCTAGATACGCGGTTGAGGTCTCAAAAACTTATCTAGAGTTTGGGAAGAGGATGGGGATAGATACTTCCAGTCTATCCCCTTATCTTAAGCAATTATTTAACCCACCAGATCTTCCTCCTCAAGCCCTCCGGGATTATATATTAAGCATTGGAGAATTACTATCAGCAGCAATGATTGCAGAGAAGGCAAATGGTGCTGTTATTTTTCCCTGGGACCTATTTGTAGCCCACGGAAGCTTTGGAAATGGATTTATAGACATCAAGAAGAGCAAGAGAAATGTCAAATTAGTCAAAGAAGCTCTAGAGTCTGGAAAGATTCCAATTATCCCAGGATTTATTGCAAACCTCAATGGATACAGAGTCACACTAGGTAGGGGAGGAAGTGACTATTCAGCAGTAGCATTAGGTGTTCTATTAAATTCAGAGCTCGTTGCTATAATGAGTGACGTTGAGGGCATATTCACTGCAGATCCAAAGATGATTCCATATTCCCTCCTGATTCCGTACATGTCCTATGATGAAATCTTAATAGCTTCCAAATATGGAATGGAGGCAATCCAATGGAAAGCTGCAAAGTTAGCTAAAGAATATGAAGCTCTTATACTATTTGGAAGAGCCAGTGACTGGAGAATGGGAACTGTGGTGAGCAATAGTTCCTCTCATATGCCCCTTTTAAGCTATGACCAAGGTAAATTGCTAGTTATGAACATGGACTCTGAGATACCTTACGAAGTGGTAGAGGAGGGAGAATTTTGGAGAGTTTATAGGGTTCCTAAACGTGATTCCATAAAAATTATTAAGGAACTACACAGGAAGATAATCTATCAAGAAAATGCACAGCTTCTTGGGAGGGTTAAAGCTTGAGAATTAAAGTCAGAGCACCCGCGACAATAGCCAATTTTGGCCCTGGATTTGACGTTTTTGGGATGGCCATAGACAAGCCATTCGATGAAGTTGTGGTTGAGGAGTTCAACGAATTCGAGATAATCTCAAGCGGTTATCCCGTTCCAAATGGAGAAGATAATATTGCATTATTTTCGGCTAAAACCTTATTTAAAATGCTTAACATTGAGGGAGGGTTAAGAATAAAGCTCAAAAAAGGAATTAGACCGAAAAGTGGACTTGGAAGCTCTGGAGCTTCAGCAGTAGCTGGGGCTCTAGGAGCGGCAAAACTTCTTGGAGTTTCCAATGATGAGTTAATTTTAAAGGCGGCCATGAAGGGAGAGGAAAAAGCTTCAGGAGAACCACACCCAGATAACGTTGTTCCCTCCTATTACGGAGGATTTACGGTGATAGAATCCAAGTCCCCGCTTAGGGTTCACTTTGTAGATGCGAAGTTGAGGGGTGTAGTAGTACTTCCAGAAGTTGAGATACCAACAGCTAAGGCTAGAAAAATCTTACCTTCAATGGTTCCACTTAAAGATGCCGTAAAGAATATTGCCATGGCTTCATCCCTGATCTTAGCCTTGAAGGAAGGAGACTTAGAAACCATTGGAAGGTTACTTGATGATAATCTAGCCCTTCCCTATAGGAAGAAGCTGATGCCATGGTTCGATGAGATTAGAAGAGTAGCGCTCGAGACTGGAGCTTATGGGATAACAGTTTCAGGCTCCGGTCCAGCACTTTTTGCTATAGGAGAAAACTTGAAGGATATAGGAAAGACCATAGTTGAGAAGTTTGAAGAATTAGGAATAAAAGCCGAGTATTGGGTAACGAAAACTGGAAGGGGGGCTAAAACATGAAAGTCGCCGTTCTTGGGGCCACGGGAGTTGTTGGAAGAACTTTCGTAAAGCTTCTTGAAAATCATCCTTGGTTTAAAGTTGAAAAGCTAGTAGCTTCTGAAAGATCGGCCGGCAAACGATATGGAGAAATCGTTGAAGATTCCCCGGAAGAATTCAAGGATTACACGATAATAGGTCTTAAGGAATTCCTTGAGGATCCTGGGGTTGATCTCGTATTTAATGCCCTCCCTGCATCGATATCAAAGGAGGTAGAAGAGAAACTTGCACAGGAAATTCCAGTTTTCACAAACGCAAGGAGTCACCGCTATGATGAAGATGTTCCAATTTTAGTCCCAGAAGTGAATAGTGATCATTTAAAGCTTGTAGAAGTCCAGAGAAAGCGGAGGAAGTGGAGGGGGTTCATAGTAACTAATCCTAACTGCTCGACAGCAATACTTACTGTTTCACTAGCACCCCTCAGGGCCTTTGGCATAAAGAAGGTTAGGGTAGCTACGATGCAAGCTATTAGCGGAGCTGGGTTCTCTGGGCTTTCAGCCTATGCAATTCACGACAACGTTATACCTTTTATAAATGGAGAAGAGTGGAAAATAGAGAACGAAAGCAGAAAAATACTCGGTAAATTTACTGGAGATAAAGTAGAACCAGCCGAGATAGAGGTAGCTGCAATAGCTACGAGGGTTCCAGTTCTACACGGGCATACTGAAGCGGTCTTCGTTGAGCTTGAAAAATTTGATATCGAAGAGATAAGGGAGGCATTTGAAAACTTTGATCCCCTTAGAAGCCTTGAGCTTCCATCGTATGAAAAGCCCATAGTATATACAGAGATTCCCCAGCCGAGATTGCATAGAGATAGAGGAAAAGGGTTAACAGTTACAGTGGGTAGACTTCAAGAAATATCAGGAGGTATAAAATATGTTGTTTTAGGCCATAATTTAGTTAGAGGAGCTGCAGGGGGTTCCATCCTTAATGCTGAGCTTGCTTATAAACTGGGAATAATATAAAAAAAAGTAAGGTTAGATATCCTTTAAAGTCCTGAATTCCGTTGTTTTCTTACCTTCCCTTTCCAACTCCTTTCTCACAAGTTCAGTTGCCTTAACCATGTTAACCAACTTATTATAGGCTATATTCCTATCTAGCAACTTCATGCCACAATCAGGATTTATGTAGAGCAATTCTGGTTCCACGTACTCAAATACCTTCTTAATCGCTTTTACAATTTCTTCAACGCTCTCTATCCTGGGATTATGTACGTCAACAACACCAAAGCCAAGCTCCTTATTGGAAAGTTTCTTTAGGAAGTCCATATCCCTAAACTGTCTATTCGCGAACTCAAGGGCAAACTGGGTTACCCTAATCTCATCAAAGTAATCGGCGAGTAGGTAATAGTTGGAGTAGCAAACATGGAGTCCAACCTTTATCTTGATACCCTTCACGGCCTTATTTATTGCCTCAACCGCTAATGGAACTTCGTCTGGATGGTTTAGCATTGCTGGTTCGTCAAGTTGGATGTAAAGGGCTCCATGATTCTCAAGCATCTTGAGTTCTTTATTTATTATCTTAGCTAGATCCATGATAAAACTCTCCTTATCTGGGTAATATTCGTTAAAACTCCACTCAGCAATTGTGTAAGGTCCAGTTATTGGGATCTTAACGACCTCACGCGTAGTGTTCTTCTTTACCCAGAGAAATTCCTCAAGAACCAAGGGTTCCTTGTACTCAAGTTTGTCAACGGCCGCGGCCTTATTGAAGTAGGCATTACCCCAAACCCTAACTGGACCGTAAAACTTGAAGCCACCTATCTTAGCGGTAAAGTGCTCTGTCATCTCAGTTCTCCACATTTCACCATCCCAGGGAATATCTACTCCTGCTCTCTCATGCTCTCTAAGCACGGAAACGCTTGCATCCTTAACTGCTTCTTTAAAGTCCTCTTCTGGTATCTTTCCCAAGTCCCTGAGCCTGTACATCCTGAGTAACCACCTTGGCTTCGGATAGCTCCCAATAACGCTTGTAGGTAATATGGGAAGCTCCATCCTTACTCACCCCCAAGTCTTCCCAAAAGCTTGAGCTTCTTCCAGGCCACCCTCTCAGGTAAGAAATCTAAGAGGGTGTTTGGGGTTACGTAAACCTTTTCGAATTTCCTAATGTACTTTCTAAGCTTGTCTTTCAGTCTATCTGCTCTTTCCATCTTAGTTTCTCTAGCGTTAACTATTCCCAACCCTACTTCCCCTTTAACCTCATCGGGAACGTTACCTTCTATGAGATCAATGTTAAGGATCACATCCTTGGGAACCACCTGAGGAGTTCCAAAGTACGTGACTACCCAGAGCTTCTTCACCCTTGCAAGGTCTTCAATTACCTTCTTGGCAACTTCTTTACTCACGTGTTCCTCTGATTCTCTGGTTGCCTTAGAAAGCTCCGCTGCGAGAGAGGGTTCTTGTAGCTCCATAATCTTAACATCAAGTTCCTTAATAAGCTCCCTTAAGACGGTGGCATAGGCCTCTGTAAGTTCGTTTAAATCCTTATAGTATTCGTTTATCGAGTGATAAGCTAAAGTTACAGGCCCAGGGAGTACTGCTTTGAGTTCTGCCTCTGGATAGACATCTTCCTTTATTTCCTGGGCTATACTTATCCATCCTGGAAGTGGGTTCTCCTTAAGCGATAACTCCCCCCTAACTACTGGAGAGCGATAAAAGAAGTTATTCTCATAAAATTTGAAGAGCCCATTAACCTCTACACCGTCTATAAATCTTATTAGGGGGTTAAATATATCATCCCAACGATAGAGACCATCTGTTATCACCTTTATTCTAGCTTTTTTGAGGTTTTCAAACGCTTTCCTTGTATAGCTTCTATAAGCTTCTTCAAGCTTCTCTTCACTTAATCTTCCTATCGAGTATAGCTCTATCTTTTTGGCTAATCCTATAGGCCTTGGAAGGCTACCTATAAGGGCCGGGACTATCACCTCAAACCACCTCCTTCACGAGTTCTAAAGCTTCTTCAACTTTTTCCATCCAATCATCAGCGAATACTATGAGATTTATTCCAGCGAACTCGAGACTCGAAACCTCCTCCAAGACCTCTTCAAACTTACTACCAACCTCCACGCCCATACTCCTAAGGGCGTTTTCAAGCTCTTTTTTTATCGGATAGAGCAGAGAAACCACAATTGGAACTTCCCTGCTTGAATATTTCAAAGAATGCTTAACTATCTCTGGAATTTTCCTGGCTACTTTAACATTCGCAACAACTTGGGTAAATACAACGTCTACCCCGGCTATGATCTTTCTAGCTAATCTTTTTCCTTCAAGTTTCTCTTGATAGTTTGGATTCATGGTTCCAGCTACGAAGGGCCTCTCTTTTACCTCAATTTTCTCTCCAGTTGGTAGAATTCCAGAGAATACTAGCCTGGCTAGCTTTATCATATTAGTAGAATCTAGATCGAATACTGGCTTTGCATGTAGCATTAATCCCGGCCAGTCACCCGTTGTTAAAAGGACACCTTCAAAGTTAAATTCAACTGCGGTTCTAAGCTCTGAGGTAATAGCTAAGGCATTCCTATCCTTTCCAGTTACATGGGGCATAACCTCAAATCCCTTGGATTTCAACCAAGTAGCCAAAGCTACCGATGATACATGTGGATAGCCTAAAGGGTTGTCGGGGACGGTAAATAAGTATCCGTTATCCTTAAAGTCCTTAAATCCGCTTTCAAAAACCCTAATAGGAAATTCCACTGAGATTGCCCGTCCTTTCTCCAAGTCCTTTATAAATTTACTCTTTTTAATCTCTACATCATCTTCTAAGGTAAATCTAGCTACTATGGGATGCTCCACTAACAAAGGAGCTCCATCTAAAGTGTCTAGCTTCTCGAGAACATAAACCCATGGGCAGGGCTTTTTGCTTACCCTACAGGTCCCATTAAATACATCTCCACAGGGGCCGTTAAGCAACTTCTTTGGACAGCTTAAGATCCTCATTTAACCACCTCCAGGGCCTTATCCAAGTCTTCTAGAAGCTCATCTAGAGGCTCTAGACCAACAGAAAGCCTTATTAATCCCTCAGTTATCCCAAGAGCTTCTCTCTGTTCTTCGTTTATGTATCTAGCAGCGCTCTTTACAGGATATGTGACTATACTCTCCACACCTCCCAGAGAAGGTGATGGGAATATCTTTTTAATGGACCTAAGGAAAACTATTGCATTGGACTCATTACCAACATCAAAAGAAACTACACCTCCGTAGAGATCCCTCTCAAAGAGCTTCTTAGCTATCTCATGGTAGGGGTCATCCTCGAGTCCAGGGTAATGAACTTCTTTAACTTTTGGATGCTCAGATAAAAATTCAGCTATAGCTTGAGCATTTTTGCTTTGTCTCTCAAATCTAACTTCAAGGGTTCTCATTCCTCTTTCAATCATCCAGGCATCAAATGGTTGTATTATACCTCCAAGCCTTCTTCTCCAGTTCCAAAGATCGTGAATAAACTCTCCATTCCAGAGAATAGCGCCTCCTAACACGTCATTGTGCCCAGCTATGTACTTAGTTAAACTATGAACGACAAAATTTGCTCCATCCTTTAGGGGCTTGTAAAGGAGGGGAGTTACGAAAGTATTGTCAACTACAAGGATAGTCTCAACTTCTCTGCACCTCTTTGCAACTTCTCTAACATCAATAACCTTAAGGGTTGGATTTGTCATGGTTTCGATTAGCACTAGCTTAGTCCTCTCGTTTATTTCCTCAACTATATCCTCAGCTCTCGGATACGCCAGCCGTATCTTAACTCCGAACCTCCTACCTATGAGCCTTGCGAGCTCTATTGTAGTTCCATACCCCTCCATGGAGAGAACAGCTTCATCTCCAGCTTCAAGAAATGAGAAGTATAAAGTAGCTATAGCTGCTATTCCACTATTGAAGGCTAGAGCATTATCAGCCCCTTCAAGTTTGGCTAGTTTATTCTCTAGGTTTAGGACTGTTGGGTTTTCCTCCCTAGAGTACTTTAACTCGGTATTCCTAGGTGTCAAATATGCTTCACCTACTTGCCTGAAAACGGCAGTTAAGTAAAGAGGCTCGTGGAGAGGCTTCAATCTCGCCACCCCTCAAAGGTTCTCGAATCTATTTATATCTTTTTCGACATAATTCTAGATAATAATTATATCTATCAGGAATAAAACTTATCAAAGTAAAATTTTACAAAGTTAAAATGTAAACAATAATTTAGGTGTGATTTCTAAAAATTTTCAATATATATGCAAATCAGAATATATGCTATTTTGGCTTCTGTTTTCGGATGAATTCCAAAAATATTCCCTCAGAAAAGTTATGGCATATTTAGTAATTGAAAGTTATTAAATAACGAATTGGAACATATCTATCTTTATATTATTACGAAAATTTTTCGAAAATTATTCTATTAACCAAATAGCGGAAAAATCCAAGATATCTTAGCTATCATTGTGTCATTTTTAATTTCTACAATGATTACCACTTAAATCTTAATTATCTCTTAATAATATAACTTTGCATTTAAAATTAAAAGTTTAAAGAGAACGCCATGTTAGGCCGTTTTAAGATGTATAGCCCCCAATATCGTCTCAATTTATTACTACATTATGAGCAGTCAAAAGTAGCAGGATACCCAAAAGTCTTATAAAATTTGAGTGATATAGTAACTCCAGTAGAGAAATAAAGCAAAATTGGCTCCTGTTCCAATAAGACTAAAATAGAATTGAAACTTCTGGAGTGCAAAGTTTGGAAAAGGCTTGAATGGTGTTCCAATAAGACTAAAATAGAATTGAAACAGGCTTTTATTGAGCGTTGGTTTGTTATTTTTAGTTCCAATAAGACTAAAATAGAATTGAAACCAGTTTAAGCTTAACCTCCCACCTGTGAACGTTGAGAGTTCCAATAAGACTAAAATAGGATTGAAACTTCACGGCTGGTTGGAGGGTACTAGTCTATGATATGCGTTCCAATAAGACTAAAATAGAATTGAAACTGGAGCGATGGCTCTCGCACTCGGTCTCTTGTTCAGCGTTCCAATAAGACTAAAATAGAATTGAAACCATAGCTAGGAATCTTGGCTTTCTCTGGAGAAGGAGGTTCCAATAAGACTAAAAAAGAATTGAATTGAAAGGCAAACAGAGAGGCATAAGCACTAACAACTCTCTCAATCTCAAACGGCCCTCCAGAACGGATCTTCCTTTGCCTTTACTTGGGCTATCATCTTCAAGGCCTTAATATCTGTATCCTCCAGGACATCCCTAAGATGCTTCAATAGTATTATTGCATCATCCCTGCTTAAGTCAACGTACAGAGTTTCTCCTGGATGAATATGCCTTCCAACTATAGCCCCCTCTATTGCTATTGCAACTGCTTGTCCCTTTCTAGCTTCCTGGAGAAATTCATCTCTGCTCTTTATTGACCTTATAGTTCCAACCTTTTGGCCGTTCTGCTTTATCAGCGTAACACCTGGCTTTATTCTTCCCTCCAAAACTTCAATTCCAACTATTGCTGGATTACTTCTTCTGAAAACGTACCTCTCATCCGGATACAATTTTATTACACCAGGGAACGTCACCTTTGCAAGTAACTCTCTCTTCCTCTTCTCCTCTTCCTCTTTTATCCAAGCTTCATAATCCTCTATGAGCTTATATATTATATTCCCGACGAATATCGGGACTTCCTTGGCCTTTGCAACTTCTTTTGCATCTTCGTTAACTTTCACGTTAAAACCTAGGATTACCCCATACTTTGGGTTCTCCTCTTTTACGCTGAGAGCCTCCATAACGTCTGTTTTACTTATGTTTCCTACGTCAGCTTTCCTTATAGGTATTTCCTTCTCCTGGAGCTCTTTGCTTAATGCTTCCAGGCTTCCCAGGGTATCGGCCTTCACTATAACCCCAACTTTATCAGTGCTTATGACGACGCTTTCTATTTGCCTCATTATCTCCTCCTTCGCCCTCTCAACATCTTCGGGCGTGGGGGCAGCTATAACGGGAGAACCTGCAAGGGCTTCCTCGAGCCCAGGAGCAGCTATCTTTACACCTGCTGCGGCCGTAACTTCATCCACGTAGTCGAATCTGAACCTTGGATCTCTTATTTCATCCAGTGGTTTAGGCTTAAGTAAAGCCCTAACCTTCGTGACTATCGCTTTATCTTTTCCTCCAACGACGATCGTGTCATCCTTGTGCAGGGTTCCATCGTATATTATCACGTCTATGGTATGCCCCAAACCTGGTTCTTCCCTAACTTCAAGTATGGTTCCCCGGGCCGGACCTTCCACTTCAATCTTTAGCTTCTCCTCAAGGTACTTTTGAGAGAGTCCCGCTATGAGAACTAGGAGTTCCGCTATTCCAATTCCGTATTTTGCCGAGATTGGGACTATTGCTAATTCCCTCGTAAAGTTCTGGACTCTATCAAAGCGATTCGCTTGGAAGCCGAATTCGTAGAATTTTCCTATAAGTTCCCAGAGCTTCGTCTCAAGCTCTTGAATAGCCCTCTGATCTTGCCTCTTTATGTTCATTAGGAATGGTTCATCCTCCTCAATCACCCAACCCCTTATCCTGTCTATCTTGTTGGCCGCAACTACGAACGGCGTTCTATACCTCCTCAATATTTCAATGCTCTCTATAGTTTGTGGCTGGAAACCTTCGTTTACATCTATAACCAGAACTGCTAAATCGGCTAAGCTTCCTCCTCTAGCCCTTAGGCTAGTGAAAGCCTCGTGTCCGGGAGTATCTATGAAAAGTAAACCTGGAAGTCTTATCTCGGCCTTCCAGAGCTTAATAAGGGGTCCAGCTATCTTCTTGACTACATCTATTGGAACTTCCGTAGCTCCAATGTGTTGCGTTATCCCACCGGCTTCCTTGGCCGCGACGTTCGTCTTTCTGATTTTGTCCAGCAGGGTGGTGTTGTGAACTAAAATTCCGTTTGCAATGAAGTTGTGAGTCTCCGTGGTTACATCATAAACGTAGCCATCATATTCGAACTCTTCTATTTTCTCAACTGGGAGAAAAACGAAGTTTTCAATAATATTCCTGAGGTAGTTCACATCCCTAGAGTCGAATTCTCTGTTGCGCCAAACTTCGAGGAGCTCCTTTCCAAGTTCGGTAAGCTTCCCATCCTTTATTAACCCCTCCCTTTTAAATTCCTCTATATACTCATGGTCTCTGACCCTACCCTCAAGGATGGTAATCTTTTTGTTCAGGTCTTTTGATCCCTTTTCAATGGTATTAAGGATCTTCATCAGGATTTCATAGCTTGGCGCCTCCTTGGACTCGTATTTACTATAGAGGGGGATCGTTGAGCTAAGTTCTGCTCTTGTGAACCCGAAGAGCAGTCTTATACGTCTTAACTCTTCAAAGATCGGGTAACTCTCACTATTTTCGCTTCTTCTAATGATCCCCTCTAGTTCTTTTGCTTTCTGCTTTTCTGAGAAGCCAATGTACCTCCTAAAGAGCTCAAGGTTCCTTCTTCCAGATATTGCAAGACTTGTAGGATAGATCTTTGAGACTATCCCTAACCGGAGAAGGATGAGGGAGAGCTCCTCCAGTACCTCGTGAGGTGCTCCCCTTACCTCAACCCTCAATTCTTCGCCATTTACATAACCATTAATATCAAAGAATCCCCTTAGAAAGTTAGCAACGTATCTGACTGGGGCCATGAAAAGTACCCTTAGGACTTCCCTGGGATACTCAAATAGTACTTTAAATAACTCAAGCAAAGCTTTTACTTCATGAGTCAGTCCTTCAGGATTAACACTGTTTTCTCTACCAAATATAGTTCCCGCAAAGTAGAAAAAGGTTTCCCATTCCTCATCTGAGCTCGGTAGCTTTATGTGGACTTTCCCCTTAAGTTTTTCGTGCACGTATTGCAAAAACTTTTCCTTATCATCCTTCCCAGGAAGGATCTTGGGTACCGCAACGTAATCTCCAGGTTTAAGCTGATCGGCCCTAACCCATCCCCTCGTCGTTAAAAATGGATGCTCCGGAGTAACTGCAACGGAATGCCAATCTTTTAGTTTAACCCTAAGCATTTTACCCTTATACCTAACTTTCCAAACGTAAGGTCCTTCGAGGAGCCTTACCCTACCATCAACCCCTGCAACTGGCATCCTAATTCCGAGTTTTCTTACCTCCTTCTCCTCATCCTTAAAGACGGTCTCCTTTGTCATGTTAAATAGCTCTTCGAGCGTTATTGGACCATAATCTGGAAGTATTACCCTCTCCTCTGGCAATAAACACTTACCATGGTCGACATGACCGAGAACCGCTATAATAGGCTGTCTAATTCTCTTCACATAACTCACCTCAACCTAAAACTCATCCCTCTAGTTTTAAATGTTTAGAGAGACGAGTAGTTTAGAGTACCTAACCCAATAGTACAATGTTATTAGGATTCCAATTAAGGTTAAACTTAAAGTCACCCTCAGGTAGCCCAGCTTATCAACAGCTGGCCCTATGAGGGCCATTCCCACTGGCGTTGCACTCATGACGAGGGTTTCAAGGGTTGAGAAGATCCTGGCCCTGTACTCCTCAGGAACCTCCCTCTGTAACTTAGTTAGTATGGGTATGTTAACGAGAACATTAAACACTCCTATTATGAACACTATGGTGAGTATTGCGAAGTAATTCTCTGGATAGTATAGCCTTGGTGTAAATGGTATCATTAGTAGGAAGAATTCTTGAATTGCTAAGGCCTTAAATATATGCTTAGTTGCCGACTCCCTTAAAATTCCAGCTATTATAAGGTTTCCTACGAGCATTCCAAGTGTTAAGGATGTCTGTACTGTACCAAATTGGAAAGCTGAGAGCTTTACAACTACCCTTACCATGTAAGGGAACACTACTGCAAAGAGGGGGTTTAAGAGGGCGTTTAAGATTACGGAAAATGATATAATTACCGTTAACATCTGGGAGTTCTTTATTAAGTTAAGGGCTTCCAGGAATTCTTCGACTACTTTTGTAATGGTAAGCTTTCCAGCCTTCCTCCTCCACTCATACCTTATAAGTATTTCAAATAGACCGGAACCAAAGAAGCTTATTGCGTTCACGAGTATTGCTGCTCTTATTCCTCCGAGGCCGTAGATAAGCCCACCAAGGGCCGGACTTATGACATTTATTACCTGGGTTCCCATCTGTAGAATCGAGTTCGCTTGCATTAATTCCTCCTTAGGAACTAGATCCGGAAACATGGCCGAAGTACCCGCAGAAAAGAAGGAGCCCATTGCGGACATTATCACCTGAACTATTAACAACTCCCTTAATTCGAGCATGTTGAGAGCTATAATTAGGAAGAGGAGCACTCCCCTGGCAAGGTCAAAGCCAACCATAAGGTGTTTTCTATTGTACCTGTCCCCTATGACTCCCGCAAGTGGATTGAGGATTATCCTGGGAATTAGCTCGGCCATGACAAAGGCGCTCATCATCGTTCCGCTTCCGGTCTTATCCAAAACATAGAGAGGAACGGCCACGTCCTGAATAGTCCAGCCTGCTGTTGATATCCATCTACCAACTGAAAATAGCCAGAAGTCCCTGCCTAGTGGCATTAGTAATCCTCCTAGGCTTTTTCAACCGTTATGGAGCCATTTACAGTTGCTATCCTGAGCTCGTGAACTCCTTCCATAGGAGGAACTTCGATCTTCCCGGTCACCGTTTTTGCATTTATTTTAACGTCATCCATAATTGTTAGATTAACGCCCCCATTTACGGTACTTATCTTTCCATCCCCTTCAATCTCGTATATCTTAAGGTCGATATTTCCGTTTACTGTCTTTACCTCTGGCTCTTCGGTCAGTTTTACTGACCCTCTTACCGTTCCGTTCACGGTGTGCACCTTTCCTATTTTAGCATCTTTTAGGGTTATACTAGAGTTCGTACTCTTAATCCCTGTAATCCTACAGTTTTCAGCTCTTATTGGCCCGTTAACGCTCGTTATTTCGACTTCAACTTCAGAAGGAACCGTTAGGCTAATATTAACCTTGCCATCCCTTCCCAATATGCCGAGAATCCATCTTCTCTTAAGTTTCTCCTTAATTATCAAGGTATCCTCTTCCCGTTCGATCCTAACGTCAGCATCGCCTTGAATCTCATATTCGAGCTTAACGTAATCGATATTGGATCCTTTAACTCTTATAGAACCGTTAACAGAACTTACTATAACCCTCTTTATTCCATAGAATATCATCCTCAATCACCTCAAATGTACTCCATAAGCTTTTCTACTAGCTCCTTTATTCTTCTATTCAGCCTTGCCCTGTCTATCCCTAAACCCTCTATAATGTCGTCAGCCTGTTCCTCCACGATCTCTCTAGCTTTTTCAAGAACAAGTTTAAAGGCCTCTTCGCTTTCTATTATGTAGTTTTTACTCCCTATTCTTATCTTAACCTTTCCTTCACTGGCCGAAATTACTGTATCTTCAATTCTTATCTTTCCAGAATCCCTACCAACGCTTATCGATATAGTTCCAGAGTCCAAAGAAACGTATCCATCCCCTATTGCTAGCTTCTCTTCGCCGCTTTTATAGAGTATCCTATCTCCTATGGTCTCTATTTTGAAATCTTCAGTGGTTATGGTAAGTCTCTCACCAAGGATAGTCAGCTTAAATCCATTCCTTAGCTCTTGTATTGTTATCATATCCTTCCTAGGTTTCTCTGTGCTTCCTTCCCTAATCTTGAAGGGGCCGATTTTAACTTCTTCACCTTGAGGAGTTTCAACGACTTCGAGGAAGGGTAACTTAACGTACGTGAAGTCCTCTCCTTCGTATACCTTGAGGATTCCAAGATCTATGGAGCTTTTTTCCTTAGTGTAGGTAGTTGGAGCACTTAAAAGGGAGTTTGCAGTGTCCACGAAAGTTAAGTTGGGGGAAGCCTTTTCTGAAGCTATGTTTATGCTCGTCCATATAGCAACTGGGGCTATGAGCTTCCTCTTGATTACTCCCAAGGGCGTATCTGCTTCAACTATCACTTCCCCTTCAATAGCCCATCCTATCCTCTTTCTCCCAAGTTTAATTGGATAGGCTTTCCCTTCTCCAGACAGCTTCACCTTTCCATATGAAAAGCCGTTAAACTTATAGGCTTTCTTTTCGACTCTTGGGTAGACTTCCCCTTTACTTAATGGAAAATCAAATTTGGCCACCAATATACCGGCTATTCCAAGGACTACTGAGTATGCAAAGGCCGTCTTCGCATCTATTGGGAAATCCTTAGGTAGATCTAACCACTTCCCAAAGAACAGAAAGATCGCTATTAAGAATGCCGCCTTAGCAAGTGAAAGTATTATTCCGCTTATGGTTATTCCAATCCATCTTCCAACTCCCAGGATTTCTGTTATTATAATTAGGGTTATTATCGCCCAAACCATTTCTTCGTTATATGCCTCGAGCCTAAGCCATCCCTTAAATAGCCACAATATTATTAACAAAGCAGTTATTGCCTTTAGTGCATCCCTAATCTTAAACCTTATTCCCTCCTCAACGCTAAACATTATCTTCACCTTCCTCTAGGGCCGATATTATCCTAAGAATCCTCAAAAACAAAAGGCCATCTTCAGTTATCTCGTATTTTTCTCTTTTCCTAATCATTCTAGTTTTTAGGAGAAGCTTGAGATGATGGGAAACCGTGGGGCTTTCAACTTTCAATGAATCTTTTATCTCCTTAAATCCCATGGGCCTCTCAGAGAGCATCTTCATTATCTTTATCCTATCGGGATTCGCAAGAGCTTTCAACACCTTAGCAGCCTTTTCTTCGTCCAATTCAGGTAGTACTTCAAGTTTCTTCTTTAATCTAATTTTTATCGAGAGCATTACCTCGTCTACAGGATCTATATTCTCCTCAAGCACCTCAAGTCTCTTCTTGAGCTCCTCAAGTTGCTTCTTTAGATCTTCCAATCCAATCACCAGGTACAGATTTTTGTAGTACACTTTTTTGTACTTAGTTAATAAATAAAATATATAAAAGTTTATCGGTTATGTATTCCCCTAAAAACTTCCGAGAATAGGAGAGAAGCAAGCTCTTTAAGCCTAATACCACGAGATTTTGCAATTTTCTCTAGAATCTTTTGAGCATTACTTCCATATTGAGCTGCTTTCTTTTCCCTCTCAGCAATCCACTCGGGAAGCCCCAGACTTTTGGCTATCTCCCTTAATATTATTTTTCTCTTCCCATCTTTAATTTTATGTTGCAGGGGTGTGTTAAGAGCTAGTACTGCAAATGGTAAATCAAGATACGGATACCTAACCTCAACTCCGTTAATCATGGAAACCTTATCGTCCCTTGCTAAGTTCCTTTCCCCTAGATTTGCTACGTCGCTAATCATGAGATTCGGATTCTCAAGATACTTTGCATAACCCCCGAAGAGCTCATCGGCCCCCTGTCCACTCAATAAAATCTTAACTCCATCTTCTCTTGCAAGTTTTGTAGAGAAGTAAAGGGGAATCGCTATTGAAAGGTTCATTGGATTTGGCTCCTCGATTGCAAACATAATCCTCTTTAGCTCTTTCTCAACTTCCTCCTTGGAAAATATATACTCCTTAAGCTTTAATCCTAGTTCTTGGGAAACTTTTCTAGCCCATTCAACGTCTTTACTGTCCTCGGTACCAGAAACGTATAAAGTTACGTTAGAATACCTCGAAGCTATAAATGCTATCAACGTACTGTCAAGACCTCCAGAGAATAATATTCCTATTTTTTTGCTACTTCTTATTTTAACTGAGTCAATTAAAAGGTTCCTCAAGCCATCAAAGTACTCGCTCCCAAAGCTCTTTATCGCAGTCACATCGTACAACCTTACCCTATTTATTCCAAATTTAGAAATTTCAACGGCCTCTCCCGGCATTACGGGCGTAGCTTCTTCCCCTAAACCCCAGAGAACTTTTTTCTCAGATCCGAAGTGACCCTGTGATGAGTAGTAGAGGGGTCTTATCCCTAGGGGATCCCTGAAGAGGTAGAACTTTCCATTGTAATGAAAAGCAACTGCATAATCCCCCCTAAGCATCCACATTAACTTTTTAATTGCGTTCCAAGGGGATAAGTTCCTATCAAAGAGTAAATACTCAAGTAGCCTGAGTATTACCTCACTATCAACATCACTCTCGAATGATATTCCTCTCTCAACTAAATAAGCTCGAAGCTTTTCGTGATTATATATTTCCCCATTGTGAACGAGAGCTATCTCGTTATAGAACGGTTGGGTATACTCCTTAGATCCGGTCATTGCGAGTCTGCACTGAATTAAAACCTTATCTCCTCCCTTAACCTCCTCAAGAGCAGAAAAATCACTTGACTTAATTACCTCCCTCTCACTCCAAACGCCAAAGGAGTCTGGGCCCCTATGCTTACCAAGCTCGATTATCCTAATTATCTCATCCGTGTAAAGCTTAAAGCCACCGGCAATTAGGCACATCGCCCTTATCTACCTAATGGAATGTAAAAACCTTCCCAATTTCTAAATGAATTAGTATGCAATCTGAAAGCAAACGGGATGAGAAAGTGGGCAATTCTGAAAGGATGTAAAAGAAAAGTATTCACTCTTCTAGTAGGATCGCATTGACAACTCCATCTTGTCCTGGCCTTGAGGTAACCTTTGCCTTACCTATCTCAGTCTCTATTATTGCCCCCTTGGTTATGATATTTCTCCTGGCAAACTGCCTGTTTGCTGGGTTTTCAAGAACCCTAATTATCCTTACCTTTCTACCCTTTCCACTCTTATCAAAGACATTCGCATAGGCCGCAGCAGTTAGCCTTACTTTTCTATTTCCTCCATAGGTTCTAATTATCTTCCTCTTATCCTGCTCAGCAACCCTTGTATTTGAAGGCTCCCTACCGAGTTCCCTCTTTCTCTTCTTCCTCGCGAGGACAATCCTCCCACCTGAAGGCTTCTTAAGTGATCTTCCCTGCCAGATCGCCATTTAACCCACCTCGCTATTGGGCATTAAAGTGGTTCCCTTATAAGCTTTAGGGTTAGTTTGGACATCGCATAGTGCAACAGCTCATCCCAATCCAGATTTAGCTTTAACCCCTCAATTCCAATTATGGTTCCTATGGTGGTAAATATAAAGTATAAGGTAAAGAAGCCGAGTATGAAGCCAAATTCTGTAGTTGCGGTTATTATAAATGTGTCTTTTAAGTTTATTCCTTTAACAGCTACCGCAAAGGCCGTGAAGATTATAGCCAGTAAAACGTTAACGAATAATGTTAGTGTCATTGATACAGCTGAAACTAGGAGGAGATAAAGCTTACTCGGTTTTTTATAAGTGAATACCTCGAAGCATACCTTTAGGAGTTCATAATATATAAGGAGTCCAAGCAACATAACAAGGAAGTCAGCGGGTGCTATGAATTGAGATTCCAAAGGGTTCATCACTCTCCCTCGGCCCCCCTAATATTTCATCGAACTCGTATTCCTCCCTTAACCCCAGGAGTATCTCAACCTCCTTCGGTGTTAGCACGGGTTTTCTCCATGCTCCATAATCATCCAAAGGTACTCTGGGGCAAGCTACGACTACGTATGCTTCGAATGGAAATCCCTCCAATTTATGATAATTTACATCGTTCATCACTATAAGTCTTGCTTCCCTACCGTGTTTCTTTAGGAGCTTAACGATCCTCTTAGCTTCCGCTAGTCTCAGTTGACCTTTTTTAATGCTTACTATGACACCAAATTTCTTAGCATCCATGGCCTTTGCTATTTGGGCCCATCTCTTCCTTATGAACCTCTCAGGATCTATCCAGGAAAAGGCTTTTGTATATGGATCTATTGCTAGAACCTTTTTTCTTGTTGCCACGGCTAATCCCAGTGGATGAAAAATCCCCGATCCTATAAAGAGTATCCCCTCTCCCCTAACTTTAGCTACAGAATAGTTACAACCAAGAACTTGACCTGGCCAGGAAATTCTAGAATCCCCTCTTCCAATGCTAACTTCAAACCCTTCACTCTCTAAAAATTCCTTAGCCTCCTTAAGCTGATGAATATGCTGGGCTGTCGTCGTTACAATTATCTTCCTACCAAGCTTCTTTATTTCCCCTATATTTTCCTTTAAAGCCTCAACGACACTAACTCTTGCGAAAGCTGGAACGAAGATCGTGGGAACTTCAAGGGGAAGCTTCATGTAAGAGTGACCCAGATGAATGAGGGCGTCACACCCAACTAACTTAGCCTCTCTATCAGCGGGATCGCAGGCTCCATAGTTTATTTCTCCATGTAAAAAAACCTCGATGTTGTTTTCCTCTAAGAACCCTGCAAGTTCTTCAGCTTCCCTTCTAAGGCCTTCTGGAGATTGTATTAGAACTCTTTTAGCCCCTATCCTTTTTAACTCCTTTAAGATTTCACTTTTTGGTATCTCATGAAGCATGAAGAAAAGAAAGAAGCAAGAATTAAAAATTTCACTCAATAACTTCCGCGAATGCAAACCTCCTTTTCACAGAGTTTATCACGATCTCGACTTCATCTCCAACTTTCGTATGGGGTACGAATATTACAAACCCCTTTATCCTTGCTATTCCATCTCCTCCTTTCCCCATACTTTCAATCTTTACCTTATACCTTTCTCCAACCTTAACTGGAGCTTCCATCTTTCTTCCTCTATCTCCAGTAAATCTCCTCTTTCCACCTTTTCCACTATACATCTCCAACACATCCATTCAACTTTGGACAAGACACTCAGAAGAGTGCCTTGTCCAGCTCTATTAATTGGGTAGAATTTATAAATATTTTTATGGCCGAAAAGTTAGATAAATTAGCCTCCAGAAACTACCGGAATTACCTCCACTAGATCTCCATCCCTGACCTCCTTTTCTTCTAACGCTACTTTTCCATTTACTTTTGCTATCGCACTCTCAGTATTAAAGCCGACCTCCCTCAGAATATCCTTTACCTTCATTCCTTCTCTCCATTTGATCTCTTTCTCTATTCCCCTTCCAATCACTTTCACCCTTATCATCTCAACCCCCTCATTTTTAAGGAGGTGAGGATAAAAATATTCTCTGGTTGATCCTCTATGTTGAAAAAGCTTCCCAAACCTATATTGGAACCCTCTAAGGAAGGTTTCGATTCAAAGAACGTCTATAATCCTAGCGTAATTTACGTGAGGGAAAAATTCATCATGCTGTATAGGGCCGAGGGAGAGGATAACGTAACTGGAAGGATTGGACTGGCCCTAAGTGAAGATGGAATCAACTTTGTCAAGCATCCGGAGCCCGTTATGGAGCCGGAGTATCAATGGGAGAAAAAAGGGATAGAGGATCCAAGGGTAGTGAAATTGGGGAAAAGATACGTGATGACATATACTGGGTACGATGGTAGGATTGCGAGGCTCTGCATTGCAGTTTCAAAAAATCTCTTATCCTGGGAGAAAGGGGAGCCTCTATTTCCAAACTTTCCTGGCAATAGGCTAAGGCCAAGGGGTTGGACTAAAAGCGGGGCAATTTTACCTCAGAAAATAAACGGGGAGTATATCATGTACTTTGGAGATTCTAACATTTGGATAGCCTATTCATCCGACGGTATTCATTGGGAATACTATAACTCTCCAGTAATGAAGCCCAGGAAGGGAAAATTTGATAGCTTATTAGTGGAGCCCGGACCGCCTCCGATTTTAACTGAGGATTCAATAGTTTTATTTTATAATTCCGCTAATGAAAACCTAGTGTATAGGGTAGGTGTGGCCCTCTTCGATAGAGATGAACCCTGGAAAGTCAAGATTAGGAGTAGAAGACCAATACTGGAGCCAGAATATCCATGGGAGCTGGAGGGGCACGTAGATAATGTCGTCTTCCTTGAAGGCTTTGTCGATCTCGGTAATAGGTTATTATTCTATTATGGCGGGGCCGATAAGTACGTTGGATTGGCAACTTGGGAAGGAGACCTCACTTCCCTTCTAAAATTCGTAGTGGGATGAAGATGCTCTTCCGGGGAAGGTATTTAGTAAAGCTCCTCGAAATTGAGGAACCTTGTTCAGAGCTTGTCAAGGGAAGTTATGTTGTTATCGGAGACAGCGAGTACGAAGTCGACCTAAAAATAGAGCCCTTCCTAGAATTTAGGCGAGAAGCTTGCTTAGTGAAATGTGAAGGAAAGGTAATACTTTCCGAGGACTGTAAGTATATCGGAGAGGTTTACTGGGTCAGAAATGCTAAGGGTCTGTGGAGATTAATCCAGGGAAAGAGGAGCGAGGAAGGGTTCCATCTAATCCTTGCTTTCATAGTCATGATTATCTTATATTCATTGCTGGGCTTCGTTAGGGCTAAATCATTCTGGACGGTTACGGGAGTGCTCTTGGTGATCTTCATTATTTTAATGGATATAGGTAAGGCCCTTCAATACTTTTTAATAGGGTACGTTAAAGCTTCCTAGGGTGAGATTATGGAAGAGACGAGGCCTATTGATGGGTTAACAGACGAAGACATCAGGGAAATCCTTACAAGGTACAAGAAGATAGCTCTCGTTGGGGCTTCACCAAAGCCTGAAAGGGATGCAAACATTGTTATGAAGTACTTGCTCGAGCATGGGTACGATGTCTATCCCGTTAATCCCAAGTATGAGGAAGTTCTCGGGAGAAAGTGTTATCCAAGCGTTCTTGACATACCCGATAAGATTGAGGTTGTTGATCTCTTTGTAAAGCCCAAGTTAACAATGGAATACGTGGAACAAGCGATAAAAAAGGGAGCAAAGGTAGTTTGGTTTCAGTACAACACATATAACCGAGAAGCATCTAAGAAGGCCGATGAAGCTGGGTTAATAATTGTAGCTAATAGGTGCATGATGAGAGAGCATGAAAGATTGCTTGGAGAGAAATAACTTTAAAGTACTTACAGAAGACTCTAATATGCCCCTCCCCTCTCACACCCCCGTGATCGGTGATCGGGGGGCGGTCGGGGAGGGGACACCCTTTATTATTGCCATTATCTTCTTATGAAGCTCTTTTATTAACTCCCTCCTATCCTCCATCAGTACAACATCACTAGCCCCTATTACTTCCAAGTTAAAGGCGAAGGGACTTGGATACGGATGCTCTCTAACGGTAACTTTGATCTTTCCCTCCTTTATCCATTTAAGGAAAAGCTCAGCATTCTCTATATCCATTTTATCCTCCATAATCTCCCTATAAACTTCCTTTAGCAATGGAAAGTTGGGATGATTCTTCTTAAGGAAGTTCAAAAGTGTCTGTGCATTCATCTGTTGTCTGCTGAGGCTTTTTTCTCTTCCCATGTACCTCCTTAAAATTAAAAGTCCTCTATTAGCTACATGCCTAAACCTTCTCTTAAGTAGCTCGGTGTTGTCGAGGGCCCTCTTAAGGATCTCTCTTAAATTCTCAACGTAAAATAGCTCAAGTATCTCCCCTTCCTTTAGCTCTTTGTCAACTGGAACCTTTAGCATGAAACCATTATCCGTTATTGCAATCCCCACGTTGCATTTCTTCTTTTTACTTATCATGTATGCAAAAGCCCTACTCAGGGCATCGTTGGCCCTTCTCCCTATTAGGGTATGGAAGAAGTACTTAGTAACGTTTCCTTCCCTAACTATTTCAACGAGAACCGTTTCATCATCTGGTATTATAGAATACTTTGCCTGCTCCCTAAAATATGAGATTATAGCTTTAGCAGTTACATTATCTATTCCGTACTTTTTCATAAGCAAGGATTCAGCCCTTTTACTGGTTAAAAGCTTCTTGACTTCTCCCCTGAATCTCTGGATGTCAATGGCTAAATCGAAACTTAAGGGTAACATCTCGGAAAACCATGAGGGTATTGTGGGCTTAGCTCCTTCCCTGGGAATTACATAGATCTTGTTTCCCCTGCTCTTAACGAATTCATAAGTCCTACCAGCTAAAACGAAGATATCTCCGGGCATTAACCTTTCAGCAAATTCTTCCTCAACGGTTCCGATGTACTTTTTATCAAGGGTAAAGACGTCTATCTTGGCCTCGTCTGGTATAGTTCCAGTATTCATATAATATATCGCCCTTGTCATCTTTCCTCTTCTTCCAAACTTTCCATTCTCAAGCCATATCTTAGCGTAAACCCTTTTCTCCTCTAAACCTGAATACTCGCCGGCCAGATACTTAAGAACGTTCATGAAATCACTAAAGGGAAGTTCATGATAGGGATAGGCCCTTCTCACGACCCTATAAGCTTCCTCGATCTCCCATACTTTTTCAAGGGCCATTCCCAGGATATGCTGAACTAAAACGTCGAGAGGGTTCTTAGGTATTTTTATCCTATCCAGCTTCCTATTCCTGGCGTTGTGAGCTAAAACTGTTACCTCAACTAGATCATCTCTATCTAAGGCTAGAATTATTCCCCTACTAACTTCATGAAGTCTGTGCCCAGCCCTTCCTATTCTTTGAAGGGCCCTGTTTACACTCTTTGGGGAACCGACGAGGACTACCAAGTCTATTGTACCGATGTCTATACCCAACTCCAAGCTTGTTGAGCTATTTTTCGAGACAAACCCATTAACAACATAATTTCCAGTTTCAGAGTTTATAATACCGTAGGCTACGTCAAGATAAACCGGTTCAATGGAGGTTATCCTGTCAAAGAATATATCCCCCTCGGATAACTCCTTCAAATAGGAGAGCTCCTTAAGAACGTCGTTAAGTCCTCTTTCCCTCGCCACCTTTTCATAAAGCTTGATAATGGCTTTCAACTCACTCCTTCTAATTTCTCTCCGGTTATAGGTTCCTGGATACCCGAGTTTCTCTTCTATCTCTTTTAAGCGCTTTTCAAGATTTGGGATAACATCTTCCCACTCTTTATAATAATTTGACCTCCAGGAATTGACTATCTTGAGGAATTTTTCTCCTTCGATGATTGAGACTTCAAAAGTTTGCTCATTTATAGATGAGAGTATACCGAGCTGAAGGAGGATATCTCTTATACCCTCTGCAAATTTTCTATTGAACGCAAAAAATCCGAGTGAATGAATTCTTCCGTTCTCTATCTTGATAAAACCATTTCCATCGAAATAGCCGGCCAAAAATTCTTCTTTATGCTTCTCTGGTAGTATGTAGATGATTGGAGGTACTTCAAGCTTTGGCCTAGCGAGGTTTTTAAAGACAAATGAGAGAAGGCTAGATGGAATTTCAAGTATATAGGTACCCTTATCTTGTGCTTTTATCCTTCCTTTAACTCTAAACTCTCTTTTACATAGGTCTTCGTATCTCTCGAGAATTTTCTTATCCTGGCTGTAGAATATTAGGGTATTTCTATTAAGTGAACCACTTGCCATCCAGAAGCCAAGCAATCTTGCAATGCCGGGTGTAAGCTCAGGTGGAAGTGAGTACTTACCCCTCCTAGAGGTTATCCTTTCAATGTCATCTCGGGATATCTCAATGCTAACATCATTTAGAATAACCCGTAGCCTTCCCCAACGAAATGGAGAAAGACCGTTTAGTTGTTTTACGAGATAAGAGGAATTAAATCCCCTCTCTTTTGCATAATTCTTTATCGATCCAAATTTTTCTTTTATCGAGACCTTTAGTTTTTTTAAAAATTCCTTATTAAGCCAAAGATAAGTGCTCTCTGGCAAAAAGTCTAGAATTAAAACTTTTGAATTGGGACTTGGAAGTTTCCTTATGATTCCCACGTAATCTCCTTCTTTAAGCCTCCACGCCTCCACCCATCTTAGCTCTCCATTTTTATCAATAGTGAGGAATCTGTGCTCTCTAGTACATTTAACTTCAAATCCTAGCTGTGTTCTTATTTTAACCCCATATTCCTGGTACTTAACTTGATGTAATTCCTGGAATTTAACGAATCTACTCTTAAAACCATTGATTCCAACTATCATCCCTGAGTTTAAATGTCGAATCTCAACCGGGCCTTTTTCTGTTAGAACTTTTGAATCCCCAGAAACACATACAACGGCTCTTAATTCACCTCTTTTTAGTTTTTCCTCAACATCCAAGCGAACTTCCCTCGATAAGGATGAATGATGAGTTTCTATTAATCCTTTAAACTCTGGAAACCTTTTCTTCAAATTGAAAGCCACCCTCTCTGCTCCACTTCTCGTGTTAGTGAATATCAAGGTAGTCTTATGCTTCCTTATAAGTTCTGCTAAGCGATTATAAAGAGCATTACTTAAGGTTTCAGCATCAGTGTATATTAAATCCTCAACGACGCTTTCAACCTTTATCTCCGTCTGCTTGGCGAAGGAGACATCAACTATAAGCCCTGACCTTGGTGTTCCATCGTCATTAAAACCGAACACAAACTTGGCCACTTCTTCAAGTGGATGAATTGTGGCACTAAGTCCAATTCTTACAAAGTCCCTACCGACTAGCTCCCTTAACCTCTCGAGAGTTAACGCTAAGTGCGATCCTCTCTTATTTTCAGCTAGGGCATGAACCTCGTCAACTATTACCCACCTTACATCCCTTAATCTTTCCCTAAATTTGGGTGCATTTAGAGCTATAGCCAGGCTTTCAGGGGTTGTTATTAATATATGGGGTGGTTTTTTCACCATCTTACTTTTCTCATAGCTTGAAGTGTCGCTGGTTCTTACAGCTATCCTAATTTCAGGGATCTCCTCCCCAAGTTCCTGGGCTAGTTCTTTAATCTCTCTGAGAGGCTCTTCAAGGTTCCTTCTTATGTCATTATTAAGGGCCCTTAAAGGAGAAATATAAACGCAGTATATTTTATCTTCAAGCTTACCCTTTCTTCCGAGTGATATAAGCTCGCTTATTATGGCCAAAAATGCTGAAAGGGTTTTGCCGGAACCTGTGGGGGAAGATATAAGGACGTTCTCCCCCTTATGAATTTCAACTATTGCATACCTCTGTGGGGGTGTGAACGAGTTGAACTTTCTTTTGAACCATTCCCTAACCAAGGGGTCTAGAATGGAGTATATCTCATCATCTGTGTATTTCCTTTTAGCCCATCTTACGTTACCCATCACCCCTCAACTCTCTTTTTGATTTTTAAACTATTTTGTTCAATATTCGAATAATTTGGGTTTGAATTTAGATACATAATTATTTAATCACATTTTTATTTAAGAACCTAATTAATCAAAAAGCTAATTAAGTGAACCATTTTATCTTATCTCCAAATTCGGGTTTAATTGACTCTTTAAGCCCCCTAGGCCCTTCAATTATGTACCTTGCACGAGCTTTAGGGATGTAAATCCTCCATGGTTTAAGTGTTGTAACATCGACAACCCTAAAATTGGAATCCAGGAATATCACATCTATGCTTTCCAGCATGAAAAAGCCATGGATTGAGGCATTAATCCTTGTTTCGAGGGGAAGGATAAAGACTAAGGCATACCTAGGCTTTTTAAACATCAAACCTAGGGCCCTTTTAATGAAGCTATCAGCGATCCTTACCTCCCCTTCCCAGCTCAAATTCTTGCTTTCATTGACTATCATTTTCAACCCACAAGGGCATTTTTAAATCCGAGCTTTTTGGTAATTTTTTCGGCTTCCCTCATTTCATCTAGCGTTAAAGTCCTCGCTATCTCATCATATTCAATAGCTTTGTACTCGGGTCGGTACTGAAACATTACATTAACTCTAATTTCCCTTCCAAGGTTTTCTGCTATCCATCTTAATATGGGCTTCGTGCAACAATCTAAATGATTTGGCATTACCAAATGCCTTATTAAGAATTCAGCTCTAAAATGCTCCTTAGCTAGAAGGAAATTCCTTGTTACTACTTCCCAATACCTTGGAACCTTAGAGTACTTCATTGCGCACCTGTCATTCCCATATTTGAAGTCTCCCAGGTATATGTCGACCACTCCATCAAGCAACTTCATAGCTTCTTCGCTCATATACATATTAGAGTTCCAAACAATTGGGATGGGAACCCTGACATATCTAAGGGTTTCAAGTATGAAAGGAAGGTTCGGTGTAGGTTCCCCTCCCACGAAGTTAACATTCCTAGCTCCCAACTGAAAGGCCTTCTCTATTTTAATTGCCATATACTCTGGAAGATATTCAACTCCAATTCTAAACTGGCTTATATCCCAATTTTGGCAGAAAACACAACGAAAGTTGCAACCAGAGAAGAAAACCGTATAGGATGGAACCAGCTCCGGTTCCTCACCATAGTGAAGAAAATCACTAGCAACTAGGCTCTCCTTAACCCTGCAGTACCCTGGGCTCTTCTTTCTGTTTACCCTACATTTTATCTCACAGAGTGTGCATCTCTCAAGGATCTTATCTGCTATCTTAGCCTTTAAATCAAGGAGATTCCTTTCAGGATTTTCAGTTAGATCGTTTTCCTTGAGCTTGTCGAGACCTTCATCATGAATCACCCATAGTCCATCTAAATCCTCATCTCCCCTAAATCTTACCTTAACATTCCGGGCTAGCATGAAATTTGGCTCTTCCTCTCTCTTAAGTATTGCGAAATACTTAGGTAGGGCCTCCTCAGCTCCCATCGATTAAATTTATGAAATATCGGTTAAAATCATTAGCGACTAATGATGAACTACTCCCGGCTGAGGGGTGATGAACCACCTACCGGCTGAGGTGAAAGCATGAAGAAGCTTGCCTTGATTAGTTTAGACGGTAATGGAATTTACAATCTTAAGTATATGCCCTTCCTAAGTGAGCTTGCCGAGAAAGGGGATATATTTACCGTGGACTCTATATTTCCAACTTTAACGGATCTAGTCCACACAACCGTAATGACGGGCGTCGAGCCTCGCCATCATTGGGTCGTTGAGAACGGCTATTACGATAGATTAAGCGGTGTTAGGGTTAAATTTTATGAATATGATGTTGCATTCAATCCTCACAAGGTCATAAAAGCTCCGCTAATTCAAGACATACTTCGTCAGAGGGGAGTTAGGATAGCAAGCGTTTCCGGCTACACAATGCCTCCTTTTAGTAATGTTGACGTTAGAATATTCCCACCATTTTTCTCCAGTGATGAGCTTTACAGGAGGCACGGAAGGGATTGGAAGAAGGATGTCTGGGTTTTAAATTCGGCACTATACCTATATGAAGAGTGTAAGCCGGATCTATTGCTAGTGCATTTCGCATCCATAGATGGGATGCAACATGATCATGGACCTGAAAGCAGAGAGGCCCTAAAAGCTGTAGAAACAGTTGATTCAGCAATAAGAGCTCTTTGGGAGAGGCTTAAAGATGAGTATGCCTTTATAATATTTGCGGATCATGGACAGGAAGAAGTCCACACTTGGGTGAACCTTAGAGAGTACTTAAGGAATAAGGGAATAGAGACACTTAGAGTCTCCTCCGGAGGGGGTGTACACGTATACTTGAAAGACCCCAGGGAAAGGGAAGATGCTTATGAAGTTCTCAGGAGAGCCCCGGGAGTTAAAGCGGTTTTCTTAAGGGAAGATCTTCCCTATCTAAATGCCCCCGTTAGTGGGGATTTGATAGTTTCAGCCAAAGAGGGTTTTTGGTTCTGCCATCATAGAGAGTGCAAAGGGATTAAAGGGAAAAGCTACTGGGTTAGAGGGATGCACGGTTCTCTGAATGAAAGGGTTGTTAAAGTTCCTTTGGTATTGTGGAATCTGGAGGCTAAGAAGGAAGAGGCAACACTATATGATATTGCTCCAACTATATTGAAATTCTTTGGGGTTGAAAAAAGGGTTGAAATGATTGGGAAGTCCCTAATCTAACCCTTCCTAAATCCTAGGTAAAAACCAGCTATAAAGGCAGCGCTTCCAGGTAAAATTCCAATTACCTTATCTGCGAGTCCTATAGTTTGTTGCGTAGCGCTTTTAGCTAGATTAAACAATGCTTCTGTGTTTATTTTTATGACTCCCTTTTGCTGAAGCCAGAACAAGCTCAGAATGTAGACACCTATAAGGGCCGCCACTATCTTAAGGAACTTTTTGAGAGCATACCCAGTTATAAATCCAATTACCGCACCGATCCCAACGTCTCCGCTTATACCACCAATATTAAAGTCCATGTCATCACCTAGACTATGGATAGAAAAAAAGAATAAAACGATTTCGCTCACTCAACACCTTTCCTTACCTTGACAGCTCTTCCATACTGAAAGACTATCATCTCCCTTCCCGAAAGTAATGCCTGTCCAGTTGCTAGCAGCTCATCGTTTTCATTTACAACCAAGACCTCATCGTAAGGTCTAATTCCCGGATCTGCAAAAATGACGAATTTCGCAAATACATCCTTACCTTTCCTTGCAAAGGGCTCAGCTTCCTTATTTACCACGACTCTCATCCTGGGATAAGGTAGAACCCTGTGAAGCCTTTTTGCACCTTCTATTCCTAAGGTTAGCAATCCATCATCTGCTCTAACTGTCGCTAACCTCTTACCGTTAACTTTAACTTGTCTGGGCATCCCCGTCTTTGAAAGTTCGACTTTAGCATCATCAAAAGCTCTCGAGGCACCCTCTCCGAACTGATATTCAGCTATCGCCATTACATATTTTATAGCATCTTCCTTTGTAGGTTTTTCAATTTTGAAATCATCTTCAGCTTCACTTTGGGCAAATGGATATGTTAGGCTAAGATACCTTGACACCCTCCCAAATATCGGATGCTCAACTAGTTCCCCAAACCTTTCATTGATGCTTTTGGCCCTCTCTTTAGCCCTCCTCACTACGGGCCACCTTAAGCTTTCGTTGCTAATCTTGAATAAAGCAGATTTTTTAGTTATCGGCTCGAATTCTTCGAGAAATGTATAATGCTCCAGAAGCCTCTTATATGCAGAGTATAGCTTTGGATGGGATCTAGCTCTTTCATCAACCAATCTCCACAGTTCTCCTTCTTTTATGGCCTGCTTTACTCGCTTAATCTCTTCCTTGATTACCCAGAGATTGTGAAGGGCCAGTAACCTTGTCCTCTCCTCCTTAGGCATTTCCCTTAACTCTTGGGGGGTGTATTTAGAGCAGACTGGACAGGAACATGGAAAGTAATCTAGTTCATCAAGTCTCTTTGTTCCCTCTGGAGTCATGTATCTGTCATCTTTGGCATACAGTGCATAGCTAGCTGAATCAAAAAGATCAACACCCATTGCAACTGCAAGTGCGAAAACTATAGGGTGCCCCGCTCCAAATAAGTGCACGGGCCTGTCTGGTCTTAGTGCCATTTTTGAGGAGATGACTATGTCAACAACATCCCTAAATCTGTAAGATTCCAAAAGTGGAACAACGCCTCCTATTGGATGTATCTCGAAGTTCATGCTGCTTAATCTTCTCGCAGCGTATCTTCTTAGATCTGTATACGTCGATCCCTGGATGGTGGCATTCATGGGAATCTCCTTTATTTCTTCCGCTTCCCTGGCCCTTGACAGCGTAATCTCTAACTCTTTAACTGCCTGTTCCCTTGGAGCATCTGGAGGAGTTGGTATATCTAAAAATGTCCCTATATCGACTCCTATTCTATGTTGGAATTCTATTATCTCTCGATTGCTTACCTCAATGCTCCCATATTTCATGAGCTGAAATGACCCAGAATCCACCTCTATTATTCCGTTATAATCTAGCATTCTATGTATTCCCAACTCAAGAGCTTTTCTCCTGAGCTCTTCATCCTTGTAAATTATATAAGAATTTGTGATTATTATCTCAAACCCCATCTTTTCTAGTTCCTTTGGCTCCACTACCATTTGCTTGGGGTTGACCACGGGCATTATCGCTGGGGTTTCAATTTTTTTCCCATTTACTTCAAGTTTTCCTATCCTTCCGGCCCCATCCCTTGCTTTTATTTCAAATTTGAGCATTTTATCACCCCGGCTCATTCGGGCTGGACTTCATCATCATTCAGCTTTTCCGGAGTCAAATCATCGCCTACTCCTAGTATTATAAATGTAATCCAGTAGAGGCCTTATCCTTTCCCAAACTTCATTAATCGATCCATGACCATCTATCTTAACGTAAATTCCCTGCTTCTGGTAGAATTTTATTATCGGTTCCATATTCCTCATATATATGTCGTACCTCTTCTCCACTATCTCAGGCCTATCGTCAGGCCTTTGAATTAGATCTCCTCCACAGATATCACACTTTCCTGGGATCTTTGGAGGGTTAAATTCAATGTGATATACTGCTCCACACTTGGAGCATATCCTTCTTCCAGAAATTCTCCTCACGCTTTCTTCCTTAGTTATGAAGATATCTATGGCTACATCAATTTTAATACCATGGTCATAGAGGTAATTCTCAAGGGCTATTACCTGTTCTGGCGTTCTTGGATAACCATCCATAATGAAATTCTCCCTAACCCTTCTTAGCTTCGAAATTATCAACGTGTTAACTATCGTGTCAGGTATTAAGTCACCTCTTGATAAATACTTCTCCATTTCTAATCCAAGTGGCGTTCTTGAGCTTATTTCTGCTCTTATAATATCCCCGGAGGAAATATACGTCAAACCATATCTTTCAGTAATCCTCCTTGCTTGGGTTGACTTCCCACTGCCTGGAGGGCCAAAGATTAGGATATTCATTGCAGAACACCATCAAGGATTTATATTTCAACGCATAAAAATAATAAGGGTGATTCCCGTGCCCAAGCTAATGAGTGGATTCGTAAGGGCCTCAGGTTATGCAAACAAAGTTAGGCGCGTTCTCTTCGCAGTAACTCGAGGTAAAGTTCCTCCCGAAGAAGTTGTTAGAGCATCAGCGGAAATAAATAAGACTATTTTTGAGAAACTTCAGGAGATGGGAGTGAAAAAGGAGGATGTCGTTAGGATAGCCTTTGATTTTGATATTGAAGATGGAAAAATTTTATGGAAACCGGAAACTTTAAAGATAGAAGTTTATAAGAAAGAAGAAGAGGAGAAGCTAGCATTAGCTATGGAAGAAGTTGAACAAATGGAAAAAACTTTGGAAGAAGTTATCGGCGAGCTTGAGGGACTCGCAAATAAACTGAAAGAAGTAACCGATGCGATAGTTTCCCTGGTTGAGAGGATAAAGCAGGAACATACTGGTCTAAAACTTAAGGGGGAGTGATATGAAGAAGGCATTTTTAGTTCCCCTTTTTATAATATTAAGCCTCATAGGGGTAGGTGCTGGATACTTCACTCTCATTCACTTTGTAATTGGTGATTTGGGAGATGTGAGAGTTAACCTAGTTAATGTTACCGTTTCAAGAGTTGAGCTCGATCATGCTGTTATAACTGTAACTATTGAGCTTGTAAATCCAGCTAAGAGAGAAGTGAAGATAGATGTAATGTCGGTAAGCTTGTACGCCGGCTCATATTATATTGGGGATGTAAAAAAGAAGAACGTTACGGTCA
Source organism: Pyrococcus horikoshii OT3 (assembly GCF_000011105.1). Taxonomy (NCBI): domain Archaea; kingdom Methanobacteriati; phylum Methanobacteriota; class Thermococci; order Thermococcales; family Thermococcaceae; genus Pyrococcus; species Pyrococcus horikoshii. The sequence goes on from NC_000961.1 coordinate 1,017,836, forward strand.
GGCCTAATGGCAAGGTATTTATTAAGCTCGATTTTCCTGTTTACTACTCTTCTACTGATCCAGAGCTAATTAGGGTTATTGTGAAGAATAAAACGTTAGATATAAAATGGAGGATCTCTGGAAAGCTTGGCATAAATACTTCCGTAGGCGAGATTGGAAAATCTTTCAATATTACACTCTCCTAAGGATGAAAATGCATTTATCATTAGTTTGACTTTCGCACTTTATTTCCTCCCCTTCCCATCTCTCTCCAGTAGCTTTTTCTAAGAGCTTTGCCATATATCCAGCATAATGAACGTGAGCAGGGTATGGGAAATTCCTAATATGCGGGAATAAGTTTTTACCCTCAACGATTATTATATCCTTTGTAGCTTCTACTATCCTAAGGATTCCACCTCCCGTGGACCTTGTAACTTCAAACGCCTCCTCCAGGATTTCCTTTATCTCTTCAACGCTCTCTATCTTTGGGATCTCGAGATGTTCAACTTCATGCCTTCCCCATCCATATAAAAATTCACGCCCTTTCTCTGGGCCTAGAAACCTGTATACGAACTCTATCAAGGATCTTTCGGAGGTTTCCCCTATTAGTTGCACTCTTCCTTCCCCTAACTTTAGCACTCCATCACTTGTAAGGACTAAGGAATCCCTAATGCTAACTGCATCTTTAAGAACATCCTCTATTGGAATTATTCCCTTGTTAGTCTTAACATAGGGAACTCCAGGTACATTAATGAAGGAAAATGATCTCTTGAATCTTATCATTCCCTCCCTGATCTCGATCAGATATTCAAATGGCATCAGGATCATTGAAAGGTCTTGAATTGACAAAACGTCAGAGTTTATTGCAACAAGTGAAGAAGCTCCGAGCTTTCTAATGGAATTTGTCAACCTAACAATAACTCTAACATATGCCTTGTAATCGGTTTGGAGGGCGTATAGCGATGTTATATCATCAAAAACCAATATGTCATATTTCTCTTTCGATACGTTATCCCTTATTATTGCCGTTGTAATCCCAAGATCTAGGGGATTCGGTAAGACATCAGGTCCGCTAATACTTGCAGGAGAGTACAGGTTTGAAAATCCATCAAGAATCTTAAGATCCCCATCTTCCAAGTACTCCTCATAGTTTATATTGTACTGAGAAAGCCACTTAATTAGAGATGCAGGATCCTGACGAAGCTCCACGAGGAGAACCTTTTTTCCAGAGGATAAAAAAGCATTAGTTAACTGATGGGTTAACAGGATATGATCATTATCCATCCCACCAACTAACGCTATATTGCACCCTTTCTCAAAGCCCCCTCCTAGGATCCGATCCAGGGCCGGTATTCCAGTTTTTAACTTCATATTATCCTCAATCATTGTAGTTATGGATGTTTAAAATTTTTACTGAACAATGTTGTCATAACGTCAAAAATTAGAGAGGGATAATTTAACTTTCAAGTCTTTTTGAAATACTCTTCAATATCCCTCTATGTTGGGCTTCGTTATACAGAAGAGACCTGGCAAGCTCCTTAATTATTGGGTGCTTTGCAAGGCTCTCTAGCCTTTCATAATCTTCTTCCATTTTTCCTTGATAGTTGATAATTCTTTCTATGACCTCTCTAACTTTTTCCCTGTCTTTTGGAGGTATGAATGTTTCAGGTTTTGTACTTAATATTTCTTCGAGAACATCTTCGGCTGGTATTTTATAGCCTAGAATCGTTGAGGAAACTAGAAGGGACGGTATCCCAGGAATTAATATTAACCCTTGATCTAGCTGAGCTATTGATTCCCTAATTGGTCTGAGCTCAGGATAGTAAGGTTCCAAATTCTCCCGGAGCAACTTCAGGGTCTCTTTGTATGCTCTCTCTATGGCCTCCATTAACTCCTTATGAAATATTTTATCAACGGCCAATCTCAGGAGTATCCTCTTGAGCTCTGCGTCTTCTGGAGACTTCAGTTCTTTAATAACTTCTTTGTATTCCTTGAGGGCCCTTTCCTCAGCTTCCTTTGCACTTTTTATAATATCTATCAGCCTCATAGTCCCACCTCCAGCTTTTAATAACTAAATGTATTTAAAATGATTTGGCTAAGGTTAAAAAGTATATCCACGAGTGTTGGTAGGAGGTGAGAGAGGTGAGAGTTATCGTTCCTGATACGAGCGTGATAGTGGATGGTAGGCTCACCCAATACCTTAGGAGAGTTAGAGAGAAGGTCAAGATCGTTGTTCCAGAAGCCGTTGTTGCTGAGATAGAGCATCAAGCCAATGAGGGAAAAGCGATAGGGCATACAGGTTTAGAAGAGCTAAAGAAGCTTAGGGAACTAGCAGATAAAGGAAAAATCCTACTGGAGTTTTATGGAGAGAGACCAGAACTCTGGCAGATAAAAAGGGCAAAGGCCGGAGAGATAGATCATATGGTGAGGGAAGTTGCAAGGGAACTCAATGCTACCCTAATTACTGGAGATCAAGTTCAGAGGGATATTGCAATAGCAAAGGGGATAGAGGTAATATACCTAGAAGGTAAGAGGGAGCCGAAGACGAGGCTTGAGGATTTCTTTGATGAGGAAACGATGAGCGTTCACCTTAAAGCAGGAGTTAAACCTCTTGCTAAGAAGGGGAAGCCTGGAGAATGGAAGCTAGTACCTATTAGGGAAGAGCCTCTAAGTGAGGAAGAGTTGGAAGATATAGCTGATGATATAGTCGAAAGGGCCAAGAGAGACCCGGAGAGTTTCATAGAGCTTGACGAACCCGGAGCTACTGTCGTTCAACTTAGAAACTATAGAGTCGTTATAGCAAAGCCGCCATTTTCAGATAGGATCGAAATAACAGCGGTAAGGCCAATAAAGAAACTTAGCATAGATGACTATAATCTAAGCGAGAAGCTACTTGAGAGGCTTAAGGAAAAGGCCGAAGGAATACTGGTAGCGGGACCCCCTGGGGCCGGAAAGACAACTTTCGTCCAAGCTTTAGCTGAGTGGTATGCAAGTATGGGAAAGATAGTCAAGACAATGGAAAAGCCTAGGGACCTTCAGGTTAGAGAGGAGATAACTCAATATACGGCCCTAGATGGAAGCATGGAGAAAACTGGAGATGTTCTACTGTTAGTTAGGCCAGATTATACTATATTCGATGAGATGAGAAAAACTAGTGATTTCCTAATATATGCAGATTTGAGGCTAGCGGGAGTTGGAATGGTAGGTGTCGTTCACGCCACTAAGCCAATAGATGCAGTTCAGAGATTCATAGGAAGGGTTGAGCTTGGAATGATACCTCAGATAGTTGACACGGTTATATTCATAAAGGGAGGTAAAGTTGCTAAAGTGCTAACGCTGGAATACAAGGTTAAGGTGCCAACTGGGATGAAAGAGGAAGACCTGGCAAGGCCGGTAATAGAGGTAAGGGACTTCGAGACTGGGCAGCTTGAATACGAGATCTACACATTTGGTGAGGAAGTTAGCGTAGTTCCTATAAAGAAAGAAGAAAAAGCACCTGCTCTTAAGCTAGCTGAGAGAAAACTAAAGCAGGAAATTCAAAAGTTCCTACCCGATGTTTACACGGAAGTTGAAGTCGTGAACCCACACAAGGCCGTGATTTATGCAGATGAGTATGATATTCCCCTTATAATAGGTAGGAAGGGGAAGAGAATTCAGGAACTTGAAAAGAGGCTTGGAATTAATATCGATGTTAAAAGTCTCGGAGAGAAGGAGGTAGGAAAGGTCGAGGAGAAGATACCCGTGGAAGTGGAAGAGAAAAAGAAGAGCATAGTACTGAGGGTTTCTCCAGACTTTGCGAAGAAACCACTTAGGTTCTATGCTGGAAAAGATTACGTCTTTACTGCAACTCCGAGCAAGAAGGGAGTTGTAAAGGTAGGGAAGAATTCACCAGTTGGTAAACTACTGAAAAGGTATATAGATGAGAACTATGAAATTTGGGCATCTCTCTAAACGAACACACCATTTCGAATGGCTTCAAGTCTTTTTCTAGCTTCTTCTAAACTCTTTGCTTTTTCAATAGCAGTTCCAGTAACTATTATATCGGCCCCCGATTTTATCAACTTTTTAGCTTGCTCTCCAGACTTTATACCCCCTCCAACTATGAGGGGTACATCTATGACGCTTTTTACTACTCTTACCATCTCTTCTGGTACTGGTTCAGGGGCTCCACTCCCAGCTTCTAAGTATACTAGTCTCATTCCAAGGTATTGGCCGGCAAGGGCGTAAGCAGCTGCAAGCTTAGGTTTATGCCTCGGGATTGGCCTAGCATCCCCAACCCATCCAACGGTTTCTCCTGGTTCAACTACTATATAAGCCATTGGAATCGGTTCTATTCCAAATTTTTTAACAGTAAATGCGCCTAATGCTTGGGCCCCAGTAATGAAGAAGGGATTTCTGGAGTTAAGTAAGCTCATAAAGAAAATGGCATCAGCATATCTGCTTATTCCCCCGTGAGAGCCAGGAAAGAGTATTACTGGAAGTGAAGAATTATCTTTTATCGATCTAACAACGTTGTCTAAAACTTCACCTTCAGCTCCAGTTGAACCCCCAACCATTATGGCGTCTACTCCAAGTTCTTCACATACTCTGGCCAGTTTACCTGCTACCTCGGGAGATGTATCATCAGGATCTATCAGCACAAAATGAAGTTTTTTCTTCTCTAATTTTTCATGAATGTACTTCTCAACCTTTCCAATCCTCAATTCTCCCACCTTTACTTATTATAACTAGCAACGTTTTTAAATCATCAGCATACCCTTTATTAGGTGATACCAGTGAAATTTAAGGGGGCTACTTTTGGTAGATTAGTAAAACTTGAATTTGAGATACTACGTCTTGGCGAGCTTAAAATAGATGATATTTCTGAATTCAACACTAAGGATATTAAGCTTGAAATTAGGGCAACTAGCTCTGGGATAAAGCTTATTGGCGTGTGGGAGGGAGATATAAGCGAAGTTGGAGAGGCCATTAAGAGGGCCCTTGATGAGAGTATGAAGCTTAGAGAGAGACTTTTGAGAAAGATGAGGAATAAGGTTGAGAGGATAAGGAAAACTCTAACCGAGATGGGATTTAGCGAGGAATCCATCGGATATGGAGATGCCATTAGATTTACGAAAAGGATAGGGGAGTATGAAGTAGCAATAGTCGTATCTTCTAGAGATGATATCGTGAGGGTTGAGGTTTATGGAGGTAATAAGAAGCTTCTAGCCCCCGAGCTTGAGGCTTTCTTTGAAAGCGTAGACATAGAGGAGCTTGAGATATATGATGTTGACGAAGATGGAAGAGAGGAGAGAGTTGTTATAAACCTTGAGTTACCAAAAACAGATGAGAAACCTGAGAAACGGATAATTGAAGCAGTAAAGGTTCTTGAAAATATTCTAATGGCTTAATGCCATAATTTTCTTTATCTCCTCCTCATCCCCTTCAACCCTTAGTATTATCTTATTAAGGCCAAACTGATCAGGAGGAAGAAGCCTCGCCTTCTTAACGTTTCCCTTTATGAGTCTCGCCAACTTCTTTATAATAACACCTTTTTTGTCATAAGGAACTTCAATTTTTATTTCGAAAACTTCCATCTATTACCACCGATAAAATTTTAGAAGAGGTTCTATAAAACCGTTTTCATTAACGGAAAGAATAAGAAAAGCCCGAAAAAAGAACTGGAGGTAATATATCACTCTTCTCTATACTTATCAAGGATTTCAAGTATCTTCTTCATTTCCTCTGGTGTTGGCTGATGCTCCTCCTTTGCAAATATAACCCTTAAATCGAGGTTATCCTCTGGCATTATATCAACTAATTTTGCGGCTATCCTCTCGTTCATCCATTCAAATTCTGACATTAGCTCTTCAATAGCTTTTCTAGCTTTTTCAGCTGGCAACTTAGCGAACTTTTCAGCATGCTCTAGAGCTAGCCTTGCTTCATAGAACAATGGCTCTTCTATCCCAGCTTTTATTCCTTCTTCATATTTCTTAAGTAATATCTCTTTTGCTTCGGATATCGTTATGTACCTCTCGCCAAGCTTTTTCCTCCCTATCATGGCCCTTCACTTCTGGGGCCTAAGGTGTACTGGGTGAATGAAAAGCGTCTTTACTTTGTTTCCGTCAGGTACCTCAACTATATAGGCATCACCCCTTTTGCCAACTACCGTTCCTGTTCTACCATGAAATCTTGGATCTGGCATCCCTTTATGGTAGCTTGGCTCTATGACTATGTGAACTTTCTGTCCCACCTCAAATTCTTGAAGGAATCTCGTTAGTGGGGGTAGTCCCCTTCTTCTTGGATGCTTACGGAGCTTTTTCCTTGTTTTTCTTCTAAAACTGTGAGGCTTCTGAACCATTCCCAACTCCCCCCTAATTATTATCCTCCCCAAATATCCTTTACATAACTTACTTACCCTGGGGGTCTTTACCCCCGAACTCTCAAGCCTTGGTTTAAAGAGAAGCTTATAAAACTTTTTGAAACTCTAATTCTCAGGGTGAAATGAAAATGAAAGATGAGCTGATCAATCTAATAATAAATGAGGGATGCATAAAATTTGGCCATTTTGTTTTGACATCTGGAAAAGAGAGTAACTACTATATCGATATAAAAAGTCTGATAACAAACCCTAAAGCCCTAAGAATAATAGCAAAACTAATCAAAGAAAAAGCTGAGGAACTTAACCTAAACTATGATAAAATCGCTGGCCCCGAGTTGGGAGCAGTTCCAATAGCAACGGCCCTTTCGCTTGAAACTAACAAGCCTCTCTTAATAGTTAGAAAAAAGAAAAAGGAACATGGAACCGGGAAAGTAATAGAGGGAAATGTTCAAAAAGGAGATAAAGTGCTATTAGTTGAGGATGTTACGACTACTGGGGGAAGCGTGATAAGAGCTGCCAAAATCCTAAGAGAGCATGGAGCAGATGTCGTCGGGATTTTTGTCGTGGTCGATAGAGAGGAGGGTGCAAAGGAAAATATCGAAAAGGAAGGCTTCAAGTTCTACCCCCTTGTCTTAGTCAGCGAACTCTTCAAGGCTGCTGGGATTTCTAAGGATCAAAGCTAAGAAGTTCAAAAAGCCCTCGAAATTCTTTTAAACTTCCTTTTTTGAAGACTTCAGCGTGAGGGGGGTATGATTGAAAGGTTGAGAATAAGGGAAGAATTAGATGAGGAGCAATATACTAAAGTTATAACTGTCATTGAGAAATTGAAAAGTAAGTTTCCCACGGTTTTCTCGAGGAGGACGAAAACTGGAGAAAAGATAAGTTTTATAGAAACCTCAATTTGTGGGGGATTAAATTTTGACATTCTAATAGGGAAGCGAGAAAGACCCTTTGTAGTGGTCGAAGTTGAGGGAAGAAAAGCTGCTAGCGCTTTTGGTATAATGAAATTTTTAATGGAGGAAGCAGGTGTGGAGTATTCACCAGAATGCGATGGAAATCAAGCTTATTTTGAACTCAAGAGATTGGTAAAGGCAAGAAATTTACTAGATTTTCTTGAATGGAAAAGTATTAAAACGTTAAAATAAATCAGGCAAGGGTTGAGAAATGAAGAGGGATTTGGCCCTACTCTTAATCCTTGTCCTGGCAGCTTCTTTCCTGGGATGTATATCTTCCCAAACCCAGACACAAACTAGTCAAGAAAAGTGGTTAGAGGGACTAAAGAAATCTGAATTCCACTTCTACATTTTTGGCTTAAACACGTGCCCTCACTGTCAAAGAATGAAGAAATTATTACCGGAGTACTTTGGGAATAGTAGCTTAACATTTTACGAAATAAGGGAGGATAAAAAAGCTTACAATACGTACATGAAGTTCGTTAAGACACTAGGAATTACTGGGGTTCCCCTTATAGGAATATTCTATAAAGATAACCTATACGCTGTAGTGGAAGGAGAAATAGACCCTAAGGTAATCCCACAACTTGTAAAGGAAGCAATGAAGAACAATGGAGTTATATTAATAATCTCCCAGGGACAGTTCCTGGTTCCTAAAAATGAAAGTAAGGGGCTGGAGCTTATAGGTAACATGACAACATGGTTTAAGCTCAATGGACACTAGTGGTCAAAAACATTAATTAAGGTTCCATTAATATTATTGTTTGGTGTTCTGCATGCATTCGAAGGAGTTTATCTATAAAGTGCTGGCAACCAAAAAGAAAGCTGTGAGTTTGAAGAGGCTTAGCTCCGAGCTTGAAACTCCAATGCCTAGGCTTCTTCAAACTCTTAAAAAACTTGAAAGTGATGGTTTAGTCGAGATAACGTATAATAAGGAGATTATAGTCAGAGCAAAGACGATGAATGATTACACTTCATAGCTTCCTTCTTTCATTCTTGAGGTGATTAAATGGATATATCCCTTGTTCTCCTATCAATAGCCTTCTATATTGCCTGGAATATAGGGGCGAATGGATCCGCAAACGCCATGGGAGTTGTTGTAGGATCCGGAATACTGAGCTTTAGACAGGCCGTTTTAACGATCGCAGTTTTCACTCTTCTGGGGGCTTATCTTAGGGGAGAAAAAGTTATGGAAACCGTGGGCAGGAAGGTCATATATTCAATGACACCTGAGATGGCTATAGTAATCCTCCTATCAGCTGGATTATGTGCTACTATCGCCACCTTAAGAGGTTTACCGATATCTGTAACTCAGACGATAGTTGGGGGAGTCGTCGGAGTTGGACTGGCCCTTGGAGTCTCCATACAGTGGAAGATTTTTGAAAAGGTAATTATAGCATGGATCCTATCTCCAATACTCTCAGGGATTTTTGCTTTCATGCTCTACTACTTTTATTATAAAGCTTTCAAGAGAATAAAAAGCGTCAAAGAGCTTGAAATATTATATAAGGGAATGGCGATAGCTGGAGGTTCTTATATGGCATTTAACTTCGGTGCAAATGAAGTTGCAAATGCAGTTAGTCCACTTATTGGAGCGGGGATCTTAACCTATAAAGGGGCCGGCATCTTTGGGGCCCTAAGCTTGGCGATTGGTAGTTTAACCTTTAGCTACCCAGTAATGTATACCGTAGGGAAGAAGATAACGGCTCTAGGACCTATTTCAGCATTTTCCGCCCAGTTTGGTTCAGCAATTTCAGTGAGCTTAGCGAACTATTTTGGACTTCCGGTAAGTTCTGGGCAAGCTATAATTGGAGGTATTATAGGTGCTAGTATTGCTGGAGGAGGAAAGATCAAACAGGAAATCATTGAAAGAATAATTTCTGGATGGATCCTAGCTCCGGTAATTGGAATAACGTTGAGTTATGCAGTAGCAAAGCTATTTGTATTCTTTAATCTTCTCAGCTGATCCTCTTAAGGCTAACACCCAACTTTGTGAGCTCCCTTATTAGGCCAGTTTGAATATAGGCCTTTATTTTTGTCTCTTCACTGTACTCAACCTCTAGAAGATCCCCCATAGAGTGAACCATTGAAAGAACTTTCCCAAGCTTTGAAGGATCTTTAACCCTTATTTCAAACGTTTGAAACTTTGGTAACCTTGAAAGTGCAACTTCTATTAGATTGTAAAGCTCTTCCAGTTGATTAAGCTTAGCCGATATCCTAGCAACTCCGACGGTATTAGCTCTTCCATCTATAGTTTCCCTAACTAGGAGCTCCTTTTCCTTAGCATCCTCATCACTTATCAAATCGACTTTATTAAGAGCTACAATCATTGGCCTGTCCAATGCTTTAAGCTCTCTTAGAACATTGAGAGATGCAAAAAGTTTTCTTCTTATTTCCTTCCATGGTTCGCTGGCATCCAAAACTAGAATTATAATATCAGCTTTGACTATTTCCTCTAAAGTAGAGTGAAATGCCTCAACTATAAATGGTGGAAGGCCGTCGATGAAACCTACGGTATCCGTGACCAAGAGCATTTTTCCTTTAACTTTGAATCTTCTCGTGGTAGTATCAAGTGTCGTGAACATCTGATTTTTGGCCTCGATATCTTCTCCGGTTAGGGCATTTAATAACGTGGACTTTCCAGCGTTAGTATAACCCGCTAGAGCTATTAGAACGAACCCCTCCTCTTCTCTTTTCTTCCTTCTTATCTCTCTTTCGGCCCTTATCTTCTCTAATTCTCCCTTTATTCTGCCCATTCTGTACTTTATATGCTTGAGATATTGGTGAACTTGGTATTCACCCATTCCTTTAAATCCTGCCCTGTCACCCATTTTTATCCTTCTAATAGCTTCCTTCACAAGTGGAAGCTCATATTGAAGGTTTGCAAGCTCAACTTGAAGCTTTGCCTCTTTTGAATGGGCCCTCTTCTCAAATATCTCGAGAACAAGTTGCCATTTGTCTATAATATCTACCCTCAGCTCTTTCCAAAGGTTGTAAGCTTGAGAGGGGGTTAACCTGTTTGCAAAAATAACTTTATCAGGCTTAAGCTCTTTAACAAGTTTTTTCACTTCTTCAAGTTTTCCAGGGCCGATATTATATCTCGGATGCTCCTCTCGTACCTGTTCAACTATTGCAAGAATTTCATAACCAGCACTCCTCAACAGTTCTTCGAACTCCTCTCTACTCCATCTCTCTCCCCGGGACTTTCTTATCACACCTATTGCTCTCATCAAAGGCATATCATAAGGAGGGTTTATAGAGATTTCTATTCAGAAATTGGAGGATTACTCTTCCTTAGGAAATATTCCTCCCTTTCTCTAAGTTCCCTGACAGCTGAGAGAAGCCTGTCTATTCTTTCATCATTGTACTTAGATTTAAAGGTTGTCAGCAAACCTTCCAGGAATCCATAAATTCCAACCCTTACAAAGTGTTCTCCCCTAATCTTCTCCAATCCTTTATTTAGTAGCAAAAATCTGTCTATAGCATTAAGCGTCTCTTCTTCTCCCAGGTCCCTCGCTAACTCCTTAACCTCCTTAATAATTCTCTCTGTAATGTCAACTTTCTTAGCCCTTATCGCGACGAAGCTACCCTCCCCGTACCCCTCCTTAACGGGCTCAATGTCTTTTATTTCATCTAATTTATGGAAGAGCGTTTGAACTATTTTTTCCACTTTAAAGCCCGATCTTTCAAGTATGCTAATTACCTCCTCGGTTGAAAAGAACTTCGCTTCCCTATAAAATACACTCTTATCTTTGTTCCTTTCATACTCCTTCCCTATTTTACTATTTTTATCTATAAAGCCAATTACTATGTATCCTCCTGGTTTGAGGACTCTATAAGCTTCCTTAATGCTTTTCTCGACATCATCAACGAAGCATATAGTTGTCACCATTAATATACAGGAGAGAGAGCTATCTGGGAAGGGTAGGTCTTCTGCTATACCCTCAATAACTTTTATTCCCCTTTTCTCAGCTATTTCGGCCATTTTTCTTGAAGGTTCAACCCCAATTTTTATCCCCAGTGGTTGGGCAAATCTTCCGGTTCCGACTCCAACTTCTATGCATTCTTCCTCAGGTAAAACTTTCTTAATGGCATTGAGTTCGCTTAGATAAGCGTATTTGTGTCTCTCGAACCAACTATCGTACCTTTCGGTATGTTCCTCGAAGGGCTTAATCTTCGGCATAATAATTCCCTCCATTTTCAAGTTCTTCCTTGAATTTACTCATGTCTAATCCCTTTTCCAAACCATAAAGATAGGCCAACAATTTCTTGTCAAGATTGCCGTATCTCTCCTCAAGTCTCTTTATCTCTTCCATTACCTCTAACTCAGTTAAGTTCAATTCCTTTGCTAGATATTCCACGATCTCACCGAAAATATCCCTTTTCTTTTCTTCCTCTTCAATTAAATTGACCTTAACAATAAGGCCCTCTTCACTTTCTTCGATTATTCCTTCCTCTATCCCCTCTTTTATTAGCTCCTTAGCTTCGCTCACGCTCATAGCCCCTAATTTAAATGCAAGAATGCCAATTATCTCACTCCTGCTGGAGAATATATTATCACCTTTAACTTTCACGGCCTCAAGCAGAGGCTTATACTTACTCAAGTATCATCCCCATAGGAAAGAACCCTTTATATAGCAAAAAATCTTTTCCATTCACGGTGATACCCGTGGAGCAGAGAACGCACAAGCTAACCTCCAGAATCCTTGTTGGGAAGCCCATTTTAATTAAGGAAGGATACGCTGAAGTTGAACTTGAAACGATAGATGAAATGAAAGTTGATGAGAAGGGGCTAGTCCATGGAGGCTTTACTTTCGGTTTAGCGGATTATGCTGCAATGCTTGCCGTCAATGAACCTACCGTTGTGCTGGGTAAAGCTGAAGTAAGGTTTACCAAGCCTGTAAAGGTGGGAGATAAACTTGTAGCAAAAGCTAAAATAATTGAGGACTTGGGGAAGAAGAAAATCGTTGAGGTGAAAGTCTACAGGGAAGAAGAGGTAGTCCTTGAGGGGAAGTTCTACTGTTACGTGCTTGAAAAACACGTCTTAGACAATTAGCTTTGCAACTAATTCAAGATGTGGTGTATGAGGAAACATATCCAACGCTACGATCTCATCGATTTTATATTCAAGCTTTTCAATATCTCTTGCAAAAGTTTTTGGATTGCAAGAAACGTAGACAATAACTTCGGGCTTTTCCCTATTAAGTTTCTTAATTAACTTAGGATGCAAACCTACCCTTGGAGGATCGACTATAACCGTGTCAAAGCCGTTAACCTCAACTTCCCTATCGGTTGCAACGTCAAAGACTGCATCCACTTTGTTTATCTTAGCATTTTTCCTGGCCATCTCTATAGCGAATTCATTCGAATCGAACCCTACAACTTTAAATCCCCTCTTTGCTAAGTATATACCAAAGGTTCCTACACCTGAGTACATATCAAGAACTCTCTCTCCCTCTACTAATTCACTAACCTTCTTTACTAAGTTTACAGCTTGATAGCTATTCGTTTGGAAAAAGGAATTTGGATGTATTAGGTATATAACATCATCCAGCTTCTCAGTAATGAACTCTCTCCCCCAGACGCTTTCAACTTCTCCATATGATACATCACTTTTAGTCCTGTTTACACTCCAGTAAATTGAAGTTGCAAAGTCAAAGTACTTGCTTGGATCGGGAAGCTTACCCTCTTTCGTAACGAGGTTAACCATTACTTCTCCTGTAAATTTTCCTTCCCTTAGAACCATGTATCTTAAAAAGCCCTCATCTTTCTTTACATTCCAAACGCTTATCCTCTCCTCCTCTATAAATTCCCTTAGCCTCTCTATAGCTTTCCTCGAGGTTTTTCCAAATACTGGGCACTCTTGAATATCAACAATCTTCCACCACTTTCCCCTTTCTCTAAATCCTATACCTTCCACGGTAACGGCTAGATCTATCCTATTCCTATGGCCAAAGATCCTTGGGGAGGGAATTACCTCGACATCAACTCCCAATAATCTCCTTATCCTCTCTCCTTTGAACTCTAGCTGATAATCGTAAGAAAGATGCTGAAGCGAGCAACCTCCGCACCTTCCGAAAACCTTGCATCTCGCTCCAACTCTCAGGGGGGAAGACTTAATTAGTTTCCATTTTGACGCGATCTTAGCTTTTTTAACCTTTTCTATCTTTAATATCTCAACTTCATCCCCAGGAGCTGAGAAGGGAACTAACACATTTCCAAGGACTCCAAAGCCATCATCGTTAAGCTCCTTCACAACACCCCTCATGTAGTCCTCCTGGAAAGAATAAGTTAAAAAGTTAAGGGAATCACTGAAGCTCTTCTCTAAACTTTATAGCATCGAAAGGACAGAGTTGGTTGCAGATTCCACAGCCGGTACATATTAGCTCATCTATCCTAACTTTCCTGGTTTCTGGGTCGTAAATTAAGGCTGGACATCCTGAGAGCAGTATACATGCTTTACACCCTGTACATTTGTCTTCAATTACTATTGGAGGTTCCCTGGTTTCGCCACGCCTTATTACTGGAATTACACACTCGCGCCTGGCTATTATAACTGCGGGACCTTTAACTTTCATAGCTTCTTTTATCGCTTCCTTCGTTGCTTTAAGGTCATAGGGATCAACGGTCTTCACGTACTTTACACCTATTCCCTTTACGAGGGCTTCTATATCGATCTCCCTGAACTTTCTTCCCGTCTCGCTACCTCCAGTTCCTGGGTGAGGCTGGTGTCCCGTCATTGCGGTTGTCCTATTATCGAGGATTATAACTAGGACGTCAAGATCCTTGTAAACAGCATCGATTAAGGGTTGTATTCCATTATGGAAGAATGTTGAATCCCCAATTGTTGCAACTATCTTCTTACCCATGACGACGCTCTGTCCATTGGCTAAGCTTATACTTGCACCCATCACGAACTCCGTCCAGATGGCTTCCAATGGTGGTAAAAGCGAGAGGGCGTAACAACCAATGTCGCCGTGAATTGGAATATCAAACTTTCCGTAGCCCAGTTCTCTTAGTGCATCCAGTAGAGCCCTATAGCTCCCTCTGTGCGGACAACCTGGACACATTACTGGAGGCCTCTTGGGAGCTAAGCGTTCAGCTTCCTCAACTTCTTTTGGTAGAGAAACTTCTTCCCCTTCTTTACCTAGGAGCTTGAGTATAGCATTCTTAACTAGCCTTGGGGTTAGCTCGCCTTCAAGGGGTAGATATCCAGTTCTCTTCCCATAGATAGGGACTCTTAGCCCCTCTTCATATGCTACAACCTTTATTTCCTCCTCCAAGAATGGGGCCCCTTCTTCGATAACAAGGGCTTTCTCCACGGATTTAAGGAAATTAATAACTATCTTCCTGGGAAGTGGATGAGGAGTCGAGAGCTTGAGTATCTTGAAATCTCCTTCAATTGATGGTAGAACCTCCTTAACGTAGTTGTAGGGAGCTCCCTCGACGATTATCCCTATCTTACCGTCACCTTCTATCCAATTGTAGTCTAAATTGTTGAACTCCTCCTCTATCTTTTTCAACGTTTCGTTTAGCCACTTATGCCTCTTCCTATTTCCCTCCATACTAGCTCTCACGTATCTTTCTATATCCTTCTTGAACTTTGGGATCCTGTTTAGATCCTTAAATTCTCCAACCTCAACGTCGGCCGTTGTGTGGTTAACCCTGGTAGTGGTTCTAAATATAATGGGAACTTTGTACTTTTCGCTAAGTTCATAGGCGTACTTTATCAAATCATGGGCTTCTTGAGGATCATAAGGTTCCAAAACTGGAAGTAGTGATATCTTCCCATAATATCTGTCATCCTGCTCAGTTTGACTTGTATGAGGCCCAGGGTCATCTGCAACTAAAACTACCAAACCTCCCTCAACACCAGAGTAAGCTAGGCTCATCAGAGGGTCAGCGGCCACGTTTAGCCCAACGCACTTCATGGTAACCAAGCTCCTTATGCCAGCATACGATGCCCCCGCAGCTTCTTCAAGCGCTACCTTTTCATTAGGTGCCCATTCAGCAAAGACTTCTGGTTTTAACCTTGCGATAGTTTCAATAACTTCTGTAGAGGGTGTTCCAGGATAACCAGTAGCAAAAGAAACTCCAGCTTCTAAGGCCCCATAGGCTATAGCTTCGTTACCCATTAAGAGCCTCTTCACTTTTATCCCTCCCATAAAGAATGGGAATGAAATTTATTAAAAATCTTCACGTATCTAAGTTGGTGATAGATAGCATGAAGGCCCTTATCAACGGAACGATATATACGTCATTTAACCCTTTAAAGAAGGTTTCTGGACTCGTGATCTCCCATGGAAAGGTAATCTATGCCGGAGATTCTGAAGTCGCGAAGAAGATCGTGGAACTTTCTGGAGGAGAGATCGTTGATTTAAAGGGAAAGTACGTAATGCCGGCATTTTTTGATTCACATCTTCACCTGGATGAGCTTGGAATGAGCTTAGAAATGGTTGATCTAAGAGGAGCGAAATCCATTGAAGAACTAATTCAGAGGCTAAAAAGGGGAAAAGGAAGGATAATATTTGGCTTCGGCTGGGATCAGGATGAGCTTGGAGAGTGGCCCACGAGGAAAGAGTTAAATGCAATAGATAAACCAGTTTTCATTTATAGGAAGTGCTTCCACGTTGCAGTGGCTAATGATAAGATGCTTGAGCTACTCAACTTAACTCCCTCTAAGGATTTCGATGAGGATACTGGAATAATAAAGGAGAAGTCTCTCGAGGAGGCTAGGAAAGTTATCAACGAGAGAGTATTAACGGTTGAAGATTATGTTTATTACATAAAAAGGGCCCAGGAGCATCTGTTGGATTTAGGTGTCAAATCCGTAAGCTTTATGAGCGTTAACGAAAAGGCCCTAAGAGCTTTATTCTACCTGGAGAGGGAAGGTAAGCTTAGCATAAACGTTTTTGCCTATGTAACTCCCGAAGTTCTCGATAAATTGGAATCCATAGGACTAGGAAGATTCCAAGGAAACAGGTTAACTATAGCTGGCGTTAAGCTATTCACCGATGGGAGTCTCGGGGCTAGAACAGCGTTACTCAGCAAACCTTATAGCGATGATCCCTCAACAAGTGGGCAACTCGTTATGGAAAGGGAAGAGCTCATAAGAATAACAGAGAAGGCCAGATCTCTAGGCTTGGACGTAGCTATCCATGCGATAGGGGATAAAGCCCTGGATGTGGCCTTAGATGTCTTTGAAACTACTGGATTCCCTGGGAGAATAGAGCATGCCTCCCTAGTTAGGGATGATCAGCTAGAGAGGGTAAAGAATCTCAAGGTACGGCTTTCAGTTCAGCCCCATTTCATAATAAGTGACTGGTGGATCGTGGAGAGGGTTGGGGAAGAGAGAGTGAAGTGGGTCTACAGGTTTAAAGATTTAATGAAAGTTGCGGAGCTCGGCTTTAGTACAGACTCCCCAATAGAACCTGCGGATCCCTGGCTAACGGTGGATGCAGCGGTAAATAGAGGAAAAGGAAAAGTTAAGTTGTACGAGCTAACGAAGGATCAAGCATTAGACATTAAGGATGCTCTTCACTCCTATACTTATGGTTCCGCTAGGGTTTCATTGGCCAGTGATATAGGAAAGCTAGAACCTGGGTTTAAGGCCGAGTACATAATCCTCGACAGAGATCCTTTGGTGGTTAAATGAGGAAAACATATTACTTTTTCTTCATATCTATTTGGACGTTGACATTCATTCCTTATATTATAACTAGAAAAAGCCCTCCAGGATATATAATTGGCGGTGATACCCTCGTTCATGCTGCGATAGCAAGGGGAATTTTACTTGGAAGAAATCCCTTTCTTGATCAAACTTATAACGTTCCTCCGAACTGGTATCCCTTCCTTTATCACATGATTGTTGCCGGAGTTGCAAAGGGATTTAGCATTAGCATTGAGAAGAGTATGCTCGTGCTACAGCTAATACTCTCACTTTTAATGATACTAGTCATGTCACTAGTAGCTGGAAAGCTTTGGGGTGAGGAAGCTGAAATAGTTTCAATGGCCCTTTCCCTGTTAATGCTACCGTACCATAGGTATCCAAATCCAAAGGAGCTAGCCCCAATTTTTGGCATTATTTCCCTCTTTTATTTGAGTAGAAGGAGATACATAATGTCTGGAATTCTTGTAGGTTTGGCTTTGTGGACGCACTATGCTGTCGCTTTTCCCTTGCTCTTATTCTTTTTGACGTTAGGACTAAAGGATAGGAGGTATATTCTCTCACTGATAATCTCACTAATTATCTTTTCTCCCTTCGTTGTTAACATCCTCCTGCATTCGGAATTTTTGTTTCCCCAGGTAGAGGATATATACGCTTTCTGGGTCAATGATACCGTTAAGAGGAAATTGTTAAGTGTTCTCCCTCCAGTTTACTTAGCCCCCCTAGTAGCCTTAGCAGGTATAAAAGGTTATAAGCGAAGGGAAAGAGAAGTGCTGCTATTAATAGCTTTTGTTTTTGTTATAATTATAGCGAGATTATCTCCAGAGACTCTAAAACCGTTTGGCATTAAACTCTGGTCGTCTAGGTTTACCTATTTGCTACCATACGTATACGTCTTACTCTCAGCGTACGGGATGTTAAACTTCGCAAAAAGTAAGTTAGGAAAGTTTATTCTGTTCTTCCTTATTCCAATTTTAGCTGTTGTCAACTTTTCGGCTTCGATAGCTGAGGATCCCTTCCTTAAGGTATCTACCCTGGATCTTAAGGAGTACTTCCCCCAGGAGCACTTTGTTGAAGTTGCAGAATGGGTAAAAAAGAATATTGAGAGAGATGATACCATAGCCGCTGGAGAGGAAATGAGCATGATGATAAATGCCCTCACTGGAAGGCCCGTGGTCGCAACGATGTATGGGCATGGAAATACCTTTTTAAACAATACTAGAAGGAGAAAAGACCTTGAAATTTTATTCCTAGGAAATTGTAATGAGAAGAAAGGAATCGTGAGGAAATATAAAGTAAGATATATAATCCTAGACCCTCCAACGACGGCTAAGGATATGGAGTGCTTAGGTATTGTTTACAAAATTGGAAATGTAAGCATATTGAAAGTGAAGAGCTCGTTCAAAGAAGGATTTGAAAATGGGATGCACCATGAAGAGGAAGAAAGCACAATTACTTTGGCTTTTGTTTATCGCTTTTATCGTAAATTTTTCAGTTATCTATGGTAGGAAAATGCCCGTTGGTGGAAATGGAGGTGACACGATAATCCACATGGCCATGATCCGGGGAATTTACCTCGGAAGAAATCCATTTTTAGATCAGCACTATAACGTTCCCCCTAACTGGTATCCCTTCTTATATCATGCTTTGATAGCTTTTTTGGCGAGGTTAACGCATATTTCCATCTGGAGCTTAATGATTTGGACGCCACTTATTTTTGCGTTAATAATGGTTTTTGCATGGTATAAACTTGGAGAGGAACTCGATAAAGATTATGGAGGGCTCTTATTTGGTTCACTAGCCTTTTTGGCATTAAAATCGCAACTTTTTCCAAATCCTAAGGAACTCATTCCAATTTTTCTCCCCCTATTCTATCTCGAATACTATAGGTATTTCAGAGATAGGGAAAATAGACATCTCCTATACTCTGGCCTACTTCTTGGGCTCATGATGTGGAGTCACTATGGGGCAGCTTTACCCGTTTTAGCGGGAACTATTGCATATGCTCTAATAGAGCTCAAGAGAAACCCAAAATTAATGATCCCTCCTTTCTTATCCCTTGCAGTATTTTCCCCCTTCATAGTCAATGTTCTACTTCACATTCACCCAGGAAGCACAATGATTGTAGAAGGAAAATGGCTTTCTGCACTTTCATGGAGCTCCGCTCTTCATAGGATTGCTTCTCCGAGTTGGACTCTACCGATCGTTACGATAGCGTTTTTGTCTCTAAGAAAGAGAAATCTTGAATTTTGGAACTTTTTAATAGTGGTAATAATTTCAATGATAGGGATAAACGTTACCCCCACTATTGTATATGACCTTGGAGGGCCTGCAGTGTTCCCTTCTCGTTTTGGAATACCCTTGTCTTATACCTATCTTATCCTTTGTGGGTTTGGAATTGATTTTCTCATTAAAGCCTTAAAAATACCTAGAAAGCAAATCTTAAGCTTAACTTTTAGCTTCCTTTTAATTATATATGGGTCCTGGAGTTTTATAGCCTGTAACTATCATAATTTTAGTTCTAAGTACACGTATAAAAACTTCGAAGATCTTGCTGGTAATTATACCAAAGGGCTTGTAAAGGTTTCAGAATGGATACGAGAAAATACCGAAAGGGATGCTTATCTTATTGGATATCCCTATACTTTAGAATGGATTGCAGGTTTCACAGGGAGGCCCGTTGTTGCAGTAAGTTATGGTCATGGAAACCCTTTCCTAGATATGGAGCAGAGAAGAAAAGACATTGAGGAATTTTTCACAAATCCAGAAAAGAGGGAAGAAATCATCAAAAAGTATAATATAAAGTACATAATTCTGGATCCCTATACTAAGAGGAGTTTTAACGTTACAATTGATGATTTTGGTGATAATTTTAGGATTGTATTTCAATGGGGAGAATTTTATATTTTGGAGAAAAACATTAAGTAATCTAGTAAGAGCGTAAAGCAGATGCTGAAAAAGAGCTAGGGGTTTGAAATATGAGAGAGATAAGAATCCCTAAGGCATTGACCTTGCTGTTTATAGTTTATATGGTAGTGTTTGGGAGTTATTCTGTTCTAAAATGTTTGACATTTAGGATACAAGCTTATGATACTGGAATTTACATGCAGAGTCTCTGGACAGCTGCTGAAGGAAAGTTATTCTATAATACTCCTGAAGCCCAAGGGCTTGGATGGGAGCTTCCTTCATCGAGTCATTTTGGTGTTCATTTCCAACCAATCTTATTTTTCCTAATCCCAATATACAAGCTCTTCCCATATCCAGAAACCCTGCTCTTGCTAGAGACCCTTGCAATGGCAATTGCCATCTTCCCCTTGTATGCCCTTGCTTACGAGATTTTGAATGACGAAAGAAAGTCTCTTTTAATTTCTTTACTTTACTTAATGAACCCTGCAATCCACGGGATTAATAGATACGATTTCCATCCAGTAGCTTTTGCTATCCCACCTATTTTCCTGCTTATGTATTATTGGGTTAAAGGAGAGTACAAAAAGGGATTTCTAATTTCAATTCTCGTTCTCCTGGTAAAAGAAGATGCTGGACTCATATTAATTTCCCTTGGAATAGCTTTCACTCTTCAGAATATCGCTAACGTTAACTTTTTAGGAATAATAAAAAGGAACATCAAGAACATTAACTTAATGCTCCTCGGAATGTTGTGGATTACACTTTCTGTCTTTGTTATAATACCTTTCTTTGGCAAACACAGTTACAGTTATCACTTTTATTCTCTCCAAGTGCACTTTCCCAACCTTGCATTGTGGATGATTACAATTAACTTGATGGCTTTTGCCTTCTTGCCACTACTAAAACCGAAATTACTACTTGCAACTCTACCCCTTTGGTTAGAGCTAATACTTTCACCAATGTATGGAATGGTGAAGATAGGATATCACTACCCTTACATGCTAGTTCCAATGTTAGCCCTCATTTCAATTTACGCCTTGAAAGAAGTCAACATTTCTTCGAAAATTATTTTGGGGATAAGTCTTTCGTCTATGGTGCTGTTCTCGCCACTTATTAATTTAAGTAATTCTCCAGATGTGGCAGGTGCTCGCTATCACCAACTTGTCAAAGATTACATTGAAAACAAGGAGAAATACAAATGCCTTCTGCAGGAGATACAGAAGTATAAGGACTTTAAGGGAAAGTTAGTTGTCCAGGATAGAATATTCCCATACTTAGCAAGTAATGAGAACGTATACTTACTTAGGGGTGTTAATATTGAGGATTCCGATATAATCCTATTCTATCCAGGATTTCAAGACTTATACTCTAAATACTATGCTCCAATAATACGAGATCTCAACAAGGCAATATTTCTCTGCTCTAACTCTTAGAAGTTTGATGCTAAATTAAATGCACTAGTTGAATTTATTTGATCCTTTTACTTCTTAGAAAGGAGGCTGAGTTCATGAAGTTTATATGGAAGTGATGGCGGGCCGGCCGGGATTTGAACCCGGGACCTCCGCCTCCGGAGGGCGGCGTTCTATCCTGGCTAAACTACCGGCCCTCCCGCACCTTTTTAATGTGATAAGGTTTAATTCATTATCGGTGGCATAAATGGTTAGGGTTGCAGTTATAGGAGGTTCCGGTGTTTATGACTTCCCAGCCGAGAATAAGAGAGAATTAACCGTTGAAACTCCTTACGGGAAAGTCAACTTAACAATTGGCCATGTTGCTGGGGAAGAGGTTGCGTTTCTTGCAAGACATGGAAAAGGACATTCAGTACCTCCTCACAAGGTAAACTATAGAGCAAATATATGGGCTCTTCATGAGCTTGGAGTTGAAAGGATTGTAGCAACTTCGGCTGTAGGGTCTTTAAATCCAAACATGAGACCAGGAGATTTTGTGATCTTAGATCAACTAATAGACTTCACCGTTTCTAGGCCAAGAACATTTTACGATGGAGAGGAGAGTCCTCACGATAGAAAGTTTGTTGCTCATGTTGATTTTACTGAGCCTTACTGTCCTGAGATAAGGAGGGCCCTAATTACGGCCGCAAAGGATCTATCCCTTCCATATCACCCAAAAGGAACATATGTCTGTACAGAAGGTCCAAGATTTGAAACAGCGGCAGAAATTAGGGCTTATCGTATTTTAGGTGGGGATGTCGTTGGAATGACTCAGTGCCCAGAGGCCGCTTTGGCGAGGGAGCTGGAAATGTGTTATGCAACTGTTGCTATAGTTACGAATTATGCTGCTGGTATTAGTGGGAAAAAATTAACACATGCTGAGGTCGTTGAGCTAATGAATAAAAAGACAAGAGAAATAACGGCCTTAATAACCAAGGCTATTCCCTTAATCCCCAAGGAGAGAAATTGTCCCTGTAAAGATGCCCTGAAAGGAGCTACTGGATAGCTAAGTAAGATCTTCAATTGATATCTTTATCTCCTTTACTTTTGATTTTATGGACCATGCATCTTTGACAAATTTTATTATTAAAATGTCCCTTTCCTGATTTAACATTAGAACTGAAGTTCCTATGTCTTCTAATGCTAAAAGGGGATTAGTAGGTATGTTTTCTATAATCTTCTTTTCAACGAAGTAGAAGGCAAGTCTATCTTTCCTGGTGCTATATTGTTTCATTGAAGCAAGAATTTCATAGGTTAAGACCCCCGTATCATCAAGTGTGAACAGTCTATCAACCCCAAAGATCATATCAATGAAGTTTTCCTTTGAGGCAACCCTTGAAAACTCTGCAGTATATCGGGATATATAAATGGAAGGATCACTTTCAAGCTTGAGTCTGGAGACTACATTTCCTATGTCTTCAACTCCCCCGATCTTCATAACATTAACAGAAGAAAGGTCTAACTCCCTGTTCATGAGCTTAAGGTGCTTAATATATATGGGAAACGTGTCTAAAATATCTTCTATGAGAACTGGAAGTTTCTCCTGCTTAGCATATTCAAGGATATAAGATGTCAAAGCCTCAATTCCAAGTGGAGAATCGTTTTCAACCAATATCGTCTCTCCGAACTTTTTACTTTTTAGAAATTCCTGTAAAATTATCATCTTTCTACCTCCAGCTCTAAACTTATTTCTTTTCCTATTAATCCTGGGTTTAGACTTTTTATTATCGTTAAATTTGCTGTTATAAAGTTTGGAACCGCCCTTATGATTGTCGTAGCCACCCTCATTAATTCCAGATATACCTGAGGAGGTAACACCTTCAATGAGTTTTCATTGACAATATAAAACGCCTTCCTCCTTTTATCGCCTAAAAAGCGTTGAATAGCAAGAACTAGAAGGTAAACTTCATGGGGAGAATTTAAGTATCTGAAAAGATCTTCAATCCCCAGTACTATATTTATGAACCTCTCGATTCTATGTTCCTTAAGAGATCTCTGAATATTCTCTGAGTACTCTTGAATATAAACTCTAGGGTCTGGATGCAGTCTAACCCTTGTAATAATTTTTCCTATATTCTGTCTTCCCCCTGTTTTTACTACGTATGCATCTTGAAAGTCCTCAGCGAATCCCAAAATCTTAAGGTTTCTCGAGACTATCGACAGTGCATCGAGGTTATCGTCAATTATAACGGGGATATTCCTTATTTTAGCATGATTTAAGATCTTTAAGATGATAAACTCCCTTATATAGGATAGTCCGGGATAAAATAATATTGTAGTTTCCCCAAATTTTATCTCGTCGAGTAGTTCTTCAAACGTTAGCATTCAAATTTCCCAAAAATAAATTTTAAAAAGAGCTTAAAAATGTAATCTATGTTTCTCTGAATAGTCCATACTTTTTAGGATCATAGAAGGGTGGTGTAACTGTAACTGCTTTCTTTCTTTGTCCTCTTATTTCTACTTCAATTTCAATTCCTGGTTTTGCATACTCCTCTTTGACGAATGCTATCCCTATACCGACGTTTAGGAGTGGTGATAATGTTCCACTTGTAACTTCTCCTATCATTTCTCCATTTGCATACACCTTGTACCCTTCCCTTGGTATACCCTTGTCTATCATCTTAAAGTGAACTAGCTTTCTTCCCACTCCCCTTTCCTTCTGCTTTAGAAGGGCATCTTTCCCTATGAAATCCTTATCCCAGTATATCGCGAATTCTAAGTTGGCCTGGAGGGGTGTCACTTCATCTATATCGGTACTCAAGAGTTGCAACTCTTTAGTCTCGTTACCGTAGAGGGTGTAACCGGCCTCTAATCTTAGCGTATCCCTTGCTCCAAGGCCGCATGGTTTTATTCCGTACTTCTTACCTTCCTCAAGTATTCTCTCCCAAACATGCAAGGCTTTTTCTGGTTCTCCCCTCTTACTTTCATCTGGATGGTAGGGGTTAGCATCCTCTATGTAAACTTCAAATCCGTTCTCTCCAGTATATCCGCTCCTTGAGAGTAGCATCTTTATTCCGTCAAGCTCAACCCATCTAGCCTGGAACCACCACATCTCATTTATGTCAATTCCAAACAGGTCTTTAGCTAGATCTCTAGCTTTAGGTCCCTGAACTGCAAACATAGCTATATCGTAGGTCTTTAGCTCTATTTCAAGATCGAGTTTTGTAAATTGTTCTATAGTTCTCTTTAGGTAAGTAAAC
Organism: Pyrococcus horikoshii OT3; assembly: GCF_000011105.1. Lineage (NCBI taxonomy): Archaea > Methanobacteriati > Methanobacteriota > Thermococci > Thermococcales > Thermococcaceae > Pyrococcus > Pyrococcus horikoshii. Next base: position 1,042,351 of record NC_000961.1, read on the forward strand.
CAGGCATAGAGCTTTTCGAAGGCATCTGAGTCACATATCATTAGGTATTCATTGTTACCCATGTTAAATACCAATGTTTCATCCTTTATTGCTCCTCTTTCATTGAGAACCAATGTATATGTACCACTAATAGCGGGAGGCTTGCTTATATCGTTTGTTGTTACATATTGTAGAAACTTTAAGGCATCTTTACCTCTAAATACTATTTCCCCCATGTGCGAAACGTCAAATATTCCAACAGCGTTTCTAACTGCAAGGTGCTCCTCCTTTATGCTTGAATACCATATTGGCATTTCCCATCCGGCAAATTCCTCAATCTTTCTTGCATGTTCTTTGTGCCAGTCAAAGATGTGGACTCTCTTTACCATTTGGATCACCAAACCCTAATTCTTTTTAGTCCTTAAAATATTTAGTCAATAATTTATCCTTAAACGTTCAAGTTGTTGGTGGTTATAATTATAAAGTGAAGGAGGTATAGTTGGAACGATGAAGGAGATCGAATTACCTTACATCATTTTTAGAACTAAGTCAGGATTATATGGAATCGATGCATATACAGCTTTAAGAGTTGAGAAGCCCGAAAGGGTCGCCACATTGATTAGAAAATTTAATAGGATGCCAGAGGTGACCGAAAATCACGAGTTTGCACTTATTAAAAAGAATGAGGTGGAGGAATTTCTCTACAGTGTGCTTAAATATGCCAAAGAAAAGGCCAGTTCAAAGATGAAGGAGAGAGTTAGTAAAATGAGAAGATGGGGACTCTTTAGGCTTCTTGGTATCCCAACGGGACATTCTAGACACATTAGCGAGGAGGAGAGATTAGCAAAAGAAAATAGAGAAGCCTTGCTCGCATTGAGCATTCTCGAAACAATTCTTAAAGGGAATCTCGAGGTTCTTGGATATTCTTCAATAAATGTTGAGGTCAGGGAAGATGGAATATACGTTAACGGAGAATTAGATAGGGTATACACAGAGTTAATAAAAGTGGATATGAGGGCCGCAATGGCCCTACTAGAGCTCGCTAGATGAGTTCTCTTTCAGTTTTTGTTAACCTTTTTGATCCATTTTTAGTTATTAATATGGTATCTTCAATTCTAACTCCACCAATCTTCGGTATGTATATTCCAGGTTCGATAGTTATTACCATCCCCTCCCTAAGAACTGTTTCATCGTATTGGCTGACCCTTGGCCATTCATGCACTTCAAGACCTACTCCATGCCCTAGGCTGTGATTAAAGTACTCTCCATATCCGTACTCCGCTATTATGTTCCTTGCAATAGAATCAAGCTCCTTAGCGGTAATTCCTGGTTTTGCAGATTCAACTGCTTTCTTCTGGGCTTCAAGTACTATCTCATAAATTTCCTTCTGTTTTTCGTTGGGGGAGCCAACTACTATTGTTCTTGTGATATCCGAGTTGTAGTGCTGGTATAAAGCTCCAAGATCTATTACAACTAGATCTCCTCTCTCAATCCTCTTATCACTTGCAACGCCATGAGGGAGTGCTGATCTGTAACCACTTGCTATTATAGTGTCAAAAGCTGGTTTTTCAGCACCGTTCATTTTCATTAGGTATTCAACCTTTGCAGCAACTTCTCTCTCTTTTTTCCCTTCAGTGATTTCCTCTATAGCTGCCATAACAGCTTTATCAGCTATTTCACAGGCCTTTTCAATTATTTTGATTTCTTTTTCTGATTTTATTATCCTCATATCTCTAATGACATCATCAACCTTTTTGAACTCCTTTATGTTTGCTTTCTTCTTTAGCTCCTCAATAAATCCATAAGGAAGCGAACTTTCTATTCCTAAACTCTTTATACCCTCCAGAGCTTTGTAGAATTCATCCATCTTTTTGAACTTCTCAACGGGAATATTGCTTTCTTCTTTGGCCATTTCATACTCAAGCTCGGGAACATAGAGAGTTGCCGATTCTCCAGTTATTAATATATACCCGCCAGCCAACGGGGAAGCTCCCGAAATGTAATACACATTTGGGTTCTTAGCTATAAGTACAGCGTCTATCGAGTTTTTATCCATGAACTCAATAATTTTTTTGACCTTTTCGTTCATTATGTCCACCTAACCTCCTTGATCTTTGGGAACATTATAAAATTTTTTGAATAAAATAGTTTAAAATCCCTATGTAATAGGGATTTCTAGGTGACAGCATGTTCGGCTGGAGGGGTAGGATAGGCCTTATAGTTCCCTCTTCAAATACTACAATGGAAATGGAGCTTCATTCCTTTTTACCTGAGGGAGTCTCGCTTCATACATCAAGAATGCCATTAAAGAGTATTACAGATGAAGAATTATTTAAGATGAATAGTTACGCAATTGAAGCTGCTAGCTTACTTGCAGATGCTGGAGTTGAGGTAATAGCGTTTGGTTGCTCGAGTGGATCTTTTATAGGGGGACAAGATTTTGAGAAAGAATTGGAAATGAAAATTGAGGAAGAGGTAAACATAGAAACGTTTACAACGAGTACAGCAGTACTGGAAGCTTTAGATGTTTTAGATGCCCAATCTCTTCTCATTGTAACCCCATACTCTGATGAGATTAATCAAAAGGAAAAAGAATTTCTTGAGGGTAATGGATTTGAAGTTCTCGACATAAAAGGGTTGAACTTGACGGATAACCTCGAAATTGGAAAATTGGAGCCGTACGTTGTGTATAGGCTAGCCAAAGCAATGTTCGCTGGGGATGCTGATGCAATATTCATTAGTTGCACGAACTTGAGGACGTTCGAAATAATAGAGAAGTTAGAAAGGGATCTTGGGGTTCCAGTAATTACGAGCAATCAAGCAACGCTATGGATGGCCCTGAGGCAAATTGATGTAAGAGATCAATTACCTTTGGGTAAATTGTTGAGGGAGTACTAAAATGATAGAGGTCATTTTTTTAGGAACTGGCGGTATAAAACCAACTCCAGAAAGAAATGTTCCTTCAATAGCGATTAAAATTGGAGGGGAGATAATATTGTTTGATGTAGGTGAAGGAACGTTAAGGCAAATGGAAATTGCGAGGATAAGCCCAATGAAAATTAAAAGAGTATTCATAACTCATTTTCATGGAGATCATTATTTAGGGCTTCCAGCGTTAATTCAAACTATGAGTCTATGGAAAAGAAAGGATCCGTTACATATATACGGTCCAGAAGGTTCATCCACCTTTCTTCAGAACCTCCTAAATAGTGGATACTTCGCTCCATCTTTTGATATTCTCGTACATGAAATCTCAGGGAAGTCGAGATTAAAATTCAAAGAATACGAGGTATGGGCATTTGAAGTCTCTCATGGAGTTCCGGCCCTTGGATACGTATTTAAAGAAAAAGATAAGAGAGGAAACTTTAACCTGAAAAAAATAAAAGAATTGGGATTGGAGCCGGGCCCCTGGATGAAGGAACTAGAAAGACAAAAGATCATAGAAATAAATGGCAAGATAGTTAGGTTATTAGAAGTTACAGGGCCAAAGAAGAGGGGTGCAAAGGTAGTATACTCTGGAGATACCGAACCCTGCGATGAGGTTATTGAATTCTCTAGAAGGGGAACTCTTCTGATTCATGAGGCCACGTATGTTAATGAGGAAGACAGAAAAGATAGCTATCATACCACCATAGAAGAAGCTTGTGAAATTTGGAAAAAGTCAAAGGCGAGGAAGCTAGTTCTATTCCATAGGAGTCCAAGATATTCCTTTAAGGAATATAAAGAAAAAGCCTTAAGCATTTGCCCCCAAGCCATTATTCCGAGAGATTTTGATAGGATAGCCATAGAAGGTGCTGGGGATGTCCTATTTAAGATACGTTAGGATCATCGGCACAGTGCATGTGTCTCCTCAGAGTGTTAAAGAGGTTAGAAACATAATATTGAGGGAAAATCCAGATGCGGTGGCGGTGGAGCTAGACTATGGAAGGCTGCTATCCCTGTTGAATGGAAGTTCCTTAACGTTTTCTCAGGCAATAAAACTAGGAAAAATAGGAATTTTAGCATATCTCCTCCAGGGAGTGGAGATGGCACTTGGAAAGCAGGTCGGAGTTCTTCCTGGGAGTGAAATGATCGAAGCCTTTGAGGTTGCAAGGTCTCTGGGGATTCCAATATATATGATAGATATGCCAATTCAAGTTACCCTTAAGAGATTATTTTCAGTTCCAATAGAGGAGAAGATCAGGGGAATTATTGAGATATTCTTGAGCATTGTATATCCAAAAGTTGAGCTTAACCTTGAAGATTACATTAGTTTAGAGCTTGAATTTAAGAGAAAGTACCCCACAGTATACAAGATTCTAGTTGAAGAAAGGAATGAGTTTATGGCAAGGAATTTGATGAGGATAGTTGATATCCTCCTAGAAAGGAAGAAAAAAATTAAAATAATAGCTGTGGTAGGACTCGGACATAAAAGGGGAATAGAGAGAATACTATCTCACTACTCCCCAAAGAGCATTTACTAGAAGATCTCTGTATATTCTTAGTTTTCTGATCTCTCTTTTTCCAATGCTATCCAGTTTGCTAACTTCTTGATAAAACGCCTCTAACTCCCTTAATATATCCTCGACAACTTCTGGATCTTCTTTACTCATCTGTAAGAATTTTCCCCTCAAAAAGGGCATTACCTCATTTGGCCTTCCTAGGTACGCCCAGTATAAACCCTCTTTTAATATACTTTCAAGAATCTCAACGTTTGGTTTCTCGATCCCTCCTCATGTCAAGACCACCAAAGTAAGCTAAAATTTTAAACTTTCATATAAAATTTTTGGAAAAATATTGGTCAAAATGTCAAAATATTAACTGGTGTCATCATAGACTACTCCTGCAAATTCCCCATCGTCTAGCGTAACGAAGCTTATCTTTACTTTCTTTCCACTTCTAGGATCAACCACTATGAAATCTGGATTTCTAAGGTATTCACTGGAAGGTATCTTCATAACCAGATCATAGTGTCTTTTCAATTCCTTTAAAACATTCTCGGGATTTCTCCTAATAACAACCATCTTTCTCACCTCCATTATTATCTACTACTATAGTGTATAAAAGGTTTTCCATAGCCATTTGTTAAAATTAGGATTGACAATCGTCGAAATAATTAACCATCATTGTTTATGCCAAATAATTTTAAATGTACTTTAAGGAGTTCCTTTTGGGTTCCTAATCCTGGAAGTGGAGAAAGTCCGGCCGATGACGAAGGTGGGCACTCTCCGATTTGATGAGGATGTGGGGCGAGGAGCCAGAGGCTTTATAACTTCATTCCTCCATGAAACATTAGGTGAGGAAGATGAAAACCGAAAGAGCAAAAGAAATATTAGTCCAACTTTTGAAAATTCCCTCTCCCTCAGGGAGGGAAGACAGAGTAGCCCTTTACATTATGGAGTTTCTCCATAAACTCAACTATGACGTTCATATCGAAAGCGATGGAGAAATTATAGACCTCGTTGTAAATCCTGGGGCCGAGCTATTTTTTGAGGTTCACATGGATACGATAGACCCAAGGGCTGAACCCTTCGTTAGGGGAAACATAGTTTATGGGACTGGAGCTAGCGATATAAAGGGAGGGATAGCTTCAATACTACTTATGCTTGAGCAACTGAGAAAAGAAGGGAAAGATCTGAACGTTGGTATAGTGTTCGTGAGCGACGAGGAAAAAGGAGGGAGGGGAAGCGCTCTCTTCATGGAGAGGTATAGGCCTAAGATGGCGGTAGTACTTGAGCCGACCGACTTGGAAGTCCATATAGCACACGCCGGAAACATTGAAGCCTACTTTGAAGTGGATGGAAAGGAAGCCCATGGGGCTTGTCCTGAAAGTGGAATAAATGCTATAGAACAGACATTTGAAATGTTGCAGAAGCTTAAAGACCTGGAACCTTTCAAGGCAAAAGGGAAATACTTTGATCCTCATATAGGAATACAGGAATTAATATGCGAGAATCCCTACTACTTGATCCCAGCCCTCTGTAAGGGTAGACTTGAGGCGAGGTTACTGCCAGATCAGGAGGTTGAGGATATCCTGGATTTGATAGATCCAATCCTGGACGAGTATACCGTAAAGTATGAGTATACTGAAATATGGGATGGTTACGAGCTTAGCGAAGATGAGGAGATCGTTCAGATAGCTAAGAGTGCCATGGATATGGTAGGATTGGATGAATTTGGAGCCATGAGAAGCTGGACAGATGCTATAAACTTTACTTATAATGGTACCAAGACAATAGTGTTTGGACCAGGAAACCTTGATATCTCACACACAAAGCAAGAAAGGATTGATGTGAGAGATGTCGTAAAGGCAAGCGAATTCCTATTGGCAGTAAATGAAATATTTGGAAATAAAAGTTAGATTAGCAACCTAAGCTTATCGAGCACTTCCCTGGGATTCCTGCCAAAGATTAATATCATGGGCTCCTTCCCAATATCGCCCAGATGATATATTACATCGGGCCTTTTGTTAATCCTCTTTACCGCAACTTCGATTCCCCATGGTATAGTTGCTCCCTCCTTCTCCTTAACTTCAATCGGCTCCTCCCTTCTATCGTAAAATGACACAGTGAATCCCTGCTCTTTTGCGAGCTCTACAATTTCCTCGGAATATCTAACATTTATAGCACTTCTATACTTCGGGTAGAACCTCATGAAAGTCAAAATGGCCCTTGCTAAATGATCGCTTGCCCCAAATTCCACCGAACCCACGGCCCTGACTTCATTCCCTACCCTGACTATCCTTCCCTTAACACCTGCAACGTCTTCCTTGGTTCTTGCATACGGAAACGGGAGGGCATAAACGAAGTTTGTTCCAACCTCTGGAATTAGCTTTATAGGGTTTATCCTCTCAAACTCCCTAACAGCTCTTGTAAGCTCTTCATAGATCCTCCATTTCTCCGCTGGAATCTCTATCCAAGCTGATTGATTGACTGGGCAGTGGCCATGTCCAATTTTATGACCAGTTGATATTCCTAGAGTGATGAACTCCTTCGCAACGCTTACGGCATCTTCTAAGCTTAAACCTTTAGCTAAGTTAGCGGTAATCGCGGCCGAAAAGCTACATCCCGTTCCATGAGTACACCCATCAACTTTGGGGGCCCTATAAAGCTTGTAAGCTCCATTATGATAGAGGACATCTATGGCTTCCTTTCCTTCCAAGTGCCCGCCCTTAACTATAACAGCTTTAGCTCCTGTTTCTTCTGCAATCTTCTTTGCCGCTAGCTTGGCGTCATTTACATTCCTAATCTCCATACCGGTAAGCTTCTCGGCCTCAAACCTATTAGGAGTTACAAGGGTTGCAAGTGGAAGAATATACTTAATTAATGCATCCACGGCATCTTCCCTAAGGAGAGGAGCACCACTTTTAGCGATCATTACTGGATCGACGACTAAAGGAAAATCATAGTTTTTCACTGTCTTTGCTACGGCCTTTATGATCTCAGCATTGCTTAACATTCCCGTCTTTGCAGCATCAACACCTATATCCTCCGCAACAACCCTTATCTGTTCTGAAACAACCTCGGGAGGAATGTCATGAATAGCAGTTACGGTCTGTGTGTTCTGGGCCGTTACGGAGGTTATCGCGACTAATCCGTGAACTCCAAAGGCCGTAAACGTCTTTAGATCGGCTTCAATTCCTGCCCCACCTCCACTATCACTTCCAGCTATAGTCAGAGCTGTTCTAACAAGTCTCATCCCAACACCTCCTCAATGATTCTTCTTAAACCTTCAGTTGCCCTTTTAACATCCTCAGTACCCATAACGGCCGAAACAACGGCTATTCCGTCGACTCCAGTTAAGAGAACTTCCCTAACATTTTCCAAATTTATTCCTCCAATGGCAACAACGGGAATTTTAACTGCATTAACTATCTCCCTAAGTCCCTCTATTCCTATAACCTTGACATCCTTTTTAGTTTGCGTAGGAAACACGGAGCCGGCCCCTAGATAATCAGCCCCTTTCATTTCGGCTTCTAATGCCTCCTCTAGTGAATAGACTGAAGCTCCTATTATTAGATTAGGGGCTATTTCCCTCGCAATCTCTATCGGCATATCATCAGGTCCCAATTGAACGCCATCAGCATTGACTGCTAGTGCAACGTCTATCCTGTCATCAACGAAGAAGAGGGCCCCATATTCATTTGTCAACTTCCTTATCTCCTTTCCAATCTCATACATCTCTCTTGTTGGAGCGTTCTTTATCCTTAGTTGAATTGATGTTGCTCCTCCCTCCAGGGCCTGCTTTACACTCGCAATCTCAGGCTTAAGTCTTCTATCCGTAATTATGTACAACTTCAATTTCTCCTTAAAGTTCAACTTCCCTCACCTTAGCGTAGGTTCTTATAACGTTCTCGTTTATCCTATAAAGCCAGTCGTAAAGTTTAACGTGAAAGCTCCCAGGATATTTTGCCTCTTCATAGGCCTTTTCCGCTGCAATCCCAAAGGTAACTAAAGCAGATGTAGTTGCTTTTAGAGGTTCAGTTACGGCTACGAATGCTCCAGTAAGGGCTGCTACCATGCAACCGGTTCCGGTGACTCTTCCAAGGAGTTCATGGCCATTATATACTGCAAAGGTTCTTCTCCCATCACTTACATAATCCACGGCCCCCGTAACTGCAACGGTGGTGTTAAATTCTCTGGCCGCATTCATTGTTAACTTCTTGGCCTCCTCTTCTCCGTATTCTAAGGAATCAACACCCCTAGTCTTTCCCTCTTCTCCCAAGAGGGCCGATATTTCACCGAAGTTGCCCTTTAGTACGTCAACCCCTCTACTCAAAATCTCTAGGGAAACTCTAGTTCTAAATTTGGTTGCTCCAGCTCCCACGGGATCAAGTACAATCGGTTTTCCTAATTCGTTTGCAATTTCGGTTGCTTTTACCATTGATCTTCTCCATCCAGAGTCAAGGGTTCCAATATTTATGACAACAGCATCCGCTAGTCTTATCATCTCCTCCAGCTCCTCTTCGGCATGGGCCATAACTGGTGAGGCCCCTAATGCTAGCAAGGCATTTGCCGTAGTGTTCATCACGACGAAATTCGTTATGTTATGGACAAGGGGCCTTCTCTCTCTAACTCTCTTGAGGGCTTCAATGATGAACTTCATTCTTACTGCCCCCTAAAGATAAGATATAGTATAGCACTAAAGTTATAAGGAACACCGGAATGCTTGCTCCTATTCTATCTCCAAGTGGGCTAAGTACTGGAACTGGAACTCCGATTAAGCTTTCCATTGTCATGGAAATATAAAGTGCGAATCCTACTATCCAGGCCACTATTCCTGGGATCCTGATTCTTTGATTCGCTAGAAGTTCATTAGCGTCATATTTCTTCCTAACCATAAAGTAGTCGGCAATCATTATTGCTGCTAAGGGTACGAAAGCCCCGCCAATTAGTAAGAGAAAAGCCTCATATTTATCTACAGGGAACACCAAGGCTAAAAGCGTTCCTAAAGTCCCGACAATTAAGATTTGGGTTTTCAGGCTAGCCTTAGGATTAACGTTCTTCCAAGTAATTGAAGCGGAGTATATATCCATGAATGTAGTGTTTAAGGTAGAAACTAGCACTATTAGCATTGCTGGAATTCCCAGCCCGTATGCCGCTATTAGGCTTATCGGGTCTTCTTTTCCCATTGCAACGTTACTTAACGCCCCTAAGAAATAACAGAAGGCCGATCCCGCTAGATGACCTAGATAAGTTCCCCAAGCAGCATCGCTTTTACTCTTCGCAAATCTAGAATAATCAGCTATTGTAGGTGCCCAGCTAAGTGGCATCGCTATTACCAAGTCTAAAGCTATTAGCAATGGTAAGCCTCCAGTTCCAGGCTTGTTCCATAGCTCAGAGAACGAATATTTGCTAAAGATTACGTATAATAACCATCCACTGAGAATCGCCAGAAGGATTACGGAAAGCTTCTCTAACCATCCCCACCTTTCAGGACCTACCAATGTCCAAACTGTAACAAGTACTCCAAGTACTATGACCCAAGCAAAATATGTCCCAGGGAATATTACGTCTAAGGCCCTAGCTCCTACTATCAGCATTATTGCAGTCCAGCCTATTAGCTGAAGGTAATTAAGGAGAGAAGGTAAGATTGAACCTTTACCCCCTAGGGGACCCCTAGAGAGAACCATCGTAGGGAGTCCCGTTTCCTGACCTTCTATTGCTATTAAGCTCATAACGGCATTACCTAGGAGATGACCGAGGATAATAATAGCTAAGGCCTGCTTTAGGGATAAATAGGGGGTAAGAAGAGCACCGGCCCAAATCACAGCTATTCCAAAGTCGGCTCCGAACCATATTGAGAAGTTACTCCAAAAGTCAAATATCCTTTCTTTTACCGGCTTTATATCCTGCATTTACTCACCCCCATAGGCTATGTCCCAAAAGAGTAACTCAAAGTTGGATACCTCCCTGAATACAATTTTGGCTTTCTCCTTTTCGAATTCTCCATGCTTCTCTGCTAGGGGATTAAGAATTGCTTCAATTTTGTTTACGTATTTTTCAAACTCCTGGGAACTCCAATGATTTATGAAGTCGATGTAGGGGTTATCACTTCTTACCCTATCCCGAACCCATTTCCATGCTTCATAATATGCTTTCTCCTCACAGTAATATGCTGTAAATCCCTCAAGAAAACTCCCAGAATAAGCGACATTTAATAAGTAGTTAACGTAAGCCTTTGCTCTCCAGTCAATGTTCCCGTTTAGTCTTATTCCAAGCTTTTCGGCATTTCTTTTGAACATGTCTAGCTCGGTTGATATATAATATATCGATTCTGAAAAGAAGCTTAAAAGGTCATCAGGGGCTTTCGCCATGAGGATGGCCATGAATCTGAGGGCGTTCTTGACAAAGTAATAATCATTGACGAGCCATCTTGCAAACTTTTCCCTAGAAATGGAATTCTCGGCCACCTCAATGAGGAACCTATGGGGGAGGAACTTTCTCCAGATTTCGCTTGAATTTCGTAAAAGTTCATCAGAAAACATCACCACCCCTCCATGCCATTTCCCAAAATGCAAGCTCAAATTTACTCCCGGTTATGAAAATTCTTCTTAGTCTGTCATAGCCTGAATGCCCTGAGGAATCTATTATCTTCCTAAGCCTTCCAACCAAGTTTAGGTACTCATTGCTCAGGTAAACTTTGCCCCATTCCCTGTATATTTTGATGGGGTTATCTCTAAGCTTATCTTTGTGATATTCTGCTATCTCCGCATAGCTCCAAAAACATGGAAGCAGGGCTGTTAATCCCTCTATAATATTCCCTTTATACGCGGTGGCCAGCATAAAATCCATGTATGCAGAATTAACGAGAGTAGGTTCAGTCTTTATTGCATCCTCTAACGTGAGATCTAACTCCTTCAATAGCTTCACATAGTTCTCTACTTCAACCGTTACCTCATCTCTTGCGAGCTCTATTAGCTCGGCCATTAATGGATACTCGGCTTTCGAAGAAATCACGGCTAGAGCCCTTGTTAAACCAACTAGATAATTAAAGTCTTGTAGTACATAGAACTTAAACTTTTCAAGGGGTAGCGTCCCGGAATAGAGCTGGACAACAAAAGGATGCTCAAAGATCTTTTTCCAGATTTGTTCAGAATCCCTTCTCAACTTATCTGTTATCATTACCCTCACCGTTACCCCACTCTTCAGCGTTCTTTTATAACTTTTTTGTTAAATTCCATAACCTTGTTATAATTATGTGTTTAGTTGACAAATTTTTGTAAAATAAATTTTAAAAATTAATCAATCTTTGACAAAACAAAGGCAATTGGAGGGGAAAGGATGGGTTGGGCTGAGAGGTATTTCGAGCTAGATAAGTATGGCACAGATGTAAAAACTGAGGTTTTAGCTGGTTTAACAACGTTCATGACCATGGCATATATTCTCCTTGTAAATCCAATAATCCTCAGTAGCGCCATGGGAAAGGAAGCTTTTGATTCACTTGTCGCTGCAACTGCGCTCTCTGCTGGACTTACAACGATTTTAATGGGGCTTTATGCCAAGAAACCCTTCGCCCTGGCCCCAGGGATGGGTCTTAATGCTTACTTTGCTTATACAGTCGCCCCCAAATACGGGTGGAAGGTTGCACTAGCCGCTGTGTTTGTTGAAGGTATAATATTCATAATCCTAAGCGTAACCAAGGTCAGAAGCGCCATAATTCATGCGATCCCACTTAGCCAAAAGTATGCCGTGGGAGCAGGTATAGGTCTTTTCTTGACGTTCATCGGTTTGAATGACGTTGGTTTGCTTACTGGTGTCACCAGTAAGGAGGGAATTCTTCAATTTACAGGTCTTAATGCAAAGTTCTTAGCGACAGCTCAGGGCTTACTTTTCGTCTTCGGACTTTTACTCGCTGGAATACTGATAGGGCTTAGGATAAAGGGAGCATTATTGATTTCAATACTAACTACAAGCATCATCGGTTGGATATTCAACGTAGCTCCCAGGCCTGAGGGAGTGGTTTCATTACCAACCTTAAGTTATACCTTCCTCAAACTTGATCTTCACGGCTTATTAAATGCTGGAGCCCTAGGAGTGATATTTGCTTTCTTCATGGTTGACTTCTTTGATACTCTTGGAACGGTAACCGGATTGAGTGCAAAGGCAGGATTCCTAACTAAGGAAGGAAAAATCCCGGACGCTGAGAAAGTCCTTCTAACGGATGCAATAGGAACGACATTGGGGGCCCTCCTAGGAACTTCAACCGTAACAACCTACATTGAGAGTGCGGCCGGTATAGAGGAAGGAGGTAGAACGGGTCTTACAGCATTAACGACTGGATTACTTCTACTAGCAGTTGGCCTCTTTATAGCTCCAATAGCAAAGGCTATTCCCTCATTTGCAACTGCTCCCGCCTTAGTTATCGTTGGTTACTACATGATAAGTGCCATAAGAGAAGTTGACTTCAGCGATCCCACAGAAGCAATTCCAGCATTCTTAGTCTTAATTACGATTCCATTTACTTATTCAATTGCAGATGGAATAGGAGTGGGATTCATAAGCTATACACTGATAAAGGTCTTTACGGGAAGGTGGAAGGAGGTACACCCACTAATGTACATCTTAGCCCTCATCTTCGTAGGATACTTTGCTTACCTTGCTGGAGTCTTTTGATTTTTATCTTCTTCTTGAACTTTCTTTAAGAATTGTTTCAAAACATAAGGACAGTTTTCCTGAATATATGTTATAAACTCCCTAATCCTCTTAACGGTAACTTCGCTGACGTAGTGCTCAAATTGACATGCATCCTCTTCAGCTATTTCAGGTGGAATGCCAAGAACGTTAGTAAAAAACTCCGTTAAAAGAATGTGCTTTGAGTAAGTTTCCTCGGCTATCTTTCGACCTTCTTCGGTAAGAGTTATTCTATCATGCTTCTCGTATTCCACTAATCCCTTTTTGCTGAGTTTTTTTAATGCATCAACGACACTTGGAGGCTTTACTTTTAGTATTTTGGCGATGTCTTTAACCCTAATGACACCTTTATTTTTTTGGAGCAGATACATGACCTCCAGATATTCCTCCTCTCTCTTCGAAACCATTTTCTCACCAAGTTAGATTTACCTAAGAAGATTTAAATAATTAATTTAGGGGGATCCTCTCTACCTCTATCCTATCCCAGGTTGGATACTCCTCAACTATGTAGAACTTGACGTCACCCTCAACAACCTCGGCCAATTCCTCGGCAACTTCAATCGGCATCTCAATTCTCTTCTTTTCCCAATTTATATACAGCCATTCCCTTGGAACTTCCGCCTCCTCAATGAGGAATTTATACAACTCTTCAAGATCTTCATATTCAGCTATTCCAAATCTAAGTGTTCCATCCTCCGTAATTTCCATATAAGGCTTAGCAACGTTCTTTGCCATCCTTCTCAGCCTATTTCTTAACTGAACAGCATCCTTAAGCTTAGCAGTGCAAAGATGGTAATTGAGGGAGGTGTTTCTTTCCCCCCACTCGAGGATCCTCAAACCAAGCTCAAGAGAGCCTTTTATTGCAGAGCTTTCATTACTTACAGGCTTATATCCTCTATTTAAGAGATTCCTAAGGTTTGTTTCACTGTATTCCAGCTCATTTATGTTTAAGAATTTTCCTCCCCACTTATCAAGTATTCCAGCAAACCACTTTATCCTATCTTCAAACCCAGGAACTGCTGGAACCTCTCCTCCAACATCCCAGTTAAAGTCAAAAGCATTCTTTAAGTTCTCAATTTCCCTATTTAAAAATTTTGAAGAAGGCTCAAACAAGTCTGGATGGAACCTTATCTCATCAAGCCCAGCATCGTAGAGCATAGATAACGCCTTTTTATCTGCAAGAATACCCGTCGTGTATAGATGAATATGGAATTTACTTCCGAATTCTTCTTTGAGGGCTCTTATGTAATCCACGGTTCTTGTTAGCCTCGCTAATGGATCCCCACCAGTAACACCCGCTCCTTTGGCTTCCTGTATCTTTGCTTCCTCTATTATATCCTCAATCTTCGTTATAGGTCTTTCATTAGCATATGCCACATCTTTTCTCCTCCAGGAGCTTAAAGGACAGTAGAAGCAATTCCTAGGGCAGACTCCAGTAACGAATAGCACAAGTTTCTCTCCCCTAACGCAATATTGACAACCTTTTGGGAGTTCCCCTACAACATACGAATAATAAGGAGTTTTTCTCATTATCTCACCCTCAGCCAGCCATCCTTTAATCACCGCTCATTTAACAGCTCTCTCATCATAGGGTAACTTTTTCTATAACTCTTGGAATCTCCGTAGGTTCTAAGGCTGTCTCCACTATATAACCTTTCTCTATGAGTATCTTGGAAAATAGTTCTTGCCTTCTCCATCCATCGAGGGTCATATCTCCGTAAAACATTAGCTCGGGCAAAATTATCAATCCTAAATCAACTTCTGGAAGCTTTTCAACCTCCCTTAGGATGTCTCTTCCAGTTAGAAGGCCAGCACTTCCTATGTTTCCTCCAAAGAATTCATTCTTCACCATAATAACATTAACTCTCGGAAATAATCTTTTCATCTCTTGGTATGCAAGCTCTCCCGTGAAAATGTACGTTGGGAAGTCTGGCTCTATGTCAAAGGGTTCAAGCCCCGTGGTAAACTCTCCTAGGAGGGCTAGAAATATCGGTGGTATCACAACCTTTATAGCTAGCTCTTTATCTTTTTCTAAGGCTATCCCCTTAACATAAGAAAGTTCTTCCCTAGTTAAAGGCCTAACTCCAAATTTATTGTATCTGGTCACACCAACCGGGAAAAGCCTAACCTCGTGAACCCCCATAGAGTCGAGGTCTTCAATTATCTCCCCTATATCTTCCACGTTAAATCCTGGGGTTAATATTATATCAGCTATAGTTCTAAAATGCTTAGCTACGAGGGGAAGCAGATCTATTAATTTCCCAGCTTGTCTATTTCTCATCAATCTAGCCCTTACATCTTTTTTAGTGGTGTGAACTGAGATTTGGATTTCATCAAGCCCAGCATCGTAAAGACTTTTAATCCTGTTTTCATCAAACTTTATATTCCCTGAAGTGTCTGTAACCCTAATCCAGAGATCATAATGCTTCCTTGCATATCTAATCCTGTTTTCCAAGTCGGGATCATTAAGGGTGTCATGCCTGGGAACTTTATATATCATCTCGGGAGGATTTTGAAGGAGATAACAGAACAAGCAAGCATTTCCACAGGGGCCTGCTTTGGAAGATGGGGGAATAACTAGTAAATCCTCCCTCTCATCTATCCCATCGAGCTCGTACTTTGTGATCTTCCTGAGCTTGAAGTCCTCGGTCAACTCATACATCGAAAGTGAAAGATAAAGGATAGCTATTTAAGCTTATGCCATTAAATTATTACAATTAATGAAAATGCTTTTATTCATCTATGATGTAAATTTATTGGGGAAACTATATGAAGAAAGATTTGACAATCATAGTGGGAGTTGTACTTGTCTTTTCTATTTTTATAGCATATAAACCTCTTAAGAGTCCCGAACCTCAGAAAGTTATTACTAAGGAATACATCGTCTCTACCTACCAGGGCTATGTAGCTGGGTACGTTGATGAAGTTATTGCCCTCCACGCATACCTGATAACTCCAGAGGATCAAGATTTTAGAGGGACAGTTGGGGTTAGAAATCTCCCTCCCTGCCTTGATTTTAAAGATGTAGGGGTTAGCAAATACAGCTATCCGGGAGCGACAGTATTTGACATCATAGTAACATTAAGGCTTAAAGAGCCTGGTCATTGTATCATGAACAAAACGTATGTAGTAATTTGGAGGAACAACATCACAAAGAAGATACCTATGGGAATTATTGAATTTAACATCTTGGAGGCCTCGGAAGAGAAAACATTGACTATTCCAGCGTATGTGGAGGCCTTTGTTGGCTCTAATTCGTTGGTTCCAAGACTTATGTATACTATTTCAAACCCTTTTGAGGAGGCTGTAGAAATAGTGAACGTGAGTTTTAGAGTTCCAGGGCTTAGGATTGTTGACTTTGAACCGCGTGAAATACCTCCAAGAGGAGTAGTTAACTTCACGGTAACTCTAACAAACACAACTAAGCTGAACAATTTATACATTATTAAGCCCCTCATAGTTTACAAAGTAGGTAAAGAAGAATATCGAATGCCTGCTCCCCCCTGCTATTATATTACGCTTCCAGGTGTTGAGAAAAGCTAACCAGAGCTAATAAGCCAATTTAGAATCTCTCTTCTCCTTTCATAATCAACCCTAATGTTTTCATAGAATACGGCCCCAGCGATAGTTGTAAATAGAGATAATAAAGCCATGAAAGGTACCGTTAAGAGAGAAGCTAGAACTCTGCCTAGTAAACTCGTAGAGAATAAGTATATACTCATTTCAATGATTCCTATGGTTATTAAAAAGACGAATCCTGCAAGGATTAGGAGGAGACCAAATCCAAACATAGAAGCCTTATATCTCCTTCCATATTTAATAACGCTTATTGCTTCTCTAAGAGATCGGGTGTCAACGAACCTTGGAAGGATCAAAGTAGAAACGGCCAGAGAGAAAGGAGCTATCATTAGGATCCAGAGGATTAGTAATATCATCGCAAGGGGGACAAGTGGAGTAAGGAAGCTAGCCAGGATAAGTATTATTATAAAAGGAAGGCTACCAACGAGGATTATAGCCCCCATGTATAGGAATTCAATTATCATAAGTAAGAACGCCCAGCCAACATTCCTTAGCCCATAGAGGGCTATATCTTTTAATGATTCACTTTCAATCTCTCTCCTCTTCACTTTGATAATAAAGTCAGTAATTCCATACTCCACAGCTGAAAGTATTAATAATTCCACAAGGGTTATTATAGTGAACAACTTCCAATTTACCTCAGGAAGAGCGTATCCATGCCTCTCAAAGATAATTCCCTCAACGCTTTGGATGTTAGAGAAATTTTCCATAAAAGGGGTCGCGATACCCGAGATTAGAGCTGGAAATATCGTGAGTATAATTAATTTTTTATGCCTAATTAGGAGGTCAATGGATTCTCCAAAGGATTTTATGGCACCCATTTCTTTCCCCAGAATGAAAGCACTTTAGTAGTTTATAAAATTTACTACTATATTTGTGAAATTTGAATTGTTATTAAAAGTAGAAGAAGTAGGCAAGAGAGGGCTACCTGGGAGCCCTTCTTAAGAGAAGAGAGAATACTGCTAGGATGATAAGAATTGCTGGTCCACAAATCTTCTTACTTGTATTTGACTTTGTAGGGGTGGTACTCCGAATAACGGATTGAGTACTTGAAGAACTTTTGGAACAACTATCCATCAATCTCTTCAGGTTATTATACTTATCTTCCCATATTGTTGTCCAATCATCCTGTAGAATCCCTCCGGTATCTCCACTATCTGGATTCCAGCTCCAGTAAAAGAAATCACAAAATTTATTCTCTATCATCCAATCAACTAGCTTATTTTGCCATATAACATCCCTTGGATCGCCTCCATGCCCATATTTTCCTCCAAACTCTCCTATTACAACTGAATATCCTAGTTCTAATTTTACGTATCCAAAGTGGTGATACCAGATATCTGGAAGATTATCCGGAAAACCCTTAGCGGGACCAAAGTACGGTTGATTATAGACATCTGGCCCATATACGTGAGGGCTGTATACTAGCTTATTCCTAGGTAAGTTAACTGGATAATCCTTTACGGCCATTAGATTTCCTCCCCACCAAGCGTTGTAGCCCCATTTGTAACTACTGTCAGTCTTCGGATTAGTAAATTGTGTCCCCTCCACGAATATCAACCAATGAGGGGCAACCTTCAGAATCGCTTTTCCTATCCTCTCAGCCGCCAAGTTCCAATCGGTTGCAGGGTTTCCCATACCCCATGTAGCCCCGGTACCATCTGTATAAGCAGCTGGGGGTGAGGTAACACTATGAGGCTCATTCTTTAGATCAGCCCCTATTACGTTCCAGTACTTACCGAACCTTTTGGCAACCTCTATCCATGTGTTAATAAAGTCTTCCTCTGAGAAGTCTTCCGTGTACCAGAGGGGTTCTATGTGAGTGCATCCTATCCTATGATAGTCGAGTAAGACAAAGATACCAAGATCTCCGGCCTTCTTTATGATCTTTTCCATAATCTGTAGGCTATCTAGTCCACGAAGATCTGGATTTTTACTGTAATCTATTCCAATTGGTTGTGTTCCTGGTTTTACAGACTCAGTACAGAAAGGAAGTCTTATTGCATTGAAGCCTAAGCTTTTGATCTGAAGAAGCATGTCTTCCCAGTTTCTCTTCCAAAGTCCGTGCACTACATGATTAGGTGTTTCAAAGCCAAACCAGTTTACACCAAAGAGATGAATGGGAGTTTCCTCTCCACTGGTGACATTAATCATGTATATCGTATCTCCTCTCACTTCGTAGTAAATTCCAGTCGGTGTTTGATATGTTGTATTTTCTGCATATACTGGCACGACTTGCCCGAATAGGCCTGCTAAAATAGTGCAAATTAGTACGATTTTAAGAATAGTATTCCCCTCCATTAAGTACCCCTCCTATATATTAGGTCAGCTTTTTATAAGTTCATGATGTCTTTAATAATACTTACAAAGTTTTTATAACGTATTCTCAAGATTTATAAAAATCAGAACTCCTATACTTCACTTTTGCAGGGCAAGCTTTATAAAAACACGTACTCCCATTAGAGTGTGAAGGTGGGCCGGTAGCTCAGCCTGGGAGAGCGCCGCCCTCGCAAGGCGGAGGCCGCGGGTTCAAATCCCGCCCGGTCCACCACCACAATTCTCGAAGCTTCCATAACTCCTATTCTCTCAAAATATTCCTGTAACAAACGATCCACCAAAGAAGACAAACTATAACCCATTTCCCTCAGCGCTCCGACCACTTCTTCATCAACGTAAATGTGAACTCTTTTCTTTCGCCTCTTTCGAGCCAAATCTCGACTGAGAGCCCTGCTATTTTTGTGGGTCTTTTTGGGCTTTTGTCCCACAACTTTTCACCGAACTCATATACATTATTATTGTATATATGCATGGGGCATCAACCCTAGGGTTAGATGTATTTTGTTATCTTGTCCCTGGCTTTGCCTATATCCTGGAGTAGCTTGTGGAATTGTTTCTGGAATTTGTCCTTCTCGGGAGTGTAAACTCTAACTGCCCGTATCTCAGTACCCTCGTTGGAATGCTCTATCCTCATAATTATCAAGAAGTGAAGTGTATCTAGGATGAATCTAACTCTTTCCAGGAACTCGTGAGAATCCTCCTCAACATCATGAGTTCTCTTGGTTACCTTGTAATATATCAAGTCAGCGTCAGTAAAGAGAACCTCATAGATGTGCTTGCAGTACCCTTCCCGAACTAGAACCCTGCTTGAGAGTTCAATGCTGTATTCACCATCTCCAACCTCAAGGGGCTCCAGGGTATGGAACTCTACTGGAATCTGGTACCAGAATAACTCCCTCTTGATTATGTCAAGAATATCTTCAACTTCCATTTCTCCAGTAGCCATTACATACGTATCTCTAATGTACTTATCTAAGGATCCCCTTCCTAACAACTCATAACCCTCTTCCTCCCAACTCATTCTTCCACCACCCTAATCCTCTTAATCCTCTTCCTAAGCCAGTCGTAACTTATATCAATCCCATCAGCCTTCATAATCTTCCACAAGCTCCGTATTGTTAGGTCAGGATACTTCTTTAGGTATTTCTTTAGCGTCGCATCGGTCAGCTTTGGTGGTCTTCCCTTCTGCTTTCCAGCCTCCCAAGCTGCTAGCTGTCTCTCCCTAATCCTGTTCCTCTCAAATTCTGCAAACCATGAGAGAATTGATAGGATGAGCTTCCTAATTTCGGGATTCATTGTCTGTAAGAAGTCTTCCTTCACAGAGATTACTCTCACGCCTTGCATTTCTAGTTCTTTTATCGTGTTTACGGTGTCCTCCATGTTTCTCCCAAGCCTGTCTATGGCGAAGACTATTATGGCATCTACCTTGTTTGTCTTGATGTAGTTCATAAGGGTTTGGGCTCCTTCTCTTTCCCTGAATTTTCTTGTTCCGCTTACTCCTTTGTCTATGAACCATCCTAGGATTTCAATGTTCTTTTTCTTTGCGAACTCCAGGATGGCCTGTCTTTGGTTGTTTTCATCTTGCTCTTTGGTACTGACTCTGATGTATGCCACTGCTTTCATTGAGCATCTCCTCGGAAGTTATTTTTTCGAAAAAGTTCTGATGATCTTGGATGATAATATAACTTTCTTCCGAGTTTGGGAGAAAGTCCACTTACCGCCGCAAACAACAACCCACCGCTATTAACTAACACAACATTGCTATTATCCACACTTGGAAATCCCTCCTGCCCTAACCCATAATAACAACCCAATATTACTATCATAAGCCCCCACCAGGAATCTTGCTTACATGAGAAAGATGTTGAGGGAAAAATGATAATAACAGGAAAGTGTTATTATTCATCGCTCCCACGCTCCTTATAACTCCTTGTAGTTCTCAACAATTTCTTTAAGAAGAGCTATTGCTTCTTTCTGAGTCTTGATATCTTTCTCTTCAATCGTTATACGAACATAGTCCTCTGCATCTTCAAGACCATATATCCCATATAAGAACATTGCATCGCTATCTGTCATCCATTTTCCGTCTATTTTCACCAAATCTAACACCTTTTTCTTACTCATCACCATCACGCTCCTTCACCCTGGTGGGAACTTGTGGAACCTTGTATCGACAACAATCTTAACAAGCAAGTTCTCATTTGCGGCTTTTAGCCATTTAATAGCCTCGTTTATGTCTGTTGTCCAATCTCCCGTGTAAGTCCAGAACGGCTCATCTGGAAGTCGAGTAAAACAATAGTAGTAAACCACCATCAAACCACCTCCTTTCCGAATATTATGTCTCTGAGGTACATAGGTAAGTCCTCTTCATCAAGCGTTGCTACATACTCTTTTCTGATTAATGCGTAGTAATCCCTCGTCTCATTCTTACCAAGCCATTCAAAACGCACTGGAACACGCTTAACACTCCAGGAGTAGAAGTACCTCCTAACACCCTCCACCTTGATAAGGTAAAACACATCAATACCCGTCTTCTTGACGAACTCCATGTAAGTCTCGTACTGCCTCCCATTCACCTTAACATAACCACCATAATTCACCACATCCTCCCTCATGTTCTTAATCTCAAACGCTGCCCTGATGACACCATCCACCACAACAAGAGCATCAATATCAGTAACACTTAGGAAATGCTTATCTGATGAAAGCAACCTTGCCTTCTCTAATGCCCTACTAAACTCCAACCTGTTAAACACATCCTTCGAATGCCTAATAAAGAACATCTCAAGACTCCTAAGAGGAAAAGAAGAATCATAAACAAAAGCAGTCCTGGAAGCCATTACACCACCTCCTTGCAGAAGTATAGCCAGTTTCCGTAGATTATCCATATGTCTTCAACTTTCACAGTTTTCTCTAGCACTTCTCCAGGAATTTCGCCATTCTTAAACATGCTACGTCCATACTGCTTGCCGTTTAGGATTACAACCCAAGTACTCTTGAACTTAAACAAATCCCTAATAGTTGTAATATCACCAGGCCTAGGCCTTCTCCTTGCCACCCTCAACCCCTCCCCTCCAGGAATTTTTTCAGTAATCCAATCGCCGTCAAGAGCCCACCAACGTATCCATCCCAATACCAGTACTCATCAAGCTCCTGGTTCCTAAAGTAGTGCTCCTTCCAAGCCCTAGCTTCCTCCAATTCTTTCTCCAAAAACTCCAAAACACTCCTAACTCCCTCCTCTTCCCTCAATTTCGCCCTCTCCTGAGCAACAAACCTCCAAAATTCAGACTCATTCATTCCCAACACCCCCAAGAAAAGCCTGAATCTCCAAACTCCACTTTTTGTAAAGCTCCCTCTCCTCCCTGGTGAGCTTATTTTCAATTTCAAGCGAGTTAGGGCGAAGAAGAGCACGATAGAAAATCTTCTCCAAACGCGTCATCTTCAACTTCTTCACGTGATTCTTGAACCTCTTGAGCTTGTCAAGAGCCGTAACATCTCCAGACAACAAACGAGCAGTCAAAACCTCCTCAATAAGTTTCACCTTGTCATAGAAATTATCTGGTAACTCCTGAGGCTCAGTATTCTTCATTTCCAAATACGTCAACTTTGCAACTTCCTCGATGAATCTTTGGAATCCAACTGGCTCCACAACCCCTGCGGCATATAGCCTTCTGAAGTCATCCACTTTTAGAACTGTAGTATCTCCAGCCTTCCATTCCCCAAAATCCCTTACAAAACGAACCGAGACCTCAACCTCATTCATCCCCTACCACCTCTGCTTTTTTGAGAGATACGCTTGATGGAGGCAAGAAAGGGCCGAAGACCCTCACAAACTCCTCCTTTGACAGAACAACCTCCCTCACAACATCAAGCCCATACTTCTCAACAAGCTCTGGCAAGCCCTTTGAAAGAACCTTATCCAGGAACTTCTCAGCCTCCTCCCTACTATCCTTCAAAAACAAATTATAAGTCCTAAGCCAGGAAGAAAGCCTCTCCTCAACCTCCTTCCGAACATTCACAACCTTCGTCTTTCTAACCTGCTTCGCAACTTCCAAAACACTCTCACGAGCCCAAACATAATTCAACAATCCAGACTCCTTACCCTTTACAAGAACCCAACCCTTCAACTTCTTAATCCCCTGAACAGGTCTCAAAACCTCCGCAATCTCTCCCCCCTCATTATGCACTATAAACAAATCCTTGAGTACTGCAAGTTGCTCCTGAGGATGCTCAACCCCAATCTCAACCATAGTATCAGCAAAAGTCCTACCCTCCTTCTCAACCCTCGCCAAAGCATCAATAATCCTTGACATTCTCGAAGAAACAACACTCCTACCCTTCTGCTCAAGCTTGAGTTGAAGCTTCTCAATCTGCCTAAGAAGCCTCTCACGCTCCTCAAGAAGAGCCTGCCTTTCCTTCTCCAACTGAGCAACATATTTCTCAAGAGAATTGAGTTTTAAGATAAGTTTCGAAACATCAACATTTGAGGCAGATTTAACAAGAGAAACAATTACTTCTGTTCGGGAACTATTTGTCTCAGCAGCAATTCTATCTAGTATTTCAATAACTTCTAAAGGTAATCTTAAAGTTATTATATCCGTAGGACCTTTCCATTTTTTCGGTCTCCCTGGTCCTCTTACAGGAATTCTCATAGAAACACCTCAAGTCCTCAATTTTTCTTTAAACGTTTCCCACATTTCCAGAATTAAATCAGGCCAAGAAATGCCTTGTTTTTCTTTGAAGTTGTTCATTTCCTGGTAAAGGTCGTATGGGATCCATGCTTCAAGCCTCTTTACAGGACCTTTATATTTGCGAGGTCTTCCCACCATCGCTATCACCAGTATGAATAGTTCTTACGTAAGAAATTTTCTTACTACCTATATATAACAGTTTTGGTACATGAAGTGAACAATTGTCTAGCAATACACCGAAAACACATGAAGAAGCTGAACAGTTTTCAAACTTGGAAATTTTGTATTACAAAAATCAGCAAGTTTACCCTAATGGGTAGTAGAGAAGCCAGGTTTTTGTAATACAAAATTAAGTTCATGTGAAAGAAGTTAGCTCATGGCTGTAAACTATACATTATTTCTCTCTCCTTCCTTTTTTATGAATTATTTATTTTTATATTTATAAAAACCTAAAATAAAAACATTATACATAATACGTTCGACTTTTCTCGATGATGGTCTTTTCTTCTTCGCTTGTGATCAAACGCATATGTGTGTTTGCCTGGATTAGTTTTGCTATCTGCTTGCCTTTTTCAGTAACCAACTCATCAAACTTGTGAAATCCAACTAATAAAACTTCAACTGTATCTCCTGGTGAGATACCTAATTCTCTTCGGACTTCTTCTGGAATTGTTATTAATCCTTTTGAGCTGAGTCTTACGAGGATATATGCTCTCTTCTTAATGTGTATCTTTCCATTAATAACATCAAATGACCTTACAATGATTTCAAGAATATCTCCACGTTTTAATCCAAAGACTTCTCTGTCTTTCACTGGAACTACCAGCTGACCCTTGATATTTACACTAGCGTGGAATTTTGCTAGTGGTTCTACTGTTTTTTGTTGGTTTTGCATGTTTGTTCCTCCTGGTGGCGGGTTGTTTATATAACCAATTTTTGTTATTGCCCTGTGGTATATAATGGTTGCTTTGGTTGGCTTGGTGTAGGGATAAGACTGTGTAAAAGGAGTAAAATTGAAACACTATCAAGTAGAGTAATAATTACGTACGTAAATTATTTAAATCTGTAACTTGCAGTTTATTTAGGGGGTTAGATGCCTGATCAGTTAGATCGTAAAATATACTTTTACAAAATTATTCCAAGTGCTGAAATCCAAAGGAAGTATATGAAGAATGAGATAATGGATGGGAATTTTAGGGGTATGTTTGAGGAGTTTCGGAGGGATCCCTATAGCTTTCTTGATGCTAATATCCCTTTAAAACAGGTAATAGAGATTGGATACTCTTCTGAACGAAGTTTAATTATGATAAGAGATGATCCCAAAGAATTTAATTTAATTCCTTGGGTAGGAGGATCTGAGAGGGGGATTATTACTGCGAGATTAGGATATGGGAAAGAAAAGGACTTACCAACAAAAATTGATGCTGAAGGTCATGAAAATGGAATAGCGCTGGATAAAAGTCGGAAAGAGAAATTATATTTCCCCACGCATTTTGTTGTGTTTCCTAATGGAATAATAGGAATGGAGAGGTATAGGGATGGGCCAAAATCATATCAATTAAAGTATTTTCTTAGCAAATATCTATTTGGCGACTTAGGAATTGTTGAGCTTATGGAGGTCTATGATAAGGAGTTCATTAAGGAACTCTTAAAATCTCCTCGCATTGTCTCTTTGTATTTAAAGATGGCAGCTGCTAAATATATATACTATATGGAGCATAAAAGAAATATGGGAAGAGATTCAGAAGATTTATTAGCGAATTTCCCTTATTTGTTAAAACCTGATGTTATTGAAATAAGGGCTTTAGTTGATGGGCGAATCAAAAAGAAGAGGTTGTCAAAAGATGTCGTTATTTCAATTATTGGGAGGATAAAAGAGATAGACGAGGAATTGGGGATTGTGGAAGATCTAGTAGTCAAATATGAAGATCCAAAAACTCATGAACTAAAAGAGAGACATATCTTCGAGAATAAGTTAATTTCTGTCAAGAAAGTTGTTCGTGCTAGAGAGGAGTTATCTCGGGTAGATTCTGAAGATATGTATAATAAGATTATAGAAGCCTACAATGAGCTAAAAGATGAAATTGAAAAATTTTTAAAAGAGAATGAATGAACGATATTACGAGGTGAATATATGGTTCCAAAACTAATTCTTAAGGGTATATGGAGTGGGATCATTTCATTTTTATTACTCATCTTCTTGACAATATATGGGCCATTGGAAAAGCTATCTCCTTCCTCTCAGTTTTATTGGACAATGGCATCTATTTCAGGAGCTTTAGCAGGTTTTGTACTGGTAGGCATGACTATTCTTCATACACTTCCTGACATCCAAGTGTATCGAGAACTTCAAAAATTTAAATCTTTTAGCCAGATTTATACAATATATCACTTTACATTCGTATTTTTGCTAATAGTGCTAGTTCTTTCCGTAATTGGAGGAACTAGCTTGTCAGAAGATGTTTTCTTTGGATATTTTGTTTTTGCCTTGTTTTGGATTTCTCTATGGTTAGTTTACTCATGTTTCTGGATTCTCAAAAAGCTAGCAGAATTAAGGTTCAGTTAAGCTAAGTAAAACTGTTTGAGTGGGGTAAAATTTGGGCACTATTGTTGAGGGTAAGAGTTACGTCCGTAAGTTATTTATATTAATATGTGCTAAGATTGGAGGATTTGATGTAAGGGGGAGTGGAGTATGGGAAAATCAGGGGGTAGTGGGGAGATTCCTTCTTATAAGGATTTGGGTAAGGGATCCGCCCGAGTTCCGAGGATCTATCCTGAGGGTGTTAGGTTTTCTAAGAGGTGATGTTATTTCAGGTAGAAGAGGTATTAAGGGGTGTCTTGTGAGGATATATTTTCTGTTTGGAATACTTCTTTTAGGACTAGGCTTATTTCACTCATAGCTTTTGGCTTTAATTTTCCAATGAACTTGTAGTTGTTAAGTTTATCTTTTGAGATGGAGAAAAGCTTGTAAGGTTTAATTATACTTATATTTCGTAGTTTACCGCTGGTGTTTGGATCAAGGTCGTTGTTTGTTATTATTTTAATTTTGCTCCGCATTTTAGAAGGGAGCTTTAGGATTCTTTCATATTCAAATCTGGAGATTTGACAGATTATAACATCTAGTGCGTTGTCGTTGAATTCATCGTTGGATACTATGAGGGTTGGTCTTATTTTGAATGTTAACTTTCCGCGGTCATCAAAATATGGGAAGGGTGCTGTCCAGATTTCACCTTGTTTAGGCATGTTTTTTGGCCTCCTTATTTTTCTAGTAGCTCTTCGAGGAAATAATCATCAACAGTTGTAGGTTGGGGGTGTACTTCTTTTATTTTTCTTGCGATTAATTTGAAGTCCTCCTGGAGTTCTGAAAGGTCTTTGTTATTAAATATGACTTTCATAATTCTGGCTGGTAAGAGTACAAAGTATGGAAGTAGCTTATTCATAACTTCAAAATCTCTTGTTTCTAATATAATTCCCAATATGTTAGATCCTAAGAAAAGTGATTTATCCATTATTTCAAATTTTTCAATGTCTTTAATTTTTATCTCTCCCCTTAAGGCTTTTTCCCAAAGAGCTTTTGCATCGTTATCAATTTTTTGTTTTACCTCAACGAAATGGGGGATCAATATGTTAAGAATTTTTTCTTGAAGTTCCTCTACAGGGTAAATTTCATTATCAGCGATATTGATCATTTTAGAGAGGTCTTCCTGAAATTCAATCTCAAGTATTTTAGATAGTTCCTCCATAGCACGGGTATAGGCTTCCTCAGAAGGAACGTCGGGAGCTAACTCCAACAATTTCTTAAATAGGACATCCTCCTTTTCTTTCACATGTTTTATAACTTCATTAAAATATTCATCTAGTGTTTTAGTTTTCTCTCTGCCAAATATCGAGGACAACCGCAAAAATGAATCCCACATGGGAAACATAGAGATTACATACTTAACGGGGGTGCTCATAAACCTCTCCCTCCGTGATGTTAAGTAAAGTCAAGTGGCTTAAATGCATTATGGTGGTAACTAAAATATGAAAAAGGATCCTTAGGGTAAGTCGTTGACGATGCATAGTTTTTTATTTCTGTGATCACGTCTTCGATGAGTTAGGGGATAAGAAATAAAGTTTGTAATAACTTGGAGAATTTGGAGGGAATTACGATGGAAGATCGAGCGCCAAGTGAAGAGAATGTTTCGTATATAGAGTTGATTAGAGAAAGCGTGTATGAGCTGGTATATAGGGATGTAATGCCTAGGGATATAGCAGTAAGGTTTCTTGCAATTCCTCCAGAGATCCTTGATAAAATTTTCTTATCCATCGTTACGGGAGTTGCTGGGGCTGCCTTATATGATGGTATAAAGGCTGTAGTAAAAAATGTCCTATTTAAGAGAAAGATTGGAACTGAGGATCCATTGAGATATTTTAAGAAGATAGCAATAAGCGCTGTCAATAGGAAGGATGGTTCTTTAGCAATATACTTAATTTCTAAGTCCATTATACTGCACCCATATCAAAATGTGGCTTTATTTGGTATAGATGGAACTCCGGTATTGGATTTTAGAAAAATGGATCCTGAGGGAGCATGTTTTAAATTGGGTAAAAATAGTATGCTGTTTCTAAAGAATTTTAGAATAAGGAAGTATACTACTCAGAAATTGTTTGAAGGGGATGGCCGAGTAATATATAGTGATGATGTAATAATTGAGGAGTATGATCCCCCTGGAGAGAAAGAGGAAAGAGAAATCGAAAGGTATATTGAGATTGAATTTTTATAGTGTCTTTATTTTTCTTTCTTTTCTATCTCAATTCCATTTATTTTCATCATCCTTTTTATTTCTCTCCAAAGTGCTTTTAGGAGTATCACGTCAGTCTCGGTGGCAGCATTTTCGTAAAGTGTTCTAATATAGAATTTTATGTTGTTGTAGATTTCTGTGTTGATTATTGTTTTAAGGTCAGTTAACTCGTTACTCTTTGGAGTGTTTTTTGTTCTTCCATCTGGCATTTTTATGCTTACTGGTTCGTCGATAGTCTCCATTGCTGGTCACTCCTCGAACTCTTGTTCAAAGTCTGATCTTTTGGTTAGATTACCCCACATTAAACCGCTTGCATCGTCTATGCTTGCGATTTTTCTTTTTCCACTTTTGTCGTAGAGGTCGAGTTTAGTCTTGTTGTAAAGTTTTGCGTTTGGATTGATCTTCAAAGCCAAGTCCGTGGCTTTTGCCACCTGCCTGGCGAGGTTCATGTATGCAGCTCTCCATGCATCTCTTGATGCTTTCATTTCTTTCCAAAGTTCGACTTTAAGAACGTCTTTCTCAAGTGGTAGAGCGATCTCTTCTCCAATGTGGTTGACCTCAAAGGCACTAGCATGGATAAGGATTATTTCTCTACCAAACCAAACTTGGCTTTCGTGGACTCTGATAAGTTTCTGTGGTGGTTTCTTCCCAAGGAGTCTTCCAAGTGAGTACCAAATGTTGTCAAGCCAGTCAGGAGGACGAACCTGGTATAGGATTACATATTCGTCAAGGTCTTTGCGCATGGCTATTGGATACCCCTTTATTCTTGGTTCTCTGCCATCGAACCATACGATGACTTTTTGATCTAGGTAATATACTTGAGATAATAGTTCATTTAGTCTTCTCTGCTCTTCAAGTCGTTTAATAACAGCTTTTTGGACTTCGTCATAAATGCTTCCTATTTTGTCTTCTTCAATTGGGACTACTTCAACCTCATCTAAATTTCCAATCCTAACTTCTACACTTTTCTTTTTCTTTTTAAACCTATCAAATAATCCCATTCCTTATCACCTTACAGCGTTTTGGGAACGCGATACTCAATTGTGAAGGTATACTCACAATCTATCGAAAATTTTCCTTTCCCACGCCTTGCTTTTCTGATTCTGAAGAGTTCTTGAAGGGATCTAGGTTTTTCTCCTGTGTCAAAGCGTTCATCTAGAATTTCCTCAAGAAGTTCTGCATCTCTTTCAGATGCAAGCCTTCCTACAATTCCAATGTGTGTTGCTCCCCTAACAAGATCCTTGCTTAATCCCGATAAGTATTGAGTGCCTGATATCAATGAAATTTCGAGAGAACGTCCTTCCCTATATATCTTGTTAATTGCAGCCATGCCTAATCGGTGTTTTGCTATGTTTTGTACCTCATCTACTATAATGAAGACTGGAATATCTTTCTTAAGAGCGAATTCATTAACAACATAATTAACGAGGATGTTGAAAATTTCTGCTTCTTCTTCATCACTTAGGCGAGAATTTGCTGAGAAATCAATAACATTTATTCTGTCTGGTGTGAGCTTTTTTACGAATTCCTCTTTTGGATCCTTTGTAAATAGTCTATCACTCTTTAGCTTGTTCATGAGGGTTCTAAGGTTGGCTATGGTCCTATCCCTGGATCTTAGAATATCCTCAATAGTCTCACCTGATCGAGGCGGGTATTCGTTTCTTATGACTTCTTTTAAGAAACGATCAGGATCTCTAATTTTCTTTTGCCCCCAATAAATGTCGAGAATTCTCATGTAGTTTGTTTGAGTGTTTACATATGTGAACTTTGTTAGGTCTTCAACCTCTAGACGTTCATAGCTAATTTTTCCCTCAACAACTTGAACGTTCATTCCATTGTCTCTTGAAATAAGGCTTAGGTCTCTAGTTGGTCTGAAGACTATCCTGGTTGAGGGATAAATCATTGGTTGAAGTCTGTGTCGCTGGAACTGGTTGTGGTGAGAGTCAACTTTTGTCATTATCCCTTCCACATTTGGCCAACCAAATGCAAAGTCTCCAATCTTGCCAAGAAGTGGCCGTTTTTGAGAATATTCCTGGAGATAGTTTTCAAGCCATGGATAGTTCTCCAGGAGATAGTCGTAACCAAAGTTCTGGATGATGTACTCTCTGAATGTCATGAGCTTTTTGACTTTTGTTTTATCGTATTTGGCTTCAATGATTATGATAAGAGCTTTTCTTCCATTTAGATAAAAGTAGTCATAAATCCCTTCTGCAAGAGCTCTCATAATGCTTGTTTTTCCATAACCACTCCTGCCAAGGAAAAATATGTGGTTTGCAAAACCTGGCTTATATGGGAGGAATTGGGGAGCTCTACTACCATCATCAAGCCTTATCCCTAGGTATATCCCAAAGTATGCTTGTCGTATATCATTTAGGCCGTATTTCGCCAATTTTTCGGGATTAACTCTCTTTTGCAACTTGGCTAGGAAATCTTCTGGAACCCACCACGGGTTTGTACTACTCTCCACTAATCCCAACCCCCTACCTCATTTATTCTTAATAAAAAACTAGTCCTCGACTGCACATTTTCAAGAGGGCTTCAGAGAGCCTTATCCTTCCAATAGAGGATTTTTCATACTGTGCAGCTAACACCCCCTCATTGCCCACTCCTCCTCGGAGTGGGCATCAAAGCCCTCCATATTCCCAACTTCTCTTATCTCTGTACAACAGAAATCCAATTAGTCCTGTAATTCCTGTAGCAACTAAAAGTGTCTTGAGAATCACTGAACCGATTAATTTCTCTCTTTTCGCTTTCTCTATGTAGCTCTGTTCGCTTTTCTTTGCCTGCTCCTCAAGAAGCTTTGTTATTAAAGTCCTGTACTCATTGTTTTGTTGCTCCAGGAATTTTGCTTTAGCTTTTAACTGGTTAATAGTGTTTGTTTGATTCGCTATTTTCTCTTTCAGCTCTCTGTTTTCTCTTGTTAAGTTGTTGATCTGCACTTGTAGCTCAGAAATGTCTTGAGCTTTTGCTTCCTTGAGGTGCTTTTCAAGGTCTGAAATTCTTCTCTTGAGTTGTGCGTTTTCATTCTTCAACTGCTCATTCTCTTTTGTCAAGTTTTGAATCTGCTCTTTGAGCTTTTCATTTTCTTCTTTCAATGTTTCAAGCTTTTGTGAAGTTTCTTCATTTGAGAACTTGACTTCGAATGGTTTCTCACTTGAGATGCTTAGTATTGCATAATTGTTAAACGAGCTTACACTTATCTCGATGCTATTTATCTCCTTTTTTTCGCCCTCCTTTATGATTATTAATCTATCTCCAATATGGAGGATAGCAGCAGTAATGTTTGTGTCCTTGTCCCTATCTATCATAATAGGTAGATTGTTGATATACACAACATCTCCTGGATAGAGCTTTGCGGTATAACTGTAGACTGCCAATGCTTGGGGAATTCCTAATAATAATATAACAACCAGAATAGGTAATCCATAACGCTTCATGTGACTTTCACCTCAAAACTTTCATTAGCCTCAAGTCTGATTTTCGCAAGGTAGTACGTTGTCCCTACAAAGCTTCCCTCTCCGTAAAAGTTGAGTTTTCCAAGGAGAGTAGTGTTCACTGGCTCATAGTACAATTCTGTGGTATTATCTGGCAGTGTTACGAAAAATGCAAACTTGTTTTCTCTCACTTCATAGTCAACTTTTATCTTGATTGTCTCATTATCTATGTAAATCACTAGTGTTTTTCCTGCCTCAACCTCCTTCTCCCAAACAAACCTTGAAGTGGTGTTTGTAGTGGTGTTGAGTGGTATTGTGTAAGTCTCGTTGCCAAAGGTGATTATGACTCCACCGTTACCCCAACTAATGCACCCTAATGAAGCAGCCACTAAGCCGACAAGCAATAATAAGCTTAGAATTTTCTTCATTTATCATCACCCCAAAAGCCCCTTGACTGAAACGGTTCCAGTTTTTCGGTTCACCCAAATGAAGCCGGCGAAGAAGTCAGAATTGCCAGTTTTTAATTTCAGCTCGAAAACCCAATATCTCTGGCCATCTTTTTCTTTCTCTGTCAATGTTTCCTTATCTGGATAGAGCTTGTAATTGTACTTCTCCAGCTTCTTGTTATAACTGGCTAGATACTGGCGAGCAATCTCATATGCCTGCTCAGCTGTCACGGGGTAGTCTTCGATGTAAGTTCCTTGGACAATTGTCAAGTGCCCGTCAGCCCACTTGATAGTGCTGTTTGTAAAGATAAAGCCCTGGTCAGGATAGCCAAGCTCGTACAGGCGCTCTTTAATGGGATCATGCTCGGCAAATGTCGAATATCCAAAATAAGTCAAAAAAATTAGAGTAGTTATTGTGAAGAGCCTAAAAATTACTTTGGAGAAAGAAGGAGTGGAGCGGTGGGCGTGCATTTTCGCCCACCTCAACTTGAAGTTGGTGCAGTTACTATAATTGGCCAGGTAGCAGTCTCGTTAGCCTGTATAATGTATGGACTAGTCTCATTGTATAGGGCTACGGTATTGCCGCTTAGATCCTCAACTACAAAGTAGAACGCGTAGTAGTTGCCATTGGTAATGTTGCTGATAGTGATTGGTAGGTTTGTTGCGTTAACCTCAGTAAAGGTTGTAGTATTACCTATGGTATTGTTAGTGCCAAGATCAGCATAGTAGATGTGATAGATTGCTATCTGGTCGTTATCAGTCGCATTGAAATCAATAATGAATGTTCCAGTCGTACTGTTATAGTTGATGCTGACTGAATTTAGAGTCGGAGCGGTCGTATCCTTGACGGTAATGCTCTTCACGTCACTCTCAAGAGTCTTTCCAGCGTTGTAGGAAACCTTGACCTTGTAATAGACCATATCCCCAAACTTCGAAGGAATTTCAGCCTTATAAGTACCGTTCTGCTCAGTAGCGTTCAGGGCAATGTAAGTTGCGTTGTTCGGATCTGCAACGTTGAGTGCATAGAGAACCTCAACAGAGCTGATGTTGAAGTGCTCCCTATTTGCAAGTTGGAAACTAACAACAACATGACCAGTCTGTTGGTCAACTACTGCCTGTAGATTACTAATTGCGAGCTGATATGTTGTGTTTTCAGTTGTATTTCCACTTAGGACATTTGTTATGTCGACAAAGCCGCCATTATGGTGGCCATACGCCCACCATGCTATAGCTCCGAATAGGACTATAAGGACAAGGGTTATTATCTGCCTTTCCTTCTTTCTCATCCACTAACACCTCCAAATACGCTTAACAAACCTTTAACTAATCCAGGAACTTGTTTTAGAAACTCAATAAACGCTCCAAACAAACCAAATTCCTGGAGTAAGGCTAAAGCCCCTAAACCGTAAAAAACCAAAGATATCTTCCCTCTAACAAGTGCTCCAATTAGGAATAATATGAAAGCAAGTGCTAAATAAGGGTGACTTTGAGCAAATTCCTGGAATCCAGTTATTATTGCTTCAACGTCCATTAGCTCTCCCTCCTTTCAATGCTAAAGCTCCTAATATTGCTGCAACTGAAAAGCTCACTACTCCTTTGACTAACTCAAATAGTGTTGCCTCTGGATTTCCTGTTAGTGCAAGCATGGCAATTCCACCAATTGTGAGGAACGCTGCAGCATCCCAAATCCCCCAATCATCCAAGTTGGCAATTCTGTAAACTGAAAGCCCTATCAAAGCACTTGGAATGAATAAAGCCCAAAATCCGCTAAGACCAAACAATTCTCCTACTTTAACCATACTATCCTGGAAATAGAAAATACATAGAAGGTAAGCAACGAGAGTTACTGCAATCCTGCCGAGCATTGCTGATCACCTTAAAATCCAATCATTTGGGGGATTATGCTTAGGTAGGCCCCTCTTGTTGCAATTGTTGCTCCAAGCCAAACCCACAACAATAACTCGTCATCTCCTGTCTCTGGAGCGAAAATGTAGAGCGAAATTAACCCTGCGGCAAAGATGTTTGCTGGACCATAGCTGCCGAGATTCATCGTTATTGTTCCAGTTAATGCCCAAAGGACAACAAACAGTCCAAGCCCTGCAAAGATTATACTGATGAGTATTCCAGATGCTCTTCCT
Source organism: Pyrococcus horikoshii OT3 (assembly GCF_000011105.1). Lineage (NCBI taxonomy): Archaea > Methanobacteriati > Methanobacteriota > Thermococci > Thermococcales > Thermococcaceae > Pyrococcus > Pyrococcus horikoshii. Next base: position 1,076,851 of record NC_000961.1, read on the forward strand.
TGCTTTCCAAACTGTTTCATTAAAGCGTTATAGTAGTCATTTTTGTCTGCAATCTTATCAAAGATTTCAATTAAGACTACAAATGCAAGTGGAATGCTTGCTAAGGCTTTTATCGTCTGTTCTATTGTTACGCTATTCTTGGAGGCATAGTCAAAAAGTAAACCAAGTAAAGCGCCTGCTAAAATTGTTTTTATTAACCACTTTCCAAAATCTAATTTCTTCACTTCCATCTATCTCTCCCCCTCACAAGCTTATCCCAATCATGGGGCCAAACCACCAGATGCCTACCAAAATGGCAACAATTAGTGCTCCCATTCCACCGAGTAACTGTCTTGAAATCCAGATTACTACAAGAGAAATTGCTATTTTAGTTAGGAATGGTAGAAGTTGACTCAAGTCACTCCAATCACTTGGCAAGTTCAATCCTGCAAGAAGTGAACTTAACCCACCTTTGTATTGGGCCACATTTTGCTCAATAGCGCCTGCATTGGATACAAGCCGTTGTGCTTGATCATTTTGTCCATAGTATTCCAGTTGAGCTGCTCTTAAGTAGTAATCACCAATTGTTTCTTCTTCCTTAACAATCTCAGCAAATCTTAGCACATCATTTGAGTCATCAGCAACTTTGAGTTTTTCAGCGTATTTTATAGCTTCTTGATAGTGATTAATCGCTTCACTTGCATACTTAGCAACGAGCTCTTTTCCAACTTCATTTCCTTTTTTAATCCAATAATTGGCACTCTCAATTTTATTGTTAAGAGAGGATATCAAACTATCAGCAATGGACTTGAGTACATTAGCATCCGCTTCATCTATTACATTATCGCTTGTTAAATCGCCAATTTGGGTAATGTAAGGATCAATGGTTCTTGTTATTGTTGGATCAACTGGAGCTATTGCTGGCTCCGCAAGGATCCATAATGGTATTTGTTGCCCATCATCTCTCGTAAGATGGGCCTTAACTGCAACAAATGCCCTATAAGACACAGTTCCAGGAGCAGCATTATAATTTACACTCGCATCAAGCCTTTTACCAGTTGTCAAATCACCTAGGTTAGTAACTCCTGAAAGTGGAATAGCGTAAGCAAGTTCCCAAGTTCCCTTATCAGTAATCCTGTAAACAACTATTCTCGCCTCGTCAATAATACTTGGACTGAATGGATCAAAGTATCCTGGATTAGCTTGGACATAGAACCTATATGCCACCGTTGCATTCAACATATGTAACGGAGCACTCCAAAGCCTTGCAATCAAGTTAGAGCTTGCACCACTAACTTTTGTTTGAAATGCTGTAAACTTTGCTGCTTCTGGAGCATCCTTATAATCAGCTGGTAAACTTCCAGCAAATCCCCCAATTACGTAAACTCCACCACCAATGTGCCTATATCCACTTAGGGTAGTATATTTAGCACTAAACGGTTCCTTATGGTCAAAAATCCATTGTCCATTATTATAGTAGTAAATCTCCCTATATCCTGAAACTTCAGCAACAATTTCAAATTGCTTCGGGACTGCATTGAAGAGTTCCTCAATAATGGTTTGATTTGCTTGACCGCTTAAGACCCTATCAATGTAATTTACATATGGATCTGGTCCCTTTAAGATAGTTTCAAAACTCCACTTTGTTCCTTCTTCTCCGCACTTCTCACCCTCTTCAAAACTCCAAGTTCTAGTCCAGTAGAGGTTGCCATTTGTATCCTTAACGTAGATTTTCACGTTAGTAAGGCAAATTGGATCCTTTACTTCATCATTTCCAAATGGTGAGAACTCAAATACTACCGGGAATGCGCTAAAACCATATATTGATGATGGCCCTTTTAGAGTCTCATTAACAAGTTGACCACTATCTCCAGATGGCTGAAGATCATACGGTATGAGAGTGCTTTTAAGCTTTGAAAGTAATATTTGTAAATCCTGATAAGCCGCTTGATCAGTTTCGTCCGTGATATTCTTCACCAGTGAATTCTTAATTGGAGTGTCGTCAATGAACTCTTGCAATGATACGTTTTTAATTTCCTGGAACGAAATTGTCTTTTTATTATCCTCCTTATTTGAAGTTGAACAAAGTAGCTTCCCAAGCTTTGAGTTGCACACTTTATCTTTCAATTTCTGCTCGATATGGGCTCCAATTATATATCCAATAACTGCACCACCCACAAATCCAACAAGAGTTCCAACAGGGCCAAATACTGATCCTATTGCAGCTCCCGCTTTTGATGCAGCCCAAATCCCTGCAAGAGCTCCAGCCGATCCACCAAGCACATTATTCTTTAAAGTACTAAAGAATCCCTTTACACTATCAGTTATTGAACTAAATGAAAATGCAGCAGCTGGCTCAGCATATATAGAGACAAGAAGCATAAGCATTATTACAGAGCTTGCAAGGGCTTTCTTTTTGTTATCTAGCCTTTTTTGTTCTTTTTCTTTAATTCCCTTGCTATCTTGCTTTTTCTTAAAAATAGAAAAGAGCCACACGGCTCATCTCCTCCTCAATGCTGCAATGAATAAGAGTAATACAAACACTCCAACTCCAACCCAAAGCCAAGTATCTGAACCTTCCCCAATAGGGAACGAGAATCCACTCCCACTATTGTCAATAATTAAGTGGACAGTATCCTGGAACTGTACAGAATCACCTTCGAGAACCTTCAAGGTCAAATCATAGGCATCATAGGTAAGATCATTGGGCACTTGGAAGGCTAAATCAACGGTTTTCTCTGAAAGAGGAGCAACACTCACGCTCTTGCTAACGTTGCCCTCAATAATCGGCCCTTCTAAAACAATTGTGTAATACTTTGTCTCTGAACTTGGATTTCTTATCTTGACTTGAACCGTAGCAATATCCCCTTCTCTTGCTGTAATTGTTTGGATGAGCAAGGTTATGGCTGGATTGACTTGAATGTCAAAGACTGCAACTTGTCCATTCCACTGGAGCTCTAAAGTGTAGAACCCTTCACTTGGAACATTGACCTGGAAGGTGTAGGCTTCATAGGGACCAAAGGCGTGACTATCACTCCAAACCTCCGTGCCATTCTTATCCCTTAATATTACTGTAATCAAATAACTCTGCCCGCTTGATTCTGAAATCCTCAGCTCATTAGCTCCAACCTGCCACTCACTTGGGAATTGAATTGAGAATGGAAGTGGTTCAACCTTGTAAACAACCTGCTTGCTTGTTGTGTAAGTCTTGCTTGCAATAGCATCATTAGAAGTGAGAGTTACCGTGAACGAATGAGTGCCAACACTTCCAGCCTTAAACTTTATTGAGATTTGAGTATCCCCACCTATATCACCAAGGTAATACTTTCCACTTTCAGGGGATATCAACTGGCCATTCTTTCTAACTTCCAGGATATCACTCAGTCCCGAAATGGTAAGATAAGTGTTATAAGTTCCACTCGTGTCAATTGGTGAGATAGTGAAAGAGAGTGTATAAATCGTGTTCTCTGGAATACTAATATTTGAGGGGAAGTCTTTGAAAATAAATGCAGCACTGGAAGGATACATTTCAACAGTTACGCTAGTATCGCCCTGAACGTCCACCGTCTTTTGAACGCTCCAATACCCGCTTTTCTCAAAAGTTAGATTATGAACTCCCTTTGGTAGCTTTAGAATTCCACCATCATCAATTGTGCCAATAACCGCATCTCCTTCTTTTACCTTAACTTCTGAAAGGCCTTGGCCAGTTAAAGCGTCTTTGATTGAGAACTTAACATTATATTTTATGGGCTCATATTCAATTTTTATAATCTCGGTACTTGCAACACCCGTGTGCCCATTAATCCCCTCGATACCTGTTGAGTAATCCTCATTGCTAAAGAATACAAGCCTGAAATGCATCCAACTATCATCAACATAATGTTCTGCTGTTTCAGTGTACACAGCAACACTCTTATTTTGAATATAACTTTGCCAAGTATTAACTAGAACCTCCCCCTCCCGCGTGTGATGGGGTTTACCAGTACCTTTGTAATAATACTCCCTACTAACAGTATTGTCCTCAGTAAGATAGTCGTAAATATTTACAACAGTCTGACCATGATCCCATGCTGTAAAGGCGTACATTCGCCAGAAGACGCGAGGATATGCAAGCTTAATAATGAACTCCCTCTTCTGAGCGTTCTTAATGAAATAATGCACAATGTAGACATACTTTGCATTAGTAATAAACGAAGTCTGAACGACAACTCTCCTATAATAGGCATCAGCCGACACTACCCCGCCGTCAATGAACTTTTGTAAAATCTGCGAAGCAATACTATCAGCCTTCCACTCAGAACTATCCACAGCCGAATTGGAAGGCTCTTTAAATAGATCCCACATGTCAGTTGAAGCTATAATGACATTTTGCCCATCAAGGATAACCCACGTAGTCTCATCATACTGATAAGTAGAATTTGTTTGATTTAATACAGACAATGCTTTTTGAATATCGTAACTCTCTGATAGCTCAAAGACAACCCTGATAACCTCCCCATCTATTGCCGACACTTGTTTTCCTGTAAAGCTAATAAGACTAAAAAGCATTAACAAAGCCAGTAAAACCCCTGCTTTCTTCATCCCTTACCCCTCCATCCCGTAGTCAATGAAAATTCCACCTACAATGGTTAGTAAAAGCACAAGATTCTGAGTGTTGTTTTTCAAAGCATCAAGAAGGGTATAATCGTAATTTCTCAGAAGAGCAATCAGAAAGCTCAACAACAGCATATCATAGAGCAAGACTCGCCAACCTGCCGTGAAAGGCTTAATGTAAACAACATTCTTGTTTCCCTTATTTGTAAGTGCCCAATGAAGAATCAAGCCTCCAATAGCTCCCGCTAGTAGGGAAACTTTATCCTGGAGAGGCCACGCTATTTTGAACCAAAGCCCAACTATTAAGAGAAATATAATTAACTGAATAAGGCTTTTTGACCTCATAGAACACTCACCCGTTGTTGTTTTAGTTTAGAAAGTTCTGCAATAGTCTGCTGGATTTCCCTGTCAATTCTGGCCTTTTCTTCAAGTATCCGATAATATTCCTGATTCAACTTTGCCTTACGCTTTCTCAACTTCCTCAATTTCTTCTCTAAACGCTCGATAGGATCCATAATATCACCTCACGAAGGGTGGCCCAAAATAAGAAAATAGGGTGGTAATATATAAGAAAATTCGAGAAAAACTCTTAGAATCTCTCACTCAGGAATTATCTTCGCAAGCAATTTTTCTTCTAACTTCTTAAGCTTCTTATATTCTCTAATAATCTTCCTTAACGCAACAGAGAGGTTACCCCCATCTTCCCTCGCAACTTCAGCCAATATTGCCATAGTCTCCCCATCAACCGTAAACCCCCAATTGAACCTACCTTGAATCTGCCTCCAATAACTAGGATCAAGGTAAACATCCCTCTTCCTACGGGCCACCCTTATCACCTCCTCCTTTCCAACCACCAGGAAAACTCAAAATAAAATAAAGACCCAATTACAAACACAAATACTAGAACAAAAAACACCAAAACAACCCTAAGAACAAACTCCATCACAAACCCTCCAAAACCTCCTTCAACTTATCCACTATCCTGGAGTACCACTCATCCGCCAAAAGTGTCAGATTTGCATAGTGCCTCTCTCCAACATTTTTCTGAGCCCTACCCTGAATGAAATCAGCGACCTCTCCTGGCACTTTGTTTTTGAGAAGGAAAGTATAATGCCATTTCCTTATAGTGTTTGCAGATACCCTCCCAAAGTTGGTTCTTCTCCTGGCCTCATGGTAACTAATGTCAATTCTCTGTAAAGACTCAGCAAAATCTTTTGGTAAATAAATCCAAAAAGCCCTCTTATGGCCCTTTGAAAATGCCATTGCCGGATATCTTACAACTTTCTCATTCACAACATAGAAGTTTGAATGGTCAAGTGACGTAAGGAAGGCTACTGCTTGTGTGAGCCTAACTCCAGAGAATATTAGGACTTTGAGAAGGAGCTCTGCCCTAAAGTCCCACTTCTTAATTAATTCAAAATATGCATTTCTCAGTTCTTCATCTGTTATGAATACCTGTCTTGGTTGGAACTTCTTTGATTTGAGTGGTTTCTTGAGGATTTCAGCAGTGCTCTCATCTATGATTTCCTCATATGTGAGAAATGTAATGAAACTTCTTAGGGCCTTAACGTACTTGTCTTTTCTGTTGACTGATTCAATTGCTCTTTTTATTTCCTTGAGGGATGCTAACTTAAAGCGACCACATAACTTGTCCATGCAACTAATATAGTCTTTCGCTGTTCTTTCCGTAACTCTTTCAAGGAGCCAGCTATGAAAATCCTGCCGGTATGATCTGTACAAATCTGATAATGAGGATGCCCCTCGCAAGGCGGAGGCCGCGGGTTCAAATCCCGCCCGGTCCACCACATAATTCTCTAAAAAGCCTTCATTCTTCAAAAGTTACCTTCATTTCTTATTAGCAGGTAGTTCCAAGTATGAAAACGTAATTCTTTTAAGGAGCTTCCTACGATATTCCCGACGGTGAACTTATATAGATACATCCTTTCTCCAAAATCGGCGAGGTGAAATTATGAAAGAAGAATTGACAATTTTAAGGAAGTTTGAGCACATAGAGCATTGCCTCAAGAGAAACGTAGAAGCTCACGTGTCTAATGGATTTGAAGATGTTTATTTTGTTCATAAAAGTTTACCTGAAATAGATAAGGACGAGATAGACCTAACCGTGGAATTTCTCGGTAGAAAATTTGATTATCCAATTATGATAACAGGCATGACTGGGGGAACAAGGAGGGAAGAGATAGCTGGAAAGATAAATAGAACACTTGCAATGGCGGCCGAAGAGCTTAATATCCCATTCGGGGTTGGAAGTCAAAGAGCCATGATAGAAAAACCGGAAACTTGGGAAAGTTACTACGTTAGGGACGTAGCTCCCGACATTTTCTTAATTGGTAATTTAGGAGCACCACAATTTGGTAAGAATGCTAAGAAAAGATATTCCGTCAAAGAGGTTCTTTACGCTATAGAAAAGATAGAAGCTGATGCAATAGCGATCCACATGAATCCTCTCCAGGAAAGTGTTCAACCTGAAGGAGACACAACTTATGCAGGAGTTCTAGAGGCTTTAGCTGAGATAAAATCGAGTATAAATTACCCTGTGATAGCAAAAGAAACCGGTGCCGGAGTTTCCAAGGAGGTGGCGATAGAGTTAGAATCTGTGGGGATAGATGCAATAGATATAAGCGGACTTGGAGGAACCAGTTGGAGTGCTGTAGAATACTATAGGGCAAAGGATAGCGAGAAGAGAAAAATTGCATTGAAATTCTGGGATTGGGGAATTAAAACGGCAATAAGCTTAGCTGAAGTTAGATGGGCCACTAACTTACCTATTATAGCAAGTGGAGGAATGAGGGATGGGGTTATGATGGCTAAAGCATTAGCAATGGGAGCTTCTTTGGTAGGAATAGCCCTTCCCGTATTAAGGCCTGCAGCTAGGGGGGATGTTGAGGGAGTTGTGAGGATAATAAGGGGGTATGCAGAGGAGATAAAGAATGTAATGTTCCTGGTAGGAGCTAGGAATATCAGGGAGTTGCGGAGGGTTCCTCTTGTCATCACTGGGTTTGTTAGAGAATGGTTGCTTCAGAGGATAGATTTAAACTCTTATTTAAGATCTAGATTCAAACACTGAGCTTTTTTCATATACTTAAGTTGGCAAAAACTTTATTAACTTTTTGTAGTACATACACAAAAATAGAACACCCGGACTACGGGTGAGTAAATTGATGAGCTATAAGCTTGTTTTTGAAATGCCACAACGTGTGAGGTTACCCGCAAAATATAGAAGGGAGTGGGATCTTGTTAGGGTAACTACATCTCAGGAAAATTTAGTTAAAACCTTATTTAAGTTGTCGAATTATATAGGAAGTGCTGAAATATCAATAGTCAAGGGTAAGAAGAACGTTGGTGAAGCCAGGATAATAAAGGATGGAGAAAATGTTTACACAATGGTTGCTTTTTATAAGGAATCACCATACATTCCAGATAGTGTCACGTTCTACATAGCCGCTCCGCTAAAAGACTCTGCTAAGTTTATTACAAAGATGGTTGCGATGTTCGACGAAATTAAGGAAATAAATGAAGAGATACAGGGAAATGAGGTCATAATAACATTTAAATCTAAAGTTAGGAGAGTTGGCCCCTTTTCATCGCTTAATGAAGAGGAAAATGTAAAAATAGAAATGGAAAAGAAAAACCTTGACAATTGCCTAGAGCTTAGGGTGAAGAGAATGAAAGTTGGAGCTATCGAACTCGAAATGTCGGAACGAAAACCTTAACCCCAGATCTAACGCACTTCCCTCCGCATATGTTTCGAAGGGGACAGGTTTCGCACGAGGTTGTCGTTGATGTGTGTTCCTCTACGTAACCCAAGCTCTTTAAAATCTCAATTATCCCCTCAGCTTCTTCCTTACTTACGTTTAGTTTTTCCGCTAACTCCTCTATTGAGATCGGACCTTTCTCAATTATTTCGAGGGCTTTTTCAATGATACCCATCCTTCACACCAGGAGTCCTAGGTGATATGCAATTATACCAACTGTGGTAGCTAGGAGCAAGTTGTAAATAATCGCAATGGTTGCCCATTTCATTCCTCCTTCCGCTCTTATCGCACCTATTGTCGCCAGGCATGGGAAGTAAAGGGTAGTCACCAAAGCTAAGATGTAAGCTTGCAAAGGAGTCATTGCATGGATCATTGCACTCCCGAGAGATTCCTCGCTAACTCCATATATAACGCTGTAAGTAGCTATCACGTTTTCCTTGGCTATTATTCCGAATATTAAGCTAACCGCTGCTTTCCAGTCAAGACCCATGAGCTTTGCTAATGGTTCTAAGATCCTTCCAAGCTTCTCAGCGTAGCTAACTCCACTTCCAACAGGTTCCGGATAGCTAGACAGGTACCAAATCAATATAGATCCTAGTAGAATCACGGTTGCAGCTTTCCTTAAGAATTCCTTGCTCCTTTCCCAGGAATGAATTGCAATAGTTCTCCACGAGGGTATTGAATACTCAGGGAGCTCTATTATAAATGGACTCTCCTCACTTTTAACAACGAATTTTCCGAGTATGAAAGCAGAGATTAGGGCTATTGCAATAGCTATTACATATATACTAACAGCGACTAAAGCGGCCTTATTTGGGAAGAATGTTCCAGCAAGGAAAGTTATCACCGTCATCCTGGCTACACAGGGAATTAATGGATTAATTAGCATAGTTAAAATTCTATCCTTCTCCTCCTCAAGTATCCTTGTAGCCATTACCGCCGGGACGTTGCAACCAAATGCTAAGACCATTGGGATTATCGCCTTTCCTGGGAGCTTAAACACCCTTAAGTATCTCTCCATTACGGCGGCTACTCTGGCAAGATATCCACTATCTTCTAATATTGACATCCCTACGAAGAGGAGGAACACGAGGGGGAAGAAGCTTAGAACTGTGCCAACTCCACCTATTATTCCATCGACGACCAAACCTCTAATGGTTTCATTTGCTATCCTTTCTCCGAGCCATTCACCAAAGGATGAAAAAGCGTCATCTAAAAGCTCTTGTAAAGGCCCTCCGACAGCGAATACGAACTGAAAGAGGATGTAGAAAACGATAAGCATTGAAATCGTTCCATAAACAGGATGAGTCAAAAGCTTATCAAGCTGATCGCTAAGCGTTTCCCGAACTTCCTTTGGATGCTGAACGAACTTTCTTAAGATCTCATGGAGGAATTCATATTTTTGGCTTGCTATGACTATATCCAGGGATCTCTTATACTTCTCCTCAAGTTCACTAACATGTTTAAGAACTTCATCGATTTTAGCTTGACCAACGTGCTTAATTATCAGCTTTATAACTTCCTCATCTCTCTGAAGCAATTTTATAGCCAACCATCTAATCGAGTACTTCTCGGCCAAGGGAGTATCCTTTATAACTTCGGAAACATGCCTTATTTCCCTCTCTATATCTTCATCATACTTTGGAATTAGTGGATTTGTTGTTATCTTTCCCTCAACCATTAGGCTTATCTTTCTCTTAAGTTCATCTAGACCTTCACCCGTTTTGGCATTGGTAGGGACTACTGGAACTCCGAATATTCTTTCCATTTCTTTAATATCTATTTTGACTCCCTTCTTCTTTATCATATCAATTTTATTGAGAACAATTATTACGTTCTTAACACCCATCTCAAAGAGTTCTAAGGTTAAAAACAAATTTCTCATGAGGCACGAAGAATCTATTATATCCACGATTACGCTTGCATTTCCCTCAAGGATAAAGTTTCTAGCTATTAGCTCATCAATGCTATGAGCCGTCATGGAATATATTCCGGGTAGATCCACTATCAAGTACTCTTCTCCTTTATATTTCATGATTCCCTCTTTTTTCTCTACGGTAACTCCCGGCCAGTTGCCTACATGCTGTCTCATTCCCGTAAGGGCATTAAATATCGTTGTCTTACCGACATTGGGATTCCCCACTAAGGCTACAACCTTTAGCATTTTAGATCCTCCTAACGATTATTTTGCTTGCTATTCCCCAACCAATGGCTATTCTAGATGATCCGACTCCAATTATCATTGGCCCAGGGCCTGTACCTTTTATTACACGAACAACAACCCCAGGAGCTATTCCCATGGCTATTAGCTTAGATCTAGCGTTTGGACCTCCAAGAATGTTGATTACAACCCCCTCTTCGCCCTCTTTCAATGAGGTTAGCGGGACATGCATATTGGATGACCTCCCATTATTATTAGGGCAACCTAATTTTTTAATGATGCCTTTAAATCTCTTTTGTTCGAGAATTTATCTGAAATCGTTCAAAGTAGGAACCTACGAAGCTGACAAATTAACTTAAATAGAGAAAAATTTCTTAATGTTACCGTCAATTATCTCCTCAACTTCTTCAATTGGGATTTCCTTAATCTTGGAAAGCTCCTCAAGGACAATCTTAACAAACCATGGCTTATTCTTAATTCCCTTATATGGGCTCATATATGGAGAATCGGTCTCGGCCAGTAATCCCTCGATATCCATTTTCTCAGCAACTTTTCTAACTTCCGGAATGAAGACTATACCTGTAACTATTCCAATAAAGTGACCATTTTCCGATATCTCCTTTGCAAGCTCAACTGGGCCTGTATAGGAGTGGAAATACGCATTAACGTCAAACTTTTGGATAATATTAAAGGCTTCCCTTTCCGCCATCCTTGCATGAATAACCACGGGAAGTCTAAGTTCCTGGGCTATGTTCAAAAAGTGTTCAAATATAATTCTCTGATTCTCCCTCTCCTTACTTGTCTTTGCGTGATAATAGTCTAGTCCTATCTCCCCGATCCCGTAGATCTCATCCTTGTGCTCCAAGATAAACTCCTCAACTCTCTTAACTTTTTCCCAATTTCCCCTTTTAGCTTCATTTGGATGGTAACCTAGTGTTGGATAAAGAAAGCCAAAATAACCTTTCAACAATTCCCAGCTTTTCCAGACATGAGCCTTTCTATACTCAGTTATTGAATCTATTATTCCATCAAGCTTTTCTTTAGCTTCACCTATTATACTCTCGTAATCTCGCTTATAGAACTCAAGATGTGCATGCGCATCTATCATTCAATCACCAAAACTAATTTAATTTGCAACTTTTAATCTTTCAACATGCAATTTAATAATAAGCCCCTAATAGGAGTTGTTCATTTACCTCCCCTCCCTGGCTCTCCAGGATACAAAGGAGAGCTAGACGAGGTAATCGATAGGGCGATAAGCGATGCCGCAAAATATCAAGAAGCAGGGTTCGATGCGATAATTTTGGAAAACTATGGGGACTTTCCGTATTCAAAAACTGTGGGTAAGGAAACTGTAAGTGCATTCTCTGTCGTTGCTAATGAGGTTAAAAGGGAGATCGCCTTACCCTTAGGAATAAATGTCTTAAGAAATGACTGCATTGCCGCTTATTCAATAGCTTATTCAATCAAAGCAGATTTCATAAGGGTTAATGTTTTAACGGGAGTGGCCTTCACGGATCAAGGTATTGTCGAGGGTTGCGCTAGGGAACTTGCCGAGTTAAGAACGAGGTTACCAAGTAGGATAGACGTACTTGCAGATGTGCACGTTAAGCATGCCACTCACTTCTCTAACTTTGAAAATGCTCTTCTAGATACCATCGAAAGAGGAGGGGCCGATGCAGTAATAGTGACGGGTTCGAGGACGGGAAGTGAAGTTGATATTCAAGAATTAATAACTGCTAAGAGGATTTCTCCTGTTCCAGTTTTAGTAGGTTCTGGTGTTAATCCGAGGAATATAAAGCTATTTTGGAGATACTCAGATGGGTTCATAGTTGGTACTTGGGTAAAGGAGGGAGGAAGAACGATTAATGAGGTCTCCATTGAAAGAGCTACAAAGCTCGCAAAGCTGGTAAAGTCTCTCAGGGAGGGGTGAGAATGGGGAGATACTTTGGAACCAGTGGAATTAGGGAGGTAGTTAATGAAAAGTTAACCCCTGAGTTAGCTCTAAAGGTTGGTCTAGCTTTGGGAACATACCTCCAGGAGGGAAAGGTCGTTATAGGGTGCGACACTAGGACGAGTAGCGTGATGCTTAAGAATGCCGTTATAAGTGGACTACTAGCCACGGGAATCGATGTTATAGATATAGGCCTCGCACCTACCCCACTTACGGGATTTGCTATAAGATTGTACAACGCAGAGGCTGGCGTTACGATAACAGCATCTCACAATCCTCCACAATACAATGGGATCAAAGTTTGGGATAGAGATGGAATGGCATATACTCCGGACAAGGAGCACGAACTCGAGAAGATTATAGAATCCGGAAACTTTAGAAGAGTACCCTGGAACGAGGTAGGAACATTGAAGACAGCAAATCCCAGGAAAGAATATATTGAGGCTATTTTAAGAGAAATAAATCTTAAGGGATCCTATACCGTTGTTATAGATGCTGGGAATGGTGCAGGTTCGATAGTAAGTCCATACCTTCACAGGGAACTTGGAAACAGGGTGATAACGCTTAACTCCGATCCTAGTGGATTTTTCGTTAGAGAGCTTGAACCAAATAAGGAGAGCCTAAGCATGCTTGAAAAAACCGTTAAAGTCCTTAACGCAGATATCGGGATTGCACACGACGGAGATGCAGACAGGGTTGGGGTCGTCGATGAGAACGGAGAATTCGTAGAATATGAGGTCATGCTCTCGCTAATTGCAGGTTACATGCTAAAAAAGTATGGAAAGGGGAAGATCGTGACAACGGTAGACGCTGGATTTGCTTTAGACGATTACATCCGAGAACTAGGAGGAGAAGTCGTTAGAACTAGAGTTGGAGACGTTGCCGTCGCTGAAGAGCTAGTTAAGCATGGAGGGGTTTTCGGTGGGGAACCTTCTGGAACTTGGATAATGCCTCAATGGAATCTAACCCCAGATGGGATATTCGCAAGCGCTTTGGTTTTGGAGATGATCGATAGATTAGGCCCAATTGGAGAGTTAGCAAAGGATGTTCCAAAGTACGTAACCCTAAGAAAGAAGATCCCCTGCTCAAACGAACTAAAGAACAAGGTCATGAATAAGATAGCCGATTTAATTCCAAGGGAGTTCTCCTATGAGAGGATAATAACAATTGATGGTATAAGGATAGAGAATGACGACTGGTGGATTTTGTTTAGACCCAGTGGAACGGAGCCGATCATGAGGATCACGCTTGAGGCCCACACGGAAGAGATGGCAGAGAGGCTAATGAAAAAAGCTGAAAATTTAGTTAAAAGCGTGATAAAAGATTTATCTTCTTAATTTTCTTTGCCCCTAAAAAAGTCAAAAGGGCTATCGAGTCCCTCATTAGAAGTCCCCTTGAGGTATTTGCAACGATAAGTCCAAATCCACATCCAAATGTCAGGCCAGAGAACCAAAGTAGGAGTGAAAGTGAGACCCCATTTAAGGCTACGTATAAAGATTGGGATATTACAATTAAAGCTAGGAGGAATGAAAGTTCCAGGAGAAGCAAGGTTAAAGATACGACCCCAAAAATACCCTTCTCCTCCTTTAGTATTTTAGCATCATGAATTGAATAAACGAGAAATCTTCCAAAGTTTGCTCCACTTCTAAATGAAAAAGGAAGGAGCAATGCTAGAACCATCGACTTTCTAAGCATTAAATAGAAAACCAGAAGTCCAACGAAGATAGTTATTAGGTTGAAAGTTAAGGATGGCCAAGTTCTTTTATCTAGGTTTTCCCCTCCCACGAACTCCACTGGAACTCTTATTAGGGTTTTGGTAATTCCTATGATAAGCTTCATCAAAAAGAAAACTAAGAGTAATCCGTACCCAATCATCAATTGCAACTCCATAAGTTTAACCTCCTTTTCCTGGCGTCATCTTCAAGCTTTGAGTATTCCTTAATCTTTTCAAATCTTTTTTCATAGAAAACCCTTGCAAATCCCATTTTTATAAGCTCAGCATTAATATCGGTTCCATTTAGATACATGTACACCAATAAACGTCCGTATTTATCTTTCCTTCCTTGAATTGAATCGAATTCAAGAGTTACGGATTTACCTAGGGTTATGTTTTTTAGAAACTCCTTAGCTAGTTCCCCATACTTAATCAGGCACGTCATGTTATGAATCCCAGGATATTCTCCAGGCCTCATTAGCCCCTCCTCTAGCTCAGGGGCGTCTACCCCTACTAGTCTAACCTTTACTACTTCACCATCATCAAGCTTAACGTACAGCGTATCCCCATCAACGACCTTGATAACCTTACCATGTAGCTCTTTAGATTGGGATATACATCCTAGGGAGAGGAGTAATATTAAAAGTAAGCTACTTCCTAATCTTCCTGCTCTCCCAAATAACTCTACCATCTTTTCTCACTACCTTCAATATCCTGTGATACGGTATTTGAGTCTCTCCAACGAAAAAGTATCCATGACCGAGCTCAATTAAATTCACGGGGATCTTTTTGACGTTTCCATAATCCCCCCTATGCTCGATTATCAGATAATAATCATTCTCATTTTCCCTAGGATCGTACTTTATTTTGGCTAAAACCTCTTTTACTGTTCCTTTCCTCATTTTAGAACCCTCAGTATCGCTTCTATATTTTCCTTCCAGTTATTAATAATTTTTCCATGCCCTGGAAGGCCTATCCTAACATCAAAATCCTTAAGAAACTCCAAGGACTCGATCATCTTACTCTCGTCACCAGTTGGAAGGTCGGTTCTACCATAGGTACCCGCAAAAACTGTGTCTCCCGTGAACATTATCTTCTCCTCCTTGTAGTACAGACAAGAACTTCCCCTAGTGTGTCCTGGGGTGTGGAGTAGTGTCAGCTCAATGTTTCCAATCCTTATCTTTTCCCCATCCTCCAGCTTTAGCTCGACATCATGAGGCTCATATCTTCTTCCATAATAAAAGGATAGGATCACGTAGTCATCTCCATCTTCCAAAGCTTTGGCCGTTAGCCTCTGGGCTGCAAACTTAACATTCCTCAGTTTCTCCTTAAATATTAAGTTCCCTCCGACGTGATCGAAGTGCTCGTGGGTATTAAAGATTATTACATCTTTGATATCCCTAAGCCATCCTTCCCTTTCGGCGATTCCAAGATATTTGTTCCAATACACCCCTGTTCCCGTGTCTACAATTAGTAGGCTTTTCTTACTCTTCAAAAAGTAAATATTTGAGTCCAAATTTAATCCCCTCAACATTAGAATGTTTGGCTTGATAATGATCGGGATCATCACTTAATGTTATGGGTATGGGGAATTATAAATTAAGCGGGCTCCTGGGGGACCGCTTCATCATCGGTTCAGGAGGGATGAATCATGTCATCGCCCAGCTAATTCTAGATACAGACATTTTTAAATGACACTATGGTGACATCATATGATAAATGTCTCCTCATAACTCCCAAAACTTTGACAAATTTAATGTAAATCCTAGAAGAGATTCTAACAAAAACTTTAAGTATTAAAAATCAGTCTAACATAAATGTAGGGAGGCGACTAACAATGTCGAGAAAGTACCTCCTTTCTTTACTTTTAGTTGGAGCTCTGGTCATATCAGTTGTAGCTTCTGGATGTATAGGAGGTTCCCAAACACCAACATCGTCTCCTACTAAAACCCAACAAGTACAAGAACTAGAGATCTATCACTGGTGGACAGCAGGAGGAGAAAAAGAAGCGTTTGATGCCCTTGCCAAGAAATTCGAGAAGAAGTACCCGAACATTAAGATAAAGGCTAATCCTGTAAGTGGGGGAGGAGGCGTCAACCTTAAGATGGTTCTTCAGTCCTTAATGCTTGCTGGAAAGCCTCCAGACACCTTCCAGGTTCATGCTGGTTACGAAATGGCCCGTTACATTAAGGCAAATCAGCTAACGCCAATTGATGATATTTGGACAGAGGATATGAAAAAGAACTATCCTAAAGTAATTCAGCAAATGGTCATATTTAACAACCACTACTATGCTGTACCGATAAATGTTCATAGAGCAAATGTTATCTGGTATAACAAGCAGATCTTCAAGAAGTATGGTATTGATCCTTCGAGCATAAAAACAATTGATGACCTCTTCGCTGTTGCCGAGAAACTAAAGGAAAATGGCGTTACACCCTTTGCATTAGGTGACAGAAATAAATGGCCAGCAACTCAGGTATTTGAAGTAATGCTTGTTGCTGTTGGTGGTGTAGATTACTATGAAAAGTTCATAAATGGAGAGATTAGTGCCAATGATCCAACCCTAAAGAAGGTTCTGGAGTACTTTGTTAAATATGTGGAATATTCAAACCCTGATCACGCTGCAAAAACTTGGGATGAGGCCTGTGCGCTAGTCTATAAAGGAGAAGCAGCGATGACTCTTATGGGAGATTGGGCAAATGGATACTTCAAGGCAAAAGGATGGAAGCCAAATGTAGACTATGGAGCTATTCCAATACCCGCTGGAGTTTACGATCTAGTTATAGATACATTTGTCCTTCCAGCAAAAGCGGCTCACCCAAATGCAGCTAAGAAATGGCTAAGCTTTATAGGGACTGTTGAAGCTCAGAACACATTTAATCCAATTAAAGGTTCAATACCTCCAAGAAAAGATGCGCCCGCTGATCCTTATGATCCTATTCAAAAATCATTCATAAAAGAGCTGAGCTCTTCAGAGACTAAATTAATTCCAAGCATTGCTCATGGAAGTGCCGTTCCAGAAGCCTTTTTGGCTGATCTAAATGATATAATTTCCGAGCTTGCAACAAGCAAAGATGTTAATAAAGCTGCAACTGAAATAATAAATGCTATGAAGAAGGATCTACTTCCAAATAAGATAAAAGAATGGCACCTTAGTTAAAGTGGAGGTTAGAGGATGAGGAGGTCTCCAGACCTCCCCTATATTATTTTATTTTTAATTCCAGCTTTAATTTTAATAGGAATCTTTGTGTATTTCGCCGTTGTATGGAATATATACATCTCCTTTACCGATTGGAGAGGCTTAATTCCTTCTTATCACTTCGTGGGTCTTGCTCAATATAAGCAATTAATTCATGATCCAATATTCTGGACATCCCTGAGAAATAACCTTTTACTGATTTTACTTTTCGTACCGGGTTCCCTTTTATTGGGATTATTCCTAGCTATACTATTAGATATGAAGGTAAGATTTGAAAGTGGATTTAGAACTATCTACGTGCTTCCTTTTGCACTCTCCTTTGTAGTTACTGCTACCCTTTGGGCATGGATGTATGATCCATCTAGTGGCGTTCTTAATGTGCTCTTTGATAAGTTAGGTTTAGACTTCCTTAAAAGCGGATGGATAACCGATCCTAAGATAGCAATGTATTGCATAATAATAGCCCTAATCTGGCAGTTCTCGGGTTATACGATGATCATCTATTTGGCAGGCATAAGGTCAATTCCAATCGAGCAGTACGAGGGAGCTCTAATAGATGGGGCGAGTACTTGGCAACTCTATAGATACATAGTGATTCCCCAGCTAACCAAGCCCACACTCAGTGCATTTGTCGTTCTAATGGTGTTCTCATTAAAAGCATTCGACTTCATCTGGGTACTTACCAGGGGAGGTCCTGGAACTTCGACTTTTATATTAGCCATTGAGATGTATAAAGAGACGTTTGCAAAGACAAACTTTGCATATGGTGCAGCAATAGCAACAATATTACTCTTGATGGCCCTCGTTGTGGTACTCCCATATCTCTATTGGAGCTATAAGGGGGAGGAGAGATGAGGAGAATTTCGCCAACTAGATTTCTGCTTTATATAGTTTTAATATTTCTAGCGGCATGGTATCTCCTACCGATATGGAGTGCTATTACAACTTCAACTAAGACTGGGGAGCAAGTTGCTTTAACAACTCCCGTTCAATTTGTTTTTCCTCCAACGTTTGATCCTTATAGGGAAGCGTTTAGGGAACTAAAGAGACCAATATTGAATAGTCTGATCTTCACAACATTTGCAACGATTTTTTCAACAATTCTAGGTTCAATAGCTGGATTTACAATAGCAAAACTCGTAAGAGGGAGGGTATCGAGGCAATTACTAGCCTTAATAAGCTTTGGTATCTTTCTCCCATACCAGTCAATTCTGATACCCCTAGTTAAAATCATATCTAGCCTCGGGCTCTATAATCGTATTCTGGGGCTTATCTTAACTCACACTGCTTACGGTATCCCAATAACAACGTTGCTATTTACGAACTATTACTATGAAATTCCAGATGAACTAGTTGAAGCTGCTAAGATAGATGGCGCAGATCCATGGAAAATTTATACAAAAGTGATACTACCCCTTTCAAAAGCTCCATTCGTCGTTACTGGAATCTACCAGTTCACCAATATATGGAATGACTACCTCTTTGGCGTTGTACTTACAAGGGGAGAGGAAGCAATGCCAGCAACTGTAAAGCTGGCGAATCTAAAAGGAAGCTTTGTTGCCAACTGGAACATTCAAATGGCAGGTGCGTTAATCGTTGCATTACCAACGCTTTTGATAATGATAGCCCTTGGGAAGTACCTCATTAGGGGATATACTAGTGGGGCCCTTAAGGGATGAATTTTTCCTTCTTTTGAATCTTACCTAGCTTATCCTCACCTTCAACTATTCCTGATCATGATCGAAAAGTTTATAAGTTCGAACCATATTAGTTTATAATGGAAACAAAATATGGGAGGAGATCGAAATGGTAGTGATTGGAGAAAAGTTTCCAGAAGTTGAGGTAAAGACTACCCATGGAGTTATTAAGTTGCCAGACTACTTTACAAAGCAAGGAAAGTGGTTCATACTCTTTAGCCATCCAGCAGACTTTACACCAGTTTGTACAACGGAGTTTTATGGCATGCAGAAGAGGGTAGAAGAGTTTAGGAAGCTTGGGGTTGAACCTATAGGATTGAGTGTTGATCAGGTCTTCAGCCACATAAAGTGGATAGAGTGGATTAAGGACAACCTTAGCGTCGAGATCGACTTCCCGGTAATAGCTGACGACAGAGGAGAACTAGCTGAGAAGCTCGGCATGATTCCAAGTGGAGCAACGATAACAGCTAGAGCTGTGTTTGTTGTCGATGATAAAGGAATAATAAGGGCTATCGTTTACTATCCAGCGGAAGTTGGAAGAGATTGGGATGAGATCCTAAGGCTCGTTAAGGCCCTTAAGATAAGCACAGAGAAGGGAGTGGCTCTACCACACAAGTGGCCCAACAACGAGCTAATTGGAGACAAAGTGATAGTTCCTCCAGCATCAACCATCGAAGAAAAGAAGCAGAGAGAAGAGGCCAAGGCTAAAGGAGAAATCGAGTGCTACGACTGGTGGTTCTGCTATAAGAAGCTTGAATGATTGCATTCCTTTCTATTCTTATCTTCCCCTATATTGGCATAATATTCTTAACCTTCGTTTTTTATTGAAATTTGGTGGTGAAATGTTCAGGTTGGAGGATTTTAACTTTCACAATAAAACGGTATTCTTAAGGGTAGACTTAAACTCACCCATGAAGGATGGAAAGATAATAAGCGATGCCAGGTTTAAAGCCGTTTTACCAACTATAAGATACCTCATCGAGAGTGGAGCAAAAGTTGTCATTGGAACGCATCAAGGGAAACCCTACAGTGAAGATTACACTACCACAGAGGAGCATGCGAGGGTTCTTTCAGAGTTATTGGATCAACACGTTGAATATATCGAAGACATATTTGGTAGGTATGCCAGGGAAAAGATAAAAGAGCTTAAATCAGGTGAAGTTGCAATTTTAGAGAATCTTAGATTTTCCGCCGAAGAAGTTAAGAACAAACCCATTGAGGAGTGTGAAAAGACTTTCCTCGTTAAAAAACTATCGAAAGTTATTGATTATGTCGTTAACGATGCCTTTGCAACTGCACACAGAAGTCAACCTTCTTTAGTAGGTTTCGCAAGGATAAAGCCAATGATAATGGGGTTCTTGATGGAAAAGGAGATAGAGGCTTTAATGAGGGCTTATTACAGCAAAGACAGCCCTAAAATTTATGTACTTGGAGGCGCCAAGGTTGAGGATTCGCTTAAAGTAGTTGAAAACGTTCTAAGAAGAGAGAGAGCTGATCTAGTGCTAACCGGAGGCTTGGTGGCCAATGTATTTACGCTTGCTAAGGGATTTGACTTGGGAAGGAAAAACGTAGAGTTCATGAAGAAAAAAGGCTTGCTAGATTATGTAAAGCATGCAGAGGAGATATTAGATGAATTTTATCCCTATATAAGAACTCCCGTAGACTTCGCAGTAGATTACAAAGGGGAAAGAGTCGAAATAGATCTGCTAAGTGAAAATAGGGGATTACTTCATCAATATCAAATTATGGATATCGGTAAGAGAACCGCGGAGAAGTACAGGGAAATATTAATGAAAGCAAGGATTATAGTTGCTAACGGACCAATGGGAGTCTTTGAGAGGGAAGAATTCGCGATAGGGACAGTAGAGGTGTTCAAGGCCATAGCCGATAGCCCAGCGTTTAGCGTTTTGGGAGGAGGGCATTCGATAGCTAGCATACAGAAATACGGTATAACTGGAATAACTCATATCTCCACAGGCGGTGGAGCAATGCTCTCTTTCTTCGCTGGAGAGGAGTTGCCTGTCCTGAGAGCTCTTCAGATTAGTTACGAAAAATTCAAGGAGGTGGTGAAGTGAAAGCTGTCATTCTAGCTGCCGGATATGGAACGAGAATGGGCGAAAAGCCCAAAGGGTTAATAAAAGTTGCCGGACGTGAGCTGATTTATAGGACGATAAGAAACCTCATAAAGCTTGGTATTACTGAATTCATTATAGTCACAAATGAAAAATACAGGGAATTTTACGAAAGATTTGTTAAGGAGAATAAAATAAACGCTAAAATCATAGTAAATCAAAACCCCGAAAGGGGAAATGGTTTTTCTCTTCACGTTGCCAAGGATTACGTTAGTGGAAGATTCGTTCTCGTGATGAGCGATCACGTTTACGAGGAGAAATTTTATGAACTGGCCATTAACGGTGAGGGGCTAATAGCCGATCGAAATCCTAAGTACGTTGACGTTGAAGAAGCAACCAAAGTTAAAATAGAGGGGATGAGAGTTGTTGAAATAGGGAAAAAGCTTAAAGAGTGGAACGCTGTTGACACGGGATTCTTCATTCTTGATGACTCAATATTTGAAATAACTACGAGATTGGTTCAAGAGAAGGAAGTTGTCGAATTAAGGGATGTCGTCAAGGAAGCAAAGCTCAAGGTGACTTTTGTAGATGGTCTATTTTGGATGGATGTTGATACACCAGAGGAATTAAAGAAAGCTAAAAAGCTGATCGTTGCTCACTCCGTTAAGGGAGTTGGAGATGGATTCATAAGCAGGTATCTAAATAGAAAGGTCTCTACATGGATTTCTTCACATCTCGTTGATCATGTAACCCCAAATCAGATGACGCTGATAACTTTTACATTCGGAATCATCTCAGCGTTGGTGAACTTTGTTAACATCCCTCTTGCTGGGATCTTATATCAGATCTCGTCGATACTTGACGGTGTTGATGGAGAAATAGCAAGGGCCAGGATGCAAACAAGTAAATTTGGGGGTTATTTCGACTCCATACTTGATAGGTACGTCGACTTATCTTTCCTACTTACATTGGCCTACGTATCGTTAGCTGATCCATTATGGTGGAGCGTAGCTACTTTGGCAATATTCTCCTCTGCGATGGTTAGCTACTCCACGGAGAGATTTAGGGGAGCATATTGTGCTGATGCATACAAGGTTATTCCAGCTTTAAGGAAAATTCCCGGAAAAAGAGATGAAAGAATTTTCACGATTATGATCTTCACCTTACTGGGATGGATAAAGGCCCTCTTTATACTCCTTGCAATTTGGAGCACTTTAAGGGTTATAATAACGATTTACCTTGTAAGAACTACATTATTTCACGAATCTTAACTTCTTTAACTTCTTCAATTTTTGCCAAAACACCCTCAAGCTCTTTCACTGAAACGTCGGAGTTGCTAATGTCAACTATT
The DNA here is from genome assembly GCF_000011105.1 of Pyrococcus horikoshii OT3. Lineage (NCBI taxonomy): Archaea > Methanobacteriati > Methanobacteriota > Thermococci > Thermococcales > Thermococcaceae > Pyrococcus > Pyrococcus horikoshii. Next base: position 1,099,347 of record NC_000961.1, read on the forward strand.
GCAACTATGGCGGCCATACCTAATGATTCCAATTCTTCACTTTCATTAAAGAGTATGTTTATTCCATGCCTTCCCAGGGTACCGCTGATCTTTGCCAAGACTCCTGGTTTATCAACCACTATAAGCTCAACCTCAACAAGTCTCTTCCCAGGAAGAGCTATCCTTTCGACGTGAATCTCTTTTAAATCTGTATCTATCTCCAGGAGGAAATATGCATCCTTTATCAAACCTACCTCATAAGCATACTCAAGTGGAACTTCAAGCTTACCATCTTCCTTAACCTTCACGAGTATGTACTCCCTCATCGGAAACACCTAAAATGTTAATTTTTGGCATAATATAATTGTGGCGATGATGAATAGCAAGCCAGCTGAAGAGTGATGAAGTGAACACCCCCTGAGCCTACCTAATCTCCACTTTATCTCCTTTCACTTTAATGATTCTTCTTTTTCCTTTAATTATAATCTTTGTCGAAAGCTTTAACCAGGGAGGTAGCTCAGGCTTGATCTCTTCGGGAGTCATGTTTAGAATTGCTTTTAGAAGTGCAAATAGGCTTGCGGAGCTCCATGCTTGTGGGTAATTCGCTCTAAAAGGAACTATAGGATACTCACTATCAAGCCCGGCATAAAATTCTGGTAATCCCTTCAAATACTTACAGGCAAGGAATATTCTTTTTGCAAGTTCGAAAGCCTCCGAAAATCCGAGAGCTATTATTGCATTGTCATGGGGCCATATGCTTCCATTGTGATAACTGAACGGATCATAAGATCTCTCCTGGGAGCTTAACGTTCTTATACCCCATCTAGTTAGCAAATCCTCCTCTTTCAGTCTTTCAATTATCTTTTTCTCGTGCTTCGCTATACCCGTAAATAGGAGATGCCCTACATTGGATGCTATAACCCGTGAAGGGTTATTCTTTCCATCTAATGCTAAGGCATAAAATCCACCAGTCCAAAAGTCCTTATTAAATCTCTTCTTGAGCTTCCTACCCTCCTTCATTAGATCTTTAGGGTCATGATCCGTTAGGTTTAGGATCGCTGCATCCAAAAGGGCCTTATAGGCATACCCTTGAACCTCGACTAAGGCGATAGGCGGTTCTAGGGGAGTCCCATCTTCGGTCATGATTGCATTAGCTGAATCTTTCCATCCCTTGTTTTTTAGCAATCCAGGAGTGTACCTCACGTATCCTTCTCCTTCCTCCAGTTTTCTTAAGATCCAATCAACGGCCATAGTTAAGGCAGGTTTTATTCTCTCAATAAAGCCTCTATCTTCAGTCCATTTAAGATACTCACCCGCTAGGATTACGTAGAGAGGGGTTGCATCAACGGTTCCATAGTAAGGGTAAAATGGAAGTTTTCTAGAAAGTGAAAGCTCTCCATATCTAACCTCATGGGGGATTTTTCCAGGTTCCTCTTCATTTCCTTCATCAAATTCCTTTCCCTGAAGTTTTGAAAAGAAATTTAAAGTTCCCCTAGCATACTCGGGATACCAAGGAAGGAGAAAGAGTGCAGTTATTATTGCATCTCGGCCAAAGGGAGAAGCATAGTAAGGTAAGCCTGCAAAGGCTATTTTTCCGTAATCGATTTCCACAGTTAGGGCTGAAAGCTCTTTGAGAGCTCTTTTAAAGATGTTATTAAGCCAAGTCAAGTTTGTTTTTACGAGATTCTTTAGGGATTTAGAAGGCCTAAAAGGTAATGCTATTGAGATCTCGGGTTTAAATTCAATGTAAAGGGATCTACTTTCAAAGGGTTCCAATATCACGGTCTTAACTAATTTATTTCCAAGATTATCCATGTTAGTTTCTATACTAAGCCTCCTATTAATGTGATCTATTCCCTTATACCTATAATTTTCAATTCTTCTCTCAATTCGCACCCCACTAAATCTCCTAACTTCAAATATATCCTCCATTGAAACTTCAAACCTATAGATTACTTTAACTTTGGTGATTCTATTTCTCCTGTTGTAAATATGAAATGCTTCTCGATAGGTTTCTCCATATACCTTCCTTTCCCTTATAATTGCGATATCATTACCTAGAAAAATTGAAAAGCCCTTTTCAAAACCTTCCTGGTTACCTCCAATGAACCTTATCCCATCGACGTGAAAGCTAGAATTCCTAATGAATCTAGTATCAAAGGCATAGAGCCCATCGTACTCTTCAGTCATATCACCATTTTCCCTGGAAATCGCGAATAAAATACCATTTGATAATATCTGCATGGTTTAAAACTTTGTCTAATGATTTATAAAGCTTGTATAAGAAAGAGGTGTGGAGGGGTATGCGTGGGAGAAGAGCTAAAGCCCGAAAAAATTCAGGAAATAAGGTTAGGGGATTGCCCAATATGCGGGGGAAAAGGAACACTAAAGGCTATACAATTCATTCACAGGATACCCTATTTTGGTGAGGTTATGGAATCTACCGTTGTTTGTGAGAGATGTGGTTATAGGAATTCCGATGTTATAATATTAGAGGAAAGGGAACCGAGGCTTTATGAGGTTAAAGTTGAAGAAGAAAAAGACTTATTTATAAGGGTAGTTAGAAGCAAGAGTGGGACCATAGAGCTCGAAGAGCTAGGGATAAAGATAGAACCCGGACCAGCGGCAGAAGGCTTTGTTAGTAATATAGAAGGAGTCCTGGAAAGGGCAAAGGAAGTTCTGCTGATGGCAAGAGACTTCAAAGAACAGGAAAATGATAGAGAAGCAGTTAGAAGGATAGACGAACTGTTAAAATATATAGAAGAAGTTAAAGAAGGCAAAAAGCCTCTAACTGTAAGGATAATGGATCCCTTTGGGAATAGCGCGTTAATTGGAGAAAAAGTTAAGAGCAGAAAGCTAACAAAGGAGGAGATAAGAAAGCTGAGTAAAGGGCCTTACATTGTTATAGAGCCCGATGAAGTTCCTCAGCAATAATCGCTAAATTTCCAACCTTAAAGACAAAAGCCCTCTTTTCCCCCTTAAGTCCCGCTTCTATCTTCTTCCTGACTCTCCAATATTCCTTTTCATCAATGTTAATTCTAAGGGTTGCCCTTCCATACCCTTCTTTCCTCAGAAAATCGTTTATCCTGACCGGATGAAATGGCATGGTCTTAACGACAATGTAACTCCTCTTGAAATAGTCACTCTCAACTTCATCATTACTAGTCGCTAATATTCTCCTCTTTTCTCTCAACAATAGCTTTAGATCTCCTTTTACCTTATGGAAAAGCTCATTGATCAAGTTCGCATAGTCAATAGCTTGAGGAATTTCGTAAAGATACCTTCTTGGTTCCTTAGTTTCTTCAACTATGTTCTCTAGGTCGGGATCGCTTTCAAGCCTTACCCCTTGAGGGAGAATTACCGCACTCCTCTCGGCCTTTGCTAGTGGTTCTGTGTAGAATGTAAGTCTATTTAGGTGACCGAAAAGATCTATATACTCAAACTCTCCCTCCCATGGAACTTTCTCTCTTCTTATCTGAGGAGGTAAATCGAAGATGAAAGCATCAACTCTCTTTTTATAAGCCTCATAAACCTTAAGGGGACTTGGAAGTAGATCCTCAAGGTTTCTCTCTGGAACCTCCGGAGGACGAGCAGGATCCGAGAATATCACATCAGCATCTATTTTCTCCACGACTTCAGGGCTCAAGGAATCTCCAACCATAAACTCGACTTTGACCCCATATTTTTCGGCATTTCTCCTTGCAAACTCTATCTTAATTGGATCAATATCAACTCCCACGCTTCTTATTCCATGCTTAGCAAAGAATATAAGCTGTATTCCAACCCCACAAGATACATCTGCTATGCTCTTTATTCCCTGCTCTTTGAGCCTTTTACCTCTGTAGTCGGCAACGGCTTCATGAGTAGCGTATCTCAGCCCTTCAAGATTGAACCAGAGATCATTCCTTGAGAATTTATCTTTTGCCTTGATTCTAGCTCTAGCAACTTCCAAGGCTAGCTTAAAATCATTTTCAGGAAGCTTAAGGAGTGACCTTATTTTCTTCTCACTATATCCCTTCCTAATAAGTTCCTCTGCAAGTTTCACGCTTTCCTCGCTTATCATTTTCTCTCCCCAGGATCGAGTTTCTTTATAACTTCAAAAAGGTTGGGTATAAATCTAGGAACGCGTGAAGCATATTCTTCCCATTCTTTTCCAAACCTTACATGAAGGAATCTCTCTTCTTCTTCAATGTAGTATAGAATTGAAATCCAGTAGACTACAGGTAATCCAAGCATGAACCCTCCAATCACAAGAGAAAAGCCCGGAAGGATCAGGACCCCCCAAATCGTATATATTGGGTGTCTAACAACTGAGTAACATCCACTTTTAAGTAATTTTCCCGCTTTATAGGCCTTGGAGACTTGGAAGTAGCAGATAGCCCATAGCACAATACCTACAAAGACTAGTATTCCTCCGATCCTAGGAAAAGAGAAGTCAAAAGTGAAGAGCCTTTCTAACAATGCTGAAAATGCAATGTAAAGAAAAGAAACCTTAGCAACCTTGGGTACTATACCAAGGAAGTTCAAAACTCGCTCACCTTCATCGGGATCTTTTTCTTCTTCTCTTGAACTTGATTCCATAGGTCATCGAAGTTTTCTATTATCCTCTGAATTGCCACATTTAAATCTCTTGTCCGTGTAAAGAAAGCTACCTTATTCGTCTTATCTCGAATCCTTAGGAAGTTTGGTCCCATTCTAAAGGCTGCCAGAACGTCAACATCAAGAAGCTGACCTACCACGGCCCTGAACTTCCTAGGATCTCCATGTCCCTCATCCTCTTCTTCAAGATCCTTAGCCTTGTTGTTCCTTTTCTCAAGGAGCTTTACGCTACCGTCTTCACAGATCTCATAGATCGCGAAAAACTCTGAATCTCCGTAGTGAGCGTCTATGAGATGTTCATCATCCTCCATTCCAAAGGCTACCTTGAGGCACCTCATAACTCCTCACCCGGAATTAGGTGGCCCTAACAAGTTATATAAGGTTTATTAGAATTAGGCCAGTCGAAAACTTTATATATCTGTGCATATGCACAAAATTTTGAGAGGTGGTGATAAATGAGGATCGCAGTTCCAACTAACGGTGGAGGTTTAGAAGATACAGTTGCTCCCGTATTCGCAAGAGCACCTGCATTCGCGATAGTTGATGTTGAGAATGGTGAAATTAAAAACGTTAGGGTAATTCAAAATTCGGCATCAACAGCAGCAGGTGGAGCTGGGCCAATGGCCGTGCAAATGCTAATAAATGAGGGAGTTGATACTATAGTTGCTCCCCAGGTAGGTCCCAATGCCATGGGAGCTATCCAGGCAGCGGGAATTAGAGTGTACACCGTACCCCCAGGAACTAAAGTTGAAGATGCCGTGAAAAGTGCAATTAGCGGTTCAGCACCACAAACTACCGCTCCAATTCAAGTGCAAGCTCCCACTCCAGCAGTCTATACTCCCGCTCCCGCTTATCCACCGAGGTACTACTGGGCCCCAAGATGGGGCTGGAGAGGAGGCTGGGGAAGAGGATGGGGCCGTGGATGGGGAAGAGGAGGAAGAGGCTGGGGTGCCAGGCTCGGTTACTGTCCATGGACTGGAATGCCAAGTAGAAGAACCCTGAGATGGCTCTACGGCTGGTGGTGATTTTCCATAATCTTTTTAAATTTTAAGAGAGTGGAAATCCCATGCCAAGAGGATTTGGAAGAGGCCCAGGAAGAGGTTATTATTACGGCCCTGGAGTAGGATTCATAGTGGACATTATCTTCATTCTAATAATCCTATACCTATTATTTAAGCTGTTCCTAGTTGCAGCTCCCTACGTCATAGCCCTTGTAGTTGTTTACATTATCTGGAGGCTTATTAGGCCGTACAGGAGGCCTCCCTGGGGCCCCTGGTTTTGAACTTTTTTCCTAATTTTCTTAAGCATCATACTTAATTAATAGACCTTAGGTGATTGTAGTGATCGTTAGAACACCTAGGAGACTTCATCTAGGAATAATAGATCCAACGGGTAGCTTGGGAAGAAAGTTCGGTAGCATTGGAGTTGCACTTGAAGGAGGTTACGACATCAAGGTAACACCGGCCGGTTCTTTAACGATAGAGGCCGATAAAGAAGATAGGGAGGTTATAGAGAAGATAGTAAAAGAGCTAAATCTAGAGTACGAAACGGGACTGGATTATTACATAGAAGTGAGAAAGAGCATCCCCAGGCACATAGGACTCGGCTCCACCACGCAATTAACTCTAGCAATAGCTTCGGCGATCCTGAGGATCGCAAAAAAAGACATTCCCATAGAGGAGGTAGCCTTTTCCCTGAAAAGAGCCAGAGAGAGCGGAGCGGGTCTTTACATCTTCAAGTTCGGTGGCTTTGTCGTCGATGGGGGAGTTAAAGATACCTATCCCCCTCTAATAATGAGGCATGATTTCCCAGAGAATTGGGCCTTTATACTCGTGATTCCCAAGGTAAAGAGGGGACTAAGCGAGGAGGAAGAGGAAGGAATAATGTTTGGGAGCAACTTTGGCAACGTCAATATTGCTAAGGAGATAACGTATAGGCTAATGCTGGGGTTAGTCCCATCCTTAATTGAGAAGAACATTGAGAAATTCGGAAGATTTCTAACGGATATCCAAGAGCTCGTTGGAAAGCACTTCGCAACATTTCAAGGAGGAACATTTAGGGAGGACATTAAAACCGTCGTGGAGATCTTAAAGGAGACGACGTACGGAGCAGGCCAAAGTAGCTGGGGCCCGACGGTTTATGGATTAATAAGAAAGGAGGAATATAATTCAGTTAGAGTGAAGGTTGCAGATCTTCTTGACGATTATGGGATAAAGGCCGAGATAGAGCTTGGAATTCCCAGGAATAAAGGAGCTGAAGTCCTGGGCGAGAACCTCTTCCTTGAAAGGCTCATAAGTGGTGTGAAATGATAGCGGAATTAATCAGAGAAATTGGGATCGAAGGTGCAAGGTTCATAGAGGAGAATATTGATGAACAGTTTAAGGCCCTCTCATATTTAAGTGAAGGGATGGACAGGGTAAATTTCGTGAGACTTGTTATAGCGAATGCCTTAGTCAGCTACCAACTTACTGGGAAAGGAGAGATGTGGTGGTGGGAATTTGCAAAGTACTTTAAGGGGAAGGAAGTTAAAACAATATACTCAGCGTATAAGGAGTTTCTACCCAATTCAAAGTTTAATAGAAGGTTAATACAGCAAAAACTTCTGAGGATAAAGAAGATAGAGCCTTTCCTTTCCACGCTCACGGAGGAAAGTATAGAAAGGTATTACGAAGATATGACCCTCCTATGGAAGGCGATAGCGAAAGTGCTGAAGGTTGACAGGGAATCTAAAACCGTTGTTTTTAGCGTTAAAATGTTTGGTTATGCTGCTAGAATAGTCCTTTCTAAGTTCAACCCATATCCAATGGAGATACCAATCCCGGAGGATGTTAGGATAATTAAGTTAACCAGGAAGCTTACAAACGAGAGACCTAGGGATTTCTGGATGAAGATCGCTAAAGAATCCAACGTCCCTCCACTTCATATAGATTCCATACTCTGGCCTCTCCTGGGAGGTGCTAGGGTAGAAGAGGCCCCTCCAGAATTAAAGGAGAAGCTAGAAAAACTAATAAGAGTTATAAGGTAAACACTTAACGGGGAAAAGTTATGATAATAGTTGAAAACCTCAGAAAGAAATTCGGATCAAAAGAGGTACTAAAGGGGATCAATTTCACGGTTAATGATGGGGAGATATACGGACTTCTAGGGCCGAATGGAAGTGGAAAGTCAACTACTATGAGGATACTTTCCGGGATAATTACCGATTTTGAAGGTAAAGTAATGGTGGCTGGAGTGGACGTCTCAAGAGATCCAATGAAGGTTAAGGAGATCGTGGGTTATGTTCCGGAAACCCCCGCACTTTATGAGAGCTTAACCCCAGCAGAGTTTTTCAGTTTCATAGGAGGAGTGAGGAGGATTCCTCAAGATATTCTCGAGGAGAGAGTTAAAAGGCTCGTAGATGCGTTTGGGATAGGTAAGTACATGAACCAGTTAATAGGAACCTTGAGCTTTGGGACGAAGCAAAAAATTTCCCTAATCTCGGCTTTGTTACACGATCCTCAAGTTTTGATACTAGATGAAGCCATGAATGGCCTTGACCCTAAAAGTGCTAGAATATTCAGGGAGTTACTTTTTGAGTTTAAGGAGGAAGGTAAGAGTATAGTATTTTCAACTCACATCTTAGCCCTAGCTGAGGTTATGTGCGATAGGATAGGTATAATATACGAAGGGAGGATAGTAGCCGAAGGAACTATAGATGAATTAAGGGAGATCGCAAGGGAAGAGAAGCTTGAAGATATATTCCTAAAGCTAACTCAAGCGAAGGAAGAGGTTTCTCAGATAGTTTCAGCACTAAAGGAGGCCCTTTAATGCTCTGGGAGATAATTAGAGTTACTTACAGAGAGCTTCACTACAGGATGATAAAGGAAAACGTGAGCATTTCGAGGAATGAAAAGAAGCTTATGAATAGCTTAAAGTGGCAAGGAAATATTAAACTTGCAGTTGGACTTCAGAGCCTTGCCTTCATGCTTTTGGGCTTCATGATAGGATTATCAATTTACTTAGCTCCCAGGGATGTCAGGGGAATTCTATTCGCTCCAAACCTCATAGTCCCATTCATATATTCCATATACACAACAAGTCTCATGGTGGCCTATCTAAAGTCCGGAAAAGTTCTTGAACCCTTAAAGTCACTTCCAATTCCAAGGCTTGGATTGATACTTTCAGTTTTAATATTAATTGATACCCTTCCAGGATTCTTTCTCCTCCTCCCCTCTACTTTCTTTTTAGGTGGAATTGGTGAGGATCTTTTAGGTATTGGCTGGCTAATTTTAGCTGTACTAATGGGCCATTCATTAGCATTAGTATTCCAAGTTAAATTTGGGGGGAGCTACGTTGGGAGGGGAAGTATACTGAAGAACCTCGCAAAGGCATTTGGGATACTCCTCATGATAAGCATATATCTCCTAATTCAGGGAATTGTCAAGTTCGTTAAAGAGAACGTCGAGATGTTGACCCCAATATTTAAGGAATACGAGGTAGTTTTTCCAATGGTGGCATCAACAATTTACAACCCCCTCAAATCCTTCATGTTCTTGATTATCTACGCTATTCCTTTTGGAATGCTCTACATTTACGGGATAAGAAGATTATGGGAAAGCCTAGAAGTGGAGAAGGTAGAAGGTAATGTAAAGGTTGAATACTCCATAAGATCAATGAATTCCCTAGTCAGCTTAGTCTTCAAGGACTATAAAATTATATTTAGAAGAACTCAGCTTCTCGGAGGTTTCTTGGCCCCCGTTTACATGGGCTTGTGGTGGATCTACATGGTGGGAAAGGAAGGCTTCCCCCTAAGATCTACGGGAATGCTCATGATAACCATAGGGATCTTGGCCTCGATAACCCTTGACGCGGTATTTAAGATGGAGCTTGAGGGATTTGAGACCCTGAAAAGTCTACCAATAAGCAAGAAGAGATTTCTACTTACCAAAGGTCTTGTAATGTCAACCATACCCATATTCCTTAACCTAACTCTCCTGGCATTATCCCTTATATTCAACGGAACTAAGGCCCTCTATATATTCCCTCTTGTGCTTTCCCCTCTCTTAGCCTCAGGGATAAGTATGAAGTATGTGAGCAAAAAGATTAATGATGTAGAGATGCCCAATTTGGGATTAAGCGATGGGATAGTGATACTCATCTTAAACTTGATCCCAATAGTAATAGGGGGAATCTTGCTTTTCGCGATTAAAGATCCGATAAGTTACATCGTAGTGGATAGCATGATTATAATTGGTTCCCTGATACTTTGGGGGTGGTAAGATGTTTAAGTTCTTTAAAAGAAAGGGTGAGGATGAGAAGGATGTAACCGGAAAACCCGTCGGTAAGGTTAAGGTTGAAAGTATACTTAAAGTTGGATTTAGGGATGTCATAATATGCGAGGTTCTCGAGGGGATAGTTAAAGTTGGATACAAGGTTAAGAAAGGGAAGAAAGTAGCGGGAATAGTGAGTATGGAGAGGGAGCATAAGAAGATAGAGTTTGCAATCCCTGGAGATAGAGTTGGAATGATGCTAGAGAAAAATATAAACGCTGAAAAGGATGACATCTTGGAGGTGTACCTCGTATGATAATCCTGGATAACCACTTCCACGTCGATCCCATTAACGGATTATTCCTGGAAGCAGTGAAGCAGTTCCATAGGGCTGGAGGTACTCACCTCGTAGTCGTTTACAAAAGCGCCCATGACTATGGATTCGGGGGAATGAAGGGAGAAGACTTCATGAGGGCCATGGATTTCCACGTTGAGCTTGTGGAGATAATAAATAAGGAAACACCTGTAAAGGCTTATGCCGTCGTAGGCGTCCATCCGGCCGAGTTCGATTATCTAGCGAGAGCTAGAGGGATCGAATATGCCAAGAGGGAGGTAATGAAGGCCCTGGAGCATGCCCAAAGATTATGCCTGGATGGTAAGGCTATTGGAATAGGAGAAGTGGGAAGGCCTCACTACCCAGTTCCTGAGGAAATATGGGAAGCAAGTATAGAGATCATGAAGTATGCAATGGCCCTAGCTAAGGAAGCAGATTGTGCAGTTCAGTTACACACCGAAAGTTTTGATGAGGAGAAGTTCAGGGAACTTGGAAGGTACGTGAGAGAAGTGGGGATAAAACCCTATAGAGTTGTTAAGCACTTTTCTCCACCTCTCGTTAAGGTTGCAGAAGAAGTTGGAATTTTTCCTAGTATAATAGCGAGCAGGAAGAACATAGAGGAAGCCATAAAGCAGGGAACAAGGTTTCTCATGGAAACGGATTACATAGATGATAAGAGAAGGCCTGGGGCCGTTTTAGGACCAAAAACCGTTCCCAGAAGAACTAAGGAGCTCCTCCAGAAAGGAATATTAACTGAGGATGACGTCTATAGGATACACGTTGAAAATCCTGAGAAAGTCTACGGAATAGAGCTATAATCCGACTAGAGGAATTACCTCCCCCTCTACCCTTGCAACCCTAATCTTGACTCCATACGTCTCGCTCAAAATCTTTTCCTCAAGCTCTTCCCTTGTTAATAATCCAGTGCTCCTACCATCTTTAAGGAAGAGAAACTCTTCCCCAAACCTGAGGGCTAGGGTCAAGTCATGCATAACGGTAACCACGGTCTTACCCCTCTTTACGAGATCCTTTATTATCTCCATAACTTCAATCTGACTCTTAGGATCGAGATTGTTAGTTGGTTCGTCAAGGAGGATAACAGGAGTTTCCTGGGCTATGGCTCTAGCTATAGCAACTTTCTGTAGTTCCCCACCGCTTAAAGTTTTCATAATTCTATCTTCAAGCCTCTGAATGCCGAGTAACCTAAGTGCATCCTCCACAGCTTTTAAATCCTTCCTCCCTGGGTTTAAACCCATATATGGTTTCCTCCCCAGGAGAACGAAATCAAAGACCCTTAGGAACCCTGGCTCTATCCTTTGGGGAACATAGGCTAATAGCTTTGCAAGCTCGATCCTACTTAACTCCTTTATGTCGTTTCCCAGAACTTTAATGCTTCCTTTATATTTGAGTATCCCAGCTATGCATCTGAGTAATGTTGTCTTTCCAGCGCCATTTGGACCCAGGATAATTAGAAAGCTCCCCTTGTCAATTTCAAAGTTTATATCGTGCAGTATCTCCCTCCCATTATGTGAGAACTTCAAGTTTTCAACCTCTATCCCCTTCATTCCCTTCCCTCCATTCTAATTAACAAGTACAGGAACATTGGAGCTCCCAAAAATGAGGTAACAACTCCAACTGGAAGTATCATCGGTGAGAAAATTAACCTAGCAAACGTATCCGCTACTAGAAGTATTAAACCCCCTAAAAGGGTTGATAAGGGGATTAGGAACCTGTAATCTCCTCCAAAGATGAGCCTCACTATGTGAGGGGCTATTAATCCTACGAACCCTATCACCCCAACGAAAGCGACAGTAACGGATGTTACGTAGGTTGAGAGTACTGCAGATATTAGCCTGAACTTTTCAATATCAACCCCTACGGAAAGGGCTACCTCATCACCAAGCGAGGAAGCATTTAAATCCCATCCCTTCAGAAGGAAAAAAGCAAGTATTGGGATCAAAGAAAGAATCATTATAGCATTTTCAAACCAATAAGGTCTACCCAGGTCACCAAAGCTCCAGTAAACCATTGCTGCTAATTGTATTTCATTCGCAAAGTACTGAATTAGTGTTGTTAAAGCTACAAAGAGGGAGCTCATGGCAACTCCTGCAAGTATCATCGCTTGAGGGCTTAACCCTTTAAGCTTTGCCAGGAGAATTATCACTACCGTGGAAGTCATGGCCCCAGCGAAGGCAAAGGCCACTATAATGTAGGGATTATCTACGCTGATCTTTCCCGAGCTCTCGGCATAGCCGGCCCCTAAGAGTATCGCCAAGGATGCTCCAAACATCGCCCCGTGAGAGACTCCCATGGTGAAGGGAGTTGCCAATGGATTTCTCAAGATTCCCTGAAGAACTGCACCTCCAAGGGCTAGGGATGCACCAACGATTATTGAAGCTATTATCCTAGGTAGCCTTATGTTCCATACCGCTTCCCTTGCTGAAGGATTTCCCCTGGTGAAGAGGGCAAGAATAACTTCTTTAGCTGAGAGAGGGTAAGCTCCCTTAGTTAAGGAAAATATAGCTAAGGTTATAATTAGGAGTAAAAGAAAAAGGATTGCTAAAATCCTTTTCCTCACGTATTCCTCGTACATAGCTCATCACGGATTCTGGGGTAGTGAATAAGCAACTTTACCGTTTTCTAGGTCTATTTTCCCAAATCCACCGAACTGCTCAGCGAGAACCTTGTATACTGGTTTTCCTACGAGGAAAGAGTATATCTCATCGGCCTTCTTCTCTGGATCAACATCCTTAAACTCCTCCGGGTATAGAACCTTTCCTATGAAGTAGGCATCCGCTATCGCTGTTCCTATGTTCGTTGAATAGAAGTTGTAAGGTAGCAAACCGTAAAGTTTCCCCTCTTTAACTGCTCTCAAGGATCTATAGAATTCAGGATTCTTCTTATAGTCATCTAGGATAAGCCTAAGTCCCCCTTCATCAATGAATATGTACTCGGGTTGCCACTTAAGGAGGATCTCCTTATCGATGAACTTGTGCCCCTTTCCTAGAGCGCTAGCAACATTGTAGGCACGCAAAACCTCGAAGGGAGGATAATCAGCTTTCGTGCTTTCAATTCCATGAGCTCCTTTGTAGCCTATCCCTCCAACGTAAACTTTTTTCGGTTTAACTTTTTCAGTTCTCTTCCTTAGATCTTCTTCAGCGGATTTTATGAAGGAAATAATGTCCTCAGCCCTCTTCTCCCTTCCCAGTATCTTACCAGCTAATCTTAAGGAGCTAAAGAATTCTTCATCGGTAAAGTTAGAGAGCTCACCGTAACTCAAGACTACAACTGGAATACCCGTCTTTTTCTGTATGTCATTTGCCGTTTTTTCATCTATGTATGTGGCAAATATTATATCCGGCTTGAGCTTCATTATCGCTTCCAAATTTGGAAGCTTCCCGGGACCTCCGGGGCCTATTGAGGGTAAGTTTTTCAGCTCGGGGTGGGCGATTATGTAAGGCCTTCCAAACGAGTATCTCTTTTCGAAATCTTCAACACCAACTACCATGTTAGTAGCGTTTAAATAAACGATGATCCTAAGGCATCCCGGCCCTACTGCGACTATCCTGTGAACTTCCTTAGGAACATCAACAGTCCTTCCGAGCATATCCTTTACGGTTACTCCAGTTGTAGAAGTTTGTCCAGTATTTATACAACCCAAGATGAAAGCTATCAAAATTATTGAAAGTAGCCTTTTCATAACTTAACCTCCTCCAGCTCGACTATTCCCCTACCTATTACGCCAAGTATCTCCTTTCCAGCACAAACCTTACAGAACGGTTTCCCGTTTATATAAACAGCCTTAGGGGCCATTACGAGCTCTCCACATCTACTACATCTAACGCTTTCGAAAATGGGAGCTTGCTCTATTGGGGAAACCTTAACCTTCTTTACCTCGAAAATCTCCTTAGGAAGATAAAGGAACTTTCTTCCAGTCTCCTCCCAGAGCTTACTAAGTTTCCTCTTTTCCTCGGGTGTCCCTTCTCTTCTTTTGATAACTTTTTCAAAGAGCTCTATAGCTCCTGGGGGGTAATAATCTTTGAGCTTCTCAGCATCAACGTACACCCTTACTCCTTCCCAGTTACCCCTCTTAACTAAGGTTAATGCAGTTTTTCCCGTATCAAGGAAGATTAGAGAGTTATTACCAAACGTGCATCCCGTGGTAACTTGAACCCCATCGGCAAAACAACTGTTCGTCTCCACTATAGCTAAAATGCTTTCATCAACACTTTCCTCAAGGCCGAGCCTGTTTACGCTTAGTTCTTCCATCGCTATAAGGGAAGACCTAATTCCAAGGGCTAAGTATGGGCATATATGACCATGGAATACCTTTGCATATTCAAGTATTACATCAAACTTCTTTTCCTTTATAGCTAAATTTAAATTCTCCATTTTTCACACCAATTTCAGAAAAAGTGTTACAGCTTTTAACAATTTTTAAAAGTTTTAGTTTTCAACTTTAGGTTTACATGAGAATCCAGGCACCTATTCCGATTAGGAGAATTCCCGAAACTACTGAAAGCTCCCTGGAATGCTTAACTATCGTTCTTGAAAAGCTTTTGCTATCCGTTAAGCTTCCCATTCCAAATAGTATTACAAATAGGGGAAGGACAAATATAAGATTGTAGAGGGCAAGCATTAGGTAGGCTAATAATTTCATCTTGGAGACGATAGTTGCGTAAACAACGTAAGGACCCATGGAACATGGTAAGAGTGTTAGAGAGACCATGAACCCAAGAATTAACCCACCTACCATAGTTCCCTCGACTGAAAATGCAAGTTTCCTCAATTTACCTTTACCCACGGTTCTAGACTTTTCAAGAATTCCAGTCACTATATTATAAATTCCAAGGATCACTGCTAGATAGCCGGCCCAACTTACCGGGATCTTCCCGGTAATAATGACAAGGCCGACGCCCAGGGAATAATAGGAGATATAAACTGCAACTATAAAGGCTAAGCCAACAATGTATAAGCTCTTCTTGGGTAAACCCTTAACAGAGAGAGCGATTAAGAAGATCGTATAGACTACAAACGTGCATGGGTTTATTGAATCTAGAATAGCTAATGAAAAGAACTGAGGAATAAACTTTGAGAGGCCGAGTAAACCCAAGGATAGGGAGCTCAGACCAAAGGCAATCCCTATGATAATTAGTAGATATTTAATCTCCCTCTTCATGACGATCTTTGAAAAATAGAAAAGGGCTTTTAGGAGTTTTTAAAATAAAAGGTTAAAAACTAAAAGTTTAACCTCCTCTCCTTTGGAATGTAGTTTTTAACGACACCATTTACTAACTTGCCACCTCCAAGCCAGAAATCCCTCCACTTCAGTATTACCCATCTGTTTCCCTCCTCATTAACCTCGATGTCCTCCCCTCTCATCCATGATTTAGCCCTCTCATCATCAACCTCTATTACGTTCCTCTTAGCATTAGGTCCTATTATGAAAGATCCTTCTATCGTTAGTCTTATCCCATCCTTTTCTATAGCCCCTATGTAAATTCCATTATGACCGTTCTCGGGAAAATCGCAGGGCTTATATGCATAGATCTTCTTTCCCTTAACTTCCAGAATCAAGCCTTCCGGAGCGTATCCATATTGCTCAATGAGCATTTCCCTAATGTCCATGTAATCACCTCAAAGGTATTTCATCAGCATGTTTAAGGCCCAGTCAAAGGCTTCTCGGTCTTCAACGTCAATCACATGGTCAAGGTACTCAAGGGCCAAGAGGTTTATTATGAGGTAAGCTTCTCCCCTTTTTAGGCCAAGATCATATGCTTCATAATATACCCTTTCCTCCCCCAATGCTTCATTCATTAGATCAACGAAGTATTTCACGTCATCAACGCTGAGTTCATCCCACTTGCTTTCAAGTTCATCAAAGTATTTCTCCAAGGTAAACAACTTTTCTGGCTCTAAATTAAGGGTACCCTTAACCCACTGGAACTCTCCAATCCTAAAGACTTTGATATCGTCGTTATCTCTGATTCCAACGGTATCCCACAGTATTACACCCTCAATTACGTTTCCTCCTCCATACCTCTGAGAGAGCTCGCTGAAAATGTCGAAAGCTGTCTGCATCTCTTCTATAAACTCCTCCTCATCTTCAAATCTCACGATCTTGCTCACGCTACCCCTCATCTCGCAACCTCCCGAGATTTATTAAGGATTAACACTTGATTTTTAAATATGAAGGTAGCCCTTAAAATAGCATATGATGGAACTAAGTTTCATGGATTCCAGAGGCAACCAAATGTGAGGACTGTGGAAGGCGAGATAATTAAAGCATTAAATAATTCTGGAATAATGTTTAATGAATTAAAGAGCGCATCAAGAACTGATAAAGGTGTTAGTGCCCTCGGCAACGTCGTAGCTATAACAACCGAAGATGAAAGGATAACAAATCCGATGATACTAAATGCGAAGCTTAAAGATGTATGGGTACTCTCAGCGGTTAAAGTCCCATCAGATTTTCACCCCAGGTTCTGGGCGAGGTCAAAGGTTTATAGGTACTACCTCCCCTCCTTCGATCTTGACGTCGAGAAGGTCAAAGAATGTTCTAAGCTCTTCCTTGGAGTTCATGACTTCTCAGCATTTTCAAGGGTAGATGGGAGAGAAACCGTAAGGAGCATAGATAGAATTGAAGTTCTGGATTTGGGTCCAGTTCTTGCAATAGAGGTTGAAGCAAAGAGCTTCCTTTGGGAGATGGTGAGAAGAATAGTGAAAACCCTAGAGCTCTGTGGCCTTGGAAAGCTAAGCTCAGAGGAAGTAAGGAAGATGCTACGAGGAAAGTTTGAGAAGAGCAGAAAGGTACCACCAGCCCCGGCCGAGGGATTACTCCTAGTTGAGGTTAAGTATAAAGGAATAGAGTTCCCCATCCATGATAAGGCCCTTGAGAAGTTCAGGAAAGATATGGAGAAGAGATTTAGGGAAAAAATTGCGAGGGCTTACCTCCTGTGGGATATGACAAAGATTTAAAAGGAAGTCTCTGAGTGGTCTTAGGTGAGAGCAGATGAAAGTTGAAGGATTAGTCTCAAGTTTGAGGAACGCTGAGACAATCGAGGATTTATTTTCCATCCTAAAAAAGAAGGGAGCTCCCATAATTGATTTAGAGGGGATCAAGAAGCTCATAATAGTTGAAGGAGACTTCGAAGGTAAACAGTTCTATACTGAAATAAACGGCATGAAGGCTAACTTAGCCCTTGGTGATGCAATGCTAAATTCAGCAAACGTTCCATTTAAGTGCAAGAAACCTTTCACGGGTGGAAATCTGATACTCGTGGATCTCACCAATATTGAGAGTAAAGAATTCGTATTAGCTTACAGGGACGATGTGGGAGTTTACTTCCACGTAAAAGAGGGAGAAGCTAAGGAGATAAGTAAGGAGGAATACGATAATCTGAAGAACAAAATGCCAGAATTTATAGTTAAAGGGTTAAGTGAAGAAGAGGCCGAAAGCATGGGTGCCTTCTTTGGATGACCTCAGTAGTGGTAGCTTTCATCATCCTTCAGGGCCGGGCTCGTTCCTCATCGGCCCAAACATTTTTCTTTGTCTCATGTTTTAACAGTTATTGTATGAAGTGGGAAGAGTGGAAACCATTCTATGAAAGGATCGTCAGGGTGATGGGTTACTCGATGGAAGATGATGAAAAGGCCGCGGAAGTTTTGAGATCCATATTAATTGAAAACGATAATTACATAATTAAAGAAGAAATTAATTCAATAATTATGGAAAGAGTCTATATATTTGGGGCTGGTCCAAATTTGGAAGATGAGATAAGGGGAAGAGACTTTTCAGATGGAACAAAGATAGCGGCAGATGGAGCGACCTCAGCTCTTTTGAAAAATGGGATAATTCCAGATATTGTTGTTACAGATCTGGACGGTAGGATAAGAGATTTGCTAGAGGCTTCAAAGAAGGCCGTGATGGTTGTCCATGCTCATGGGGATAATATTGACAAATTACCTATAGTTACTAACTTCCCCTTAGTCTTAGGAACTTGTCAGACAAAACCCTTGGATATAATATATAACTTTGGAGGCTTTACAGATGGTGATAGGGCCGCTTTCCTCGCAGAGGAGCTAGGAGCCAAAGAGATAATTCTCCTGGGCTTTGATTTTTCTGGAAAAGTTGGCAAGTGGAGTAAACCCTGGCTTACTAAGCATGTGGAAGCCTGGGAGGAAAAGAGAAAGAAGTTAGAGTTTGCAAGGGAACTCATAAAATGGCTTGCTAAAAACGGAAAGGCCAAGATATTCCTAGGAAATAAGAAGATCTAGAGCTCTTTATATTTTATCTTCAGCTAATTCTATTTTAGTCTTATTGGAACGAGTATATAGAAGTGGGCAGTGAGTATGTCCCAATATCTTTCAATTCTATTTTAGTCTTATTGGAACAATCGTATGAGGTTCCTGCAGTTACGTCGTGAGTGACTTTCAATTCTATTTTAGTCTTATTGGAACAAACTTCCTATATCGCCAGCAATATCAATCACAATTTCTTTCAATTCTATTTTAGTCTTATTGGAACGCAGCCCCTGCCTTTCCAGGTGCAGCTGCCCAGTCAGCTTTCAATTCTATTTTAGTCTTATTGGAACGTGGTCATGGTCTGGCGATGATGTTCCACTTTTAACTTTCAATTCTATTTTAGTCTTATTGGAACAGTAGCCCAATTGGAGCGCGATTATGACTATGCTTCTTTCAATTCTATTTTAGTCTTATTGGAACTCGCCACCAAGCACTCCATCTCCTTGATAGTCCAGCCCTCTTTCAATTCTATTTTAGTCTTATTGGAACGATTCTTAGTTCATTAGCCCCAACCTGCCACTCTTGTCTTTCAATTCTATTTTAGTCTTATTGGAACTAGAACAAATCAAGGAACAACTAAAGAACCTATCCCCTTTCAATTCTATTTTAGTCTTATTGGAACCTGGGGTTAAAAGACAAGTTCAACCTCAGCAAAAATGTCCTTTCAATTCTATTTTAGTCTTATTGGAACGGATGAACTGAAGTTTCTACTGAGCGAGCTCATAAAGCTTTCAATTCTATTTTAGTCTTATTGGAACCATCCGCAGGCTTCACGTACCAGGAGAACCTGTTCGTCTTTCAATTCTATTTTAGTCTTATTGGAACATATTATATACGCTGAACCAGTTTGTGAATGACGCTCTTTCAATTCTATTTTAGTCTTATTGGAACTTGGATGTCATAAGATTTACGGACTTCACACCGAGTACTTTCAATTCTATTTTAGTCTTATTGGAACTATCCAGTCCACGACCTTTATGTGTCCCGTATCCTGTCTTTCAATTCTATTTTAGTCTTATTGGAACACTTCTCAATTCCACGTGCCTCTACAAATGGACAAGCCTTTCAATTCTATTTTAGTCTTATTGGAACCCACAACCTCTGAACGAATTATTTCTCCAGCAGAAACCTTTCAATTCTATTTTAGTCTTATTGGAACAGGAGCCAATTTTGCTTTATTTCTCTACTAGAGTTACTATATTACTCAAATTTTATAAGACTTTTGGGCATTCCCTTTACTATAACTTTATATTTGTAGTGATTAAGAAGAGGATTGAGGGAAATTTCCTTACTCATATTTTCCTTTCTACGAGGAGTATTTAATTCTATTAATTGGAACACTACAAGACCATAACACTCAGCTCTTCATATTTAGTGTTTAAAAACCAATATTCTAAAAATGGTCAGATAATTACAGATTTTTTAGAGTTTTCCGATCTCATAAACTTAACTTCTTATTTTTGAAATTTTTTCGTGATAAAATACTATTTATTTTGTAACTTTTTGCAAAATAATAACAAGTAGTTAGTAAACATACCATGCCAAGCGAGAGAGAAGAGTACATTCATTAAAACTATCTAATTCCTTTATGCGATGAAAAGGATTATAACATCTTATATCGAATAATTTTCGGTGCATTGTTATGTATATAGTGGTTGTATATGATATAAACGTTGAAAGGGTAAATAAGGTTAAGAAGTTCCTGAGAATGCATTTAAATTGGGTTCAGAATAGCGTTTTCGAGGGTGAAGTAACGTTAGCTGAGTATGAGAGAATTAAAGCTGGACTTAAAAAGATAATAGATGAGGATGAGGATTCCGTGATCATATATAAGCTTAGATCAATGCCACCCAGGGAGATACTAGGGATTGAGAAGAATCCAATAGAGGAGATAATTTAAAACCATGCAACCAATGGCTTATACTCTTCAACTCCGACTAAATGCTTTATAAGCTTGTACGCTTCAAGCCTTATTAGTCTTTGCCTTGTAACATTACTTCCAATTTTTGGATGTTTAACCGACTTTTGAAGTTCTTCATTGTAAGCTTTCGTTACAATCTTCATTCCCTCCTCAGTCAAAAGAACCCCATTTAAATCTTCCCTAAAATGTTCCTTCTTTAGGCTTCCTTTCTTCACAAGTCTATTTGCAACTCTATCCGCAATAATTGGCTTGAAAATCTCACTCAGATCAAGGGAAAGGGAGAACCTCCTCTCGCTAGGCTCGTGGAGGTAGCTTATGGTAGGAGCTAGTTGGGTGTTGTATATCTCCGTAATTATCGTGGCGTAAAGCCTTGAGTTCAGAAAACTAATTAGCGCATTCATCTCATTTTTTGGAGGTCTCCTAGTTCTCTTAACTATTTTAAATTCCTCAGGAAGGTTCTCATCCCACTTGGCGTAGTATTCTTGCCTTATCCTAGCTTCAACGTTCATGATTTCCGTTATCTTCCTTGCATCATTTAACTCATCTAGATAATCGGAAAGCTTTGCTTTTATACCCCAATTCTTCAAATTCCTTTCCATGTTCTTTGTTCCTCCGGTTACGAAGGATTTCGCAAGGAAGAGTCTCTTCTCTTTGTTTAAATAGTGCTCTGCTTGCCTTATTATCAAATCTCCAGAGAGGAGTGTCTCTCTAGGATAAAAGGTTCCGTCATAGTAACCATAGTGATTAAAGAAGTGAATTAATATTCCCTTTTGGGCTATGTAGTGTAAGGCTTGTGATGTTATGTTCACGTGTCCGTATATGTAGATGTCGTATATTCCCTCAATTGCAAGGGGTTTTCTTCCCTTTGCGCTCTCAAAATATAGGGTGTTCTCCCTCCTTGTAAGGGTCCCATCAGAGAAAATTGTCAAGGGCTTTTTCCTCATCTTATTACCCCCAGCAGAGCTCCCTATACGCGCACTTCTTGCAAATTTTACTCTTCCTCGGCTTAGGTGGCTTTGGGGATGATTTTATAACTTCAACTTGAATTATAGCATCCTCAACCTCTTTTTCCCTACCCTCAAGTTCGATCTCTCTTTTTTCGTTTAGCTTTGGGTAGTGCAGTATCGCTTTGGCCTTTATCCCATGCTTCTTAAGGTAATAAAGATAGTAGAGGGTCTGCATCTCGTGGGCCTTCTCCATGGTCTTTCCTAGCTTTACCTCATGAACCTCTATGACGTCTCCTCTTCTGATGAAGTCTATTTTTATTGGGCCTATCAGAACTTCCTTTTCCTCGTTCTCATACCTCTGCTCATGGAGGAACTTCCCTAGATCTACCCACTCACTTTCCTATTCCATCGCTATTCCGTGGGTAAAGAACCATAGCTTTGTAGGGCAAATGTAGAGGTAGCTAACTTCAATTCCTCTAACGAACAACTCTTCTAAGGCGTATTCCTCCATAGGTCTTCACCACTTAAATAATATCCCCCTCAAGCGGTTTCCTTAAGAGGCCTAGCTCAGGTGAATATTCGAGTTCCGCCACCAGCAAATACTTCCCGGGTCCCTTATCGGATAATCTGTGGAAGTTTTCTTGTTCTGCGAAGAATAGCCAGTAAGGGATAGGAACCAGGTATTTGTGAACCTCCATGTACTGACCTTTGTTCAAAAGGTCTTCCACGACATGTTGGTATGTTCCTGGAATGGCCTCAATTCCTCCAAATAATTTATAAAATTCCATTTCTCCCTCAATGTAGTTGTCCATTGGTCTTATTTCTTTAAATAATCTCATGGCATACTCTTTATGCTCGAGAACTTTATCCACTATTTTATTCTCTTCCCTTCTGTAGGCTTCCGTTATTAAATAGGGTATTAATGATTCCCTAAGCTCTTTTCCATTAATTTCCCTAAGTATCTTTACAGTCTCTTCAACAACATCATACGGTCTGTATACATTTTTGTCATCTTCACTTCCCTTTGTCAGAACGTAAACATCTCTAGGCTTGCCAAACCCTCTCCTATTTACCCTGCCAAACCTCTGAATTAGAGCATCAAGGGGAGCTGGTTCCGTAATAATGCTCCCAAAGTCTATATCCAGGGAAACCTCAATTACCTGAGTTGCCACGACGAAGTCGAAATCGCTTAATGAATTCATCAGCATCTTCTCTTTATCTTCCCTGTCTCCGTAGGTAAACCTACCGTGAATTAGCATGACGTTCGCTCCGCTTTCTTTGAGTTTTGAATACACTTCGATGGAGGTATTCACGGTGTTACATGCAATCAATATAGGCCTTGGCCCAGGGAATTCTTCCGAATCTAAGGTTCTTATATCCCCATCTATCACGTTCACTCTATGCCTTGTGAATTTATCCGCTTCCTCTGGAGGAGTTTTAAGTTCTTTTGGATTTAAAATCGACTTTATTAGCTCTTCCAGGAACTTTGGAAAGGTTGCCGTCATTACAAGGGCTTTTGCCCTTTTCTCCTTCAGTAGCTCTAACATGGCCAATATAATTCCCAAGATATTTGACTCATAGGCATGGATCTCGTCAAAGATCAAAAGTGAGTTAATCAGCTCTACTAATGTGATTTCAAAGAATCCAACACCAAAGAATGCCTTCATTATCTGGAAGGGGGTAGTAATCTTTATTGGGGAATAGATCTTCCCGTAAAGGGAGAGCAACCTCTTGTACTCCAAAGAAGAAGAGTACAGGTAAATTCCCGATGAACTGTGAAGTAGGCCAACCAATCCTGGGTCTTTAAACATTTCCAGTAATCTTCTGTGCATGGCATTTATACTAGCTTTGTATGGAAGAATGTAAAATATTCTACTCGATATTCCTTTCTTAGTTCTGTGAGCGTTTTTATTCGCCCATAAAAGGGCTGCTTCAGTCTTTCCATAACCTGTGGGGGCATAGAGAATTACATCTCCCTCTGTCATCGAGGAGCTTAATTGAAGTGGTCTCCACTTCTCCCTCGGAATTTTCATCTCCACAAACTGCTCTATGTCTGGTAGAAATCTTATTGAGCTCTCTCCTGCGGAAGCTAGGTGATCACAGGCATTTAATAGACCCTTTAAAATTATCATTTCATCCCTCAACCTGTTTACATTTTCCTCATACCACTTCAATAGATCTTCAAAGTGAAAGTCCCTTACATCCTCCTCCCAGTTCTTTGGTAGCTCTAGTAACTTTTTCTTTTTCCCAAATACGTAGATTTCCCAAAGAGGGATCTTCAAAAAATACATTTCAATGTATTCCTTATTTTCGAGGAGCTCTTCGACTCTCGCTTCATATTCTCCCCTGTATTCTCCAATAGGGATATAGTTTTTCACCTCGCTTATTGGCTTATGGTGGGTGAGAATTGACAATCCCACTAACATTTTATGCTCATCTTTAAGGTCTAAAAATTGAATGAAGGGCGTGGAGAGAATTTCATGTCTGTATCCCCACGTTTTTGGATTTTTCTGGAAACCAAGGGCACATTTTCCAAGGTCATGGAGGATGATGGTGTAAAACTCTAATTCCCAAACTTCGGGGAAGATCTCCTCCAGCCAAGGAAAAGCCCTTTTCATGCTTTTGAGAACGTTAATAGCATCCATAACGTGGCATTCCAGGAAGTCATGCGGATTGAATTTTGCAAAGCATACCTTCATTTCTTCCACCTGTGCAGGTAAACTCCTATATTGAGTTCAGGATCGTAGAGAGCTCTAACCATTTGCCTCTTTCTCTCACCTTCATTTCTTGGGAAGAGGGTAATCACGAAAGGTTTAATGAGCCTTGCCTTCCTGGGAATCGTTGAGTAATCGTATTCAACGACTAATGTATGAACTATTCCAGGTATACCTAGCTCTATTGGGACTACGGTTCCCCCTACTGGGGCTTCCCTCTCTTCAAGCTCCACCTTCTTTATCTCTTCTAGGGTGGCAAGATCGCTTGACCTTCCCAGGAGGAGTTGATACTTAGGTTTTCTGAAATATTCTTTCCAATCATCTGGAAGGTAAAGATAGAGCTCTGCATCGTAAAGAATTTCTCTCGCTATGACATCTGTTTCTTCCTTTGAGAGGGAATGGATCCTTTCTAAGTCAATCCCTTTCCCTTCACTTCTGAAAACGTAGCCAATATACTGGAGTTCCGATAAATAAACGGGCTCCCCCCTTGCACAGGAGAGTATTCCTTGGATAGTGAAAGGAGGGGGAACTGGAAGGGTAGGCTGATACCCAGCTTGAAATGTAGGATAACGAAATGAAGCCGTCCAAGATTTTAATTTCACCCTGATCATTTCCTCACCTTTAGATGTAATATTTCCCAGCCTCTTCTGCAAACTTTTCAATGATCTCTCCGACTTTCCCTTCCACAACTTCGATGCCAGCAGTGGATTTTATTGCCTCTATCTCTAAGCCCAGAGATCTTACAAACCCCATGTCGTACCCCAGGAACAGTTTTGAATCTATTATATCGGAAAAGTCCTCCAGCCTTGTCGCTAGCGCTTCAGCATCTAGAATAATTTCCCCCTTTTCTTCTCTTACTATGTCACTAATGAACGGGTTTATACCTCCATTCACGATTATCCCCAGGAATAATTTTGGTGTGACATCAGTGTGATACTGAGTTTGCTTTGCTCCTCCCGTTAAATAGCGAAGGGCCTTTATAGTTTCAATGGACCTCTTTTTCCTTATCTCTTTTGGCATTATCCATTCGCCATCTTTAATCTCAACTCCAACATTTCTAGCTAGCTCTTCTAACTCCTTAATTTCTTTGACTATATCTTCACCCTTTCCCTTCTTCGGGATGTCATCTCTTGTCAGCAAGTTTTTGTACCCGGCTTTGTTCTTAGTTGTGAACCTTCCAACTAAATCCAAGTCAAGTGAGAACGCTCCCTTTAGAACTGTGGAATAAAATTCTTGACTATAGGGGACGGGATCCCCTTCATGCCTCGATGCGTACCCCTCATCTATTGTTAGGGAACTTCTGTCTGGAAGTACC
Source organism: Pyrococcus horikoshii OT3 (assembly GCF_000011105.1). Taxonomy (NCBI): domain Archaea; kingdom Methanobacteriati; phylum Methanobacteriota; class Thermococci; order Thermococcales; family Thermococcaceae; genus Pyrococcus; species Pyrococcus horikoshii. The sequence continues at coordinate 1,124,709 of NC_000961.1, forward strand.
GAAACCAATGGAGTATTTTTCAGCGGAGATATCCTTGTGACCGTAACGTTAACTTTGTTCTTCTTGTAAGCCCGCATGTAGCCAAACACATCGTCATCCGGATATTTAATAGGGTTTGCTGCTGTAAATACCTGTTTTTCTTCCCTAAACAGTGGGGAGAGTTCCCAGTTGAAATACTCCTTTAATGTTATTCTCCACCAATACCTCCAGGCCTGTGGAGAAATATATACGTACCTATTTCCTCCCCTTCTGAGAGTCTTTACCCTCGTAACGTTTCTGTCGGGTAGACTTTCGTCAATACCCAACATATTTAGGGCGGAGTGTGGGGCATCAATCAATACGAAACCTGCAGCAAACTTCATTCTTCCACCTCCTCCCCGGCTCCATAGAATTCAGTTTCTTCGGAAGCTTCAACCTTGGCGAGTCTATCGTGGAGCTTTTCATAAATCCTAAAAAGCAAAAGATTTCTAACAGTTCTCCAGGAAATCTCCAAATCCTCCCCATACGTTGTCAATAGCCTAGCAAACTCGTCAAAAGTCATCAATGAACCCTTAAGACCCAATCTCTGGCGGAGTTTCTCTAGGTTTACAAAAAACGCTTCAAACTGATAAAGCTTTTCGGATCTTTCAAGTTCCCTAACTCTTGCGGAAAGCTTATTGTCCGGGAGCTCTTTTAAAGTTTCAACTATCCTATCCCCAACCTCTTTAATAAACTCAAGGGCTTCTTTGTTCAACCCTAACACCTCCGTACAATAAAAGAAGAGGAGATTCCAGCTAGCATTCGGCTTTCTTTCGGTCATATTTATAAAGTACGGAAGGATGCTTTCTCCGCTCAAAAGCTTTTGATAGACCTCATTCGAGTGAACTTTCTCATTTTCACGACCTTTCCTCCATCCCATAGCTACAATCCTCTCCCATCCGGCCCGATCATGCCTAGCTGCATGAGCTACAAACCTTGTTACTGTGGAAGGAACGTGAATAATAGTCATCTCTGGCCTTCCCCTGTTTGGATTAGTGAAGTAATAAAGGGTTATTGAGGCATTCTCCCATAGTTTTTCATCTTCAGTTTTTAGGCTAACTTCAGTAAGAAGGGTAAACAGGAAGTTTTCAGGCCTTTTGTAGCCCCTTCCGGAGGAGACTAGTCTGGTAAGAAGGACATCATTTAATGCTTCCCTGTGGAGCTCTAGCATTAGTTCTGGTGGATATGTATGAATTAGAAGTAATCTGGGGAGACGGTAGAGGATTAGGGGCATGAATTGCACGAGGAACAAACAGTGGGAACAGATGTTTGCACCATCTTTTCCCGAGGGGAAATAGTTTGGAACCCCTCCGCTCCCAATGAGAGGGAATTCAGAGCGATAAACGGGCTTGCTACGTGAGTGCCTTCTACCACAAATTTCACAAAGTGGTGTACTAGGATCCTCTTTCTCTTGGAGCAAGCTTTCTAAGTTTTTTGCAATATTCTCAGGAGTCCTTTTCTTGGTCATACTTGGGTTGGCCATTAATAATCCACTATTTGGAAAAAGAAGGGCATGAAGATAACTGGAACTCCACTCTTTTCTAGAGTATAGTTCAGATGCAAATTTTATGGCTTTTTCAATGTCCTCCTGGGTTAGTTCTTCAGGTCTAGTTTTTCCAGAGTATAAGAGGAGGGCAACTAAACCCCCATCAACAAAGGGATGCCCAGTCCAGCTAAACATGTTCAACAAGCCTCCTACGCTCTAAGAAAGCACACTAAAGAAAGCCTCAATCTCTTGTTCCCTCTGGTTATCTCTTGCAAGGGTTATAAGCTCTATTTCAAACTCTACTTCATACATAAATTATCACTAATTCAAGATATAATTAAAGCATTTATATCTTTTAACTTTTTCTTGAATCATAATAACCTAAAAATACGAAAATAAAGAGAGTAATTTTTTAAATTTTATTAAGTAACTATGTCCCGGTTTCTAGTTCCCTGTTCTCATTAAAACTCATACTTTCTTGAAAGCTCCCAATGTTTTTCCGTCTTTTTCTCTGCTCATCTACCTTTACCATCCCAAACCCCAACGAATTCTTCTCTCCAAAACCTACCACGTAACCCACTCTTATCAGTTCATCATCACCATAAGCCCTAAACACGAGGTGCCAAGCCATCTGATAAATTCCAGGCTTAACTTCAAACCTCTTCGGCTTGGCCGCTATAATCTCCATTTCAAAGTCATCCGGTGGTTTTTCCCCTTTGATCATCACATACTTATCCTTGAGATTCTCCCTTATCAGTGCATAGAATTCCTCCTCCAAAGGGGAAACATCATACCTCTTACCTCCCTTTTCCATAGTAACTGCTATTGGAGATAACGTAATGAACGTTGAACCACTAAACTTCTTCGGCTCTTTCAAGGTCTTAACCTCCTCCAGATAGAACTTCTCTCCCCAGAGGGTTATTTCCGGTTCCCTAAAGAGGCCTGTTATAAAAGCCTCCGCTATCTCAGGGATGCATGTGGAAAAATAGAAGAAGCCCCTCCTATAGCCCAGGAAGTAGGGCAAGCCTTTAGGATGTTCCCTTCTTTCGGTCATAAATAAAGAGTATGTAAATAGCTTTGGTCCCTTCGTCTCATGGAGGAACGTGCTAAGTCTAGGATTAGTGAGCTTTATCCTATTGTATATTAATCCCTGCAAGAAGTACTGATGATTGTACGGAACTCTAAACTTCCTCTCCTCAGGCTTAACCTTAATTAGAAACCTCATGATTATCACCTAATTGAAACTTATCAACTACCATTAGTCGTCAGAACTTAAAAAACTTATCATCCCACAAATTGTCAATTATACTATGTAAACACCAAACCTCTCCAAAAGTAGAACGTCGAGTTTTGCTGATTTAGCAGTTCTTATGGCATCTAAAGGTGAGCAAACTATTGGTTCTCCATGCATATTAAAGGAGGTATTGAGGACTGCTCCCACTCCAGTTCTTTTTTCGAACCTCCTTATAATCTTATAATATGTTCCAAGATCCTTTGGAACGCTCTGTGGCCTAGTAGTTCCGTCAATGTGAACTACTGCCGGTGCAACTTCCATGAATTCCTCACTTGCTAAGTAACTCATCGTCATAAATCTGTTCGGTTCACCAGTTAAGTCCTCAATATAGTCGGGAAACCTTTCTTCTAATATTGAAGGGGCGAAGGGCTGGAAGACATCTCTCCTCAATGCTAAATTTAGTTTTTCCCTAACTTTCTCATTCCTGGGATCGGCAAGTATTGATCTGTTCCCAAGGGCCCTTGGTCCATACTCCAACCTTCCCTGGAATAGGCCAACGAGCTTTCCCTCCACCAAGGAATCCGCAACGAAAGAAGGAACGTCAACCTCTTCGTACTCAAGCCCTTCCCTCTTGAGGATTTCCTCTATTTCTTCGGGAGAATAAGAAGGTCCCAGGAAGACGTGTTTAAGCTTAAAGGGTTTCCACTTACCAAAGAGCAACTCCATTTGAGCTTTGACATAAATTGCAGCGCCAAACGCTAATCCGGCATCATCCATAGCTGGAAAGATCCAGATATCCCCGAAGATCCTCCTTAGAATTGCATTGGCTTTTACGTTCTGAGCAACCCCTCCAGCGTACGCTATTGGGAGTTCATACTTCTTTAGCTCGAGCCCCATTTCTTCTATAAGCCTTTCTAAGTGCGCTTGAGCACTTGCTGCTATCTCTATTGCCTTCTTCTCGAGTTCATTATCCATGATACCCCTCTTAAGATTTGAGGATACTTCTTTGGCCTTTTCTAAGGGAAATTCAAAAAACTCTGCTAGCTTTTTCGTAGCCTCAGTACCTATTACCTTAAGCTTATTCTCGAACGTTAGACCGTTTAGCTCTATGATCGCTGAAAGTTCGTATCTTGGATTCCCGTAAGCAGCTAAACTCATAACCTTCCCCTCATGCCTCATAGGCTTAAAACCAAGCAACTCCGTTACTGAAGCATAGAAATCACCCAAGGAATCTATGTACGTTGACTGGGCTATTCTAAACATCTGACCATCTTTGGCTATACTTACAGTGGAGCTCAGCCCATCTCCAGCTGCATCTATCGTTAAAACTACAGCATCCCTAAGGCCTGAGCTATAGTATGCCGAGGATGCATGGGCAAGGTGATGTTCAACAAAAATAGCTTTTTCCTTAAATTTCGGACCAAATATTGATTTTAATTTATGTTCAAGCTCTAATAATCTCTTTTGCCTCCTGAAGAGACCAGCAATTGCAATTACATCTACATCATCAGGCTCAGTCCCCGACATTTCAAGAACTTTTCTAATGCTCAATTCTGGGAATCCTCTATACTTCTTTACCCTATTTAGCCTCTCCTCATTAACAGCGTATATCTCCTCATCATTAAGAAGCACGGCCCCAGCGTCGTGACCGTCATGAATTCCAAGGATTATCATCGAATAAGTATATTAAAAAAAAGAATAATAAAGATAACTCAAGCTCCAGCCTGCTTTATAAACCTAACTATCTTAGCCTCTTCCCTTGTAACTAGCTCCTTTTCCCTTCTAATAACCCTAAGCAGAGAAACATTTTTTATCCTTTTTTGCCTTATCATCCTGGCCAACCTAGCTTCTTCCAAAAGTAGGGCCTCCCTCCTTCTTCTAACTATGTCCAACCTTTTAAGTAAGAGGTCGAGCTCCATGTATTGTCACCTTATACATTTATTCCCCTAAGGATTTATAAACTTCTCGTTGAACGTTGTATCAATGTTCGTTAATCAACGATATTAGATCCATACCTTTAAAACCTAGGTATTAACTTTTACCGATGGTGGGGACATGCTCATAGCTATAACCGGCACTCCTGGCGTTGGAAAGACTACCGTGGCCAAGCTTCTAGCCAAGAAGCTTAACTATGAGTACGTGAGCCTTAAAGACTTCGCCCTTGAGAAGGGTTGCGGGAGGAGGGTAAACGATGAAGTTGAGGTTGAGATCGATGAGCTAGCTTACTTTATCGAGAGGGAACTTAAGGGGAAGAATGCAGTTTTAGATGGACATCTAAGCCATTTAATGCCGGTTGACCTTGTCGTAGTCCTCAGAGCCCATCCAAAACTAATAGGAGAAAGGCTCAGAGAGAGGGGTTATGACAGAGAGAAGATAGGGGAAAATGTTGAAGCTGAACTCGTAGATGCTGTACTTATAGAAGCCATCGAGGAACACGAAAATGTTATAGAGGTTGATACTACTAATAAATCTCCGGAAGATGTTGTTGAGGAGATAGTAAGCCTAATCAATTCAGGCATTAAAAAGAGGGTAGGTATAGTGGATTGGAGTGAGGTGTATGACGAGATAATACCCTATCTAAGGCTTGGAGGTGAGTAAGATGGGTTTAGGTCTTTGGATAAGAACTGGAATTTTAATGACCCTTCTAACTGTAGTATTAGTGGGGATAGGTTATCTTCTAGGCGGAACTGGCGGGATGATAATAGCTTTCACGCTGGCCCTTTTCATGAACCTCATAAGCTATTGGTTCAGCGACTCTATTGTTCTTAATTGGTATAACGCGAGGATAGTTAGCGAGGAGGAAGCCCCCGAGCTCCATTATATCGTAGAAAAGCTTGCTAGACAAGCCGGAATTCCAAAGCCAAGGGTTGCCATAGTCCCAACTATGGTCCCAAATGCATTTGCAACTGGGAGGAGCCCAAGAAATGCCGTAGTTGCCGTAACTGAGGGTTTACTACAGCTACTAAATAAAGATGAGCTTGAGGGAGTTATAGCCCATGAGATAAGTCATATAAAGAATAGAGACACACTAATTCAGACTATAGCAGCAGTCTTGGCTGGGGCCATTATGATACTCGTTGATTTTGCTAGGTGGTCACTTTGGTTTGGAGCCTATGATGACGAGAGAGATTCGGGAAGCGTAATAGGATTAATTCTCGCTATAATCTTAGCTCCACTTGCTGCAACCTTAATCCAGCTAGCTATAAGCAGATCAAGGGAGTACCTAGCCGATGAAACTGGGGCTAGGATAAGCGGGAAGCCTCACGCCCTTGCTAGTGCCCTCATGAAAATAGAGGAGGCCGTGAGGTACAGACCCCTTAGGAGGGGTAACCCAGCAACGGCCCACATGTTCATAATTAACCCATTTAGGGGAATAGACTTTGCGGAGTTATTCTCCACCCATCCACCAACCGAGAAGAGGATAGAGAGGCTTAGGAAGATCGCCCTTGAGATGGGTATAATCTTCTAGAAACTTTTATAAATACCCTGACAACTCAAGGATGGGGAGGTAAAATGGTGAGGCTCAAGGCGATCATAGTAAGGGATAGGGATGGCGAGGAGTTCTTAAGGTGCCCGAGGTGTGGGATGGTCTTCAAGAGGAGGAAGGATTACATAAGGCACGTTAACAAGGCTCATGGATGGCTCTTTGGAAGGGGAAAGCCGAAGGGGAAGAGGTTAAAGAAGAAGTATGCAAAGCTCCTTTCTAAGTGATTTTTATTTTTAATGATGAAACAGCCAGGACCCTGATGGGATGATGAGTGGTGGGCTTAGCTGATGTTGCGGTACTCTATTCTGGAGGAAAAGATTCCAATTATGCACTTTATTGGGCCTTGAAAAGTGGGCTCAGGGTGAGATATTTAGTTTCTATGGTAAGTGAAAATGAAGAGAGCTACATGTACCATACGCCAAATGTAGAGCTTACTTCCCTTCAAGCTAGGGCCCTTGGAATTCCAATAATTAAGGGATTCACGAAAGGAGAGAAAGAGAAAGAAGTTGAGGATTTAAAAAATGTTTTAGAGGGGTTAAAGGTAGACGGAATTGTTGCTGGAGCATTAGCAAGTAGATATCAGAAAGAAAGGATAGAAAATGTAGCCAGAGAGCTCGGCCTAAAGGTTTACACTCCGGCCTGGGAAAAGGATCCGTACCAATATATGTTAGAGATAATAAAGCTTGGGTTCAAGGTAGTATTCGTTGCTGTTTCCGCTTACGGTTTAAATGAAAGCTGGCTCGGGAGGGAGCTTAACTATAAAAACCTAGAGGAGTTGAAAAAGCTCAGCGAAAAGTATGGAATTCACATCGCTGGGGAAGGAGGAGAATTCGAAACCTTTGTCCTTGACATGCCGTTTTTCAAAGCTAAGATCGTCATAGATGATGCAGAGAAATTCTGGGATGGTCTCTCGGGAAAATTTATAATCAAGAGAGCTCACTTAGAGTGGAAATGAGGGGGAAGATAACCAAGATCAACGAAAATGGCCTTGGAGTCCTAGGAAATATCCTAGTACCGTTTGCATACCCTGGGGATGAAGTTGAAGTAACTGAAACGAGGGAAAGATTCGGAAAGATTATAGCAAGAGACTTTAAGCTAATGACTCCTTCTCCCCTGAGGATCCCTGGTAAATGTAGCCATTTCGGTAAGTGTGGTGGGTGTTTGTGGCAGGGATTAAGGTATAGAGAGCAACTCAAGTTAAAGGAGGAAATTTTCAAGAGGATAACTGGAATTGAGGCCGAAATAAAAGGCTCTCCCAGGATATGGTATTTTAGGAACATCAGCAATTTCATAATAACCGTGAACGGGATAGGATTCAAAGAGTTCGGAATGCCAAAAACAGTAGTTAACATTAGGGAATGTCCAATTTTTTCCGAGAGAACTCCAAAGTATCTAAAAGCTTTGAAAGATTTCTTGAGAGAATCTAACCTAAAACCATGGAACTGGAGGGAAGGAGACGTTCACTACCTCCAGGTTAGAGAGGGAAAGTTTACTGGCGAGGTTATGGTAAATATAATAGCCCACGTTCCCCTTAACTATAGGGAAGCTCTTATGGAGGCTTTTAACTTCGCGGATTCAATATATTGGAGCTTAAAAGCTGATAAGAAGGATGATCCACGAGGCTTCCCAACCTTAGTTTTGGGTAACGAGGTGATAAGGGAGAAAGTTGAGGGAATAACTTACCTTATCCACCCTTCCGTTTTCTTCCAAACGAATAGCTATGCTCTACCCCTTCTACTGAAGAGCGTGGAGAAGTTTTGTGAAGGTTCAAAAGTTCTCGATCTTTACTCGGGAATAGGCACCCTCTCACTTTACCTTGCGAAGAGAGGATTCGAAGTTACAGGGGTTGAGGTAAATGGAACCTCAGTAGAGATGGCAAAAAGGAGTGCTGAAATAAATTCGATAAATGCAACTTTCATTCAAGGAAAAGCTGAAGATGCTGAGCTAGAAGGTTACGAAACCCTAATAGTCGACCCACCCAGGAAAGGATTAAAAGAGTTCTCCAGGAGGATCGTGAAGAAAGGCCCCAACACTCTTATATATGTTTCTTGCAATCCGCTAAGGTTCATCCTTGATTATAGGAACTACCTCTCAGAGGCTTACAAGGTGGATGACGCTCTATTAATAGACATGTTTCCCCACACTCCCCATATTGAAGCTGTAATTAAGCTCGTTAGAAGGTGATCAAGAGTGCAGAAGCTAATAATACTTATATTGATAAGCTTAGGATGGATATTCAACTACTCTCACAGGATGGCCGTTCCCTCCCTTGCTCCAATACTCATGAAGGAGTTAAGCATTAACAATACTGAGGTTGGCCTTCTAATGACGGCTCTGCTATTACCTTACTCTTTAATTCAAGTACCTGCTGGGTACATTGGAGATAAAATCGGGAGAAAAAAGTTGCTGACTCTCAGTATACTTGGATATTCAATATCTTCTGCTTTAATAGTTCTTGCAAGAAATTACTGGGATTTAGTGGCCATCAGAGCTTTATATGGCTTCTTTGCTGGCCTCTATTATGCTCCTGCAACTTCCCTAATAAGCGAGCTTTTTAGAGAGAAGAAAGGTTCTGCTTTGGGCTTCTTTATGATTGGGCCTGCTATAGGCTCAGGAATAACACCTTTAATAGTTGTCCCAGTTGCTCTAATGCTTAACTGGAGGCTTTCCTTCCTAGTTCTCTCGATAATGAGCTCTATAGTTGGCGTTCTCCTCGTGCTAACCGTTAAGGGAGAACCCGTAGAAGTTGAGAGGGCTAAGTTCAGCATTCCCAAGGGAGTCCTTCTATTAAGCTTAGCGAACTTCCTGGGACTTGGGGCTTTCTTTGCCATGTTAACCTTCTTGGTTTCCTACTTAGTTTCTAAAGGGGTAGATATAAAGGAGGCCTCCCTCATGTTCTCCATACTTTCCTTGGTGGGAGTCTTCGGATCAGTGACAGCGGGTTTTCTCTATGATTATGCTGGAAAGGTCAGCGTCTTCCTCGCTTACCTACTTAACTTTCTCTTGACTTTCTTGATAATAGTTTTTCCAACTCCTTTACTCCTAATACCTTTGGGCTTAGTCTTATATTCAGTTGGGGGAATAATAACGGCTTATACAGCTGAAAAAGCTGAAAAAAGTAATCTTGGAGTTGTAATGGGCTTTGTAAATATGGTTGGCTTTTTTGGAGCCACTACAGGCCCCTATGTAGTGGGATTTCTGATAGATAAATTAGGGTACTCGAGGGCCCTACTCTCAGTTCCGCTAGCTTATTTAGTCTCGGCCCTAATAATAATAGTCGACATAAGGAAAACTTCATATAAGAGTTAACTCAACGTTTAGATGGTGATCTTATGGTTGAGGATCCCTACATCTGGATGGAGAACCTCCAAGATAATAGGGTTAGAGAGATAATTGAAAGGGAAAATAAGAAGTTCAGAGAATTCATTGGAGAGCTTAGCGACAAATTATTTCCCGAAGTTTGGGAATACTTTTCAATCCCCACAGTAACCATGGCCAAGATAACGAAGAGGGGAATTATAGTTTCATATAACGAGAAAGATAGGAGCATTATAAGGTGGCTTGATGGTGATGTTATAGTCGATTCAAAGGAAATAGAGAGGGAAGTTGGAGATGAAGTCTTACTCCAGGGATTCACAGCAGACGACGAAGGTGAAAAGCTGGCTTACAGCTTTTCAATTGGAGGTGCTGACGAGGGAATAACGAGGATAATCGACCTCAAGAGTGGAGAAGTTATAGAGGAGATAAAGCCCTCCATTTGGAACATATTATTCTTAAAGGATGGCTATTACTTTGCAAGGTTCTATAGGAAGGAGAAAACTCCTGATGGAGTTGATCCTCCGGCTGAAAGGGTATTCTGGAAGGATAAAGAAGGAGAGAAGATGGTGTTTGGAGAGGGGCTAACATCCGGATACTTCATGACTCTCAGAAAGAGCTCAGATGATAAGTTTGCAATGCTAACCTTGAACTATGGATGGAATCAGGGAGAAATATACGTTGGCCCCATTGACAAGCCCCAGGAGTGGAGGAAGGTTTACTCTGCTACTGTTCCTGTGGAACCCGTAGATATAGTTAACGGAAAACTCTATATCCTTACCAGGGAAGGAAGAGGAATGGGGAAGGTAATAGCAGTAAAGGATGGCGAGATTGAGGAAGTGATTCCAGAGGGGGAGTTTCCATTAGAGTGGGCCGTAATAGTTGATGATAAAATAGTAGCGGGAAGGCTCGTTCACGCAAGCCACAGGTTGGAGGTTTATACATTAAAGGGGGAGAAAATTGAAGAAGTCACTTTTGACATTCCAGGGGCACTGCATCCATTAGATAAAAACAACAAAGAAGTTCTCCTCAGGTACATCAGCTTCACGATCCCTTACAGACTCTATGAGTTCAAAGATAAGCTAAGAATTATAGAGGAAAGAAAGGTTGAAGGGAAATTTAAGGTTGAGGAGGACTTTGTCGTAAGCAAAGATGGAACGAGGATTCATTACTTCATCATTAAAGGGGAGAAGGATGAGAAGAAGGCGTGGGTCTTTGGATACGGAGGCTTTAACATAGCCTTAACCCCCAGGTTCTTCCCCCAGGTTATACCATTCCTCAAAAGGGGAGGAACATTCGTTATGGCCAACTTAAGAGGAGGAAGCGAATATGGCGAGGAATGGCATAGGGCCGGAATGAGGGAAAACAAACAGAATGTATTTGATGACTTCATAGCAGTTCTTGAGAAGCTTAAGAAAGAGGGTTACAAGGTTGCGGCCTGGGGGAGGAGTAATGGTGGGCTTTTAGTTTCTGCAACTTTAACCCAGAGGCCAGATATTATGGATGCTGCATTGATCGGTTATCCAGTGATAGATATGTTGAGGTTCCATAAACTTTACATAGGAAGCGTTTGGATTCCAGAATATGGGAATCCAGACGATCCTAAGGATAGGGAGTTCCTACTGAAGTATTCTCCCTATCACAATGTCGACCCCAACAAGAAATATCCCCTGACGCTCATCTATACAGGTTTGCACGATGACAGGGTTCATCCAGCACATGCACTAAAATTCTTCATGAAGCTTAAGGAGGTTGGTGCTCCAGTTTACCTAAGGGTGGAAACTAAGAGCGGGCACATGGGAGCTTCACCAGAAACTAGGGCTAGGGAGCTTACAGATCTTTTAGCTTTCGTTTTAAAGTCCCTCTCTTGATTTTTGCTTTACTATCTCTTCAAAATCTTCTAGATCCCAAACAAGATATCCATCCTCTATTAAAGGTTCTTTTCTTTTAATTTCCCTGGCTATTAATCCATAGTACTTTTCCCATCCTTCCAAACCAAGAAGTTTGGATTTTTTATTTAAAACCTCTAAGATTTCCCTTGCTTCTCTCTCCTTTAGCGTCTTCCACTTTACTTCCACCAATAGACCTTTTTTCTCCCTTTCATTGAGGGCTACTATATCAATTTCTTCTTCCTTGTACCACCATCTTCCGATCTTTTCAAACTTAAATGGTAGCTTATTGATCTTGTTTAGTTCGATCAAGAATTGCCTTGCAATTTTTTCAAATACCCATCCCAAGTATCTCGGATACTCTCCTTTTATTTCATCCACGTTAAAAATTCCTTCTTCGATGCGAGATAAGTTTGGATAAATAAAGCGAAACCAAAATGCTAGAAAATTGTCTAAAACGTAGTACCTTCCTTTCTTGGACGTCTTTTTTTCAGTAATGGGGACTTCTCTAACTATAAGATCAGCTTCAATTAAATTCCTGAGATAAGGTGTTATATCCGAGTTCCTTAGCCCTGTGAAATCCTTTATCTCCTTTAGTGTCGTCTTTCCAAGTGCTATTGCTTCTAAAATTCTCTTATAAGTTGTTACTTCGCTGAATTCATAACGGAGAAGGAAATCTACTTCATCCTTAAAAAAGCTGATTGGATTTTTAAGTTCCTCTTCAAGCAACTCCCAAAATGGTGGTTTTACTTGGATTATGTAGAAGGGAATACCATCTGTCATTCCGTAAATTTCTACAAGCTCTTCCCAGCTACAGCTCGGGAAGAACTCCCTTAATGTAAAGAAGTTCATAGGCCTAAGCTTTAAAGAGCCCGTTCTTCTTCCGTATAGAGGGCTTTTATAGCTTAGCACTTTTTCTGTGATCATGCTAACTGAAGATCCTAGGAGGATTAGCTTAGTGTTTGAGTTTGACAAGTCAATATCAACGCTCCTTTGAAAAATTGAAAGTATCCTTGGATCTTCCTTAATTAGGTTTGGGAACTCATCAATTATGATTATTCTTTCCCTTAACGCATGCAACGTCCCCTCCCAGTCCTCTCTGGAGTACTTAACTTCAGGGAATCTCTCTTCTGCAATTCTTCAGAAGTGTCTCAAGTTGTCTCCCTCAACAGCTAAATAATAAACATGAGGATAGTTTTTCACAGCTTCAAGAACGAGACGCGTTTTACCGACTCTCCTTCTTCCATAAACCACTATAAGCTCGAAACCCTTCTTTTCGAGTCTCTTCTTGAGTGCATTAAGCTCTGCTTTCCTGTCAATAAATGGAAACATGTAATAATCACCATTATCATAATTCAGATTATCATTTTAAACTATTTACCCCTCTTCCTAAATTCCGCAAGTAGCTCTTTAACGGCCTTTACTAACTCTTCAAGAGAGGCCTTTTCATGGCTTATCCCTATTGTTATCCTCATATCAGTTGTTGCAAACGAAATGTACACGGTATTTCCCTTGCTATGCGCGAAGAATTGTTCTACAGTTTCCTCGCCTCCTTCAATCTCCTCTTCAGCACCGGCTGGGATCTCGGGGTTATCTTCAAGTATCATTGGTCTCGGTTCCATATTTTTCCCTCCCACTTATTTTCCATGACTAAGGTTAAAATGTTGGTTAAATTTAAAAAGACTTGGTTTTAGCGTAATCCGAGGTGGAGAGCATGAAGCCAATGTACAGGTCAAGATCATGGAGAAGGAAGTACGTAAGAACCCCTGGGGGAAGGGTCGTAGTACACTTTGAGAGAAAGAAGCCAAAGATAGCCCACTGTGCGATCTGCGGTAGGCCCTTGAATGGGATTCCAAGGGGAAGACCCGTTGAGATGAGGAAGCTACCCAAGACAAAGAAGAGGCCCGAGAGGCCTATGCCGTACCTATGCCCAAGATGCATGCGCAGGGTAATGAAGGAACAGATAAGGTCTCAGATAATGAAGGGGTGAATCATGCCAAAGGACAAGCTAGTGATAACCGTTAGCGGATTAGCAGGCTCCGGAACTACAACACTTTCAAAGAAAATAGCTGAACATTATGGCCTTAAGCATGTCTACGCTGGGCTGATATTCAGACAGATGGCCAAAGAAAAGGGAATGAGCCTTGAGGAGTTTCAGAAGTACGCTGAACTTCATCCAGAGATAGACAGAGAAGTAGACAGGAGACAAATAGAAGCAGCGAAAGAAGGGAACGTGGTTATAGAAGGAAGATTAGCCGGATGGATGGTTAAGAATGCTGACCTCAAAATCTGGCTTGATGCTCCAATAAGGGTTAGGGCTGAAAGGGTTGCCAAGAGGGAAGGTATAAGCGTCGAGGAAGCTTTTATGAAAATAGCTGAGAGGGAAATGCAAAACAGGAAAAGATATTTAAACCTTTATGGTATCGACATCAACGATTTGTCCATATATGATTTAATAATAAACACGTCGAAATGGTCTCCTGAAGGTGTATTCGCTATAGTTAAAGCCGCTATAGACCACCTCGACCCCGTCGGCGACGCGGGGTCGAAAAAAGAGAAGGAGGTGGGATGAATGCCTGCAATAGATGTTGGAAGGATCGCCGTTATTATAGCTGGAAGAAGGGCTGGGCAGAAGTGCGTTATAGTTGACATCATAGACAAGAACTTCGTTTTAGTAACTGGGGCAGGGCTTAACAAGGTTAAAAGAAGGAGGATGAACATAAAGCACCTCGAACCTCTTCCCGAGAAGATTGACATCCCGAGAGGCGCTAGTGACGAGGAAGTTAAGGCCGCCTTGGAAAAAGCTGGTATTTCTCTTTAACCCTAATTTTTATATATCAGATCTTGCATAATATTCTAGGTTCATATGATTGGAGAGATCTATTATTCCAGGAAGTTTCTCCTACATAAACCTAAAAATTATCATCCTGAGAATCCAGGAAGGCTATGGATTATTCTTACAGCTATTAGGGAGTTAGGACTTGAAAATCAAATTGTCGAGCCCTTACCCATAGATGAAGCCCAGATATATAAGATACATGATCCGGAATACGTGAAAAGGATAAGGGGGCTCTCCCTTAATGGAGGAGGATACTTAGATGCTGATACATACGTTAATCAAAGAACATGGGAGGTCGCTATGCTAGCCTTAGGGGCTTCCAGGTTAGCAACCCTCTCTGCACTGGAGTATGGAGGACTTAATATGGCCCTCGTTAGGCCTCCTGGACACCATGCAGGGAGGAGAGGAAGAGCTCTAGGAGCACCAACCCTGGGATTTTGTATATTTAATAACTCCGCTATGGCCGCTTTAACATGTAAAGAGGAAACTGGGGAAGCATTGATCATAGACTTTGATGCCCACCATGGTAACGGAACCCAGGAAATATTTTGGAACGATCCTGAGGTAGTTCATGTAGATCTACATGAGAGGGATATCTATCCCGGAAGCGGAGATGTTAACGAAATTGGAGGGTATAATGCTCGGGGAAGTAAAATAAACATCCCAATGCCCCATTACTCCGATGATGGAGATTATATCTATGCATGGAATGAAATTGTGCTTCCGATAGTTGAGAGAGTTAAACCTAAGGTTATTATAGTATCCGCAGGTTTTGATGGTTTTAAGGGAGATGGATTGACAACATTAAAGCTTACCGAGATCTTTTATTCTTACGCTGGAGTTACATTAAGGAAGTATCCTTTGGTATTGATATTAGAGGGAGGTTACAGCTCTGGATTAAAGAGAGGTTTTCCAGCTTTTATTATGGGCTACGAGGAAGATAAAATCAAAAGAGATGAAGGGCAGCCCAGCTATGAAACCCTAAAGGTAGTTGAGGAAGTTAAGGATATTCTAAGTCCTTGGTGGCCCTTATAACTAGAAAGTCTTTTATCCTTGTAGGTGTACCTCCTATTATGAAATCCTTGATACCTATAGTCCTAGCTACCCTCGTAATCCTTGGGATGGGGTGTATAGGAGGAGGTGAAGAGAAGATGTCCCTTAAGGTAAGCTCAGTCTTCGGAAACAATGAGTTTATTCCTGCTAAGTATACATGTGAAGGAGTGGACATAAACCCTCCCTTAAAGATAGAGGGATTAAGCGATAACGTGAAGAGCCTAGTAATCATAGTTGACGATCCAGATGCACCAATGGGAACCTTCACTCATTGGATAGCCTGGAATATTCCTCCTGTTACCGAAATCCCAGAGGGAATTCCTAAGCAGGGAGAAGTAGATAAACCAATTCACATAATTCAAGGAAGGAACGATTTTGGAAGGATAGGGTACAATGGACCATGTCCCCCCAGAGGACATGGAGTTCACCACTATCACTTCAAGGTCTACGCTCTTGACACGACATTAAACTTAAAACCAGGAGCCAGTAGAAAAGAGCTTGAAAAAGCTATGGAAGGGCATGTGATTCAGTATGGTGAATTAGTTGGATTATACGAGAGAAAGTGATCTTTATCTATTTTCTTTAAAGGATTATTCTTTCGTACCTAGGGAGTACAAGCAACCACAAGCTAAAGCTCCAGAACCCTTTTGAATTTAAGGGCACGAAATTCAAGTTCAAGCAAAAATTCTGGTGGGCCCGCGGGGCTTCGAACCCCGGACCTCCCGCTTATCAGGCGGGCGCTCTAACCAGGCTGAGCCACGGGCCCACATGGTGCCCCGGCCGGGATTTGAACCCGGGTCGCGGGATCGAGAGTCCCGCATGATTGACCGGGCTACACCACCGGGGCACGTCCAATACTTTTCCTGAAGATTGGATTTAAAAAGTTTTCGTATCAATGAACTTCCTAGAGCAAAATCTATAGATTTAATAATTTTTGATTCTTCGAGATTAAATGGAAAGAATCATTGTATAAAGATGTAATAAAAGTTCTATGAGAAACGTGAAAGTGTTAAGATAACTCCAAAATATGGGCTTATAACGAAACAGAACAAAAAGAACTTAGAGAAAGTATAGACTTATAAAGCTTTAACACTTACGCTATAAGGTGACAATCATGCAAGCCTATCTCATCTATGCAGTTCTCGCAGCTTTCTTTGCTTCCTTAGTTCCTATCTTTGGAAAGATTGGACTCAAAGACGTTGATCCAACAATGGCAACCACGATTAGGGCTATAATAATGGCCATATTCCTCGTGACTGTAACTTTCTTTGTAAAACCTAAAATGAGCGGAATAAATAGGTACTCAATTCTTTTCATAACGCTCTCCGGAGTGTCAGGGGCCCTATCCTGGCTCTTCTATTTCATGGCCATAAAGAATGGAAGAGTTCCTGCCGTTGTAGCCATAGATAAGACTAGCGTTGCTTTAGCGATCTTCCTCTCTTGGCTGGTACTTGGAAGTGAGATGAATATAAAAACCGTTATAGGGGCATTACTCATAGTTCTCGGCGCTATCCTTGTTTCCCTCTAATTATAACTCAACCTGAATACTCCCCTATCAACTACTTTCTTACCCCGCTTAAGCACATACCTAGCAACACTTGCATTAACCTTTGGAACTATGAATTCGTTTTTACCTTTAACATTGTACCACTTGCTAAGCACCATCGTTCCGTTATCTAGGAAGAAGTACAACCCTAAACTTGTTCCATTTTCAAAATTTAGAATTACGTTGCTTTCCCTTCTCTCTACCTTAACGTTTGGATGCTCTAGCTTAAAGATCTTTATTAACCCACCGTCTGAGTAAACAAGCTTATAGGGCTTTTCGGGGGTAATGAATAGCCTAACTAAGGTTGTATTAAATGCATTCCCGTTCATAAATATTGCATATCCGTAGTTCAAGTTGACGTAAAGATATGTGTTCGAGTTGCTCTCCGGGGGCTTTATTTCCTGCACCCCTTCTTTATGCTCTACGTACAACTTCCTAGGATAGATCATCTGACCATTATAGATTATTACTGCATTCCAGCTTTTGTCGTGCCTAACTATTGCCCTATATCCCCTATTCTCAAATATTAAAGCTCCAGTAGATGCCCTTAATGGAAGAACCACCAACCCATAACCCCTTATGTTATACCTCTTACTGAGATTCGCCGTGCTGAGTATGGCACCAAATTTAAGGAAATCATAATAGGATACTATGACGTAATCAACACCTAAGTTAATGGCCCAATTTTCGTTAAGCTTTCCAAGGAGATATAAAGCCACTCCAACGCTTGGGCCTCCCTGGGCTATGGGGCTCCTTCTAGCGTAGTACGTTATGAAATGTCCCCAATCCCACCATGCTAAAATTACATCATTCTCATTTGAATTATTCTTCAACCATTTTAGGGCCCTTTCCCAAGCTTCATTCATTTCCGGATGCAAGGAGCAAACTTCTTTAAATGAGAGTCCAGCAATAACACCGGGTAAAATTACCAGGGTAATTATTCCGGTAGCTAAGGCTTTCTTTCCATTTAATCTCGGCTTTATAGCCTCATATAGCTCTACAATTCCAATTCCGCTCATAATAGCTATGGCCATAGAGCCTATAAAGAGAAATCTCGTCCACGTCTTTAACATGTAAACGCTTGGAATTATTAAACCCAAGGTCAAAAAGTCTTCAACTCTTGGCTTTTTGAACCTAATAAAGAATAGAGGAGTTAGGAAAAAGCTAAGCGAGAAAGCGGCCCATAGATCTTTAAAGCTAGTGGGTTGAGTCTCAAGTATTGGAGCTTCCTTAAATATTCCAAAACCAGTTGACAGTTCCTTTAGGGCTTCAAACCTCTTGAATAGGATAATTATCCCAATAAATGAAGCAATTCCCAGGAATAAGCTCCTAATCCTTATATCCTTAGTCAGAAATCCAAGTAGTATTAGAACTAGGACAAAGGATAAACTTATCGGGACTAGATATTTCAAATGAAGTATCAAATAGACATCTTTTAGGTACCCAAATTCGAGTCCTAATTTCTTAGCAACGCTCTTTCCAAGCCACTTAGCATATCCAAGCATTCCATACCCAAATATTCCTCCCAGGTAATTGGCCAGTAAAACCCCAAACGCTGTTGATAGAATTAAAATAATGGAATCCAACAAGTACTTATCTTTTTTGAGTATAAAAGCCCCAACGGCCAATAATAGTGCATTTGAGAGGAGGAATGCAAAGATCGGGTAATAAGCCTGCCAGAATATGGCCGAGAATCCGCTGGCGAGGACTGGAAGGGTATAAAAGATTAGCCTCTTGTATTTCCATTTTCCCTTTTTAATTCCCAGGGCCAACGAAATTCCTAATAAGGCCACGGAATACCAGAAAAGCATATAGTTGTCTCCCCTATAATAATTGGCCATGGAACGAAATACATGCCCATAACTAATTGCAAGGAAAAAGCCCCCAAAGAATGCTCTCTTTTCATCATAAAGCTTTAGTAGAGACAAGTAGAGGAATATAACCGTCAATACTCCAAATATTACTGGAGTTATCTTAAAGGTTGTTGTAAGGGAAACTCCAAAAACCTTCAGGAGCTTGTACAGATAAAGCGGTGTCATCCAGAGCCCCAAGGGGTGGAACAGCTTAACTTGATATCCCCAGGGACCACCTGCAAACGTCAAGAAGTTTATCCACTTCCCAACCTTATTAACTTCCTCTATATAGGCTAGGTGAAAGTAGGGATCGTAGCCTAGTAGGTACTTAAATCTAAATGTTATCATCCTGTAAAAGATGGCCACCAGTAAGATGATCAAAATTGAGTACCTTCGCTTCATCCTTATTCCTCCGGAAGTATGTAGTAAACGTAGTGGGGCCTATTCGTGAACTCGTCTATGTAAACTACAGTACCAGGTTTTGGTGGCTTTAAGTAGTGAACCTCCCCCTTTCTGGTCGTTATAGCTGCAAATGGATCCCCTTTCCTAACCCTGTTCCCAACGTCGGCTATCAGAGTAACAACGTAACCTTCAACGGGTAACAGCATTAACTCATCTCCTTTCCTTAAGTACATCTTCGTTCTTCTATCGGGATACACTATTATCGCGTCAACCCTCATCTTGTGCTCGTATTGATCAACGTAGAAGTGGAAGCGGTCGTAAATTTCTTTAGCTAGGAATTTGGCCCTTTCAATGTTTATGAAATCTGGAACTCTTTCTCCTTCTTTCAGCTTAACTTCAATGTTATCCTGAATGATTATACACTCGTACTTGACCTTATCCCCTTCAAGGCATTCTTCTCTCTCAACCTCAACGAAAAGCTGGGGAAGTCTTCCCATCTTCCCTCCCCTCTTCATTAGATCTCCGCTCTTTTTAAATGAACATGTAAACATTTAGATTAACTTTCATAATTACTGTTAAACGGATTTCATTCCAAAATATTTATGAAATTTAGTTTAAAAATGTCAAGATGGTGAACTTCATGAAAGGATGGTGGGGCAGGATTCTGAGGGTTAACTTAACTACAGGGGAAGTTAAAGTCCAAGAATATCCCGAAGAGATCGCGAAGAAGTTTATTGGTGGAAGAGGCCTAGCTGCATGGATTCTTTGGAACGAAGTTAAGGGCGTTGACCCTCTAAGCCCAGAGAACAAGCTCGTTATTGCTGCGGGACCCTTCAACGGCCTTCCAACACCAAGTGGTGGTAAGCTCGTAGTGGCCGCTAAGAGTCCGCTAACTGGAGGTTATGGCGACGGTAACTTAGGAACCATGGCCTCAGTCCACCTAAGAAGGGCCGGGTACGATGCTTTAGTCATCGAGGGAAAAGCTAAGAAGCCAGTCTATCTCTACATTGAGGATGATAACGTGAGCATTCTAAGTGCTGAGGGGCTTTGGGGGAAAGGAACCTTCGAAACAGAGAAGGAGCTAAAGAAGATCCACGGTAAGAACGTTGGAGTTCTAAGCATAGGACCTGCTGGAGAGAACTTAGTTAAGTTCGCAGTTGTTATATCCCAAGAAGGGAGAGCAGCGGGAAGACCTGGAATGGGTGCGGTAATGGGAAGCAAGAAGCTCAAGGCTATCGTTGTAAGGGGAACTAAAGATATTCCCGTTGCGGATAAAGATGAGCTGAAGAAGCTTAGTCAAGAGGCCTATACCGATATACTAAACGCTCCAGGATATCCATTCTGGAAGAGGCAAGGTACTATGGCAACTATTGAGTGGGCGAATGAAAACTCCGCACTACCAACCAGGAACTTCAGCGATGGAATCTTCGAGCTTGCAAGGCCTATCGATGGATACACCATGGAAGGTATGAAGATCAATCAGAGGGGATGTCCATACTGTAATATGCCCTGTGGGAACGTAGTCCTTGATGCCGAGGGGCAGGAAAGTGAATTGGACTATGAGAACGTCGCATTGTTAGGATCTAACCTCGGAATCGGGAAGCTTAACGAAGTTGCCGTTCTCAACAGGATAGCTGACGATATGGGTATGGATACCATAAGCCTTGGAGGAGTTCTGGGCTTCGTTATGGAAGCTAAAGAGAGGGGATTAATAAAGGATGATGAAGCCCCAGAGTTTGGAGACTTCAAGAAGGCCAAAGAACTAGCCTTGAACATAGCTTATAGAAGAACAGAACTTGGAAACTTTGCTGCGGAAGGAGTTAAGAGGATGGCCGAAAAGCTTGGAGATGACAGCTTTGCAATGCACGTGAAAGGGCTAGAGGTCAGCGGTTACAATTGTTACATCTACCCAGGAATGGCCTTAGCCTATGGAACGAGCTCAATAGGAGCTCACCATAAGGAAGCTTGGGTTATAGCTTGGGAGATTGGAACTGCACCGATAGAAGGAGAGCAGGCCGAGAAGGTTGAATACAAGATAAGCTACGATCCAATAAAGGCCCAGAAGGTGGTTGAACTCCAGAGGCTCAGGGGAGGACTCTTCGAGATGCTCACCGCATGTAGATTACCATGGGTTGAAATTGGATTAAGCCTGGAGTACTATCCGAAGTTGCTTAAGGCTATAACTGGAGTTACCTATACATGGGATGACCTATACAAAGCAGCTGACAGGGTTTACGCATTAATAAGGGCTTACTGGGTTAGAGAATTCAACGGTAACTGGAGCAGAGAAATGGATTATCCACCAAAGAGGTGGTTCAACGAGGGATTGAAGAGTGGCCCATACAAGGGACAGCACTTGGATAGGGATAAGTATGATGCATTACTTTCGGAGTACTATAGAATTAGGGGATGGGATGAAAGAGGAATTCCAAAGAAGGAGACACTTAAGCAACTCGAGCTAGACTTCGTGATTCCAGAGCTTGAAAAGGTAACTAAGCTCGAGTGATTGCTTTGGAGTACTCCCTCCTTTTCTTATTTATAGGAGCGATGACATTCTCGTAAAACTCTATTAGCCTTATTGTATGTTCTTCCACCCACTCCCCTTTAACCTTTGTTCTGGCAACCCCCTCCTTCATAGCTTCCTCCGCAACCGCTCTGGCTTCTCTCGCGTAGACTATAGGATTTAGAGGGGATGGTATTATGTTTTCTTCGCTTGGCTCCTCAACGATGCTAGCTATGGCCTTAGCTGCAGCTATTATCATACTATCCGTTATCGTTCTAGCCCTTACATCTAAAGCTCCCCTAAAAATCCCTGGAAATCCTAGGAGGTTGTTTATTTGATTCGGGTAATCGCTCCTTCCCGTGGCCACTATTCTAGCTCCAGCTTTCTTTGCTTCCTCAGGTAAAATTTCAGGAACTGGATTTGCTAGAGGAAAAACTATTGCATCTTCATTCATTTTCTCTATCCATTGAGGCTTTATTACACCAGGGCCTGGTCTTGTAAAGGATATGAGCACGTCTGCATCTTTGAGGGCTTCCTGGGGACCTCCCTCTATGTTCTCACCGTTCGTCTTCTTGAGCAGCCATCCCCTGTATGGGAACAACTTTTCTAAATCAAGATCGCTCGTTAGAATCCTGGGTTTCCCATTAACGAGTTCAACAACCCTAACGTTCTCTGGCTTAACTCCGGCTTCCGTTAGTATTCTCAGTGTAGCGAATCCAGCAGCACCAGCACCAAACAATGCTAGTGTTATCTCACTTATCTTTTTCCCAACAACTTTGAGAGCGTTTAAAAGCCCCGCAAGAACTACAGCTGCAGTTCCCTGTTGGTCGTCGTGAAATACGGGAATATCAAGTTCCTCCCTTAATCTTTCAAGTATGTAAAAGCACTTAGGCGATGCTATATCTTCGAGGTTTATTCCACCAAAGGTTGGGGCTATTGCTTTCACAATATCTATGAACTTATTTGGCTCTTGTTCTTTAATCATTATCGGGAATGCATCAACTCCTCCAAACCTCTTGAAAAGCAGGGCTTTTCCTTCCATGACTGGAAGGCCCGCAAGTGGCCCTATGTTTCCGAGACCAAGTATTCTACTTCCATCGCTAACCACAGCAACCAGGTTACCTTTGCTGGTGTACTCATAAACCTTCCCGGGATCTCTAGCTATCTCCTTACAGGGTTCAGCGACTCCAGGAGTATAAGCGAGCGTGAGCTCTTCCCTACTCTCAAGGGAAACCTTTGGAATAACTTCTATCTTTCCATTTCCTGGGAAGTTATTCTTATGAAATTCTAAGGCCTTTTCCCTTATCATAAACCTTCAACTCCAACTCTTTTTGCTATCTCGTTAAGCTCTTCGAGAACCTTCCTATAGATCGGAATACCGAGCTTAAGCCTAGTCTCCATGGTTAAAAATCCCTTCTCCCCATGGATCCATATCCTCTCAAATTCAGGATGCTTTCTCGAACTCTTTATTTCCTCAATCATCTGACTTATCTTCTCCTTAAATTCTTCTAGAGGTATGAAATGCTCTATGTCTATGACCATGAAGAAGTGACAAACATTACTTCCCTTCTCACTGGTATTCTTAACGTACTTACTCCATGTTCCACCAGAGAGTATTCCGGAAAGTATATCGACCATTAAACTTAACCCATAACCTTTATGTCCTCCAAGTAGCTCTCCAAACCCTCCAAGGGGTAGAAGGGCCCCTCCATTGAACACCTCTTCGACCTTAGTAGTTATATTCCCTTCTCTATTTATGGCCCATCCCTCAGGGATATCCTTTCCTTTTCTTCTGTAGACTTCGAGTTTACCTATCGGAACTACGCTGGTTGCCATGTCAAGTAAAAAGGGCTTATCCTTCGTGGGCGCTGCTAAAGCTATTGGATTCGTGCCAAGGATCCTTTCAATTCCTCCTGTTGGAGCAACTAGTGGCCTAGAGTTCGTCATGCTAATTCCGATCATCCCCTCTTCAGCGGCCATCAAGGCGTAGTATCCAGCTATCCCATAGTGGTTACTGTTCCTAGCAATGACGATCCCAATCCCAGTATCCTTAGCCTTCTTAATTGCGAGTTTCATAGACCTATATCCAACTACTTGGCCAAGGCCTTCATCCCCATCTATAAGGGCATAGGAAGGGCCTTCTCGGATAACCCTTATTTTAGGATGAAGGTTTACCCCACCGCTAATTATCCCATCCACGTACCTCTTTAATCTCTGAACTCCATGACTCTCCACCCCTCTCAGATCTGCCATCACCAAGTTATCTGCAACTATCTTAGCATCCTCCTCTGGAACTCCTAGTTTAGTTAGTACCCTGACTATGAAAGAGAAAAGTCTATCCTTGGGAACTCTGATGTAGTTCTCATCGACATAACCCTTTTCAAACATTTCAAATCCCCATGAAGAATTAAAGGTTAGAGAATAAAGCCTTAACTAAATTCCAAATTCCTTGGCCCACTTCTCATATTTTTTAACATCACTCTTCGTTATGGGACTCTTTATCTTGGCCATTGCGTACCTAAAGTCATCCATCGTTAGAGGTCTAGTCGTCAGATCCTTTCCCTTTAGCGTAGCCACTCTTAGGGGATCTACGAGCTCGGGATTCATTTCCTCGAGCATCTTCATAGTTGCTAGCTTTACAACATTTGCGATTTCCCTTCCAGAGTACAACTTTTTAACGGCTTCTTTAGCTAGCTTGTTCAGCGATACCTCATGGGGAATTCCCCTTAGATGGATTCTAAAGATCTCAACAGCAGAGGGTATATCCGGAAGGGGGACGTAAATTCTAATTGGCAACCTAGAAAGCATGGCCTCGTCAAGATCCCAGGGGGTATTTGTAGCTGTAAGTACAATCACCTTTCTCCTTTTATCTTTGAATCCATCAATTTCAGCTAATAACGTCCCAATCATTCTTCTAGCGGCATCATCCAGGCTTGACCTTTTCATG
The DNA here is from genome assembly GCF_000011105.1 of Pyrococcus horikoshii OT3. Classification (NCBI taxonomy): domain Archaea; kingdom Methanobacteriati; phylum Methanobacteriota; class Thermococci; order Thermococcales; family Thermococcaceae; genus Pyrococcus; species Pyrococcus horikoshii. The sequence continues at coordinate 1,149,281 of NC_000961.1, forward strand.
GTTAGGGAATCAACTTCATCTATAAATATAACACTTGGACTTAGTTGTCTGGCCAAGGAGAAGAGGGCTGAAACCAACTTTGAAGATTCCCCAAAGTACTTGCTGAGAAGGTCACTTGCCTTCACGCTAAAGAATGTTGCATTCAAACTGTTTGCAGTAGCACTTGCAAGTAAGCTCTTTCCAGTTCCTGGAGGGCCAAATAGAAGTATTCCCTGGGGTGGATCTATAGGAGATTTTGCAATGCTTAATCCAACGGCTTGTGCAATTAACTTTTTAGCTTCTTTTAACCCTCCAATGTCATTCCAAGTTACAGTGCTCTTCTTTATTAGAACCTTTAATCTATCAAAATATTCATTCCTGGCTTCTTTCTTTTTTCTGATATTTCTGGCTTTATCTTCCCACTTCTTTGCCTCTTCGAGGAGTATATGAGAGAGATCTAAATTTTCAGAGGCTAGATTCCTTAACAATTCGGAGCATCTAAGTGCTATTAACCTAGCCTTATCATACTGACCTAGGGCCATGGCTTTCTCGAATTCCTCGTGGCATTTCTGCACTTGAAGGATTTGGAGCCTGTGCATTGTTCATCCTGCCCTCCTGGTAAATTTTTGAGCCTTCAAGATATTGTATAAGAATTAACCAATTTAAGTGCTTCGATTAGAAATTCTTTACAAAACTTCTGCTATAATTGATGTAGAGAGATGAAGAATTCGATCTTGTAATATATTCAACTTTAATTCAATAATTAAATAATTAAGTAATAACTTAAAAATCCTTAAAAGATCCAACATTAAAAATCTAGTCTATGCCAATCGATCAGTATACGATTTCAAGATCTGAGAGGCTCGCAGAAGACAAGGTTAGAACTTATCAGAAGGAAGCTCACGAGCTTAGAAAATATTCAAAACTTGAAACTCTTTTTGTTGTTATAATCTTGATTATAATCCTAATCCTAGTTGCTTATATTCTCAAGTCATAAACACTATAAACCTAGATAAGGACTGCGTACATAATGAAGGTCGAAGAGTTAAGGATTGATGAAAGGATAAAGGAAGTCCTAAAGAAAAGGGGAATTAGTGAGCTTTATCCCCCTCAAGCTGAGGCACTAACCTCCGGTATCCTTAAAGGAGAAAACGCCTTAATTGCAATACCAACGGCCAGCGGAAAGACCTTAATAGCTGAGATAGCCATTGTAAATAGGCTTTTGAAGGAAGGTGGAAAGGCCGTCTATCTAGTTCCTCTAAAAGCCCTAGCAGAGGAGAAGTTTAAGGAATTTAAAGATTGGGAAGAGCTCGGACTAAAAGTCGCCATGGCAACCGGAGATTACGATTCTAAAGATGAGTGGCTAGGAGGATACGACATAATAATAGCAACGGCCGAAAAGTTTGATTCTCTTTTAAGGCATGGTTCAAGTTGGATAAGGAATGTGAAAGTTTTAGTGGTTGATGAGATCCACCTAATAGGTTCTAGAGATAGAGGAGCAACCCTAGAATTTATAATAACCCAGATGTTAAATAGGGCTCAAATAATAGGCCTCTCAGCAACGATAGGGAATCCAGAAGAGCTTGCGGAATGGCTAAATGCAAAGCTCATAAAAAGTGATTGGAGACCAGTAAAGCTTAGAAGAGGAGTTTTTTACCAAGGATTCGTTTTTTGGGAAGATGGAAAGACAGAGAAATTTAACTCCTGGGAGGAGTTAGTTTACGATGCGATAAAAAGAAGCAAAGGATCCCTAGTATTTGTGAATATGAGAAGAAAAGCCGAAAAGACAGCACTGGAGCTATCGAAAAAGATAAGAAATTTTCTAACTAAAAAAGAACTTAGGGAACTAAAAGAACTCGCTGAATCCCTTGAAGAAAATCCAACAAATGAAAAATTAGCGAAAGCTCTTCAGGGAGGAGTGGCCTTCCATCATGCTGGTCTGGGAAGAGAAGAAAGGGTTCTAGTCGAGGAGAACTTTAAGAAAGGATTGATAAAGGTAGTAGTTGCAACTCCAACTCTTTCGGCCGGCATAAACACCCCTGCATTTCGTGTCATAGTTAGGGATACCTGGAGATACTCGGAGTTCGGAATGGAGAGGATCCCTATTCTAGAGATTCAACAGATGATGGGTAGGGCTGGAAGACCGAAGTATGATGAAGTTGGTGAAGCGATAATAGTTTCAACAACTGAAGAGCCCTCAACGGTTATGGAGCGGTATATAAAAGGAAAACCCGAAAAACTTTTCTCCCAACTTTCAAATGAGAGTATTCTTAGGGGGCAGATCTTGGCTCTAATAGCGACCTTCAATTTTTCAAGTTTTAGGGAGATATACGACTTCCTGGAGAGAACTTTCTATGCCTATCAGGGGAAAGACCCCTACACGCTTGAGGATAGGATAAGAGATATAGTGTATTTCCTACTCGAGAACGAGTTCATAGAAATAACGCTAGATGATGAAATAAAGGCCCTTCCATTGGGAATTAGAACGGCCAAACTCTATATAGATCCGATGACCGCTAAGATCTTCAAGGATACCTTACCCAAGATAGAGAAAGATCCTAATCCCCTGGGGATACTCCACGTTATCTCTCTAACACCAGATCTAATACCCTTACCCTATGGGAAGAAGGAGCTCCCAATGCTTGAAGATGAATATTATAGCTTTAAGGATAGGCTATATTTCGAGCTCGACTGGGAGGACGAAAGGAAATTTTTAAGGGCCTTTAAAACTGCTTTAGTTCTAAACGCTTGGATAAACGAGGTTCCAGAAGGGGAGATCGTTGAAAAGTTCAACGTTGAGCCGGGAGATATTTACAGGATTGTAGAGACGGCTGAGTGGTTAGTCTACTCACTTAAGGAGATAGCAAAAACTCTGGAATATTCCCAGGATGTTATAAATTACCTTGAAACTCTGAGAGTTAGGGTTAAACATGGGATAAGGGAAGAGTTAATACCTCTAATGGAACTTCCAATGATTGGAAGGAAGAGAGCTAGAGCACTTTATAATGCCGGATTTAGAGATCTTGAGAGCATTAAAAACGCGAGGCCAGCTGAGTTATTGGAGGTTGAAGGGATAGGAGCAAAGATAGTTGAGGCGATATTAAAGCACCTCGGGAGGGAAGTTAAAATAGTGCAAAAGCCCAGGAAAGGAACCCTTGATTATTACCTACATCCATAAAATTTTCGACATAATATGGACTATCAAATATCCCCAACCTACAGAACCTTTATATACCTATATCTGAACCTTTATAATTTTAAAAATAATGTCCAAGAAAGCTCGGAGTTTTTTCAGAAAATTAAGGGTAAAAACTAACAAAGGCTTTTATTAAAGCTTTTCCACAAAGTTCTTGGTGAAATCTCGTGCCCGAGAGAGTTGTTATCGCCCTGGGAGGAAACGCACTCCAGCAGAGAGGGCAAAAAGGGACTTATGATGAGATGATGGAGAACGTAAGGAAAACGGCTAAACAGATAGCTGAGATAATTGCGAGGGGTTACGAAGTCGTTATAACTCACGGTAACGGACCTCAGGTTGGGACGATTCTCCTTCATATGGATGCGGGACAATCCCTTCATGGAATACCAGCCCAACCCATGGATGTTGCCGGGGCGATGAGCCAAGGATGGATAGGTTACATGATTCAACAAGCGTTGAGGAATGAACTCAGGAAAAGAGGGATAGAAAAGGAAGTTGTCACTATAATAACTCAAACGATAGTTGACAAAAAAGATCCAGCATTTCAAAATCCAACGAAGCCTGTAGGCCCATTCTATGATGAAAAAACTGCAAAGAAACTTGCAAAGGAGAAAGGATGGGTTGTCAAGGAAGATGCAGGAAGGGGATGGAGAAGGGTTGTCCCAAGCCCAGATCCCAAGGGACACGTCGAGGCTGAAACGATAAGAAGACTCGTCGAAAGTGGGATTATAGTTATAGCAAGTGGGGGAGGAGGAGTCCCCGTAATTGAAGAGAATGGAGAAATAAAAGGCGTTGAAGCCGTGATAGACAAAGATCTAGCTGGCGAAAAATTGGCCGAGGAGGTTAATGCAGATATACTTATGATACTAACGGATGTCAACGGGGCCGCCCTATACTATGGAACGGAGAAGGAAACTTGGCTTAGAAACGTTAAGGTGGAAGAACTGGAGAAGTACTACCAAGAGGGGCACTTTAAGGCTGGAAGCATGGGTCCTAAAGTTCTTGCAGCAATAAGGTTCATTAAAAATGGAGGAAAAAGAGCAATAATAGCTCACCTTGAGAAAGCTGTTGAAGCCCTTGAAGGAAAGACAGGAACCCAGGTGACTCCCTAATTCTTCCTTCTATTATCATAGAAGTATTTCCCCATGGCTTCACCGTAAGCTTCATAATATCTTCCCGCTATAAGCATTCTCATAGCTATCAGCAAAGCCAATCCGGCTCCAAGTCCTAACACTCCGAGTCCACTTATCATCTTTAAGAGTCCAAACATTACATAACCTATGAGCCCGAATATTCCAATGAATATTACAGCTAGAAGGATTTTGTATCCGTATTTCTCCATAAAGAGTGCGAAATCCATACTCAATCCCCAATATAAAAATAAAAGATCAGGAAGTTAAAAAGGGTTATGCAAAAGAAGCAAGAAAGATCATCCAAGGGCCGAGAGGAAGACCCCAGCGACGACTGCTGTTCCTATGACTCCAGCAACGTTTGGGCCCATTGCATGCATTAATATAAAGTTTCCAGGATCTTCTTCACTAGCAAGCCTCTGAACAACCCTAGCGCTCATTGGAACTGCTGAAACGCCAGCAGCTCCAATCATGGGATTAATTTTACCTCCAGAAATTTTCATCATGAGCTTACCAAAGAGTACTCCTCCAGCGGTTGCTGAGGCAAAGGCAACAACACCTAAGGTTAAGATCATTAATGTTTTAGCTGTCAGAAAGCTCTCAGCCCTCATTGTTGAGCCAACACCTAAACCAAGGAATATCGTGACTATGTTCATTAGCTCCTCCTGCGCGGCCTTACTGAGCCTTTGAACGACACCGCTTTCCCTAAAGAGGTTACCAATCATTAACATTCCAATCAAGGGTGCTGCCGATGGAACAAGCAATCCAATGACGATCATGCTGACGATTGGGAATAATATCTTCTCCCTCTTTGAAACTGGCCTCAATTGTTCCATCCTAATTTTTCTCTCCTCTGGCGTCGTTAAGGCCTTAATAACCGGAGGCTGGATTAGGGGAACTAGGCTCATGTAACTATAAGCTGCTACGGCCGTTGCGGAAAGTATGTGGGGAGCTAGTTTCGTCGTTAGGTAAATCGTGGTTGGACCGTCGGCCCCTCCGATTATACCTATTGAAGCGGCCTCTTTTAAGTTGAAGCCTAATGCTAAGGCAACTAGCATTGCGACGAAAACTCCAATTTGGGCCGCTGCGCCCAGGAGAGCGGTCTTCGGGTCAGCTATCATAGGTCCAAAGTCCGTCATCGCCCCTAAACCAAAGAAAATCAATAGTGGTACTACTTCTGTCTTTATCAAGAGGTAGTATATCAAGTCAAATAATCCTGGAGGACCATACTGTTTGTTCAAGTAGCTTAAGGTTGCGAAAATATTACCCTGGACATCTGGAGGGAGCTGTGGAGCCAAGGGCCAATCAGCAATGTGAGAAAGGGGTAGATTAACTAGAACGGCGCTAATTCCAATTGGAAGTAAGAGTAGGGGTTCCATCTTATACCTTATGGCAAGGTAGACTAGAGTTAAGCCAACCAATATCATGACGATATTCCCAATAGTAAGGTTCAACAAGCCCATATGCTCAAAGAAATCAATCAAAGCCTGTTCAAATCCCATTTGATCTCACCCCAATTCTATTAGTGGTTGTCCTGTGTCGACTGCTTCTCCTTCCTTGACTAGTATTCTCTTGACAACACCATCCCTTGGTGATGGAATCTCATTCTCCATCTTCATGGCTTCAAGAACAAGCAAACCCTGACCAACCCTAACCCTATCCCCAACCCGAACAAGAACCCTCAAAACCTTACCAGGCATAGGAGCAGAAACAACGTTCTCTGAAACCACAGTTTTAGAGGATGGCGCAGGTGCAGGAGTGGGGGTGGGCGCAGGAGCTGGAGTTGGAGCTGGAGTGGGGACTTGAACCTGCTTAGGCGAGGTTACAAAGCCCGCACTGGTTTCAACCTCATATGTTTCTCCTTCAAGAGTGACCCTAAACTTTCCGGGCATTACCTCCTCAACCTCAACCTCATATTCCTTCCCGTTAACTACAACTTTCACTTTCATCCTCATCACCTATAATTGAAATTCTCAATTTCTTCAATCTCCCTCGTCAAGCTTGAAAGCCACCAATTATGGGAGGGTTTAACTTTAATTGGAACTTCTTTGGGAGTTCTCTTGCTCAAGTACGTTAAAATTGCTGCTGTTATTACGGCTACCTTTTCGTAGTCTTCGGTTTTTTCAACTTCCTTTACCTCTTCTGGCTTCTTTTCTTTACCTACTGTTCTCCTCTCAAACTCCCCAATCCCATACATAACTGCAGCGAGGATTGAAAGTACAATAAACACTATGGTTACGCCTAAAATTGTAATGTAAAGGCCCTCGAGGAGAGCTCCCATGTTCTCACCTCACAGTGGAATGTTTCCGTGCTTCTTTGGTGGTAGTTTAACCCTCTTATTCTCTAAAGCCTCAAGGGCCATGACGATCTTTGCCCTCGTTTCAGCTGGGTCAATGACATCGTCAATGTACCCTCTAGCTGCAGCTACATATGGATTTGCAAACTTCTCCCTGTACTCCTGTATCTTCTGCCTCCTGAACTCCTCCGGGTTCTCAGCCTTCGCAATCTCCTTTCTAAATATTATATTTGCTGCCCCTTCTGGTCCCATTACCGCTATTTCAGCCGTAGGCCATGCAAAGACGAAGTCTGCCCCTAAGTGCTTGCTCCCCATGGCCAAGTAAGCTCCTCCATAGGCTTTCCTTAATATAATGGTTACCATTGGGACGGTCGCTTCTGCATAAGCATAAAGAACCTTAGCTCCATGCCTTATTATTCCCCTGCTCTCCTGGTCAACTCCAGGTAAATAACCTGGAACGTCGACAAATGTCACTATTGGAATGTTAAACGCATCACAGAACCTCACAAATCTAGCTATCTTATCAGAGCTATCTATGTCCAGGACTCCGGCTAGGTGAATTGGGTTGTTGGCAACTATTCCAACGGGTTGGCCGTTTATTCTTCCAAATCCAATTACAGCATTTGGAGCAAAGTAAGGTTGTAACTCTAGAAAGTCAGGATTTCCATTCTCATCTCTATCGACGATTGTGTATATCACCTGTCTAACGTCATAACCCTTGTTGGGGTCATCGGGTACTATATCGTAAAGCTCGGGAGTTCTCCTGAATGGCTCATCCTTAGGTTTCACCCTTGGAGGTTTCTCCATGTTATTTGAGGGTAGGTAGCTTAAGAGCTTCTTTATTAGCATTATAACCTCCTCGTCACTCTTTCCTATTAGGTGAGCTTGCCCACTCCTTTGTGCATGAACCATTGCACCACCGAGCTGAACTGGTGTTACCTCCACACCCGTAACGGCCTTGACAACCTGGGGCCCTGTGATGAACATGAAGGTCGAAGGATTGTCAACCATAAGTATGAAGTCTCCAATTGCAGGGCTATAGACTGCTCCTCCCGCACAAGGACCCATTATTGCTGTTATTTGGGGTACCACTCCACTAAGAATCGTATTCATCTTAAATATCTCCCCATAACCCTTTAGAGAGTCAACACCCTCTTGAATCCTTGCACCTCCAGAATCGTTTAATCCTATTACTGGGGCTCCCGCCTCTAGGGCGAGCTCCATTATTCTCTTTATCTTCATGGCATGCATTTCTCCTAGTGAACCCCCCATCACTGTAAAGTCCTGGGCATAAACGAAGACCAGTCTTCCATTTATGGTTCCGTATCCAGTTATCACACCATCTGCTGGGAGCTCCCTCTTATCCATACCAAATTCAGTAGCCCTGTGCTTAACGAACATTCCAATTTCAACAAAGCTTCCCGGATCAAGAAGAAGTTCAAGCCTTTCTCTGGCCGTGAGTTTACCCTTTTCATGTTGCTTCTTTATAGCTTCCTCGCCTCCCATTTGGAGGATCTTTTTCTTTCTCTCATGAAGCTCTTCAACCTTCTCGATCATCCCCATGATGCTCCCCCCGGTCTGGGTTGATGTTTGTAAAGCCCTCTTAAAAGGATTTTTATTTAACAGTATGACCAATATATGTGAAGATAGGGCGTTTACCTTTGAAATTATTATCAAAAATGCAGAGGAGAACTTAAGGTTTAATCCCTATAGAATGCTTTCCTGGGCTTTTCTTTGTTGTATTACTGCTCACAACAATAGAGATAGCGCGATTCTCCTATAAATTTCGGGCATCTTCCTGAGAGAATCTACTTCAACGTACTCATTAGGCCCATGAATGTTCCCTCCCCTGGGTCCTATGTCTATAGCTTTGACTCCAAGGGGAGTAAAGTATCTTGAATCCGAGGCTCCCGGACCTTCTATAGGTTCAACGTCTTCCCCTAGCTCTTTTAAGATCCTAAGAGTAACTCTAACAAGCTCGTCATCGGGGCTCGTAAATAGATAACCAGCCTTCTCGTTCTCCTTGATGATTAACTCTGCTTCAGGGAGATTAAAGTTAAGAACTTCCCTCAGCGTTTTTTCAATATCATCCTTTGAGTAACTCATAGCCCTAACGTCAACCTTTAGCACGTGACTTCCATCAAAGGAGTAAACATTTGGAGTTATCGAAACTCCGTAGTCACTATACTTCTCTGCTTTAATCGGGGCCCTAACAATTGGAACGATGGCTTTTAACAAAGCAGTCAAACTTAGATCTCCTTCAACTTCCTCTCCTTCCCCAGGTTCGACGTATTTCAGCTTAACTTTTCCTGGAATAACGTTACCCTTAATGAAAGCCCCATCCAGGGATATTGCTACTGCATTTGAATTCCTCAGGAAGTGAGAAAGTGCTACCATCGGATGAGTATCAACTCCCGGGAGGAAGTAAGCTGCATGTCTTGTCTCGACAACTGGAGTTTTAGGTTCGAACTCTATTTCCCTTACCCTCCCCTTTACCTTCACTTTTCTTGGATAAACTTTAATCTCCACCCCGAATCCCTTTCTTCTGCGTATAATGGGTTTCATTCCTATTCCATCAGCATTAATCATGTACTTGGGTACTTTACCCTCCTTTGAAAGCTTTTCAGCTATGTGCATTGCCATTGCTCCTCCTATTTCCTCATCTCCAGTAAATGCAAAAATTACCCTACCATTTAGCTTTTCTTCTTTGGAAAGCTCCTTTAACGCAAGCATGACCGCAGCCACGTTACCCTTGTCGTCAGCACTACCCCTTCCGTACGCTTTGTTTTCCTTAATCGTTAGCTCGAAAGGATCGGTTTCCCATTCCTCAAGATTCACTGGAACAACATCGAAGTGGGCCATAAAGAGAAGCCTAGGAGTACCATCTCCTATTTCCCCATAAACTGCATAGTAGCCGCTTCTCTCTATGATCTCAGACTCTATATCCCAGGAGTCCAGCTGGTCTTTAATAAACCTTGGGCACTCTTTAGAAGGCTTAATCCCTTTATTAGGGTCATTGACGGTGTTAAAGGAGACCAATTCGGAAAGGAGCTCCAGTACATCCATACTTTTCACCAAATAAAAGGTCAAGGTGCGGGGCTTAAATATATTTATCATATATAATCATCAAAGCTTGGTCTTTGAAAAAAAGAGTTCTCAACCTTTGGTTTTCAATTTTCGGGTTTAAAAACGCTTTTTTATCCTGGACTTTAACTCGTTATCGAGGATCAGGGATGAGCATCATGGTTAATCCTGTTCATTAATGGAGGTGATATTGTTGAGGTACGTAAAATTACCAAAGGAAAATACTTACGAATTCCTGGAGAGGTTGAAGGAGTGGGGTAAGCTTTACGCTCCCGTAAAGATATCTGAGAAGTTTTATGACTTTAGGGAAATCGATGACGTTAGGAAAGTTGAGTTTCACTACACAAGGACGATAATGCCGCCCAAGAAGTTCTTTTTTAAGCCAAGGGAAAAGATGTTCGAATTCGACTTATCAAAACCTGAATACAAGGAAGTAATCGAAGACGTTGAACCCTTCGTTCTCTTCGGTGTCCATGCCTGCGACATCTACGGTCTAAAGATACTGGACACGATTTATCTTGACGAATTACCGGATAAATACTACAAGATCCGCAGGGAGAAAGGAATAATCATAGGGATAAGCTGCATGCCCGATGAATACTGCTTCTGCAACCTTAGGAAGACGGATTTTGCAGACGATGGCTTTGACCTTTTCCTTCACGAGCTACCAGATGGGTGGCTCGTTAGGGTTGGTTCTCCAACGGGACATAGGATAGTCGACAAGAACATAAAGCTCTTTGAGGAGGTTACAGACGAGGATATTTGTGCTTTTAGAGAGTTTGAAAAGAAAAGGCAGGAGGCCTTTAAATACCACGAGGATTGGGACAACCTTAGATATCTCCTAGAGCTTGAAATGGAGCACCCAATGTGGGAAGAAGAAGCCAATAAATGCCTAGCATGTGGAATATGCACTCTAACTTGTCCGACATGCAGATGTTATGAAGTCCAGGATATAGTCAACCTTGACGGAATTACTGGATATAGAGAAAGGAGATGGGATTCTTGCCAGTTTAGGAGTCATGGACTCGTAGCAGGTGGTCATAACTTTAGACCAACAAAGAAGGATCGCTTCAGGAATCGTTATCTCTGTAAGAACGCTTACAATGAAAAGCTTGGATTAAGCTACTGTGTCGGTTGCGGAAGATGTACAGCATTCTGCCCAGCTGGAATAAGTTTTGTAAGAAACCTGAGGGTAATACTCGGATTTGAGGAACAAAGATGCCCTCCAAATGTTAGTGAAGAGATCCCCAAGAAGGGATTTGCATATTCTCCTGGAGTAGGGGGTGATGAGGAGTGAACCTACCTAAGGATGTTATGATGCCAAACGATAACCCTTATGCTCTCCACAGGGTTAAGGTCCTCAAGGTCTACGATCTAACTGAGAAGGAGAAGCTCTTCCTATTTAGATTTGAGGATCCTAAGCTTGCCGAAACTTGGACATTTAAACCAGGCCAATTCGTTCAGCTAACGATCCCTGGGGTTGGTGAAGTTCCAATAAGTATATGCTCATCTCCGATGAGAAGAGGATTCTTCGAGCTCTGCATTAGGAGAGCTGGAAGGGTAACTACGGTAGTCCACAGACTTAAACCAGGCGACATCGTCCTTGTAAGAGGACCCTATGGCAATGGCTTCCCCGTTGACGAATGGGAGGGAATGGATTTACTCTTAATAGCAGCGGGCCTTGGAGCAGCTCCGCTAAGAAGTGTGTTCCTCTACGCCATGGATAACAGATGGAAGTACGGGAACATAACCTTCATAAACACGGCCCGTTATGGAAAGGATCTCCTCTTCTACAAAGAGCTTGAGGCAATAAAAGATCTAGCTGAAGCCGAGAACGTTAAGATAATTCAGAGCGTTACAAGGGATCCAAACTGGCCTGGGTTGCATGGAAGGCCTCAGCAATTCATAGTTGAAGCCAACACCAATCCCAAGAATACTGCAGTCGCAATCTGTGGGCCTCCCAGGATGTATAAATCAGTATTTGAAGCCCTGATAAATTACGGTTACAGGCCAGAGAACATCTACGTGACCCTTGAAAGAAAGATGAAGTGTGGAATAGGAAAGTGCGGTCACTGCGTTGTTGGAACGAGCACGAGTTTGAAGTACATCTGCAAAGATGGACCCGTGTTCACGTACTTTGACATAGTATCAACGCCTGGGCTTCTGGATTGAGGTGGGGGAAATGGGAAAGAAGAAAATTAGAATTGGATTTTACGCCCTAACTTCCTGCTATGGGTGTCAGTTACAACTAGCTATGATGGATGAGCTTTTATTACTACTCCCGCATATCGAGCTAGTCTGCTGGTACATGGTTGATCGGGATAGCATAGATGATGAACCCGTTGACATAGCCTTTATAGAGGGTAGCGTTTCAACTGAGGAAGAAGTTGAACTCGTCAAGAAAATAAGGGAGAATTCAAAGATCGTTGTTGCAGTTGGAGCCTGTGCCGTTCAAGGAGGGGTTCAAAGCTGGACGGACAAGTCGCTTGAGGAGCTCTGGAGGACAGTTTATGGAGATGCAAAGGTCAAGTTCAAGCCAAAGAAAGCCGAACCAGTTTCTAAGTATATAAAGGTTGATTATAACATCTACGGTTGTCCACCCGAGAAAAGGGACTTCTTATATGCATTAGGAACGTTTCTAATCGGTTCATGGCCAGAGGATATAGATTATCCAGTCTGCCTTGAGTGCAGGCTTAACGGATATCCATGCGTTCTTCTTGAGAAAGGTGAGCCTTGCCTAGGCCCAGTAACGAGAGCAGGATGCAATGCAAGATGCCCAGGATTTGGAATTGCTTGCATTGGTTGCAGGGGAGCTATAGGGTACGATGTTGCCTGGTTCGATTCTCTAGCTAGGGTATTCAAGGAGAAGGGGCTAACAAAAGAGGAGATAATCGAAAGAATGAAGATTTTCAACGGACATGATGATAGAATCGAGAAGATGGTAGAGAAGATATTCCAGGGGGTGAAAGAATGAAGGAAATTTACATTCCTATCACTGTCGATCACATAGCGAGGATCGAGGGAAAGGCAGGAGTTGAGATACTCGTTGGAGAGGATGGAGTCAAGGAAGTAAAGCTAAACATAATAGAGGGACCAAGGTTCTTCGAGGCAATAACGCTTGGCAAGAAGCTCGAGGAAGCCCTTGCAATTTACCCCAGGATATGCTCATTCTGTTCTGCTGCACATAAGTTAACGGCCCTGGAAGCCGCTGAAAAAGCTATAGGTTTTACCCCTAGGGAGGAGATTCAGGCTTTAAGGGAGATCCTTTACATTGGGGATATTATAGAGAGTCACGCCCTCCACCTTTACCTCCTCGTGCTTCCAGACTACCTTGGGTATTCAAGTCCACTCAAGATGGTAGACGAATACAAGAAAGAGCTTGAAACTGCAATTAAACTCAAAAACCTTGGAAGCTGGATAATGGATGTCCTCGGGGCTAGGGCGATCCATCAAGAAAATGCCATTCTTGGAGGCTTCGGAAAACTGCCCTCCAAAGAGACCCTGGAAAAGATTAAGGATGAGCTCAAAAGCGCATTACCTTTGGCCGAATACACCTTTGAATTATTCTCCAAGCTTGAGCAATACAAAGAAGTTGAGGGAGAGATAACGCACTTAGCCGTTAAACCCAGGAAAGATGCTTACGGAATATATGGAGATCGTATAAAAGCTTCCGATGGGGAAGAGTTCCCAAGTGAGGAGTACAAGAATTATATAAAGGAATTCGTCGTTGAGCACAGCTTTGCAAAGCACAGTCATTACAAGGGAAGACCCTTCATGGTAGGTGCAATCTCAAGGCTCGTGAACAACCATAAACTCCTTTATGGAAAGGCAAAGGAGCTCTACGAAAATAACAAAGACTTGCTAAGGCCCACAAATCCATTTGCAAATAACTTAGCTCAAGCCCTTGAGATAGTATACTTTATGGAAAGGGCCATTGATCTAATTGATGAGGTCTTAGCTAAGTGGCCAATCAAGCCGAGAGATGAAGTTAAGGTGAGGGATGGCTTTGGAGTCTCAACTACCGAAGCTCCCAGGGGGATACTAGTTTACGCCCTGAAAGTTGAAAATGGAAGGGTAAGCTATGCAGACATAATAACGCCAACCGCATTCAACTTAGCAATGATGGAAAGGCACGTGAGAATGATGGCCGAAGAGCACTACAAAGACGATCCAGAAAAGTTGAAGTTACTAGCAGAAATGGTTGTCAGGGCGTACGATCCGTGCATCTCGTGCTCTGTCCATGTGGTTAAGCTTCAGTAAAGTTTTTATCCCTTCTCTATTATTTTATCCCTATGAGCACGAGAGGGGATCTTATAAGAATATTGAGCGACATTGAAGAGAAAATTAACGAGCTGAAAATGGACGGTTATCGGCCAGATGTTATACTTTTTGGCAAAGAAGCCTACAACTTCTTCTCAAGCATCGTTAAAGTAGAAACCGGAGAGGAGGGACCCTTCACTGAAGTCTCAAATTTAAGGGTGGAAATCCTCTCAGAGCTTGGTAAAGATGCCGTAATAATAGACTCCAAGCTTTTAGGATTGAGCCCAGGAGCCGCGAAGAGAATCAGGATTATTAAGGAGTAGCATGGTGCGGGGGCGGGGATTTGAACCCCGGAACCCCTACGGGACGGGACCCTCAATCCCGCGCCTTTGACCAGGCTCGGCAACCCCCGCTCCGTCCCGAGGATATTTCCCTATACCGAATCTTATAAATTTTTCGTAATTGGAAAAGTCAGATACCCTGGGCGTCATCACCTCTCAGTTCTAGCGAACTTCATCATCCCAACTAATCTTGTACCTTATAACCTTATAAATCTCCTTTTGAAAACTTCAGCTATAATATAGCCTGAGAGCAGGAAGGCGAAAATAATGATCTTGAACGGAAAGTAGGGATAGCTGGAGGGAAGGTCTTCTCAGAGTTTAAATGAGAAGACGGCAAGGGCTTATCAAGTTAACCCTCACCATTCACAAGGGGAAAGAGTCAGCTCATAAAATGGCAAAAATTAAATCTTTGGCAATATGCAAAAATAAGGCGAAAATAATTTAACTCCTAATTTACCTATTTATCATTTGACAAACTTCAAATGGAGGTGTTCAATAGATGGGGTTGTATAGAAAATACATTGAGTACCCTGTTCTTCAGAAGATCTTGATTGGCCTTATCTTGGGTGCAATTGTTGGTTTAATATTAGGTCACTACGGTTACGCAGATGCCGTAAAGACATATGTAAAACCCTTTGGTGACCTCTTTGTTAGACTATTGAAAATGCTAGTAATGCCAATAGTCTTTGCATCGCTTGTGGTCGGTGCAGCAAGCATAAGCCCAGCAAGACTCGGAAGGGTGGGTGTAAAGATAGTCGTATATTACCTTCTAACATCCGCCTTCGCAGTTACCCTTGGAATAATAATGGCTAGGCTGTTCAACCCAGGAGCTGGAATACACCTCGCAGTTGGCGGTCAGCAATTCCAGCCAAAGCAAGCACCTCCACTAGTCAAAATCTTACTCGATATAGTTCCAACTAATCCCTTTGGTGCACTAGCCAATGGACAAGTACTACCCACGATATTCTTTGCAATAATCCTTGGAATAGCAATAACCTACCTAATGAACAGCGAGAACGAGAAGGTGAGGAAGAGCGCTGAAACCCTGCTTGATGCAATAAATGGATTAGCTGAAGCGATGTACAAGATAGTCAATGGAGTCATGCAGTACGCTCCGATAGGTGTATTTGCCCTTATAGCTTACGTAATGGCAGAGCAGGGGGTTAAGGTCGTTGGAGAGTTAGCAAAGGTTACCGCTGCAGTCTACGTAGGGCTGACGCTACAGATACTCCTTGTGTACTTCGTACTCCTAAAGATATATGGCATCGATCCGATAAGCTTCATCAAAAAAGCAAAGGATGCAATGCTAACAGCGTTCGTTACAAGGAGCTCAAGTGGTACATTACCAGTTACAATGCGCGTTGCAAAAGAGATGGGAATATCCGAGGGTATTTATTCCTTTACCCTACCATTAGGAGCAACGATAAACATGGATGGAACTGCACTATACCAGGGTGTATGTACCTTCTTCATAGCGAATGCCCTAGGTAGTCATTTAACGGTAGGACAACAGCTAACAATAGTCCTTACTGCTGTTCTAGCTTCAATAGGAACTGCTGGAGTCCCAGGAGCAGGTGCAATTATGCTTGCAATGGTTCTTGAAAGCGTTGGACTTCCATTAACCGATCCAAACGTTGCCGCGGCTTATGCTATGATCCTTGGAATAGACGCAATCTTAGACATGGGAAGAACGATGGTCAACGTCACTGGAGACCTGACAGGAACTGCCATAGTTGCAAAGACTGAGGGAGAGCTTGAAAAAGGAGTAATAGCCTGAGTTATTTTTCTCCTTTTCCTTTCATTTTTATATGTAATACTTGGATCCAATTCTCTCCCCGATATGGGGCTTTTTAAAACGTTATCAAGTTTTATTGTAGGCGATAAATCCCTCTCTAAACCAGCTGGGATAGGGAGCCAAGCTTTCTCCACATAGAGCCTCTCTCTTATACCTCTCCCAAAGATCATCTCTTTTTCGCTTTCCCCTTCTCCACCTCAAGATACAAATACCATAGTAAATTCGAAGAGTTCTTCTTTACAAGTAGAAAAGCCAACTATCTCTCTTCGCTTTGAGAGAAAATTCACGAGCAATAGAAATATATTCTAACGGAGGATGAAGTAGTGGAGCTTCATCTATCAAATACTACTAACCCCACTTCAGCTAAGCTTCTTACTATCTTTAGATGCTTTTTCTGCTGAGGTTAGTTTCATATTAATAACCACTGGAACTTTCTCTCTAAGCGCGAGTTTAAAAATTTGAGCGTGATATTTCCTTTCCCTCGAAACGGATCACTAAGAGTGGATACCCTTATGGGAGTAATTGTCAAACCCTCCTTTATTAGACCACTAAGAGGCCTTTTGATAAGGGATGCCTTTGATGGGTTCCAGTTTATGAGATACCGAGCTACTGCAGGGACTGATTCTAAGTGAAATAATTGACAAGGCAAGCTCTTTCGAGGGGAGCGGAAACTGGCACGAGAGGAAGTTCTTCCTGATGTACGATTTAAGTAACGAGGAAGTCAAGGAATCGCTGAGAAAGGTGAAGCCCCTCGGCTTTAAGGGAGTTATCTACGCGACAACAGCTCCAAACTCTCTGACCATGAAGCTCAACGAGCTTATAGAGGAGTGGCTTAAGAAGGATGCCTACTTCCGCCAGCTCAGGAGGATGAAGAAGGGGCCGTGCCTGAATATTGAGGGGTCTGGTTAGATTTCAATTAGATTTCAAGGTGTATTCCTTCGGTTTTATAATTCTTATGAAGCTGTCGTTCCTCTTTTTGAATTCCTCTGGCTTGATGAGCACGGGGCTTATTAGCTCTACGTACCTAAGAAGGACCTCTGTTACCAGCTCAATTACTCCCTCAAAATCAACCTCCCCAACTATCAGAACATCAATGTCGCTCTCCTTATCGTAGTCATCCCTGGCATAGGAACCGAACAAAAAGAGCCCCTCTATCGAGCTTCCAAAGCGTTCCTTTTAAAGCTTTAAAAACTCGTTAAGGGCCTGGGCCTTTTTGTCCATTTTTAACCTCCTCCAGAACACTTTTAATTCTCTCCAGGAAGCGCTCAGCACTTTCAACAACGTTTTCAGCTTCCTCATAACTTGGTTCGTAATAGACATCATAGTCAGCCTTTGATCTGAGCGAGAATGCGTAAGGTACTTTGCATAAACTCTTTCTATAAAGCCACTATTAACGAAGTGAAGGCCAAACATTCTAATAACTCCAGAGTGCTTCCTTGGGTCAATACCTTTCAAGAGAAGCAGAGCTTTGGCAGCATGGAACATTGAGTAGTATGCCCTGCTTATGGAATCTCTGAGCTTTCCGTTTTCCAGCAGGAGATACGCCGAAGAAAGTTCTTCCTCTGTGATTTTGATATGTTTTTCGACTTCTTCTGGAACATCCATAATGTAACTCCCGACCTAATTTATGGCACACTCGATATTTAACCCTTCTCTCCCAGTATTATGCCCTCCGGTAGAAGGGGAATCTATAAATACCTGGAGATAGAAGGGAAGGAGAATGGCAGGTTCCAGACCTCTCGGAGGTATCTTTGCCCTGTACGTCTTCATTGAGGTCCTTGTGGGATTCTAGGATGTTTTATTGGGTCTATTCAGACCTGAATTTGACATTGAGTACTACAAAACAACAGAAGAGATCCAATCCGAGAAAGATTATTTGCTGAAGGGAATCCTCCTGACATCGTTCGTGACATTGCCCTATTTTCTCCTGGGCAGTTTTAAGGCTCTTGAGAATCCACCAGATGATACTACTGGAACTGTCATTATTCTTTTGTTCTACCTCGGTGCCTGGGCGAGATTTGTACATAAGCTGTACCTCTGGAAAAAGCTGAACGATCGTTATAAGCATCTTCTTCTCCAGGAAGCAATCGCCAAGGGCGTTGAAATCGGCATGAAGAAAGCAAAAGAGGACTAATTCTTTCCATCAACCTTTTCAAACGGGTTGTAGATTCTAAGCCCCTCGATACCTTTAAAATCTCTAACGCTTCTCGTCACGAGAGTATAGCCGTATCTCAGGGCCGTGGCCGCTATTACAGCATCGGGAGCTTTATGCTTTTCCTTCTCCTAAGCTCGATTGCGAGTTCGGCAATGTCATCCGTGAGAGGAATTACACGAGCAAAGCTTATGAACTCTCTTGACTTCTCAAAACCCTCCGAAGTGTGGCCCTTCCTTCCAAGGAACTCTATCTTGGTGATTATGGAGATGTTGAAGTCCTCCTTTAGGATTTTCTCTATCCTGGGTATCTCATCCTCCGGAATGGCATCGGCGAGGTAGTATATGAGGATGTTGGTGTTTATCAGAAATCCCTCCCATTCCAATCTCAGCTCCCGAAGGCTCTTTTCGAGGTCTTTTTTCCTTTGTAAAAATCCCCTATACTTTGACACTTTAGCGATATAAAAATAAATTCAACATTTTAGTCACCTTAGTTTGTTATTTACCTCTTCTTTTGTTGTATAGTGGTGTGCTATGATGTAGTATAGGCTTCCGAGGAAGAGATAGGCCACTAAAATCGGGGGTGATGTGAGTAGGTTTATTGATGAGAGGGTGTATATTCCAAATAAGCCCAGGAGCCAGTGTTTTTTGGACTCTCAACTTTAATGATTAACACTACTCCTAGAGCTAGGATGAATACTCCAACTTTTAAGTCAAAGTTGGTAAGTGAAAAGGTTAGGGTGAATAATAAAGTGTATAGCCTCCAAAGGTTCTTCTCAAAGTTGTCAAAGTAAGCGGGTATTAGGAACATTGAGGAAATTATAAAGCCAATAACTGAAGGGGGAATACTATCCCTTACTAAATACAAGAGTAACGAGAGTGGGTAGAATGACGTTAAGAATGCCAAGCTTGATAAATGCCTCCTCCACCCATACCAGAGGAGGATTAAGGGGATTGACCCCAAGATAATGGGCGCGCCCACCTCTTGAACAGGCAGCGCCATTAAAACCGCCAAAGGCAACCACGCGAAAAACAACAAAAGAAGTACAGAAGGAGAAACACTAAAACCCCACCCCACCACGATCACCCCTGGGTAGGAGTTCGTGTTTGAAGACTAGGTTAAAAATGAGAATAATAGGAAGATAGACAGTTAGAATATTATAAGGCCCGCTATAATTCATTTTCCTCACCTTGGTGTTTGAATTCTAGGGTGAAGTCTAGGATGTAGAGTCCCAGCAGTGCTAGAGCTTGAAGCCCGTAAATTGTGCGATAGTAGAGGACGAGGGTGAGGGGGAGGATAATCATTAAGAGCACGGGTCTCTTAATATCTTCCTTCAGCTTAAAATCATAAGCTAAATCACTAATAAACCTCAACACCCTATCCATATAGAACAAGGGTAAAACCATCCACAAAAACCACAAAAGTGCGATAATACTCCCAAGGAATTCAAATGCCGTAATTACTGCGGCCATTGCGAGCCATATTGGGAAGAATAGTTTTGCCTCGAACTTGAACTTCTCTTTTTCAATCTCTTTATTAAACCACGCACTCATAAGAGTGAATACGACAGAATAATAAAAATTAAGATGAAGTATAGGGTATGCATTCAAAGAATAATTATCCCCCGTAATGAACAATAAAATAAGGGAAACAAGACCAGCCAAAGTCATGGCAATTCGAAGTACTCCTCTAACCTGCATTGTACTCTTTCCTCCTGTATTTAATTTCTTCAAGCTCTTTAATTTCCATGTGGAGCCATAGGGTTGGGATTGCATATACTAACGCTAGTGGTGTTTTATACAGTATTACGAGGAGTAGTGAGGGTATGTATAAGGCTAGCGTACATAGTTTATTAGTAGTGTTACATGTCCTCTTGAAGAGTCCTGCCAGGAGAAGGCATCCCAAGAGGGCTAGGAATCCTATTTCAGGCTTTAAGAGTAGTAAGAGGCCTGAAAGTATCATGTAAGGAAAGGAGTATAATTCGCCTACCTAGTAATCCCAAAATAATGTTTCCTAATGCTTATTAGTGCTGTAAGGAGCCATAAGAGGAACGAGACTCCTATTGGCCACAACGCCTCAGTAGATTCAGTTTTTACAGCAAGATAGAACACTAATACTATTGCACTTAGAGAGGGAAAACTTCGCTTTGGCGAAGCTATAAAAGCCAGTAACCCAAGCACACTCCAAAAAATAATAGAAACAAATCCCAACCCATCTTTCAACCACCCACTCCACTCGATCTATTTACTCCCAACCAATCTACCCCCAAACCCAACCTCCTTAAGATTCAGGATAATAGTATCTAGACTTTTTAGTTCAAAACTAACCGTACAAGTAGAGAACAACAACTCGTACTGCCCTCTACCTTGACCTCCTGACTGTCAATGCAAGGGTAAAGCTTAGGTTCGTGTGAATCCTGAGTGATAGGCCAATGGGGAGTAGAATTCCCTCCAAGGATTGCTGGAATTATACCCTTCATTGAATTCACCCCAACTAACTGGCCTTTACGTTATTCTCGGCGGCCTCCACAATCTTGCAAGATCAAACTTAAGCCAGAGGATAAAAATCAAAATATACACTACAAGGAACGGCAACAATTCTTTCTGAAGTCCAAATTCTTCAATTAAACTACCGAAAGAGAGAACTACCCACGGAATCTTAAGTAGGTAGAAGGCCTTTCTCTTCCCCCAGAGGAAGACTAGCCATAAGAGAAGGGAGCATGGCACGTAACCCATCATCAGCGAGAGGAACCATCCGAAGCTATATGACTTAAAGAGGAAAACGAGGAAAAACGATAGCAATAAAGCGAAGAGAATATCCTCAATTCCTTCATCATGTTTAGGTTCCGTTACTGGCTTTTCATATTCTTGGGCAAATAGGGCTGTAACAAGGAGGGAAGGAAGAATCCACCAGAAGATTGCTCCGAATACTGAGTGCCACATGTTGTAGAACACGCTGAAACCGGCTGTGAAAGTCGCTGAGAACACTAGCAGAACAAGAGTCCAGTGGAAAGACCTCCTACTCACTCCAATTATAACCCCCACAAATAGAGTGGAATAAAGAAAAAGTGAGAGCTCCATTAATCCACTCATTCTATCCTCCCCCCACTCTTCCTAAAATACTCCTTAAAGCGGGCAAAAAGAATGACTCAGTTGCCTTTAAAATTGCTTCCCCATACTTCCCCACTTTTGCAGCGGTTAGTATTCCTTTTAACGCCTTACCACCAATGATGAATGATCCGATGTCTGCTGGAATTGTAAGGTAGATTGTGTCGCTTGTTTTTACTTGGATTTGAGTTGAGATTTTGTACTTCTCGTATTTTGAGTATTCGAAATTATTACCCCTTGACATTTTCAATTCAAATTCGATTGTTACTGGCAGGTGATAATAACCATGGAGCCAGTAACGTGCAAATGCCATGAAGTCCGAAGTCCAAGCTTCAAAGGTAATATAAACATTCCCAGTCTCCCCAGCTTTGATCGTTGTAGTAGTATCCCGAGTTATCACCCCATTAGAATGATCCATTGGGAAGTCTATTGAGAGGACTCTCGATTCGTCTAACTCGATGGCAACCCCACTCCGAGTTGGATTTCTAAGCTCAACTACACACGTTGCCGTACCCTTGTAGTCAAGAGTTCCACCAACCTTCAAAACCAAATCATTACAAGACACTCTCGACAACTCTAGCCAATTAACCCTTCCCAAGACTTTAACATCCTCACTTGCCATTTGGCGCCCACCTATTCTTAGTATTAAGATCGTGTTTTGAGTTAAGGGTCCTATGGTTGCAGTTATTCTTGCAGTCTTGTTGGCGTAGATTGTCAAATATCCATTCGAGATTGAATAATTAACACCGTAATAATCCTCATGAGGCCACCAAACGTTCCCAGTATCATCAACCAGCTCAATCGGCCACGTCTGCTTGTAATTCTCCGAATTCTTCACAGTAATGATAACGCTCACATTATTACCCGCCTCAACAGGATTTGGAACAACCTCAAGCCAAGCAGAAAGCCCATACTCTACCCAAGAAACGTTCAATTCTCCTTTCTTTTCTTCAACTTTTACTCCCTGATTGTAGAGCTTAATCTCATAAGAGTGCTCTCCACTCTCAGCACTCCACTGGAGGGTTAGGGTTTTAGTAGAGTCCGAGGGAATGTAAGCACTAGTGGAGTCAACTTCAACACCATCAATGAACAACTTTACGCTAACGCTCCTCCCACTAGAGTAGGAATTCCTAACCCCAACCTTGAATGTAACAATCTCCCCAACCCTAGGCAAGTTTGGAGTTATCGTTACAGTAGTAATGCCTAGCGAGCCACTGGACTTTTTCCTTACAGTGAACTCGCCATCTACACTCTTAGAATGCTGTCCAAACTTACAAGTTAGCACGTAACTGTAAGTTCCAGGGCGAGAGTATGTAATCGAGCCAAAGTTGATTAAGGCGGTACCCTTACTCCCAGCGTTAAAGCTTTCAGACTTCTGGTAGACACTCCTACTCGCGCCTGAAGTTGGGACTTCAAGGCTGAGCGTACAAGACCCACTAATCCCCACATCATTATCATTCCTCACGCGAGCCTTGAAGGTTAAGGCATTACCCTCCACAGGATCCCCATCAATGGAAAGTGAAATGCTAACCTTGCTAGGATCAACTGG
Source organism: Pyrococcus horikoshii OT3 (assembly GCF_000011105.1). Classification (NCBI taxonomy): domain Archaea; kingdom Methanobacteriati; phylum Methanobacteriota; class Thermococci; order Thermococcales; family Thermococcaceae; genus Pyrococcus; species Pyrococcus horikoshii. The sequence goes on from NC_000961.1 coordinate 1,172,170, forward strand.
ATCTTTCAAGCTTATTGTCTTTTCATAAGTTCTCTCAGTAGTCTTTGTAGTCATGCTTGAAGTTGCTTGAATGGCCATTGGAGCGTCTCCCCTATAAGACTTGTAAGTGATTTTTACTGTTCCAGTAACGGTAACGCTGTCACTCCCGTAAACCTTCTCACTAACGGTACTCTTAATCACCTTGACTTCATCTTTATCCAGCATGTCAACCTTTTCAGTATCCTCGAGCGAAGTCCCATCAAACTCAACGTTAATGTCGTAAACTGCATTATTTTGAGCCTCTACCTCTACCTCAACTTGATAAGTGGCGTACTCACTCGTGACTTCAACTGGATTTACGCGGACTGCCTTAATTACAAGAATCCCCTCACTCTCTCCAACTGTTAAAGCCTCCTGGGTTATTTGATCCTTTAATGGTAAGTTCATGCCTCCTGATGATTTTGGAAGAGCGAATATTGGCGGTTTTGGACGTGGGCCTATTGGTTCTCGTTCTATGTATTTCTTGCTACAGTAATATCCAGCCATTAATGCTCTTGCCAGTTCTACCACCTTGTGATTCAGGAGGTAATTTAGGTCTGGGTTAGAGTTTCCTAGCTTTTGGGCTTTCAATATTGACTCAACTTGTAATGTTAGGTTATAAGCCCTCAAAGCATCCCAACGATATACGCAGGTAAGTGTATCGAATGATATGTTTTCGATCATAACATATCCCCTGTTTCCTTCTGCATCCCTGTCAGCTAGTAACGTGTTTGACTCTATGATTTTGATTTCTTTCTCTTTTAACTGTTTAATAGCAGAAAGTTCGCCATCTATATCCTGAGAGCGATATGCACGGTAGAATGTTACCCACTCTTTTTCGATAGTAGGAAGAATACTATTGTTAAACCAGATATAACTACTAGGGAATAGAAAAGTGACATTTGACCAGTACTTTAACTCTAATGCCCTCGCTTCGTAACTGTTGTATTTAAATGCTACTCTTATGAATGCGTTTGAGAAGTCTGTTAGGAACTTGCTCATGTTAAAGTCTCCCTGAATTTCATCAGTATGCTCAATCAAGTACTGCTTGAATTTCTCGATTTCTTAATCACTCCAGCCTTCGTTTTTTAAGGCTTGAACTGTCTCTTGTGGGAGGCCTTTAGCCTTTATCTCCTCAATCATTTCCTTAAGCTCATCCTCAGTGTAGTACAACTTGACTCCCGCTGATTCTAATTCTTGAAGGGTTTGCCAGGTTTGGGTTGAGATTATTATGGCATTCTCGGCTCCAGCCTTGGAATTCTCTATTAACTCGTTTATCGCTGTAATATTTCCAGATTCTGCCTCCTCAATGAGTTTTGCCTCCCTCCAAAGTATTTCCCAAAACTCCTTGTAAGGATCTTGAGTATCAGCTTGAACAATACTAGCATTAATTAGACTTCCCAATAATAAACTTATAACAAAAAATATAATACTTCTCCTCATTCTAAGTCACCAAATTTAACAATTTCAAATAGTACTTAAAAACATTATCCAATAAAAATCAAACACAATGACAAAACTAATCTAAAAATATATTTATCTTTGACATTATTTTTATAAACATGGAAAAAGATATTACAGATTCGACAAGAGGTGAAAGCATGAATCTTGAAGAACTCTATAAGTATCTTTATTGGCGAATGGATCCGAGCGATGAAAGAGCAATAAAAAGATTTCAACAAATTATAGAGGTTTTTAAAAAGTTCAGAGATAGTGGATTAGTTCCTACAGAAGCAAAAATTCTCGATATATGTGCTGGAACAGGAATTGCTGGTGTTGCAATGGCCAAGGTAACAAAAGCTAAAACACTTACACTCCTCGATGCTCGAGAGAGCGATCTTAAGAAGAGTAAAGATTGGGTTAAAATAGCTGGTCTAGAGTTAAAGCCAAAATTGGTAGTTGGAGATGCTAGAAATGTTGCAGAACTTGTTGATGAACACGACGTTGCTATTCTCTGGGGCTTAACAATGCCCCATTTTGATGCCTTTGATGCAGTGAAACTATTTGCTGGCGTTGCCTCAATTTTAAGTGAGGACGGAGTGTTTCTTTTGGAGGAATCTGACAGGGTCTACAGTATATTTTATAGAACTGGATACAAGGATATACTAGTAGAAACTAAAACAGACACATACACTCTAATTTCAATACACGATGGTTACGACCCGATTAGAGGAGTATTTAAGAGAACATACTACAAATTACCAGGCTTCGAGAAAATTACAGAGCAAGCCCACAGACTCTGGGACATAGCATCTCAACTTTCCCTTGGAAGTGTTTTCTTTAAAGAATACAAGGCTATAACTCCCAGTGAGCACGGGGTTATCGGAGTTTCAACTGTTCTATACTTTAGAAAGCCAAGGAAGAAAGTTGCCGATGAAATTCTAAGGAGGTAAAGCAATGTACGAACTCTACACTCTCTTAGCTGAGTATTACGATACGATCTACAGAAGAAGAATTGAGAGGGTTAAAGCTGAGATAGACTTCGTTGAGGAGATATTTAAGGAAGATGCGAAAAGAGAAGTTAGGCGAGTTCTTGATCTTGCCTGTGGGACGGGAATTCCAACGCTTGAACTTGCAGAAAGAGGTTACGAAGTTGTAGGTTTAGACTTGCATGAGGAGATGCTTAGAGTTGCCAGGAGAAAGGCCAAAGAAAGGAACCTAAAAATTGAATTCCTTCAAGGTGATGTCCTTGAGATTGCATTTAAGAATGAATTTGATGCAGTCACTATGTTCTTTTCCACCATTATGTACTTTGATGAAGAGGATCTCAGAAAACTCTTCAGTAAAGTTGCTGAAGCTCTCAAGCCTGGGGGAGTATTTATTACGGACTTTCCGTGTTGGTTCTATGGAGGAAGAGATGGCCCAGTAGTTTGGAACGAACAAAAAGGTGAAGAAAAGCTAGTAATTATGGACTGGCGAGAAGTAGAGCCAGCAGTTCAAAAGCTCCGATTCAAAAGACTTGTCCAAATACTCAGACCAAATGGGGAGGTAAAGGCATTTCTTGTTGATGATGAGCTTAACATCTACACTCCCAGAGAAGTAAGACTTTTAGCAGAAAAATACTTTGAAAAGGTCAAAATTTATGGGAATTTGAAAAGGGAACTTTCTCCCAATGATATGAGATATTGGATTGTTGGAATAGCGAAAAGTTTTTAAAGTGTTTGTGGGGAGTGGTTAGTGGTACGGCGGCCATAGCGGGGGGGTTACACCCGGTCTCATTTCGAACCCGGAAGTTAAGCCCCCCAGCGATCCCGGTTGTACTGCCCTCCGAGAGGGGGCGGGAAGCCGGGGACGCCGCCGGCCACCCTAATTCTCTTGAACAAAATGTCCAAATTCTTTAAATTTGTAAAGTTTTTATAGGGCAAATATTCAACACATAAACAGGTGAAAATGTGATGACGTTCGATAAGGAGGTTTTAAAGAAGATTAAAGAGGAGGAAAAGCGTTGGGAAGAGACAACGGTAAAGAAGTTCTTAGAAAAAGCCCCTGAGAGAAAGGAGAAATTCATGACTGATGACGGGTTTGAGATTAAGAGGATATACACGCCAGCTGACTTAGGCGAAGACTGGAATTACATGGAAAAGCTAGGATTCCCAGGAGAATATCCCTTCACGAGGGGAGTTTACGCAACGATGTACAGGGGCAGAATATGGACTATGAGACAGTACGCAGGCTACGCTACAGCAGAGGAGTCAAACAAGAGGTACAAGTACTTACTAAGCCAGGGGCAGACTGGGCTAAGCGTAGCCTTTGACTTACCAACTCAACTCGGTTACGATTCAGATCATCCACTAGCCGAGGGTGAAGTGGGAAAGGTTGGTGTTGCAATAGACTCACTCTGGGATATGAGAATACTCTTCGATGGAATACCCCTTGACAAGGTTTCAACTTCCATGACGATTAACTCCACCGCGGCGAACCTATTGGCAATGTACATCCTAGTTGCCGAAGAGCAGGGAGTTTCCCAGGAAAAGCTTAGGGGTACCGTCCAAAATGACATTTTAAAGGAATACATTGCGAGGGGAACTTATATATTCCCACCACAGCCGAGTATGAGGCTCACAACTGATATAATCATGTACTGTGCTGAAAACGTTCCAAAGTGGAATCCAATAAGCATTAGCGGTTACCACATTAGGGAAGCCGGAGCAAACGCTGTTCAGGAAGTTGCTTTCACGCTTGCAGATGGTATAGAGTACGTAAAAGCAGTTATCGAGAGAGGAATGGACGTTGACAAGTTCGCTCCAAGGTTGAGCTTCTTCTTTGCAGCGCATAACAACTTCTTGGAGGAGATAGCAAAGTTCAGGGCTGCTAGAAGATTATGGGCTTACATAATGAAGGAGTGGTTTAACGCTAAGAATCCAAGGTCAATGATGCTCAGGTTCCACACTCAGACAGCTGGTTCAACGCTAACAGCTCAACAACCAGAGAACAACATCGTTAGGGTTGCAATTCAAGCCTTAGCCGCGGTTCTAGGTGGGACGCAGAGCTTGCACACTAATAGTTACGATGAAGCATTATCCCTACCTACTGAGAAGAGCGTGAGGATAGCCCTTAGAACCCAACAGATCATAGCTTACGAAAGTGGGGTCGTCGATACCGTAGATCCCCTCGGTGGAGCCTATTATATCGAGTGGTTGACAGATCACATTTACGAGGAAGCCCTCAAGTACATTGAGAAGATCCAGAAGATGGGAGGAATGATGAGGGCTATAGAGAGGGGTTACGTACAGAAGGAGATTGCAGAAGCAGCGTATAAGTATCAAAAGGAGATTGAAGAGGGTAAGAGGATAATCGTTGGAGTGAATGCATTCGTGACCGACGAGCCAATAGAGGTTGAGATCCTAAAAGTTGATCCTAGCATCAGGGAGAAGCAGATAGAGAGGTTGAAGAAGTTAAGGAGTGAAAGGGATAACAAGAAGGTTCAGGAAGCCCTGGATAAGCTTAGGAATGCTGCGGAGAAGGAGGATGAAAACTTAATGCCTTATATAATTGAAGCTCACAGACATTTAGCAACACTCCAAGAAGTTACGGATGTGCTAAGAGAAATATGGGGGGAATACAGGGCTCCGCTAATATTCTGATTCCATTTTAATATTTTTAAATTAAAAGCTAAAGAGCAAAAACGAACTAATCAGCGACCTCCTCCTCTTGGTTCTCTGGCCTTTGGCCTTAGCCTTTTGTAGCCACACTTTCTGCACTTCTCAGCTCCCCAGGGATTAGTAGCACCACACCTTAAGCAGATGTACTTTTTGAATATCCTAGCCTCAGCCTCTGGAAACCTCGCCATTCTCTCTCCCCCGGCTAAACTCTATGAGGGGATTTTTTAAACTTTGCCCATATACTTTTAACCATCTTGACTGGAGCTTAAAATATGGGTTATGATGAATATTTAACGGTAATTGTATTTGGAATAGGAATAACCCTTACCCTAATTTTTAAAAACTACGACTTCTTGATAATTCCATCACTTGGAATTCCAATAATTCTAGGTTATTTGGGAAGAAAGGAAAATATATTAGCAAAATCACAGATCTTTGAGAGGGATACAATATTAATGATAGCGTTAATTGCATTCATAGTTGTCATACTCAACTACATGATAGACCCAAGGATTGGACTTTTAGTACTGGGTTTAATCATGCCAATAATTTTTGCAATTAAAGGGTAGCTATCAGCTCAAACACTTCCCTGGGATCTCCATTCCTCTTATAATACTTAAGGGCCTTTCTCATCTCCTCCCTAAAACTTTCAGTAATGTTAAATTTTTCAGAAATTCTTCTAGAGACAATGTTATTTCCGAGAAATAACATAGACATTGCTGAAGTTAGGTTCCTTGGCTTCCTGTTCATGCTAGCCTTTTCAAAATCGATTAGCCAAATATCATCTTTCCCCACGAGAATGTGCTTTCCACCCTGAATTTGTCCATGGTCAATTCCCAAGGTGTCAAGCTTGTACGTCTTCTCAGCTATCCTAAATAAATGATGCCTCTCGATATTTTCCACCTCCATTAAATGAAGGCCATTGAGATACTCTCGAACAAGCACTTCCCTATCATCTATCTTTCCGTATAGTATCAATTCACCTGTTATACCAGAACCTTTGAGGATCTCCAAGATCTTTGCTTCTTTTTCCAAATTTCTTCTCGGAGAATCGGGCCTTTGGTACTTTATTATAACGTCACTTCCCCCAAATTCGCCTAAAAACACGAAACTTGTGGTACCCTTAGCTAGGAATTTTTTAACTTTAATTCTATACTTCCCTAGTTCCTTATTTAATACCTCAATGCTCTTATTTATCACCCCTTCGATTGTCACCACCCTATTGTTTTTATACTTCCATAGGTATATAATTGTGGGTGGAGATTATGGAGTTCGAAGAGGCATTTAAAGAAGTTTATGAGATGGTAAAGCCAAAATACAAGCTTTTTACAGCGGGGCCAGTTGCATGTTTCCCAGAAGTTTTAGAAATAATGAAAGTTCAGATGTTCAGCCACAGATCTAAGGAATACAGGAAAGTTCACATGGACACCGTTGAGAGGTTGAGGGAGTTCCTTGAAGTTGAGAAAGGGGAAGTACTGCTTGTACCAAGCTCAGGAACCGGAATAATGGAAGCCAGCATAAGGAATGGAGTTAGTAAAGGAGGAAAGGTTCTTGTAACCATAATAGGAGCATTTGGAAAGAGATACAAAGAGGTTGTCGAATCCAACGGTAGGAAAGCTGTTGTACTGGAGTATGAACCAGGAAAGGCTGTTAAACCCGAGGACCTAGATGATGCATTGAGAAAGAATCCTGATGTTGAGGCCGTGACGATAACTTACAATGAAACTTCGACTGGAGTCCTGAACCCATTACCAGAGCTTGCAAAGGTTGCAAAAGAGCACGATAAGCTTGTATTCGTCGATGCAGTTTCAGCAATGGGAGGGGCCGATATAAAGTTCGACAAGTGGGGGTTAGACGTTGTATTCTCAAGTTCTCAAAAGGCCTTTGGAGTACCACCAGGATTGGCAATTGGTGCTTTCAGTGAGAGATTCCTTGAGATCGCTGAAAAAATGCCAGAGAGAGGATGGTACTTCGACATTCCTCTCTATGTAAAGTACCTAAAGGAGAAGGAATCAACACCTTCAACACCTCCGATGCCACAGGTATTTGGAATAAACGTTGCGCTGAGGATAATTGAGAAGATGGGAGGAAAGGAAAAGTGGCTAGAAATGTACGAGAAGAGGGCTAAAATGGTTAGAGAAGGAGTCAGGGAGATAGGACTCGATATACTTGCGGAGCCGGGGCATGAAAGCCCAACTATTACCGCAGTACTCACTCCTCCTGGGATAAAGGGTGATGAGGTTTATGAAGCCATGAGAAAGAGAGGCTTTGAGCTAGCAAAGGGATACGGTAGCGTGAAAGAAAAGACCTTTAGAATTGGGCACATGGGATATATGAAGTTTGAAGACATCCAGGAGATGCTTGATAACTTGAGAGAAGTTATAAATGAATTAAAGAAGCAAAAGGGGATCAACTGATTTTCTCAAGTTTTCCTTCTTTTATCTCATATATTGCATTAACCTTCCTTAGACCTGTTTTGATATCCCTATAAAGTTCAATTATCAGTTCAAATTTGCTCAAAACATCTTCATCTATTCTAAGCCAGTGCTTTATTTCCTCAAGGACATTTCTAGATAAGGAAAGTGACGTCACTATGAAACCATACCTGTCTATTAATCTCCTAAGTATCTTGGCAACATCCACCGTGTGTAGCGTATCTATAATAACATAGTCAGGATCTATCCTCGATATCTCGCTTATTACATCTTCAGTTCGTTGTCCCAGAGATCTCTCATCGAACTCTGTATTTATGACTCTTATGTTCTCTTTAAAAGGTTTAAACTCATTATAAGCTGTAATAACGGCTATTCTCCAGTTTTCGGGAATTAAGAATGTTAACGCCTCGATTAGCTTAGTTTTTCCAGTTCTTGTACCTCCAACTATAACTATATCCTTTTTCTCCATTATGGCTTTCCTTAAGATATCAAGCTGCTCCTTCGTCACGGTTCCATACCTTAGTAGATCTTCAGGAGTGAAGATATAGACGCCCATTTAATGCACCCTGGAGATAACTTATCTTGAGATATTAAAGCGTTTACCCTATAACCTTTTCATGGCTTCAATAAGTTGACTAAATCTCCCAAAGTTCAATAACTCATCTCCAGTTGTTACTAAAACCTCCAAATTAGAGATATCTTTCCCCCGTAGGATCGGGGAAATCGGCCCGTTCAGAGTTAGGTCATTCCCATAGGCCCAAGGGCTAAACGCTGGGAGGACTATTATATCTTCTCCCCTTAGAAAAACTGGAACCTTAACAATTGCTCCGACTTCGTCCCTTAACCTTATCGCAGGATGTTCATGCCCGATTATGAATTTATTTCCCTCTATTTCCTTATGTCCGTGCACTATAGTCCAGTTTCCAATTTCTATGCTTTCCATGATGTCAACATTAAACCTATCTTTGATCCATTCAATCCCTGTGTCATGATTTCCTTTAACTAAAATCACCTCATCAACTACCTCCTTTACTTCCCTTAAGAATGTTCCAACCTCAAAGAATTCTCTCTTCAGAGGTGTGAAGGAATGCTTAAGATCCCCATTTATAATAAGGGTTTTGGCATTTTCGTGCATTGCAATAGATTTAACATCTCTTATAACATCCCTAAGAAGTTTTGGAATGTACATTCCCCCCTGAATAGCACTTTCCTCAAACCCTATGTGAATATCCGCTAAAACTAGAACTTTCCCTATTACTATTGCTTTACCTGGGAGTAGTTTTATTTTCATTTCAACCCCCTTAGAAGGAGGCTGGCGGGCCGGGGGGGATTTGAACCCCCGACCTGCGGATTAAGAGTCCGCCGCTCTAACCAGGCTAAGCTACCGGCCCATAACCCGATGTCTGATGAAATGAGAATTGCTTATAAGCTTTTCGGTAAGAGACTCCGCAGGGACTTATAGGATACAATTACCCCTAATCCTTAGATCATCTAACTTCCTAATTCCCTGTTTTTCTACTGACTCCTCTATGTTAATCTTTATAGGTTTTAATGGTCTTAATATAATGGCTTCAACAAAACCCAACTTGAGGGCTTTCCTGGCATAGGCCCTGTGATGACCATCCAGTAAATAGTACTTTCCGTTGTACTCTAAAACAATAACCGGAGCATCGTAGCCATGGATCGTCTTTTCTATGACTATTTCCAGCTTTCTCCTTTCTAATTCTCTCTGGGTTGGTATTAAGTCAGATATATCAACGTACCTATGTACTATCTCAAAGGGAACTCCATATAGTATTTCATTTTCCCTTTTAATCTTCTCAGCCCTTTTAAATGCCTCCTCTCTCGTTATTATCTTTATCATAATATCCCCAACAAAAATTATTAATACCCAATTATTTTTGTGAATTTTGACGATGTCAAAGCCTGTGACAAACATAATCTCAAAGGAAAAAATTGAGAAATATATCAGTATAACGGAAGAGGCACTAGAAAACCTTGAGATTGCAGTAGATGAGAGAAGCCACCTCTACATAGTCGCGAAAGACTTTTTAACGATGGCAAGAAGCTACTTTGAGGACGCGAAGTATTACTACAAAAAAGGAGATTACGTAACGGCCTTTGCAGCAATAAACTATGCACATGGCTTTATAGATGCGGGAGTGAGATTAGGAGTGTTTAAAGGTGAGAACAACAGACTATATGCTTTCGGGTGATGCGAGATGGGGGATTACATAGTGGTTTTAGAGGCCCCTATTATAGTTAAAGACGTTGAGAGCGTGGAAGAAGCCATTGAAGCCGCTGTGAATAAAGTTGTCAATGCTCTTGAAAAGGAAAAGCTTGATTTTGTGAGGGTTGAACTTGGATATTCCAAGTGTCCAGTTTGTGGAGCGCACTTTGAAAGTGCCTTTGTGGTAGGTAATGTGGGGCTCGTGGGGATATATCTCACTTTGAAGGTATTTAATGCTCAAAGTTTAGAGCATGCCGAAAGAATAGCGAAAGCTGTAGTTGGAAGGGCATTAAAAAAGTCCCATTAAAGCTTTTTGAAATAAGGGAACTTAACAACGGTAGGGAGGAGAGTAAAGGGATAATGGCAAATGATGAGGAAAAGTTAGAGGCCTAGCCTTTCTTTAACACTTTTTATATACTCCTCGGGAAGTGCTATCAGGGGATAATAAACCGGGACTGGAAACATTTTAAAATCCTCAGTTATCTCAGAAACTTCACTATTAAGATCGTTTGGCCTTAGCCCTTTGATAACACCTTTAACTCCAAAGTCTCTTATTAACTTCAAAACCCTGTCAAAACTTTCAGCTACAACAAGAAAGCCTTTAGATCCATAAGAATATCTCTTCAAGAGATTCCAAAGGGATCTCACTTTTTCCAGGTTTTTGTCATCCTTCCCAATGTAGACAGGTATTACCTCAACTCCCCTTTTCATCATTAGAAATATTGCTAAAGCTGAGAGTTCATCATGAAGTATCCCGATCATTCTCCCCTCGGTTCCTATTGGAAGGCCACCCCAACCCTTAATTTTCTCGGTGTAGATGTAGGCCTTTCCTTGCATGATCTCTATTCCGATTTCAATATCGTAATTTTTAAGATCCACTTCACAATTTTCATTATTTAGAATATACTCTCCAACCTTAGCCTGAATTTCTAGACTATCTAAAGGAAACTCTTTTGTTATTCTTCTTGCAGTAACTCTAAATTTTGGCCTTTCTTTTCCTACCTCTTTAGCCTTTTTCCTAAACATAAGCAAAGCCGTCCTATTTATCTTTTCGAGGGATGCTTCAACTTCCATAGCTGGAGAAATGGAGACTATCCCAAAGACCCTTACAAGGACATTAGCCGCTTCCTTTGGTGAATTAGTTTTAACTATTATCCTTCCATGTCTTGAAAAAATCTCCTTATAGGGAACTTCCTCCGTAACGAGGGCCTCCCTAATATTATTCATTAGAATTTTTTCGAACCAAGATCTCGTTTGTCTGGATTTTGTCCCTATCTCCCCATACCTCACGATAACAACGTTCATGGTCAAAGAGTCGAGCGAGTCCTAAAAAGACTTTTCCTAAAATTTAAAAACCTAGAAGTTTAATAACAATAGGTGATTAAAATGCTTGAGGGGTATTATATAATAGAGAACCCAGGTGTTGTTCCTGCCGAGAGAAGATTCAGGATGAAGGACTTAAAAGCCTGGGGCTATGATCTCCACTTAGGAACGATAGAAGGGGAAAGGGCTTACTTTATATCTAAGACAGGCGAAAGACACGAAGGAGAGACTTACATATTCAAAGGAAAGGAATACCATGTATCTAGAACCCAAAAAGAGATACCAGAAAATGCAAGACTACTGGCTAGGATTATAATAGAGAGGGGAAATCCTTACTTGGAAGTATGGCTAGAGGAGGAAGATGTTAAGTTCCCGTTAACTAAGGAGGATCCAAGAATAATCCTAAAGAGAATTTGGGAAAAGGAAAAGCTAAATCAACTTTTAAAGCATGTAAGAGCTGTAGGGCTTACAACCGATTTTTATAAGGATAATGTCTTCACCCAGGGAATCCCACTTCCCTATGAGGAATATCCACCAAAAGTGAGGAGGGTACTTAGGGAGGTCAAGGACATTCATAGAGATCTAACTGGATTTGGAAGATTCGTATTTCAGTACTTTGGAGAAGTTGACAAAATGCACAACTATAGGCTGTACTGGACGTTGCCAACGTTGCATTTATTCGACATTGACATAGCGAATGAAGTTGATAAAGTGCTCGGAATGTTAGATTAACTTGAGGAAACTTTAAATCTTTTAAAATTTTATTCCAGGAATAGGTGACTCAAGTGCCCCTGTTCTCATTTAGGAGGAGTAATAAAATAAAAAAGTTACTTGAAGATGGAAAAATGGAAGAAGTCGTCAAAAAAGCCCTTGAAAATGAAAAGATCGCCAACCATCTAGTAGAGCTGCTCGATGACAAAAATCCTGGGATAGTGGGAGATTCCCTCATGGTCATATCGATGGTCATTAAGGAAAACCCAAATGCAGTAAGAATTACCCAGGAATTAATTGAAAAGATCTTTGATCTCCTAGCAACATCAAAGGTAGCCTACGTTAAAGATGGAGCTATGGCACTCTTACTGGAATTAGCCAAGAACTATGGAAATGAGTTTAGGGAAAGCTTCTCAAAAGGGGTGGAAAAACTAATGAAGAAGGGAGATAAAAGTATCGTTGCATTTGCATTGCTATTAATCAAAGAGCTAAAGCTCTCTCAATTTAAAGATACCGTCACATCACTACTGGAAGTTGAAGATAAGGTAATACTACCCTTTAAAGGAAGAAGATGGGTAAGAATAGGGGATATAGCTAGAGAGGTGCTTGATTCCCTATAGGTACTCAGAAAATATCAAATCCTCCTTTGTTCCTCCGGCCTTCTCCAGCATTTTAAGACTCCAAGATACCTTTCCAACATCTTCGGGCCTATGGGCATCCGTTGCCAGGGATAGCTTTATTCCCCTCTTCACACATTCCCTTATGAATTCTAAGTCTGGAACCTTGTATCTTGCACTTATCTCAAAGGCTTTTCCATAAGCTTCCGCCAAGTCTAAGATTTCATCTATTTCCTCCCTCGTTGGGTATCCAATCCATGGAAAAGAATTTCCGAAATGCCCTATTATGTCAACGTTGTCATCCATTATAGCCTTCTTGACGTAATTAATGTACTCATGGGTCCCATTCCTCCCAAACCATTCATGAACACTAGCAATTGCGTAATCTAGTTTCTTCCTAAACTCATCAGTAATGTCGGGACCATTTTCCAAGATGTTAGCCTCTATTCCTGCTAGCACCACTATTTCACTCTCTTCCTTGATGACATTAATTTCATTGATGTACGCTGAGAACCTTGAGGGAGTGAAGAAATGTATGTGGTCACTTATCCCAACTATCTTCAAGCCTCGTTTTTCGGCCCATGCTACATTGTCTCTTATTAACCCGATGCCATCTGAATATACCGTGTGGGTATGTAAGTCCATCACGAAGATGCAATTATAGGCAAAACTTTAAAACTGCTACGGTCAAGCGAGAGTTGGATTAGATAAATTTAGGAGGGATGAGGATGGGGAAGATAAGACAAGGATTTATTAAGAGAGTTGCGAGAGAGCTATTTAACAAGTATCCTAATGAGTTCACCAGGGATTTTGAGCATAACAAGAAAAAAGTTCAAGAGCTAACAAATGTAACGAGCAAGAAGATAAGGAACAGGATCGCTGGATACATAACAAAGCTGGTAAGAATGAAAGAAGAAGGAAAGATACTTTAGAGAGTTTTCAAGTACTCCGCGTATTTTTCTGCATCCATTAACTCTTTAAGTTCTTCCTCTAGGTTCTTTGGTTTTATTTTGGCTATCCAAGCCCCATACGGATCCTCGTTAATCTTTTCGGGGCTATCACTTAGCTCTTCGTTAACTTCAATGACCTCCCCACTTACAGGAGCGTAAACTTCGCTCACGGCCTTAACGCTTTCAACTTCACATAACACGTCTCCCTTGCTAACTTCCTTTCCTACCTCAGGTAATTCAACATAGGCTAAATCTCCAAGCTCCTTCTGAGCATAATCAGTTATGCCAACGAGCACGGTTCCATCTTCTAGAACCTGAGCCCATTCATGGTCCTTTGTATAGTATAGTCCTTCCTTGACCTTGTACTCCCCAACCTCAATCATAACAACCACCACCTTCCAATTTAGCAGCAACCTTTAAAATCTTTACAGTAAAAAGGCTGGGGAGTTAACAATGGAAGTGCTTGAGATTAGAGAGGTTCAAGCTAAAGATGTTGTCATTTCTCCCAGGCCAGTCTGGAAGTGTAGAACGTGCATAATGTATGGAAAGAGACCAAACTGCCCTCCATATGTTCCATCTTGGAAAGAAGCTAGGGAGTTACTAAAACATTACAGAAAAATCCTCTTGATAAAGTTTAAGATAGACGTTGAAAATTTTGAAGAAGAGAAAAGAAAAGTTCTTAGGTGGTTACTTAATAAAGAAAAGGAGCTCTTTAAAAAGGGAAATTATTATTCTCTAGCCCTCTTTCCTGGGAGCTGTAATCTTTGCGATACTTGCACTTTTGAAACGGAAGGGAAGTGTAAGATGCCAGAGATGGTTAGACCTAGTATTAATGCAATAGGGATAGAGCTCTCTTCATTGGTTGAAATAAACTTTAATGAACCTGTTCTCTACGGAATTATATTAGTAGACTAAAGTATACATCTATGGAAATTCTTTTAAACATCAGAGCGTAAACTGAAAAGAGGGATAAAAATGAGTCTAAGCAACGCAAAGGTGTACGGTGGAATTGGAGCAATACTGCAATTAATAGGGCCACTAGTGGGGAGTACCGGTGTAATATTATCGATAGTTGGGCTCGTCCTTGTATTCATTGCGGTGAAGATGATAAGCGAAGAAACTAGAGATGACAGGATATTCAGTCTCTATCTAAAGGGGTTCATATCAATGCTCGTTGGTCTAGTGCTCTTTATTGCGGTAGTCTTTGCAACCGTGGGGTCAGCGATATTCAGAATGACAGGAAAAGCCATGATGTCACCGGCTCATATGATCAGCCTGCTAATCCCAATATTAGCTGGGCTCGTAATCTTATGGATTGCATACATAGTTGGAACTTACTTCCAAAAGAAGAGCTTTGAATTGATAACCCAATATACGGGAGTTGACATGTTTAAGACTGCGGGACTCATTTACTTCATAGGAGCGCTATTGATAATAGTCGCGATAGGCTTCCTCGTGATCATAATTGCAGCGATCCTGGAGGTAGTGGCCTTCTTCTCCTTGCCGGAAGAAATTAAGGAGTCAGAGATAGCTCCTGTATCTCCTTAACTCCCTTTCAATCTTTTCCCTTGCAACTTTCTCTGCGAGAGGTCTAAGAGTTTTTATGATCTCTTCTTTAACTAAATCAATCCCGGTTCCTTTTAAGGCGGAAATTTTTATTGGATTTAGCCCCTTTTCTTTAACAAATTTTTCTAATCTCTTAATATTTTCTTCATCGGCTACATCAATCTTGTTTATGACGACAAGGAAAGGTAGGTCTTTGAACTCTCCATGCACCTCCTCAAAAAGATGGATCTGCTCTTCCAGTGGAAAGCCGCAATGTTCACTGGGGTCAAATATATAGATTATAAGGTTTCCTAAGTACCTTAAGGCTAGGATCGCTTGCTTTTCTATTTCATTTCTCTCGCTAATGGGCCTATCGAGTAATCCAGGAGTGTCTATAATTTGATATCTGAAGTAACCGTCTTCAAACTGACCTACATTTATTCCTCTAGTGGTAAAGGGATAGCTTGCTATCTCAGGCTTGGCAGTTGTTAGGGCTTTTAAAAGGGTCGACTTTCCAACATTTGGATGTCCCGCTATTACAACTGTAGGTATTTCCAAGTCAACCACGGGAAGATCCTTTAGGACTTCCCTGGCCTTGTTTAGATATCTAAGCCTATCATCTATATCCCTTAGAACACTTGCTACCCTACCATAGAATTGCCTCCTAAGCTCTGCAATTTCGTTCGGATCGTTTGAGTACCTTATCCTTTCAACGTACCTCTCCTCAAGCTCTCTAATAATTCTGATTGCCCAATCTATCCCGGCCATGGCCTTATGAAATGTATCCCTGTCAACAAGAACGTCAACTAGCTCTTGATAGAACTTTGGAAGAGTTGAAAGCCCAGGGGTTCTTTCCAGGACTTTTCTAAGATTATCCCTCACAACGTTACTTACAGTCCTAACTCTTAACTCCTCTCTCAACCTGGCTTTTTTTACCTTATTTCCCCTAGGTTTAAATGAAGAAGCAGCTTTTTCAGCTCTTCTAAAGGCTTTATCAATTAATTCGTCAGCGGTAAGTACCGTTGGCATTCTCTCAAATGGATTCCTCACTTCTCACACCCCCTGATTACATAATCCACCACTCTCTCCTCTTAAGGATGAAGATCCCAAGCATGATGATAACCGAGTAGAGGAATCTCCATCTGTCATCCTCAAGCCTAGCCTTATAAATCCTTTCTAAGGTTATTCTATCCCTAGTTATTCTGTAAATCCTAACTTCCCTAATTTCCCATATCCTATCAATATTCTCCAGATACTCTTGAAACTTGGTGGGCTTCGAGCCCCAATCTAAGATCCATAGTGTTCCATTAACGTAAATTCCGGCCGCAGCATGGCCTCCACTAGGCTCTTTCCTAACTACCGTGTGAACTATATAAACTGGGGAAACATTATTATCTAATAATATATTCGCGACCAGGAGAGCAAAGTCACTACAAACTCCCTTCTTATATCTTAAAGTTTCTTTAGGAGTCTGAATATAAGTTATAGGGCTTTTAACTCTATCGAAATCATATTCCATATCAGAAATAAACCTTTGAGCTTCCACTCCCTTTTCCCACGAATTCCCCCTTAATGTCACGTTAATAGAGCCGTAGCCATATTTAAGAACGCATACCATCGACGTCCTAAAGTCATAAAGCCATGAGGTTCTATAGTTACATAGCTCTCTAGGAAAGTCAACGTTTTCATTCAAATACAAAACGTAGTGTTCACTTCTAAAGCTCCACAAATTTGATGTTATCGCGGGAAGGATTATAAACACCAAGAAGAGCATCCCAATTATCTTCCAATCAACGAACCTAAAAATCCTTTTATGAAGTGGTTTCGCAAAAAACTTCACATCCGAATACAGCTCTTTTTCAAGGGCTTCACCGTACCTCCAAAGAATAATAAGGGCCTTATTTTTTTGTTTTCTCTCGGTTTTCATCAAGCTTACTTGTTCAACAACCTTCAGATACTCTAAAAAAGCCCTATCTGGAGAATTAATCTTAGCTATATTAACAAGCTTTTGACTTATCTCGGGCATTAAACCTTCAAGCTCCTTTGCACATTCCTTTATGAGCTCTTTATATTCTTGCATTTCAAGGATTAAAGTAGGCAAAACTATTTATTAGTGTACTCATAACATATACCAGGTGACCCTAATGATAAGGGCTTCTAAAAGAGCTCTTTCTATAGAATACGCAATTAGGGATGTTGTACTACCCGCTAGAGAGCTCGAAAAAAAGGGCATAAAAGTGATCAGACTAAACATTGGCGACCCCGTTAAATTCGACTTCCAGCCACCAGAGCACATGAAAGAGGCATACTGTAGGGCAATTCAGGAAGGTCATAACTATTATGGAGACAGCGAGGGATTAATTGAGCTTAGAGAAGCAATAGTGAAAAGGGAAAAGGAGAAGAATGGGGTTGATATAACTCCCGATGACGTTAGAGTTACGGCCGCTGTAACAGAGGCACTACAATTGATATTCGGGGCCCTTCTGGATCCAGGAGATGAGATTCTAATCCCAGGACCGAGCTATCCTCCATATACGGGCTTAGTGAAATTTTATGGCGGAAAGCCAGTAGAGTATAGAACAATTGAGGAGGAAGGATGGCAACCAGATATAGACGACCTAAGGAAAAAGATAAGTGAAAGAACGAAAGCGATAGCCGTTATAAATCCTAACAATCCAACGGGGGCCCTATACGATAAGAAAACTATAGAAGAGATTATAAACGTTGCAGGAGAACACGATTTAGTAGTTTTAAGCGACGAAATCTACGATTTGATGACTTATGAAGGAAAACACATTTCTCCTGGCTCCTTGACCAAGGATGTTCCAGTTATAGTCATGAATGGATTATCAAAGGTATACTTTGCCACGGGATGGAGGCTTGGGTATATGTACTTTGTTGATCCCGAAGGGAAATTAAGCGAAGTCAGGGAAGCAATTGATAAACTAGCAAGGATAAGAATATGTCCTAACACACCAGGACAATTTGCAGCGATAGCGGGATTAACAGGCTCCATGGACTATCTTAAAGAGTATATGAAAAAACTAAAGGAGAGAAGAGACTTCATATATAAGAGACTCAATGAAATTCCAGGAATAAGCACAACAAAACCCCAGGGGGCATTCTATATCTTTCCAAGAATTGAAGAAGGCCCATGGAAGAGTGATAAGGAATTTGTGCTCGACGTTCTACATAACGCCCATGTCCTATTCGTTCATGGCTCAGGATTCGGCGAATATGGGAAGGGACACTTCAGAATTGTATTCTTACCTCCGATTGAAATCCTCGAAGAAGCTATGGACAGGTTTGAGAAATTCATGAGGGAAAGGCTTTCTTCATGATATTTTTCTTTTTAACTTAACTTTCTGAAAAATGAGTTTGGAGCCGGGACCGGGATTTGAACCCGGGTAAAGGGGATCTGCAGTCCCCCGCCTGGCCTCTAGGCTATCCCGGCATTACAAAAAGTGTGGCGCCGCGGCGGGGATTTGAACCCCGGCGGGACCACGCCCACCGGCTTAGCAGGCCGGCGCCCTACCAGGCTAGGCTACCGCGGCACACTCGATAGTTTAGAACTAAGGTAGGTATTTAAATTTTTTGTTGGAGCCGGGACCGGGATTTGAACCCGGGACCTGGGGATTACGAGTCCCCCGCCCCACCAGGCTAGGCTATCCCGGCTCAAGCCCATTTTCATCTAACACATCCCTTGATTTATAAAAATTATCCTAGGCCAAGAAAATCCAGGAGGAAAGATAAAATCCGCAAACAAGCTTACCCTCCAGCATTAAAACTTCTAAGCTCCTCTAATTGATAAACCACGATATTTTAGATAACCAGAGAAACTTCGAGGTCAACAAAAGACGGAAGGATAGTTAATAAAGAGGTAATCGACATGTTTAAAAGCCCCTATTATTTCCCCAAGATGAGGTGAGTACTCATGGTCACCAAACGCTTACCTGGGAAAATTAGACGAGCCCTTAGGGCGAGATACTATGATATAGAACCTAAGGCTTGGATAGGAAAGAAAGGGATAACGGAGAGCGTGATAAAGGAAATAGAAACCCAACTTGCTAGAACTGGGGTATTAAAAGTTGAGATAAGAAAGGGAGCCTTTATAGCTACTAAGATGAGTAGGAAGGAAATAGCGGAGAGGGTTGCGGAGCTCACCGATAGTGAGCTCTTAGAGGTTAGAGGCAAAAGATTTATATTGTTTAAGCCGAGAGAGGGATGGGAGAAATATTTAAAAAAGCTCCAAATGAAGGAGCAAGCAAAGAAGAAGGTTAAAGAAGAACCAATAAGAAAGATTAAGCTTGATATCCTTGAATTTAGAAAGAAGTTCAAAAGAGGGAGGGGTTGAAGGATGGCCACGGTTTATGATGTTCCCGGTGACCTATTGGTGGAGAGAGTTGCCCAGAGACTTAAGGAGATCCCTGAAATTAAGCCTCCAGAGTGGGCACCCTTCGTAAAGACTGGAAGACACAAGGAGAGACTTCCTGAGCAGGAGGATTGGTGGTACTATAGGGTAGCTTCGATACTTAGGAGAGTATACATAGATGGTCCCGTCGGGATTGAAAGGCTTAGAACCTATTATGGCGGAAGGAAGAACAGGGGGCATGCCCCAGAGAGATTCTACAAGGCAGGAGGGAGCATAATAAGGAAGGCCTTACAACAGTTGGAAGCTGCAGGATTCATCGAAAAGGTTCCAGGGAAAGGAAGGGTTGTTACTCCCAAGGGTAGAAGCTTCCTCGACAAGATTGCCACGGAACTCAAAAAGGAGCTTGAAGAGATAATACCAGAGCTGAAGAAGTACTAAAGGTTTTTATATTCAATTTTTCTAAAATTCTTGGGATGCACAATGGTCAGAATAAAGGCATCAAAGCTTAGGGATGTTGAGCTTATAACCGATACTGGGGTAAGGTTAGGTTGGGTTTATGATATACTCTTTGAGGAAGATGGGAGCGAGGAGGAGAAGGGAAGGATAATAGCAATTCTTGCGGATCCTGATGAAGACCTCGACCTAAAGAAGTTCAAAGTAACAAAGGATGGACTCCTTATTATCCCCATAACGGCCGTGAAAAGTATTGGGGAAGTTATAATAGTCGATTCCTCAAAACTTTCCGTGATTGCCAGGGAAAAATGAATCTTAAGGAACTATTTCCAGAAGAAGGCAAAGTTTATGAATGCATACTGATAACTAAGTCTAATCTAACCCCCATTGGAATAGTTAGAGTTGGAGATTTCCTAAAATTTAAAATTTTTGAAGGAAGAAGCTTTGAGGATCTCAGCATTAGTAACTTTGCGATAGTTCAAATTGTCGATGATATTGAGTTATTAGTATCTCTTGCATTCAACATATTTCCAAATCTAGAATTCGAGCCGGCTTTGAAAGTTCCACTAAAAAAGATCAAGGGATATCCCTGGGTTGAGGGGAGAGTTAATTGCCATAAAGAAGTTATAGAAGATGAAGTTGGGAAAAGCTTAGCTAAGAATTGCACGCTTACACCTATTTATATTGGAATGGTAAAAAAGTTACCAAGGCCAATTAGCAGGGCCGATAATTACCTCCTAGAATTTGCGATAATTGCAACGAGGATACTTGTAGCAAGAAAAAGAGGATTAAGAATAGATGGTCTCTTAAAGAAGGCCGAAGAGGCCTATGAGATGTATATAAGGCTAGGGGGAAAATCAAAAATAGCAGAAGAGATAAATGAGCTTATCAAGAGAGAGTAAACTGTAGGATTGCTTCCTCCCCTGGCCCAAGTTCATCAATTCTCCATATTATCTTATTATCTTCAATTTCAACGTTCCCTCTACTAGCCCACGCATCCTTAACATTTGCGAGCTTCTCGTACTTAAATTCCTTAACGCCTCTAAGACGCGGAGCTTTTATCTTGACGAAATAGTATTTATCGATGCTTTCCTCTACTATTATTGGCCTAAAGAATGCCAAATATGAGGAGGCTCCAAAAACCGCTAGAAATCCAATTACTAAGAGAACAAAGTTGATATCAGAAGCTGATCTCTCTTTTCCTGGAGCTAAGGGTACATAGGTTGAGGTTGTCGTCGTTGTTAGGGTTTCTGTAATCGTTTTAGTAATTAACTCCTTTTTAGGTTTACTAGCGATTACGTTAACCTGGGTACTAGCCGGTAGGTAATTCTCGCTCTCGATTTTAATTTCAGCAGCACCTACCCCAATTTTTTCTACGTTAAATTCCGCAATCCCATTCTCGTCGGTAACGGAGTATAAAGTATCTCTAGATCCCTGGACAACAACTGTAATTCCCTTAATTGGGTTTCCTTTAGAGTCTAGAACCTTAACCCTTAATGTATTATTAATTTGGGAAGCCAAAATGATCGGCCTCTCCACCTCAACTATCTTTTCAGAGATAATCCCATCCAAATCCGCTTTAATGATATACGTTCCTGGCTCCGTGACATCGAGGGTGACGAAACCGAGACTATTTGTCGTGAACTCCCTTCCATTGATCCATACCTTAATCCCCTCCACCGGAAAGTCTTCTTCTCTTACATTAACGAATATCTTTCCTCCCCTGAAGTATGCATCCATTGTTAGGTTCCTTCTATATACGGTGAAGCTGTAGGTTACGTTTTCCTTTCTCCCATAAAACTCCGCTTCAAAGCGAAGGGTATAATTCCCCAAAGGTAGCTTTCCTAAGTTAATCTCCCTTCTCCAAACTCCCCAACTGTCTATCATTGGCTTGTAGGAAGTTTCAAGCATTAGTTTACCGTTCTTGAATAGCTTTACATAAGCTTCACCATAGAGGAGTAGGTTTGATGTAGAATCAATGGAGAGGATGAAGGTTGCATTTTCACCGTATAGATACTTACCTTTCCCCTCAATTGATAGGGTAAAGTTCACAACCGATTTTACCTTGACTTTTACGGTATCTTCAGCGATCTGATTTCCAAATTTAGCAACTATGTGAACATTATAAAGCCCAGCTTCAGGCTTTACAAGGAAAATTTTCATCGGAAATTCATGAGATGAATTTGGCTCTAAGAAATTTAAGAATTCTTGAGTGAAGAGGATCCCTTTAATGGTATCGATGGAATAAATGGTAACGTTTCTAGCGGTTTCGTTTCCTACATTTTTTATTGTGACGTTTACAACCAAGGTCTGACCAGGAAATCCCTCAACGCTCTTTGGGGATACCTTTAAAACCAAGACAGGCTGTGAGCTAACAGGTGGCGTTAGGAGCAACGCAAGGAGGAGGGCTAAAAATAGATATCTCCTCATTTTTGTTCCCCCACCTCAAGTTTCCTTTGAAGGCCTACTACAACTTCGAGGGTTTCTCCATCATTTGGAGAGATAACAAGGTTTCCTTCACCGCTAGGTCTGAAGAACCTCCACCCAACTCCCAGGAACTTTACAGCTAGAACTGGGGTACCACCAAATTTATTCGCGAATTCAACTAGCTTCTTCAGATCATCCCCCTTTATGTAAAGCTTCCCCTTCTTCGTCGTCTTAACTTCGATACAAAGGTAAATTTTACCATTTCCAGCTACTACATCAACTTTCTTGCTACCTGCAGATCTAATTACGGCAAATCCAAGTCTTTCCAATTTTTTTATCAATTCCCTTTCAGCGTTTGCTCCCTTTCTATACATACTATTCCTTAATCGAATGATACATTTTTAAGTTAACCCTCGAGCTTGATCTGATGCATATAGTGCTAAAGAAGGCCATTAAGGAGAAGTTTGGAAAGTTAAACAAGCTTCAAATTCAAGCCTTTAAGGCAATATATGGAGAAGGGGAGAGCGTCCTAATTATAGCCCCAACTGGAAGTGGAAAAACTGAAGCCGCTATTATACCAGTCATAAATTCAATTCTTAAGGATAACCTTCGGCCAATTTCATGCTTATATATAGCCCCGTTGAAGGCATTAAACAGAGATCTATTAGAGAGGTTAAAATGGTGGGGAGAGAAGACTGGAATTAAAGTTGAAGTTAGACATGGAGATACTCCCCAGTCAATGAGAGCAAAGCAGGTAAAGAACCCTCCCCACATATTAATAACTACTCCCGAAAGCTTGCCAGCGATCCTCACCACAAAGTCGCTGAGGAAGTATTTGGAGAACGTTAAGTTCGTCATAGTAGATGAGATAACTGAACTCGTTGACAATAAAAGAGGTATTCAGCTAATACTGAACTTAAAGCGACTTTCCTTGATAGCCGATTTTATAAGAATAGGGTTATCCGCTACGGTCGGAAACGAGGAGGAAATAAGAGAGTGGTTTGAGGCTAAAAGGATAATAAAGCCACATTTAAAGAAAAGGTACAAGTTTAAGGTACTTTACCCCCAACCAAAGCCTGAGGACCAGGAACTAGCAGAAAAGCTCAAGGTTCCAGGTGACGTTGCTACCAGGCTTAGAACTTTATGGGAGATCGTTGAGAAATATAAAAAGGCGTTGATTTTTGTAAACACGAGGCAGTTTGCAGAAATTTTAGGGCACAGACTGAAAACCTGGGGAAAGCCTGTGGAGGTGCACCATGGAAGTCTCTCAAAAGAGGCCAGAATTGAGGCCGAGAGAAAGCTCAAGGAGGGTAAGATAAAAGCTTTAATATGCACATCCTCAATGGAACTGGGAATTGACATCGGAGATGTGGATGTGGTAATCCAATACATGAGTCCAAGGCAAGTAAACAGACTAATTCAAAGGGCCGGAAGGAGCAGGCATAGGCTCTGGGAAGTTAGTGAAGCTTACATAATTACGACGGGTGTAGAGGACTATCTGCAGGGTCTTGTCATAGCAAAAAGGGCACTTGAAGGGAAGCTCGAGGGAGTAAAACCCTATGAAAATGCTCTAGACGTTCTCGCTCATTTTATCGTTGGATTGCTGATCGAGTATAGAGACTTAAAGATAAATGAACCCTACAGGCTCGCCAAGGATACTTACCCCTATAGGAAGCTTAGGTGGGAAGACTACCTTAGAGTCCTCGAGATCTTAGAGGAAGCTGGAATAATAAAGAGACATGAAGATAGGCTTAGACTGGGAAGAAAATCATTCAAGTACTATTTTGAAAATTTATCAACAATTCCCGATGAGGTAAGTTACAAGGTAATAGACGTTGTCTCTGGAAAGCTTATAGGAAGGTTGGACGAGAACTTCGTAATCAACTTGGAAGAAGGTATTGAATTTATTATGCACGGTAAAAGTTGGCTGGTTCTTGAGATAAAAGATGATGTAATTAAGGTGAGAGAGAGTGAAAACATAGAAGGGGCCATACCAAGTTGGGAAGGTGAGCTGATACCCGTTCCATATGAGGTTGCCATTGAGGTTGGAAGGTTAAGAAGGGAGCTTGTTCAGGATAAAGAGAGAGCTATTAGACTCATTAAGGGAGTGGAGTTCGAAGAGAAGGAGCTAGACATTGCAAGGGAAAGATTAAAAGAGAATGATCTTATACCGAGCGACAGGGATATCTTGATTAGCGTTTTTCCAAACTTAGTTATAGTCCACTCAGACTTTGGGAACAAAACTAATGAAGGACTAGCCAGATACATTCTTGCTTTTCTTTCGCTTAAGTATGGAAAGATATTTTCAGCTAGAACCCAGTCCAATGGAATAATAATAACAACCCCCTTCAAGATGAATCCAGATGAAATCAAGGATATCCTTAGAATTAAAGGTAACGTTAGGGAGATAATTTCCAGGGCCCTTAAGGATAGCCCAATATATAGGTGGAAAATGCTTAACGTCGCTAAGAGAATGGGAGCCCTTCGAAAAGATGCAAGAATTAAAAAGGTAGAGAGACTGTTTGAAGATACGATCATCGAAGTAGAAACTTTCAACGAGATATTTCACGATAAAGTAGATGTAGAGCGCGTGAATACTGTCCTTAAGAAAATTAAAGATGGAGAGATTAGGGTAAAGGGAAGGATCCTGGAGGAACCAACGTCACTGGAACTTGAATACATGAGGCTGAGAGGAGAATTTTTAATGACTTCTCCACTCGACGAGAAGGAGATTGAACTTCTATTTAAAGAAAAACTATTAGAAAGCTCAATAACTCTCGTATGTACAAATTGTGGATTTTCCTGGGAAACAAAGGTTAGAAGGATTATAGATAGGATAGGAGATATAAAATGTCCGAAGTGCGGATCGAGGATGTTAGCTCCCCTTCATCCAAAGGATGCTGAAGCCTTTAAACTTTCCCTTAAAAAACTTAAGAGTGGAGAAAAGTTATTCGAGAAAGAGGAGAAAGCTTACCTTAAAGGCCTAAAAGCCGCGGACTTGCTGAATAGCTATGGAAAAAACGCTCTACTAGCCTTAGCAACTTACGGAGTAGGGGTTAAGACTGCAACCAGGATACTTTCGAGGTCATATTCAGAAGAGATGTTGATAAAGGAGTTAATGGAGCTCGAAAAACGTTATATAAGGACAAGAAAGTTTTGGGAATGATCCACCAAAAGACCTTTATACTTAATTAAAATCTAAAGTGTAAGAGGCAATAAAATAAATAATGGGGGTCGAGATAGCGATGAGAAAAGCTAGCATCTTGCTAACGATTCTTCTTTTGACAGGCTTTATTATGGAGATGTTCATCCCTGTAGTTTCCGGAGAGGAAAAGTACTCTGAACTTTCAACCGTAGGCCTAAAGTTAGGATGGGGAGTAAAATTCGCCCAAAAGTATGTGGTGAAGCTCGTAGACGTGGATCAGAACTGGACAATGGTAAGGATAAATATTTATGAGAACGGTAACCCCACAGCGAAGTTTATATTAAAAGAGGGGGAAGTTGGATATTATCCACAAGAGAATAATGTCATATTCAGGGTCAAGGTCGTTGGAATATGGAAAGATAAGGGAGTAGTATACGTAAAGATAGGAACCCCACTAAAACTACTCGACGATAAGGTCGTTATATACAAAGGTTCTTCATACACGATTCCTAGTCCTTTTCCAAGATATAAGATAAAAGTCATAGAGGTTCCTTCAGATTCCAAGGCTACCCTTGAAATAACTTACCCAGATGGTAGTAGCGTAAGGAAGGTAATAGAAAAAGACTCCCCCGTTTCAATACCTTACAAGGTTAGTGACGAATTCGTACAATCATCTTACATCTTAATAGAACTCGTTAGTGCCGAGGAGAACAAGAAAATTGTCGTGAACGTTTACGGGGCAAAAATGACCTTTCAAGGAGCACAGATAGTTAAACCTGAAGAGAAACCCTCTGAAGAGGAGACAAAGGTTACAGAGGTCAGCCAAGAAGTATATGGGGGATTACTTTACGTGGGAGAGACCCTGACGATTGAATACAACAACACGAAGTATGGATTAAAGTTATTATCCGTTGGATACTATTCCAGATTTGAGCTTCTGAATTCAAAGGGAGAAGTTATGGAAAAGTTCTCTATAAGGGAAGGTAACATCTATCAATTGGTAAAGGCCCCATTTAGAATTGAGATTCCACCAAACAGCGTAGATCTAACTTATAATAGAACATATATTAGGGTTTTCGGGCCATTAGGGGCGTTAGCTTTACCCATAATAAGACAAGCAAATGTTACTGCAGAATTAGCGGTAAATGAAAAGCAGATACTGTTAAATGGAGATGAACTCGTTGTCTTCATAAAAGTTAAGAACCTGGGCAGAGGGAATGCCTTTCAAGTTAAAGTCATAGCTCCAGTTCCAAATAACTTCCAGCTCAGGAGTGGGATAGGTACATGGACTCTAAACACCCTAGAAGCGTATTCCGAGATGCCAGTCTTGGTTTACACGTTGAAGCCAACTAAGGTGGGAGAATATAAACTTGGCCCAGTTCTCGTGGAATACTACAATGAGGCGGGAGAGAAGGTCACGGTTAAATCTAACGTTATAGAGAAAATAATAGTCTATGGTACTCCGGAGATAAAGCTAGAGGCCAAGGTTCTAACTGATAATAAAACATGGAGCAACTACGTGGATGCCAAAGTTAACTCAACGATAAGACTGAGGTTCAAAGTTTCAACCGAGGGTGAGAGCGGAGAGTACGAGTTCATTAAAAATGCGAGCATAATAGTGAATATGGGAGACTTCTTAGATGGAAAAGAGGTTATTCCCATAGGGTATCTACCTGCAGGTAAGGAGAAGGTTGTTGAAGGGCAGTATTTAGTGCTAAAGAAGGGAATTCACAGGATTGGTGTTACGTTAGTCTACCAGGATCCACTTGGAAACTGGCATAGAATTAGCTATCCAAACCTTATATTGATAAACAGTATACCGCCGAAGGTTATAGTGAAGAAAGAGGTCGTCGAGAAGTGGCCAGAGCCCAATGAGTTACCTGGGTATATAGATACCGTTCTATCAACGCTCTCCAATCCCACTCCCCTAGCTGAGAAGATAGTGAACGTTTCATCTAAGTACGTGAAACAAGAGCAAAATACCGGGATAAGTGCAACTAAGGTACTTGGAGTTATAACAATCATCCTGGGCGTTGCACTCATTGGAACGGGGTACATGGCCGTAAAGTATAGGAATGATTTAGAAGCACTAAAGGCTAAAAAGAAGAAATCCAGACCAGGAGGATTGCCTAAAAAAGAAGAAGAGCAAATAACCGAACAAAAATCTGAAGAAAAAGAGGGAGAGATTGAACTTCTTTCTTGATTTAATTATTTTTAGTGCAAAAGTTTTATCTACTAAGCCTTCTGATTTTCTTAAAGGAGGGGAAGTTATGAGGGGATCGATTGCCATCATTATCACTATAGCCCTTATCACGGCCCCCGTCTCTGCTGTAAGCATGTTAGATTACTCGACAAACATCGTCAAGAGCTTCAGGGATATTTCAAAAACTGAGGACTTAAGCTTAATAGTTATGGCACTTTCCCTGGCCCTTAATAGAACCGAGAATCTAAATGAAGATGATGTCTGGAAGTTCACTAATGAACTTATAAACTGGCAGAATGA